>JAFGSZ010000006.1 GCA_016934395.1 Bacteroidales bacterium
AAAGGTTGTGAAATATGTGTTGTTTCATGTCCAACTAATGTTATTGCCTTAAGTAAAGAAGTAAATGGCAAAGGTTATCACTTTGCTTATATGGAAAATCCCGAAGCTTGCACCGGGTGCGCAAATTGTGGCATTATATGTCCTGATGGCGTAATTTCTGTATATAAAAAACGAATATAACCTTAATTATGAAAGATATAAGATTAATGAAGGGAAATGAAGCGATTGCCGAGGCAGCAATCAGGGCAGGAGCTGATGCATACTTTGGTTATCCCATAACTCCTCAATCGGAAGTACTTGAGTACCTTATGTCACAGAAGCCCGAAGAACGTACTGGTATGATTGTCTTGCAGGCAGAAAGCGAAGTTGCTGTAATTAATATGATATATGGTGGGGCCGGTTGTGGTAAAAAGGTTATGACTTCCTCATCAGGACCAGGGATTAGTTTAATGCAAGAAGGAATTTCTTATATTGCCGGGGCTGAATTACCTTGTGTTATTGTAAATATTGAAAGAGGTGGACCTGGGCTGGGTACAATTCAGCCTTCGCAAGCTGATTATCTACAGGCAGTTAAAGGTGGCGGGCATGGCGATTATAAACTAATTGTACTGGCGCCGGCTTCGGTACAGGAAATGGCTGATTTCCTAAGTATTGCATTTAACCTGGCATTTAAGTATCGGAATCCTGTCATGATCTTGTCAGATGGAGCTATCGGACAAATGATGGAAAAAGTCGAATTTTCCAAACAAATACCTCGTAATAAAATAATGCCTGAATGGGCAACAACAGGTAAAACTCCCGACAGGGAAAAAAATATTATTACATCAATTATATTGGATCCTGAAAAGCAGGAAATTCATAATCAGAAGTTACAAAAAAAATACAGGGAGATTGAAAAAAATGAAGTCAGGTTTGAAAAAATATTATGTGATGATATTGAATATTTAATTATTGCTTTCGGAACATGTTCACGGGTTTGTCAAAAATCGGTACAGATTGCCCATGAAAAGGGTATAAAAGTCGGATTAATCCGGCCTATAACATTATATCCGTTTCCATATCATGAAATTAATAAAATGACAGATAGATTAAAAGGAATATTAACAGTTGAAATGAATGCAGGACAAATGCTTGAAGATGTCAGACTAGCAGTAAATGGAAAATTGAAAGTTGAATTTCATGGAAGGATGGGAGGAATGATTCCAACCCCTGAAGAGGTTTTAGATGCTTTAGAACAAAAAATTATCCAGAGAAAATGAATGCAAATTACACTATTGAAGATATAATCCGGAAGGAAAATTTAGTTTATAAAGTATCCTCAATCAGGACAGAAACTATCATGAAATATTGCCCGGGTTGCGGGCATGGGACAATGCATAACATCATTGCCGAGGTAATTGAAGAACTAAATATTCAATCGGAAACCATCGGTATATGCCCTGTTGGGTGTTCTGTGTTTATGTATGAATACCTTAATATTGATATGCAGGAAGCTGCCCATGGAAGAGCACCGGCCTTAGCCACAGCAATTAAAAGGCTAATGCCGGAAAAATTTGTATTTACCTACCAGGGTGATGGTGATATTGCTGCTATTGGAACTGCTGAGACTATACATGCCTGTAACAGAGGTGAAAATTTTACCGTTATTTTTATTAATAATGGAATTTATGGTATGACCGGAGGCCAGATGGCGCCAACTACTATTGAAAAAATGGTTACAACTACTTGTCCGTTTGGAAGGGATATTAAAAAAATGGGCAATCCTTTAAAAATTACTGAACTGGTTGCCCAATTACCGGGCACATATTATGTGACCAGGCAAACAGTGCATACTCCGGCAAATGTCAGGAAAACGAAAAAAGCCATAAAAAAAGGATTTGAATATCAGAAACTGAATAGAGGTATATCTTTTATTGAAATCGTAACCACTTGTAATTCAAACTGGAAAATGACACCGGTTGAATCGAACAGGTGGATGGAAGAAAATATGCTTCCTTTTTACCCTTTAGGAGATATAAAAGTCCCTAAAGAAGATTAATCGGATTAAACTTAATATTGAATAAAAATGACTGAAGAAATAATTATTGCAGGTTTTGGAGGACAAGGAGTATTATCGATGGGAAAAATATTGTGTTATTCAAGCATGATGCAAAATCAGGAAGTGAGCTGGATGCCATCGTATGGTCCTGAAATGAGAGGGGGAACTGCAAATGTCACGGTTATTATTAGCGATGAAAAAATCAGTTCTCCTATTCTGAATAGCTATGATACGGCAATCATTCTTAACCAGCAATCTCTTGATAAATTCGAACCAAAAGTAAAGCCGGCAGGAACATTAATTTATGACGGTAATGGTATTACAAGGCATCCCGAAAGAAAAGATATTAAAATTTACCGGGTTGATGCAACAAAAGAAGCTGCTAAAATGGATACCGTAAAGGTATTTAATATGATCATTTTAGGCGCATTTTTAAAAATTAAGCCCATTGTTAAATTAGAAAATGTTATTAAAGGTTTAAAAAAATCATTGCCGAAACGTTACCATCATTTAATCCCGCTAAATCAGAAAGCGCTTGAAAGAGGCATGGAGATTGTAAAAAATATAATTCCTGATAAAATTATTAAAACCTCAAGTTTTAAAAAGGCAATTTAAAATATTTATTCAAACAAACCTTCGTCCCTTATTAGGAGCAAAATAGCCGAGTGAGGGACGATGACATATTTTTCTTTATTGAATTCAATTTCCCAACCACTCTTTTGCAGGTAAATCGCTAAATCGCCGGTTTTAGGTTGTAACGGAACATACTTAACCCACATTGCAGGGAAAACCTAAAAAATTCGATAAAATCTGTTAATAACCCGGGCATTTATTAACAATTGAGATATCTCCAA
>JAFGSZ010000062.1 GCA_016934395.1 Bacteroidales bacterium
CCTATGCTTTAATGGGAACACATGAACTTGCAAACCATGTCGTAATGTCCTCGCAACATGCCAATGTTATCCTGCTTGAAAATCATGGGATTCTTTGTCTTGCCAAATCATTGTTATCAGCCTTCGAACGGGTGGAGGTTCTGGAAGCTGCCGCAAAAATGACTATTGTATCCCGGCTTATGGGAAATAGTAAACATTTAAACCGGGAACAATTAAACCAAATTGATAAAATGATGTTAGACTTAGATTAAAAGTCTTGCATATATTATCCTGCAAGAATGTTGCTAATTATTAAGAATTACCGGAATAAAATAAATATCAATTTTAAACATAAATTTTATTTAAAAAAATAAAAGCACATATTATGAAACTAAAGAATCTTGGAAAGACTGATGTTAAGGTAACTGAAATAACCTTTGGAGCATGGGCTATTGGTGGCTGGATGTGGGGAGGGGCAGATAAAAAGGATGCACTAAAAGCCCTTAATGAATCCATAAATGTTGGTATGACCACCATTGATACAGCTCCGGTATACGGATTTGGAGTGAGTGAAGAAATTGTGGGGGCAGCCATAAAAGGGAAAAGGGATAAAGTGCAGATACTAACAAAATACGGTATGCACTGGGATAAAACCCAGGGTGAAAAATTTTTCTCTACAGTTGACAATAACAATAATCCAATTACCATTTATAAATATGCTGCTAAAGAAAGTATCATTAAAGAATGTGAATTAAGCCTGAAACGATTGAAAACGGATTATATCGATTTATATCAAATCCACTGGCCCGATAGTACCACGCCAATAGAAGAAACCATGGAAGCTGTAGATTTGTTGATAACACAAGGGAAAGTCCGTGCTGCAGGCGTTTGCAATTATTCTAAAGACCAGACTCAAACTGCAGCAGAAACAATTACAACCCTTGCATCAAACCAGGTTCCCTATAGTATGGTAAACAGGGATATTGAAAAAGACGTGGTTCCCTATTGTATAGAAAATAATATCGGGATTCTTGCCTATAGCCCGCTTCAACGGGGACTGCTCACAGGTAAAATCACCAATGACTATAAGTTTAATCCGGGTGATAATCGTCCGCAAACACCACATTTTAAAGGTGAAAACCTGAAAATGATTAATGTTTTTCTGGACAAACTCCGGCCTATGGCAGCGGATAAAAAGGCCACCTTATCTCAACTTGTAATCCGCTGGACGTTGCTTCAACCAGGAATTACAGTAGCGCTGGTGGGCGCCAGAAATCCGGAACAAGTAAAAGAAAATGCCGGAGCAGCACATATTACGATAACAAATGAAGAATTACAGTTTATCAATACAGAATTAAAAAAGCTGAAGCTAATCTTATAGCTTCTACAATACAGGCTTTCTGCATAAAAACATCTGAATTACTTTTTCAGGTGTTTTTTTGCCAGTAAAACAATATCATTAGCCATAAAGGGTTTGGCAATATAATCATCACATCCGGCAGCAATGCTTTTTTCCCGTTCATCATGCACAGCATAAGCTGTTTGTGCAATAACAGGTAAATCCGGTCTGAATTGTTTAATTTCCAGGGTAGCATCATATCCATCCATCTCGGGCAATTTTATATCCATAAATACGATGTTAATATCTTTATCCTTCCTGCACATGTCCACCGCCTCTTCACCGCTGCGCGCATGTTTTACTATACATAACTGCTTATGAAATATAGATTTCATATAAAATATATTTGATTCTTCATCTTCCACAATAAGCACTATTTTACCCTCCAGCGATACATTATCGATATTAACTTTTGTTTTTTTCGGTTTTTGTACCAGTTTCTCGGTTTTTTCAAGAGGCAGAATAAAAGTAAACCGTGTGCCTTTATTTAATCCGGATTTAACACTAATTGTTCCACCCATAAGTTCAACAAGACTTTTGGAAATTGCCAGGCCAAGCCCTACTCCACGATATGCCTGTGTTTTATCAAGTGTGTCTATTTTCCCAAACCTTTCAAAAATAATATTCAACTTTTCTGCAGGGATACCAATTCCCGTATCCTCCACAAAAAATTCTACCTTACCCGATTTATGATTGTTTTCTAAAACATTATATCCAAAATTAATAAATCCTTTACGGGTAAATTTCAGGGCATTTCCAATTAAGTTAGTAAAAATTTGTCGCAGCCGCACCGGATCTGTTAACATGGTTATGTTTATTTCATAGATGCTTTTTGCCAGGTTCAGTTTTATATTGGAATTATCTCCTAGTGCAATAATTTCGTTAAAGGTTGCATGCAAACTTTCAAGAATTGAATTAACATCACAAGGCACTTTTTTTATGGTCAGTTCGTTGGCTTCAATTTTTGAAATATCCAGAATATCATCAATTAGGGAGAGTAATGAATCTGTATTTGTATTAATATGATTAATACATTCCAGCTTTTCTTTATCGCTTAAACCATGTTCGCCCAATAAATTGGCAAATCCCATAATAGCATTCATTGGCGTACGGATTTCATGTGAAACATTGGCAAGAAATTTTGATTTTAAACGGTCTGATTCTTCTGCTTTTTCTTTTGCTTTTACCAGTTCATGGGTACGTTCGTTTACTAAGGTTTCAAGATGGTTCCGATATAACTCCAGTTCAGTATTAGCTTTGAGTATTTTTTGATTAATAACTGTTATTTCTTCCGAATAGGTCTTTAATTCGTTTTCTCTTATTTTAAGGTCCTCATAGGTCTTTCGGAGGTCTTCATTTTTTTCGCGGATAAGTTTATAAGCACTGGCATTATCATAAGCAATGGCAATGTATGATGCTATTGCTTTCAGGGTAATAACATCATTTGAGTTATAAATATTCTTTTTATTGTGAAGTACTGTAAAGACACCAATAGTCTTTTTTTCAATAATCAGAGGAATTATAACTACTGATTTAATTTTATTTTCCAACATGTTCTGATCGACTGAATTCGTATAACGGGAATATTCCTTTGGATAATTATTGATATGAATCCCTTCGTTATTTTGCACACACCATGCTGAGATGCTATCCTTTGATTTTAATAATGTTTTAAATGGTTTTTTATTTTCAACAAAATAACCTGTATATAAAAATGTCTCGGTTTCAGAATCTAATATTCCGATCCCAAAGGAATATATTTCCATAAGAGATGCAATATGTCCAAGAATTGTACGGTTAATTGAATCCACATCCAGCGTTGAAATAATATGTTGCCCGATTTCGCTAATTACCTGAATATCCCTATATGCTTTGGAAATATTTTTGTGAGATTCTGTTATAGATTCAGACTGGTACAATATGGCTTCTTTTTGCTTTTCGAGAAGTCTTTGCTTATCATAAAGCTCCTGTGTCCGATCAGCTATCGCCTTTTCCATGTATTTCTTTGATACGTATATTTGTTTGACTTTAAAAAAGTAAAAAAGGATAAAACTGAGCAAAATAGTACTTATAATTAAAATATGGAATCCCACTGATCTGTGAAAAGGTACTTTAATAATTACCCACATTGATATGCCGTCTTCGTTCCAGACATCGTCATTATTGGCTCCCTTTACCCTGAAGCGATATTTTCCGGGAGGTACTTTTGTGTATCTTGCTATATAATCATTCTCAGCAATATTCCAGTTATCTTCATAATTTTCAAGAATATAAGCATATTTGTTTTTCTCCGGATGGATATAATTTAAAACCGAAAATTCGAAACTAAATGATGACTGGGTATTATTAAGCAGTATTTCCTTAGTTACTGAAATATGATTCTTCAACGGTGAACCGGAATAACCGGGTTTCACAGACTGATTGGATATCCGGAAGTCTGTAAAGATGAGTTTCGGCGGATAGTTATTAAAATGCATGTCATCAGGATTAAAATAGTTAATCCCTTTGCCTCCGCCAAAAAACATCAATCCATCAGGACTGGTATAACATGAATTTTCATTAAATTCTGAAGATTGAAGCCCGTCACTGGTATCAAAAAAACGAACTTCCCCTGTTCCCGGATTATATCGGTATATACCTTTTAATGAGGCAATCCATAATCTTCCGGATTTATCCATTGTCATTGATTTCACCGGTGCCTTAAGCAAAACCGTGGATTCGACATTAAAAAATGTTTTTGAAATTTTATTAAATCCTGATAATCCGAAATTGGTTCCTATCCATAACAAAGAATCATTACCGGAACACATTATCCCGGATCCGATATCAGTATTTTCGATTTGATTATTTTTTAAAGGCCCATAATAAGTAAAATGCACTTCATTGGGATTGAATGTTGCCAGGCCTACTCCACCTACAATCCATAATAAACCTTTTTCATCTTCAACTAAATACTTAATAACGTTTAGTTTGTTTCGGATATCTTCCGGATAAGGATAATACCTGATAAAACTTTTGCTTTCAGGTACAAATTTATTCAAACCGCGATTTGTCCCTACCCAGAGCGTATTTTTTGATGAAAATAAAAGAATGTTTACCTGGTTATTACTTAAACTACCTGTGTTACCTGCCTGATTATGGAACGCTGATAATTTTTTTGATTTTTGATCTAATTGAATTAATCCACCCACTCCTCCGGGATGACTGGTTCCAATCCAAAGATTATTATTGTTGTCCTCACAAATACTATTTATCCTGGAATATTCAATGTTATGCTTTATCAATAGTTCAGGAGAAAAGTGTTGCGTTTTACCGGTATTAAGGTCGAGATTAATAATACCTCCGGCCCTTGTCCCCATCCATAATGTGCCATTTTTTGCCCTGTAAATAGAAACTACATTATCATCGAATGTATTCTTATAATAGTCAGCATCAAGACTAATATATCTGAATTTATTCCGAATACTATATTTCTTAATAATTCCTCCGCCCGCAGTAGCTATCCAAACTGTTCCCTTTTCATCATTATAAACCTGTCTTATATTATTAATATTACCAATACTTTTCACCTTATCATAAAAATAATGATCTGCAGTATTTTCATAAGGTTTATATAAAAAAACGCCGGAATTTTTTGTAGCAATAAACAGTTGCTGATTATCGCCCCCGGATATTCCAGTCAGACTTACCGAATTGTTTTCTGTCCCGGTAAAATAAACCGTTACAGGTTTAAATGTCATGGTATTTCTATTTAATCTTAACAGGCTTCCATTCTTTTTTCCAAACCAAATTAAAGAATCATCCTGCTGATAAATGGATACAATCTGGCTATTATCCGGATTTTTGAGAGTTGCTTTATTATAGAAAAACCTGTCAAAATTCCGGTTTAACGGATTATATCTGCATATACCATTAGCAGTGCCCAGCCAAAGAGTGCCATGATAATCCGTAAGAATCGATAATACGTTATTATCACTAAGTGACACAGAATCCTCGGCGTTAAAAAAATAGTTAATAAAGATATTTTGCTCCGGAATATAACAACTAAGGCCCTTATTTGTCCCAATCCAGATATTTCCCCTTAAATCCTGTGTTAAAGCCTGAATAACATTGCAACAAATACCTGATGAATCGGAAACAGTTGTTTGATAATGCAAAAACTGATCTGTGTTTTTGTTATACAGATTAAGTCCGCCTTTTCGGGTACCAATCCAAATTCTGCCTTCCCGGTCTTCGAAAAGGCATTGTATATTATTATCGCTTATGCTGTTACTATCGTCTTCTACAGGTTGATAAACGGTAAATGAATTTCCGTTATATTTATTTAAACCTTCCTGTGTTCCAAACCACATCAATCCTCTGCTATCCCGCAGAATAGCATTTACATAATTACCAGACAAACCATCAAAGCTGGTAATAGCATTTAGACTTTCGGAATTCTCAATAAATTGTCCGGAGATTTGGAATACGGAAAATACCAAAGAAAGTATGCATGAAATAAAATGCTTCGATTGCATTATTTAAAACTTATCATTTAATAATGACTAAAATAAGCAACATTTTGAAAACTAAATCACTTTTGAAAATTAAACTTAAAATTTTCAATATTTTAAAAAATTACGACAAATTATGAGAAGAAGAATAGATATCGATTGTTTTCATTACTTCGATGAGTTGAATGGGATCAACAGGTTTAATCAGATAGCCTGAAACTCCAAGCAAAAAACTTTCCTGCCTGTCGCGTTCTTCATTTGAACCGGTGAGTATAATAATGGGAATATCTTTTATCCTTGATTGAGTTTTGATAGACCTGAGAAATTCAAGACCATTCATTTTAGGCATGTTCAGATCAAGCAAAATGAGCAAAGGAACCTCATTCAAAGGGTTTTCTAAAAAGCTGATGGCTTCCTCACCATCAAAAGCCGAAAATATCTTATTTTTAAAATTTATTCTTTTTAAAGCCCTTTCTAAAAGCAAGATATCTGATGTGTTATCATCAATAATTAAAATCGGTTTATGAATGCCCATAATTTATAATATTTTCAGTATTTAAATTTATTGATGTGTATATATACAAATATAATCCGCTAATTTTATAATTGGTACTTTTTTGCAAATTCATCTGTAATATAATTATCGTACACTAAACATACATGAGTTGCAAATTCCACCGCTGTAAATACAATTTTATCCCACAGACTTTTGTCAAGCTTATTAAGCTGTTTAAATTTAATATCATGTTTTATCAATGAATAAACAATTCCGGCGTTAAAATTATCTCCTGCCCCTATTGTACTCAGAGGTTCTATTTTATGAACAGGATATTTCCCTGAAAAATTTTGAGTTTTTAAAAATACTCCTTTTTTATTTGCGGTATATAACAGGTTAACTGATTTATCATGTATAATATCATAAGTTTCATCAACATCGTTTGCTCCAAAAATAAATGAAAAATCCTCGTTAGAACCGCGAACAATATTTGCAAATGAGATATTCTCTATAATCATGGGTTTTAACCGCGGAAGATCATGAAGATGTTGTTTTCTGAAATTTGGATCGTAAATTATTATTGCCTTATTCTTCTTTGCTTGTTTTATAAACTCAATCAGTTTTTTCCGCACTTCAATGGTAATAGCATATATGGAACCAAACAATACAATATCATCCTGCTGAATATCCGGAAAATCGATATCCAGTCGCTTTTCAGGATATATTTTATAAAAATCGTAGCTGGCATCATTATTTTCATTCAAAAAAGCAAGAGCAAGAGAGGATTTGCCATCATAATAACGATATACATAATCAGTAGAAACTTTATTTTCTCTCAAAAAATTATCAATAAAATTTCCGACCTCATCAAGGCCGTATTCACCAATAAAATAAACCGGTAAATTTAGTCTTCCAAGCGTAACTGCAGAATTTAAACAAGCGCCGCCGGCCTTAGCAATTATAGGCTGGCTATTTTTAAATAAAATATCCAATACAGTCTCTCCAATCGTAAAAATTTTTCTCATTATTCCTTATTTTCAGTTTTAATATCAGCCTTTTTCCAAATTAAGGTTTTATCAGATATCTTTTCTATTTATATATCAACACTTTTTAAGGGCGAAAGATCAATATCCTGATAACTTTTCAGGAAATTGTATAAAATCATTGAAATTTTCCGTACACCGTCTTCTTCCTCCGATTCAATATTTAAGGGCAACACCGGATCGTGCAGGGACATCCTTAATAATAACCAACCATTCCCGGATTTAAAATCACAAAAAATCCGTATTCCTTCATAATTATCCGGCACTATCTTCCATCCCTCAATATGTTGTACATAATCACCCAGCTTATTAATTATTTGATTTCCATATGAAATAAAATCCTTTTGGTGAATATGCAGTCTGAATTCTTTAGATTCAAGCGGTTCTTTTAATGCTGAAATTAAACCGGAAAGGGAACCTTTATTGTGAAGCCTGAGTTGTGCAAATTTAATTAAAATCTTAGCAATGAGGTATGCCCCGTCGTCGAGAAAATAATTCTCTTTAAGGGCTGCATGTCCTGATGTTTCGATGGCCAGCCAGGATTCTTTTCCGGTACTGTTCAGGCGCATTGCTTCATTAATAACATTTCTGTATCCCCGTTTAAACCGGTGGTGTTTTCCTTGTAATCTGTTTTCGATAAATTCAGTTAGGCCTGTGGAAGTAATTGAATCTGTAACTATATAAGTCCCCGGGTGTTCTTCAAGAACAATAGAAGATATCAAAGCAATTAAGCGGTTGCGGTTTATCGGCGTTCCATCCTTATCAACAATGGCAGCCCGGTCAACATCTGTATCGAAAATAATCCCCAGTTCCGCATTTTCGCGAATTACAGCCTTACTTACTGATTCCATAGCTTTCTGGTCTTCCGGATTAGGGATATGGTTGGGAAAATTACCATCAGGTTCCAAAAACTGGCTCCCTGAAATGTCGGCGCCTAAAGGTTTGAGGATTTTTGTAGCAAAAAAACCTCCGGCACCATTCCCGGCATCAACTATAATTTTTGCCCCTGAAAGAGGTTTTTCAAAAAATTCCGGATGATTAACATCTGTTCGAATTTTATTGACAATAAATTCCGCATATAAAGAGATAAAATCCAGACTTTTTTTCCAACCTGTATGGGAAGTTTTTAAAAAATCCTCATTTTCAGAATAGGTCAGAATTTCAGCAATATCTTGTTTTTCCAGGCCCCCGTTTTTGGAGAAAAATTTTAATCCGTTGCGGTTAAAAGGTAAATGACTTGCTGTTAACATTACAGCTCCATCACATTCCGTATGTTCCATAACTGTTGACATAAACATGGCAGGTGTGGAAGCCAGTCCAACATCATACACATTGCATCCGGAATTAACAAGACCATTTATAAAAGACTGTTTGAGTTCAGGTCCGGAAATCCGGGAATCCATTCCAACAGAAACCAACAGGGGCACAGTTTTATCCTTCCGGGATTTATACAGCCATTTTTGAAATGCACAGGCCAGCTTATAAATCCGGTCAGGTGTAAGATTTACCTCTTCATTTTTCACTCCCGGTAAAGC
>JAFGSZ010000007.1 GCA_016934395.1 Bacteroidales bacterium
ATATGAAATCGAAAGGAAAAACATTGTTTGATAAAGTTTGGGACAGCCATGTTGTAGAACAGATTAAAGATGGTCCGGATGTTGTATATATAGACAAACACCTTATTCATGAAGTTACCAGTCCGGTTGCATTTCTTGGCCTGGACAACAGAGGCATTAAAGTTTTCAGGCCTCAAAATACTGTTGCTACACCCGACCATAATGTTCCCACAAAAGATCAGCACCTGCCTATTCAGGATGCACTCTCGAGAATGCAGGTTGAAAAACTTACAGAAAATTGTAATAAACACGGTATTACACTTTATGGATTAAATCATCCTTACCAGGGTGTAGTTCATATTATAGGTCCCGAACTGGGTATTACCCAGCCGGGTATGACGATTGTTTGCGGTGACAGTCATACTGCAACTCATGGCGCATTCGGGAGTGTTGCTTTTGGTATAGGGACAAGTGAAATTGAAATGGTGCTTGCTTCCCAATGCATCATGCAGCCTAAGCCAAAACGGATGAGGATAACAATAAATGGAGGATTAAAAAAAGGAGTTACTGCTAAAGACATAATTCTATATATTATTTCAAAAATATCAACATCGGGTGGTACAGGTTATTTTATTGAATATGCCGGAACTGCTTTTACCAATCTTTCGATGGAAGGCAGGATGACCGTTTGTAATATGAGTATCGAATGTGGTGCAAGGGGAGGTATTATAGCCCCTGATGAAACCACTTTTAATTATATAAAAGGCCGTGAATTTGCCCCAAAAGGAGTGGAGTTTGATAAAGCAGTTGAGTTTTGGAAAACTTTAAAAACTGATGATGATGCTATTTTTGACCTGGAATTAAAATTCGATGCTGCTGATATCGAACCAATGATTACATATGGTACAAATCCCGGTATGGGGATTAAAATATCTGATAATATTCCTGATGGTTCAGATTTTAATGATAGCGAGAAAGTTACATTTAATAAATCTCTGAAATATATGGGTATTGAAGCCGGATCCAAAATGGTTGGAAAACAAGTTGATTATGTATTCCTGGGAAGTTGCACAAATGGCAGAATTGAAGATTTCAGGCAGTTTGCCCAATTTGTAAAGGGAAAGAAAAAAGCTTCTAATATTACTGCATGGCTTGTGCCTGGTTCCAAACAGGTAGAAAAACAAATAAAGGATGAAGGACTTGAAAGTATTTTGGAGGAAGCAGGATTTGAACTTCGACAACCGGGATGTTCGGCATGCCTTGCAATGAATGATGACAAAGTGCCTGAAGGCAAATATGCTGTTGCAACTTCAAACCGTAACTTTGAAGGAAGGCAGGGACCGGGTTCCAGAACATTTCTGGCCAGTCCGCTTACCGCCGCAGCTGTTGCTGTTACAGGGAAAGTGGTTGACCCAAGGGACTTTTTATAATGTACAATTAACAATTTAGAAAGGAAAATAAAAATCAAATTGTGCTATTAATATTTACAATTAATAATTTAAAATTTAACAATTTATAAAATGGCTATCGATAAATTTACTACAATAACTTCAACATGCATTCCACTTTCAATAGAAAATGTGGACACCGACCAGATTATACCTGCCCGTTTTCTTAAAGCTACAAGCCGTAAAGGATTTGGCGATAACCTTTTTCGCGACTGGAGATATAATAAAGAGGGTAAACCTGTTCAGGATTTTGTTTTAAACAATCCAAATTATTCAGGCACCGTGCTGGTTGGAGGAAAAAATTTTGGGAGCGGATCGAGCCGTGAACATGCTGCCTGGGCAATTTACGATTATGGATTTAAGGTAGTTGTTTCCAGTTTTTTTGCCGATATTTTTAAAAACAACGCATTGAACAATGGATTACTTCCTGTTCAGGTTTCCGAAAAATTCTTGTCAACTCTTTTTTCTTCTATTGAAAAAAATCCAGGGGCAAAAGTTAAAATTGATCTTGAAAATCAAAAAATTACAAACCTCGAAACCGGAGAATCAGAAAACTTTGAAATATCAGCATATAAAAAACAATGCCTTATAAACGGGTATGATGATATTGATTTTCTTATTAGTATAAAAGGCAAAATAGAAGCATTTGAAAAAAGCAGGTAATTTGGTTATCGAATAAAATACAAAAATATGAAAATAGAAGTAATGGATACCTCACTAAGAGATGGGGAACAAACATCGGGAGTCTCTTATACTGCAACTGAAAAACTTAGTATAGCAAAAATTCTGCTGGAAGAAGTAAAAGTTGACCGGATTGAAATTGCTTCTGCGAGGGTTTCTGAAGGCGAATATAAATCGGTTGAAGCAATTATAAAATGGGCTAAAAAAGCCGGCCGTATTAACCAGGTTGAAGTTCTTGGTTTTGTCGATGATATGGAGTCGCTTAAATGGATGGACAAAGCAGGGGCAAAGGTAATTAACCTTTTATGTAAAGGCAGTGAGAAACATTGCCGCGAGCAATTACGGAATACTCCTGAGCAACACATAGCGAATATTAAAAAATCAATTGCTAATGCTAATAAATTAGGCATAACCGTAAATGTGTATCTCGAAGACTGGTCGAACGGAATGAGAAATTCAAAAGAATATGTTTATTTTTTTATCGATTCTTTGAAAAATGAAAGAATAAAACGGTTTATGTTGCCTGATACACTCGGCCTTCTTAATCCCGATGAAACATATACTTATTGCAGCGATTTAGTGAATAAATATCCAGGCCTGCATTTCGATTTTCATCCCCATAACGATTATGACTTAGCTGCCGGAAATATTTTTATGGCCGTTAAAGCAGGTGTTCATGGGGTTCATACTACGGTTAACGGATTGGGTGAGAGAGCAGGCAATGTGCCTTTATCAAGTGTTGTTGCTATAATAAATGATCATTCTGATAAGGAAACCAAAGTAAATGAATCAAAACTGTTTTTGGTAAGTAAACTTGTTGAATCTTTTTCGGGAATTCGTATCCCGGCTAATAAGCCAATTATTGGTGATAATGTTTTTACACAAGTAAGTGGAATTCATGCAGATGGTGATTCGAAAAGCAAATTGTATTTTAATGATTTATTGCCTGAACGTTTTGGCCGCCAGAGGCAGTATGCCTTAGGTAAGATGTCGGGAAAAGCCAGCATTAAAAATAACCTGGAAGAGTTAGGAATTGAACTTAATCCGGAAGAAATGAAAAAGGTTACCCAACGCATTATTGAGCTGGGCGATAAAAAAGAATATATAACCAAAGAGGATTTGCCTTTTATAATTGCAGATGTTTTACGCAGTGAAAAAGTGGATTATAAAATTCAGGTTAAAAATTTTTCACTTTCTGTAGCTAACGGTTTAAAATCGGTAGCGACATTAAAATTACTTATCGGTAAAGACGAGTTTGAAGAGACCTCCGCTGGTGACGGGCAGTACGATGCCTTTATGAAATCGCTCTGGAAAATATATGATAAGCTGGGCAA
>JAFGSZ010000063.1 GCA_016934395.1 Bacteroidales bacterium
CCCATAGGCATTATCTAAGACAAAAGGATATAAATAGATGTATTTTAATTAGTTAAAAGTGTCAAAGTAGAATTATTTAGTTTTTAAATAGAATTCTTAAACAATCCTTTTATGTTTTTTGTTGATTAGTCACAAACCAAACAAAATGGCAAATTATACCATTCGAGATTTAGAGAAACTTTCAGGGATCAAAGCCCATACTATTCGTATGTGGGAAAAAAGATACAGCCTAATTGAACCAACACGTACTTCAACTAATATCCGAACCTATTGTGATACTGAATTAAGAAAACTTCTAAATATCTCAATCCTAAACAGAAACGGGATAAAAATTTCTAAAATCGCTCAGTTAACACCCGAGGAATTATCAACAAAAATAAATCAGCTTTCTAAAAAAGCCGATGATACTGAAACCCAAATAGAACATCTGGCTATAGCCATGATTGATATTGACGAAAATAAATTCGAACGGATACTTGCACGGATGATTATGCAATTGGGATTTGAAGAAACTATAATTCGAATTGTTTATCCGTTTTTAGAACGAATTGGTATTATGTGGCAAACAGGGACCATTAACCCGGCACAGGAGCATTTTGTCAGCAACCTTATCCGGCAAAAACTAATATCAGCCATTGATAGTCTGAATATTTCTGAAAAACCAAATCATAAAAACTTTTTACTATATTTACCTGAAGGTGAAATGCATGAACTTGGACTTTTATTTTTTAGTTACCTTATTAAAAAAAGAGGCCATAAAGTAATATACCTGGGACAATCCGTGCCCTTTGAGAATATAATTGAAGTTTGCAGAATTAGACAGGCTAATATATTAATCACCTCATTTATATCTTCTTTTAATACTAATATTGATAAATATATTGAAATGCTGGCCGAGGCATTTAAGAACGATAAAACCATTTATATATCCGGTTCTCAAATTCAAAATCATACAATAAAATATCCGGATAATATTATTCCAATAAATTCCCCCAAATATTTTATTGAAGAGCTTAATAAAATATCCTCAGAATAATTTAACACTTCTGATAATTTTTCTAAAAGACGAATACTCAGCTAATAAGAGACGCCTAATTTCAACTGATATTTTTATTTAGCACCTTTTTATCCTTTATTAATTTATTGTTTATTAATGTTAATTTTTTGTTAAACATTAAAAGTATTTTAATTTAAGACTACCTGTTATTTATAAAGGATTTGGAAAAACCTGTGTTAAATATTGTTAAATATTTGTTTTTTAGTTTTTTAATTACTAACTTATTATTTAGAATAAACCTGGAATTGGTATCTGTAATCAATCTAAATATTTGTTTTGTGTTTAGTTTTTACGTATTTTTGTTCAACAAAACAAATCGATTATAAAACAAGGAAATCATGACTGCATTAGAATTTAACTATCAATTGACAGGCTTAAAAGAAAACCTTGAACGTTTTGCATTGAGCCTCACTTCAAATTTAGAAGATGCTAAGGATTTATTGCAGGAAACATTTGTTAAGGCAATATCCTACAGGGATAAATTTGAAGATAACACAAATCTTAAAGCCTGGACTTTCACAATTATGAAAAACACATTTATAAATAATTACAGACGGGCAATAAAAGCAAATACAACTTTCGATAATACTGATGATTTATACTATTTAAATCTTAATCAGGAATCCGGTTTGGAAGGACCCGATTCAAAAATTTCAACCAAAGAAATCGAAAAAAGCATCGATAAACTAGAGGAAGAATTTAAAGTTCCGTTTTTGATGCATACCCAGGGATATAAATATAAAGAGATAGCAGAAAAGCTTGATCTGAAAATCGGTACTGTAAAAAGCCGCATTTTTTTCACGCGTAAAAAATTGATGCACTCTTTACATGATTACAGTACATAATTTATTTTAAAATGAAATTAAACGGACAAGCTTTGCGGTATAAACTTAATGGTAACAGCCCTGAGTATAATAATTATTTACATTTATTAGGCGACAACCATATTGCAACAAGTTTAGACACTCCATTGCGCCAGGATGCGGAAGTTCTTGATGAAAACTCTAAGATAGAACTCATTTCAAGACATTTCAAAGAAATAATGCAGATTCTTGGTTTGGATATGTCGGATGACAGTTTGCAGGGAACTCCTGACCGCGTGGCAAAAATGTATGTGAAAGAAATTTTCAGCGGTTTAAATCAAAAAAACAAACCTGAAATACAACTTTTTGAGAATAAATTTCATTATAATGAAATGCTGGTTGAAAAAGATATTAAAGTACATTCAACTTGTGAACATCATTTTGTGCCAATTAAAGGTAAGGCACATATGGCATATTATTCCGGAAATAAAATTATCGGACTTTCAAAAATTAACAGAATTGTTGATTACTTTGCCAGAAGGCCCCAGGTTCAGGAAAGGCTCACTGTGCAAATTGCAGAAGAGTTGAAGAAAGTCCTTAGTACCGATGATATCGCAGTGGTTATTGAAGCCGATCATATGTGTGTTAGCCTGCGGGGAATAAAAGATGATAACAGCAGCACAACCACTTCAAGTTTTTCCGGTAAATTTCTTGATCCGGCAATTAAAAGTGAATTTTTAACTTACATAAGTAATACGCACAATCATTAAGATTAATCTTACTTAGACAAGCTGGTATTTTAATGCTATTAGTAATTGATTTGGGTTTTCACGCATGATTTGGCATTATTATATCAGCTTCTCTTTTTTATTCCCCCTCTTATTTTTTTCCCCTTTTAACTTCAAAGCGCAAATAAATTAATATTCTTAATTATCTAAGTTATTTATTAAATTTGCACAATTTTAAAGTGATTATCATAAAGTGAATCCTTGAATGAGTCAAAAGTCCAAATACGATAAAAGAGGTGTCTCTGCTTCAAAAGAAGATGTGCATAATGCAGTCAAAGATTTTGATAAAGGCCTTTTCCCAAATGCTTTTTGCAAAATTTTACCTGATATTTTAGCAAATGATCCGGAATACTGCAATGTGATGCATGCCGATGGTGCCGGAACAAAATCCTCACTGGCATACATATACTGGCGCGAAACCGGGGATGCTTCTGTATGGAAGGGTATTGCCACAGATGCTATCGTTATGAATATTGACGATTTGCTTTGCGTTGGAGCAACAGATAATATTTTACTTTCTTCTTCAATTGGACGTAATAAGCTTAAAATACCGGGCGATGTAATCATGAACATTCTCAAAGGTTACGATGAATTTATCCGGGAAATGGATAAATGGGGTATCCATATCCACTTAACTGGAGGTGAAACTGCCGATGTTGGAGATCTGGTAAGGACTATTATCGTTGATTCTACCGTTACCTGCCGGATGCCACGCAAAAATGTAATAGAAAATAACATACAGCCCGGAGATGTAATTGTTGGCCTCTCCTCTTTCGGAAAGTCAATTTATGAAAATGAATATAACGGAGGAATCGGCAGCAATGGATTAACCTCTGCCCGTCATGATATCTTTAATCACTTTCTCTCAGAAAAATACCCTGAAAGTTACGATGATCTTATACCGCAATCGCTTGT
Source organism: Bacteroidales bacterium (assembly GCA_016934395.1). Lineage (GTDB taxonomy): Bacteria > Bacteroidota > Bacteroidia > Bacteroidales > UBA10428 > JAFGSZ01. Next base: position 3,564 of record JAFGSZ010000063.1, read on the forward strand.
ATATACAGGAAAATATAAGATTACCGATAAAATTGACGGACTTGACGTAAATGCCGGTAAACTGGTGCTTTCGCCTACACGCACATATGCCCCGGTAATCAAAAAAATTCTTGACTCATACCGAAGTTATATTCATGGTATGATTCATTGTTCTGGCGGCGCACAAACCAAAGTGTTAAAATTTGTAGACAACCTGCATATTATTAAAGATAATCTTTTTGATATACCTCCGCTGTTTAAAATTATTCACGAACAATCAGATACCGACTGGCAGGAAATGTACGAGGTATTTAATATGGGACACCGGTTCGAAATTTACACCTCCCCTGATATTGCAGAATCGCTAATAGCAATTTCTAAACAATTTAATGTGGATGCAAAAATTGTAGGCCGCGTTGAAAAAGCAGATCATAAAAAACTAACCATCAAAAGTATTTTTGGGGAATTTCATTATTAAATTTTCCAATCAATCATTAATTTTTTGATATTTTAATTATCAGAGAAATGAGTAATAATTTAATTATTGATAAACTTAAAGGGGTCAAAGACCGATTTGAGGAAGTTGAAAGGCTGATCTCCGATCCGAATATAATGAGCGACATGAAACGATATGTCAGCTTAAACAAAGAATATAAGGAATTGGAACCTGTGGTGAAAGCTTATGATGAATATAAAAACATCCTGAGTAATATTGATTCGGCAAAAAAAATGCTTTCATCTGAAAAAGACGAAGAACTCAGGGAGATGGCCAAAGAAGAACTGGATGAGCTATATTCCAGGGTAGATCCTTTGGAAGAAAGGATTAAAATCCTTTTATTACCAACCGATCCTGAAGATTCAAAAAATGCAGTGCTTGAAATCAGGGGAGGAACCGGCGGGGATGAAGCCAGTATTTTTGCCGGTGATCTGTACAGGTTGTATACTAAATTTTGCGAAATCCAGGGATGGAAAATAGAGGTCACAAATTTTACCGAAGGTACGGTTGGAGGCTTTAAGGAAATTATTGCCAACGTATCGGGTAATGGTGTATATGGTATACTGAAATATGAATCGGGTGTTCACCGCGTACAACGGGTACCTCAAACCGAAACCCAGGGCCGCGTGCATACTTCTGCCGCCACAGTTGCCGTACTTCCCGAAGCTGATGACGTGGATGTGGAAATAAAACCTGAAGATATCCGGAAAGATACGTATTGCTCCTCTGGTCCGGGAGGACAATCCGTAAATACCACTTATTCTGCCATACGTTTAACACATGTGCCCACAGGCATTGTGGTAACCTGTCAGGACCAGAAATCACAGATCAAAAATCTCGAAAAAGCCATGGCAGAGCTGCGTACAAGAATTTATAACCTGGAATATCAAAAATATCTGGATAAGATCGCCTCGAAAAGAAAAACTATGGTTTCAACAGGCGACCGTTCAGCCAAAATCAGAACGTATAATTATCCGCAAGGCCGGGTAACCGATCACAGAATAAATCTTACAATGTATAACCTGGATAATATTCTTAACGGTAATATCATGGAGATCATTGAAAAATTACAAATGGCCGAAAACGCAGAACGCCTTAAAGCCAGCGGATTAAATTAGCAGCTTATGAATGCCACACAACTTTTTGATCAAATACAGAAGAAAAAAAGCTTTTTATGTATAGGCCTTGATACTGATCCTGTAAAGATTCCCAAACACCTGCTTAAAAATGAGCATCCTGTTTTTGAATTTAACAGGCAGATTATAGATGCTACAGCCCGATATTGTGTGGCTTATAAACCAAATATCGCTTTCTACGAAAGCCTTGGTATTACCGGTTGGAAAAGCCTGGAATTAACCACAGATTATATCAGAAAAAACTATCCCGAAATTTTTCTTATTGCCGACGCCAAACGAGGTGATATTGGTAATACTTCAAAAAAATACGCGGAAACATTTTTTAAAACCTACTCCTTCGATTCTGTTACCGTGGCACCTTATATGGGAAGGGATTCCATAGAGCCATTTCTTCAATATCCTGATAAATGGGTAATTCTGCTTGCCCTTACTTCTAATATTGGAGCAGAAGACTTTCAGTTTTTTACAGATACTAAAAAAACAAAACTCTTTCAGCAGGTATTGAATGTTTCAAAAAAATGGGGCACAACAGATAATATGATGTATGTAGTAGGTGCCACGCAAGCCTCCATGCTTACCCTTATTCGTGAACAGGTTCCGGATCATTTTCTTCTTGTGCCCGGCGTAGGCGCACAGGGAGGCAGCCTTAAAGAAGTGGCGCAATACGGAATGAACACAACCTGCGGTTTACTGGTAAATTCCTCACGAGGAATAATATATGCCGATACCGGCGAAAGTTTTGCAAAAACTGCTGCCCTCAAATCAAAGGAACTGCAGCTTGAAATGGAAGAATATTTACACACATATTTATAATACTGCAACTTTTTTCTTTTTTGAAACTTTCACCGGGTAATAGTTTGTTTATCGAATAAAAATTCGATTTTCAGAAGGGTTTTTTTGAAGAAAAATATTAAATTTAGAAAAACCAAAACGTTATTTGTAATATGCAGGAAGAATTTTTACATTATATCTGGAAACATAAATTATTCGACAACAAACGTCTAACCACTCATCAGAACGAAAAAGTAGAAATAATTAAACCCGGAGATCATAATCAAAATTCAGGGCCCGATTTTTTAAATGCTAAAATCAGGATCGGTTCCACATTATGGGCCGGAAATGTTGAAATTCATATTCGTTCGTCTGACTGGCAAAAACACGGCCACCAAAATGATAAAGCATATGATAATGTTATTTTGCAGGTTGTGCTCGAAAATGACTCAAAAATAGTTCGTACTAACGGACTTGAAATACCAACGGTTAAGATTCTGTATAACGAAAAGTTGTATAAAAATTATTCGCGTCTGTTATCTGGTGAAAAGTGGATACCCTGCCAGAGTGAAATAAATACATCAGAAAATTTTAGGATAAAATACTGGCTAAACAGCATCGTTGTTGAACGGTTAGAACATAAATCAGATAAAATTCAACAAACACTTAAACAATATAATAACAACTGGGAGGAGACATTTTACATCCATCTTGCACGAAATCTGGGATTCCAGCTAAATGCCGATCCATTTGAAATGCTGGCTAAATCCCTGCCACTCAAATATCTTTCACGGCACAGGGATAATATTTTTCAACTTGAAGCCCTGCTATTCGGACAAGCCGGATTTCTGGAAAAATCTTCAAATTCAGGGTACTTCCTAACTCTTAAAAAGGAGTACCAGTTCCTGCAAAAAAAATACCAACTGGAACCGTTGGAAAAACATCTTTGGAAGTTTTTAAGATTACGACCGGCTAATTTCCCAACTGTAAGAATCGCGCAATTGGCTTCCATGATTTTTTATAATCAGAATTTATTTTCTAATTTTCTTGAGTCGGAAAATATCGAACAAATATACCGGCTCTTTAGTTTTAAAACTGCAGAATTTTGGGATACTCATTATACATTCAATAAACCCTCTGCTAAACGAAAAAAAATGCTAGGTAAATCAGCTATAAATCTGATAATTATAAATACATTAGTCCCCTTTCTGTTTATCTTTGGAAAAAACACCGGGAAAGAGAACATACAAGATCGTGCTTTAGAATGGTTGTACAGGCTGCCTGCTGAAAATAATACCATAATCCGCAATTGGTCGCAAATCGGATTCATCGCAAAAAATGCAGCGGATTCGCAGGCCCTTTTGCATTTAAAAAATCAATATTGTATCCATAAAAAATGTTTAAATTGCGAAATTGGTAACCAGATAATTTCAAAACAACTCTAAATGAAAAGAGAGAGCATAAGGAGTGCATATATCGCCATGGGTCTGTTATTCGGAAATATCATTATTGGTATTACGGGTTTTATGATTATTGAAGATTTTAACTTTACCGATGCATTTTTTATGACGGTTATAACCATTGCTACCGTTGGATTTCGTGAGGTTCACCCTCTTTCACAGATGGGGATGTATTTTACAGCATTCTTAATTGTATTTAGTTTTGGTATATTTGCGTATGCAGTTTCAACATTTACACGTTATGTGGTTGATGGCGCCTTCAGACACCTATATAAAACATCAAGAGTGAAGCGAAAAATTCAACGACTTAAAGACCATGTGGTTGTTTGCGGATATGGACGAAACGGCCGTCAGGCTGTTCAGGAGTTACTGGAACATAAGTTTCAGATTGTGGTAGTAGAATCAGATGAACTTTCCATTGAAAGGGTCTTGGAAAATCCTGATCTTCTTTATGTTCATGGAGATGCTACTAAAGACGAAACCCTGGACATGTGCCGGATTGATAAAGCAAAAGCGCTGATTACCACCCTGCCCGTAGATGCCGACAATTTATTTGTTGTGCTTACCGCCAGGGAAATGAATCCGCATGTTACATTAATCAGCCGGGCATCGGATGAACATTCTGATAAGAAATTAAAACGAGCAGGGGCTACTAACGTTATCATGCCCGACAGGATTGGCGGACAGCGAATGGCAAAACTTGTTGCACAGCCTGACGTAGTTGAATTTCTTGAATTTTTAATGCTGCAAAGCGCAGAGAATGTTGCCCTTGAAGAAATTACATGCGATAAGCTCCATGCATGTTTTGATGGAAAAACAATACGCGAACTGGATATCAGAAACGAATCCGGTGCAAATATTATCGGATTAAAAAGACAAGACAGATCTTATATTATTAATCCGTTGCCCGAAGTAATTTTAACTTCGAATGACAAACTATTTGCCCTCGGAACCAGCCGGCAGATTGGCCGGTTGAAAGTATTATTGCTGGACGGTGATATTGGTTAGAGATTTTAACTTTAGCTGTTTGTTATTTTCAGGAAAAACAGAACATTTAGAAATAAATTTTTTACCAAACATATTGATTTATTAAAAAAATTAAATACTTTTGCAGTTCCAAATTTTTGGAGTAGTATGTTATAAATGGTTGAAAATATGTATTTAACAACAGAAAAGAAAAAAGAATTATTTAAAGAATACGGAGAGTCTGAGACAAATACCGGCTCACCTGAGAGTCAGATTGCTTTATTTAATTTTCGCATAAACCATCTTACCGAGCATTTAAAAAATAACAAAAAAGATTTCAGCACCCAGCGTGCTTTATTAAAACTCGTAGGAAAACGAAGGAGCTTACTTGATTACCTCAAAAATACCGACATCGAAAGATACAGGTCTATCATAAAAGGTTTAAACCTGAGAAAGTAAAAGGCAATAATAAATTGCCTTTTTTTGTATAAATTAGGGCAATCTTAGAATATTTTATTAATAGAAAATGTAAAATGTATAATTCATTTATTAAAAAAATTGATCTTGGTGATGGCAGGACAATAGAAATCGAAACCGGAAAACTGGCTAAACAGGCTGACGGTTCAGTAGTTGTAAAACTTGGTACAACAATGTTACTGGCAACAGTAGTATCTGCAAAAGAAGCAAAAGAAGATGTGGATTTTATGCCACTATCCGTGGAATATAAAGAAAAATATGCATCAGCCGGCCGTTTCCCTGGAGGCTTTCTGAAAAGAGAATCCCGGCCCGGAGATTACGAAATATTAATTTCCCGGCTCGTTGACAGGGCATTAAGACCCTTGTTTCCGGATGACTATCATGCTGAAACATTTGTAAATATTAACCTCATCTCTGCCGATAAAGAAATTATTCCTGATGCACTGGCCGGTCTTGCAGCATCTGCAGCGCTTGCTGTATCAGACATTCCTTTTAACGGACCCATTTCAGAAGTTCGCGTAGCCCGAATTGACGGGGCATTTAAAATAAATCCTACTTTCAGTGAGCTTGAAAAAGCCGATATTGATATTATTGTGGGTGCTACCATAGATAATATTCTTATGGTTGAAGGTGAAATGAGTGAGGTTTCTGAAGCAGAAATGCTCGAAGCTATTAAAATTGCCCATACAGAAATTAAAAAACACTGCAAGGCGCTTATTGAATTTGCCGAAGAAGTGGGCAAAACAAAAAAGCGGGAATACAGTCACGAAGAAAATGATGAAGACCTTAAAAAGCTGCTCCACGACAAAACTTACCAGAAAGTATACGAGATTGCCAAAACAACCCCTGGCAAACACGAGCGCCACGATGCTTATGAAGCAGTAAAGCAGGAATTTATCGAATCCCTTTCCGACTCACTTAATGAAGGAGAAGAAGTAAACGAAGTGCTGGTAAACCGGTATTTCTTTGAAGTAGAAAAAGAAGCCGTACGTTCTTTAATTCTAAATGAAGAAGTACGTATTGACGGTAGAAAAACAAATGAGATCCGACCCATCTGGTCAGAAGTGGATTATCTGCCCGCATCTCATGGTTCGGCAGTATTTACACGCGGTGAAACCCAGTCTTTAACTACCGTTACATTGGGCTCTAAGCTCAACGAAAAAATGATTGATGAAGTGCTGATTCAGGGATCAGATAAATTTGTGCTTCACTATAATTTTCCTCCGTTTTCTACAGGAGACGCACGCGCATCCCGCGGAATCAGTCGTCGTGAAGTAGGCCATGGCAACCTCGCACACAGGGCGTTAAAAAGAATGATCCCTGCTGAAAACAATCCATATGCTATCAGGGTTGTTTCCGACATTCTGGAGTCGAACGGCTCTTCATCTATGGCTACAGTTTGTGCAGGCACCTTAGCTCTTATGGATGCCGGAGTAAAAATAAAAAAACCTGTTTCCGGTATTGCAATGGGACTGATTACTGATACCAAAAGCGGGAAATTTGCAGTGCTTTCAGATATTCTTGGCGATGAAGACCATTTGGGCGATATGGACTTTAAAGTTACCGGCACACGCGATGGTATTACTGCCACTCAAATGGACATAAAAGTGGAAGGATTATCATATGACATCCTTTCCAAAGCTTTAGAACAAGCTCGAGTTGGACGCTTACATATACTGGATAAAATATTAGAAACACTTCCCGAACCCCGCGAAGATTATAAACCACATGCACCAAGAATCGAACAAATAATGATTCCAAAAGAAATGATTGGTGCTATAATTGGGCCCGGAGGAAAAGTAATCCAGGAAATACAGAATACAACCGGTGCCACCATTGTAATTGAAGAAGTAGATAGTTTTGGAGTTGTTGATATCGCAGCCGTAGATAAAGCTTCTATTGAAGAGGCCAAACGAAGAATTCAACTTATTGTTCAGGTTCCTGAAGTTGGAGAAATTTATAAAGGAAGAATAAAATCTATTGTGAATTTCGGTGCGTTTGTTGAAATCCTTCCTGGTAAAGAAGGACTCCTTCATATTTCTGAAATTAGCTGGAAAAGAGTCGGCAAAGTTGAAGATGAACTTAAAGCAGGTGATGAAATAGAAGTAAAACTGATTGATGTTGATAAAAAATCAGGCAATCTGAAACTATCAAGAAAAGCATTGCTTCCCAAACCTGAAAAAACCGAAGAAACCCGGGACAGAAATTAATAGTATTTCTGAGAATATAAAAAAGACGCTGGGTAACATACTTGGCGTTTTTTTCATTTTTTAAAGTCGTTTCATAAAATTTAATCCGAAAAAATAGTAATCATGGGTGAAACCCGATGGTCGGAAATAATCTACGATATTCTCGAAAAGAATAAAAATCAAATCTCGCACAACGATTTTAAATTCTATAATATTGCCAGGTTTCCGGTAATTGCTAAAAGTATTGAGCAACATGCAATTGGTTGCAGGATGTGTGCTGATAATAAAAATACATTTCTTGAACTTGCTGAAAATCTTCCGGATTACCTGAATCTCTCAATGGAATCAAGGAAAAATTTTGAGAAAAGTTTACACGCTATCACCGATCATTTAAAAAAAAGCCACAAGGTTCAATTTGTCTCTTATTACTTGTCGCTATTTTCTGCCGTTGGAATATTATCCGGAATTGTTTTAGGTATACTGCTTAGTATAGTTATTAAGAATCTTCCCGATATGAACATTATTCTTATCGGGGCAGGCATCGGGCTAATAACCGGAAGAATATGGGGATCGGTAAAAGAAAGAAAAACAAGACAACAATCCGGAAAGATTTAAAATTTAATGAATCACAACTACATCGCTATTGAAGGAAATATTGGGGTTGGCAAAACCACCCTGGCCAAAATGCTGGCCAGAGACCTTAATACCCATCTGGTACTTGAAGAGTATAATAAAAATCCATTTCTTTCCTTATTTTACAACCAACCCGAAAAATTTGCCTTTCAACTTGAATTTACATTTCTGTCGCAACGTTTGCAGCAGTTATCAAAAATATTTTCAGGCAATAAAAGTTCATCTGCACATTATATTACCGATTATGAATTTTCCAAAAGCCTGATCTTTTCCGGAGTAACTTTATTAAAAGCGGACTTTAAAATTTTAGCCTCTGTTTACTTAAAGTTATTGCCCTTAATTCCCCAACCCGATTTATATATTTATTTGTACAATTCACCAGATCAGTTGTTAAAAAATATAAGAAAGCGTGGAAGATCATATGAGCAAGGTGTTACTGCTGATTACCTTGAAAAAATTGAACAGGGTTACCGTGAATATATAAATAATAAGAAGGGTTATAGGATACTGAAGATCAATCTTTGTCAATACAATTTTATCAGAGATAATAAACAATATAAAAATCTCGTTACATACCTGTTAACAGAAAATTCTTCAGCTGGAGTATATGAATTTTAGTAACCATTAAGTATTTCGAGACAAAACTGTTTTTTTGTTAATAATTCTTTAAAAATTTGTAGATTTATTATTAACAATTTTATTTTTTATCTGTTATTAATTTATTGTGCTGATTTATAGAATGTTTTATATTTTTTCTTATTTTTATTATAAAATTCAATTTGACACAGTTTTAGAATTTTTTTTTATTGAAAACATTAGTAAGTTTGTATTATGTTCTGTAATTAATCCAATTAGTAAATAATTTAAAGTAATTACTTAAATAACAATTTAAAATTATGAAGCGAATAAAACAAAACTATCTATCATCTTTCGTTATTGCGGCTTTTGTTTTAGCCAGCTGCGGTGGCGTTAATAAGATGGTTGACACTGCTAATACCGTAACCTACGATGTTCAACCCAGCCCGCTTGAAACACATGCAGGAGAAGTTGAAGTAACCATTAAAACCGTTTTCCCGGAAAAATATTTTAACAAAAAAGCTATTGTTGTAGCTACTCCAATGTTAAAATATGAAGGCGGTCAAACAGAATTTGGCTCAACGACCCTACAGGGTGAAAAAGTTGATGCAAATAATAAAGTTATCCCTGTTGCTGGTGGAAATTACACATTTACAGGTAAAATTCCTTATGATGAAGCTATGTTGAGCTCAGATCTCGTTGTAGAAATGTCAGCTAGTATTGGTGATAAAGATCCGGTTGTTATTCCCGGAATAAAAATTGCTGATGGTGTTATTGCCACATCAACACTTGTTGAGATTACTCCCAAGTCAATTTTAGTTGGTGATAAATTTGAACGTGTTATCCCCGAAAATTATGAAGCAGATATCAAATATGTGATTAATAAATCTGAAGTTCGCAATTCAGAACTTAAAAAAGATGAAATTAAAAGCTTCCAGGATAAACTAGCTGCTGCAAAAGCTGCTGAAAGAAAAGAATTTAAATCAGCTTCTATTTCCGCATATGCTTCACCAGACGGAGCATATGATTTAAATGAAAAACTGGCAGAAAAAAGAAAAGAATCAGCAAACCTGTATTTTACACGTACTTTGAAGAAAAATGAAATTGAAGCTTTGCAAAACGCTGATTTCCTTAAGTTGATGTCTACAGCAGAAGACTGGGATGGTTTTAAAGCCCTGATGGAAAAATCAGATATTCAGGATAAAGACCTGATCTTACGTGTACTTTCTATGTATTCTGATCCTGCTGTTAGAGAAAAAGAAATTAAAAACATCGCTGAAGCATTCGAAGAAATTAAAGAACAGGTACTTCCTGAATTAAGAAGATCTAAAATGAATGTTACTGTTGATGTTGTAGGATATTCAGATGAAGAACTACAGGCTTTGGCAAAAAATAATCCTGATACGTTAAAACTTGAAGAAATTCTTTATTCAGCAACTTTATTTGATAATTTAGGTGATAAAATTGCTGTTTACAAAGTTGCAGCTAAAAATTTCCCCAAATGTTTCAGAGCAATAAATAACGTAGGATATGTTGCCATGGAAATGGGAAATGTTGCTGAAGCAAAAGCTGCTTTCGAGCAGGCTAAATCTCTTATGGATAATGACGTTGTGAAAAACAACTTAGGTGCAGTAGCTTTATTGGAAGGTGATGTTGCAGGTGCCGAAACTTTATTCAATTCAGCAATGGGAGCAGGCGATGTTGTTAGTTATAACCTTGGAATTGTTAAAATTATTCAGGGTGACTATGCTGCAGCAGTAAATTATTTTGGAAATAAAGCTTCCTATAATGCAGCTTTGGCACAATTATTAAATAATAATTCTGAAAAATCTTTGTCCACTTTAGGTGAACTTGGTGATTCAGACGATGCTATGGTATATTACCTTAAAGCAGTTGCCGGTGCTCGTGCCGGAAAAGAAGATGTAGTTCTAAGCAATCTCAGAACAGCAACCGGTAAAGACAGCGCTTTAAAAGCTCATGCTCTTAAAGATCTTGAATTTGCTAAATTTGCCGCAAGCGAGGCTTTTGGTGGAATTGTAAAATAATTATAATTTAATTTTGTATAAAAAAGCGGTTCGTTCTGAACCGCTTTTTTTATTTCCATAATTTCTGATATAAATCCCAAAGTACTATTCCGGCGCTCACCGAAATATTAAATGAATGTTTTGTACCAAACTGAGGAATCTCAATAGCACCTTCGCACTCATTAACAATATGCTGATCCACCCCACGAACTTCATTCCCGAATATAAGTGCATACTTATTTTCTTTTTCCGGAACAAACTGATCTAACAATATACTTGATTCAGTTTGTTCCACTGCCATAAGCTTATAGCCTTCATTTTTTAGTTTTTTAACTGCCTCCATGGTGGTTTTAAAATATTTCCAATTCATAGAATCAGTAGCTCCTAAGGCTGTTTTAGTGATGTCCCTGTGAGGAGGTGTGGCTGTTATTCCACAGAGGTAAATACTTTCAAGTAAAAATGCATCAGCTGTTCTGAAAACAGAACCAATATTATTGAGGCTTCGCACATTATCTAAAATAATAATTACCGGATTTTTTTTTATTTCCCGAAATTCATCAATAGAAATTCTGTTTAATTCTTCATTTTTTAATTTTCTCATCCTTTACAACATTTCGAAAATAAATTCATTTATTAATCATGTAATAAGTTAAAAAAAATAAATATTTTAGTATGCCGGAATAAAAAAATAAATATATATGAATTTGCATGAATATCAGGGAAAAACCATATTAAAATCATATGGTGTTTCTGTACCTTTAGGAATAGTAATTGATAAAGCAGAAAATGCAGTTAAGGCGGCAGAAGAAATAAGAGAAAAAACAGGAACCGATAGCTGGGCTGTTAAGGCACAGATACATGCCGGCGGAAGAGGTAAAGGCGGAGGGGTAAAAATTGCCAGGTCTTTAGATGATGTGAAAAAGTATGCTGGTGAAATATTAGGAATGAACCTGGTAACTCATCAAACCGGACCCCAGGGAAAAAAGGTGCATAAAGTTCTTATTGAACAAAGTATTTTTTATCCTGGCGAAAGTCCGATTAAAGAATATTACATGAGTGTGCTGTTAAACAGGGTCACCGGTAAAAATATTATTATGTATTCCACTGAAGGAGGAATGGACATTGAAGCCGTAGCTGAAAAAACGCCCCACCTGATATTTAAAGAAGAAATTGATCCTGCCGTTGGAATACAGGCCTTCCAGACTCGTAAAATTGCTTTTAATCTTGGGTTATCCGGTAAAGCTTTTAAACAAATGACCAGTTTTGTAGCTTCATTATATAAAGCTTATGAAAATAGTGATGCCTCACTTTTTGAAATAAATCCTGTATTTAAAACTTCCGATGATCTGATACTGGCAGCCGACTCAAAAGTAAACCTTGATGATAATGCCTTATTTCGTCATCCAGAATACGCTGAAATGCGTGATTTAACTGAAGAAGACCCCGCTGAAGTGGAAGCATCAAAATATAATCTCAATTTTATTAAACTCGATGGAAATGTTGGATGCATGGTAAATGGCGCCGGGCTGGCCATGGCAACGATGGATATTATTAAATTATCGGGTGGCGAACCTGCCAACTTTTTAGACGTGGGGGGTACAGCTAATGCAGAAACCGTGGAGGCCGGTTTTCGGTTAATCCTGAAAGATCCCGGTGTAAAAGCTATATTAATCAATATTTTTGGTGGCATTGTACGGTGCGACCGGGTAGCCCAGGGTGTGGTGGATGCATATCATGCTATTGGCAATATTAGTATACCTGTAATAGTCAGACTTCAGGGCACCAATGCAGATGGGGGTAAAAAAATTATCGACGAATCAGGATTGAAAGTTCACTCTGCAATTACCCTGCGGGAAGCTGCAAATCTTGTTACAACAGTTATACATTAATATAAAAAGTGAATCTTTTTATTCGGTTAATACTGATCCATAACGTATACGCTGCCGGATATACCTAAAAATATAAGGATATCCGGTCTTTCTTCTGATGTATACTTTTATAAAGTTTATGTGTTTAGGTAATTCTGCTGAATGACCGGTTGCTGGGATGTTGAGATTATTTAGTTTTCTCATAAAATTATTATTTTCAGTGTTATCCATTAATTTCCAATTACAATGAATAAAAAAAATGTAATCATCATTGGTGCTGCCGGAAGGGATTTTCATAACTTCAATACTTGTTTCAGAAATAATCCGGATTATAACGTACTGGCATTTACCGCAGCTCAGATACCCGATATCGATGAAAGAAAATACCCGGCCGAACTTGCAGGCGATTTATACCCGGCAGGTATTCCAATTTATCCGGAGACTGAGTTGCCCCATCTTATTAAAGAACTTAATATTGACGATTGTATTTTTTCGTATAGCGACCTGCCCTACCAAAAAGTAATGCAAATCGGTGCCGTTGTAAATGCTGCAGGGGCTAATTTTAAACTTCTGGGATGGAAAAATACCATGATCAAAAGTAATAAACCACTGATTGCCGTTGGAGCAGTAAGAACCGGTTGCGGAAAAAGCCAGACTTCAAGAAGAATTATAGAATTGCTGATGGAGAAGGGAATTCGGGTGGTTGCCATAAGACACCCTATGCCCTATGGAAACCTGGCAGAACAAAAAGTACAACGATATGCTGAACTTGAAGATTTGACAAAACATAAATGTACTATAGAAGAAATGGAAGAATATGAACCTCATATTGTCCGTGGAAATGTTATTTATTCCGGTGTGGATTATGAAGCAATTCTCAGAACAGCTGAAGACGATCCCAAAGGCTGTGATGTTATTTTATGGGATGGCGGGAATAATGATTTTCCATTTTATCGACCTGATCTTACTATTACGGTTACTGATCCCCACAGGGCAGGAAACGAGGTATCCTATTACCCGGGTGAAATTACGCTCAGGATGGCCGATGTTGTTGTAATTAATAAAATTGACAGTTCAGATGCAGAAAATATTCAGATCGTCAGAAATAACATTCATCGAGTAAATCCTAAAGCCATAGTAATTGACGGGGCTTCACCGATCAGGGTAGATGATATTTCAGTGATCAGAAATAAACGTGTTCTGGTTGTTGAGGATGGACCTACGCTTACGCATGGTGAAATGAAGATCGGTGCAGGTACTGTTGCTGCACATAAGTATGGCGCTTCCGAAATTATTGATCCCCGGCCTTTTATTGTTGGTAAATTGGCTGAAACCTTTGCTATTTATCCACAAATTGGTACGTTATTACCAGCCATGGGTTATGGAAAACAGCAGTTGAAAGACCTGGAAACCACCATAAACAATACGGATTGCGATTCAGTGATTATCGGAACCCCTATTGATTTGAGCAGAATAATAAAAATAAAAAAGCCTTTTACACGAGTGTATTACGATTTGCAGGAAATAGGTAAACCCGATTTTAAGGATGTTCTTGTAGAGTTCATTAAAAAACATTCGTTGTAAATCCGGAATATCACTTCCTGCATCATGAGTATTAGTGCAGGAAGTGATATTTGAATAGAGATATATAAATTTTAGTCTGAGATTAAATCTCAAAGGTTTTGTCTTCGCAACGGCATGGTCATACATCTGGGCCCGCCTCCACCCCTGGATAATTCGGAACCTTCGATTGTTATCAATACTTTTTCATAGCTGTCAATTTCCAATTTCTTATCGATTACATCACGCGCCCTGATTACTTCGAATCCGTTATTGCTGAGTTCTTCAGAGGTATAAATGTTCCGTTCATAACCTATTACTTTGCCCGGGGCCAAAGCGAAAAAATTAGCCCCGCTGTGCCATTGTTCCCGCTCCTGAACAACAGCTCCCTGCTTCCCCCCGCATCGTAAAGGTTTATAATGATGACCTGCTTCGCGTAATGCACTAAGAATATTGTCTGTATTATTAATTGATTCTATTTCACCGTTTTTCATTTTCAGCAATATGGTTTGAAATTTTCCCGTTCCCAGGATCAGGGGTTCGTAAATCATACAAATCTCGCGATCGAGAAATGTAAATACCATATCAAGATGAATGAATGATTCGGGCGAACGGGGAAGTTCCTGAATAATGATATATTCAAGATCACTCTTCTTTTTTAACTGAGCGATTAACCGGTCGATACCCTGTGAGTTTGTCCTGGAGCCAATCCCAATAATCAGTATATTATGCGCAGCAATGAGAATATCCCCACCTTCGATAGTTAAGTTACTGTTTGACTTCATTCCGGAAGAAAGATGAATACGATCTGATTTAAAGTAGGGCAGATATTTAAAAATAACATCCATAATCTGTGCTTCCCGAATTCTTACCGAACGTGCCATTTCAGATATTACAACCTTATTCCCGATTACAAAAGAAGCATCTCTTGTAAAAAAGAAATTATGTAATGGTTGCAGGGTGTATTTTTCCTTGTTCAGGAAACTGGTCAGACTATTACGCAAAACAGGTACGCCCTCAATCAGTTGTCTAGCCAGTTCCGGGTTCTCAAGTTTTAATAGATCCTTACAAATTGAATCATTGTCCTGGAGATTACAATCCTTGTAAATTAACTTCTCTTTGGCATCCTGAATATTAAGGGTTTCCTGTAAAAGGTCTTTTACTTCGTATGTCTGTGTATAATTATTTAAAACTCTCAGTAACTGATTATACTCATTTGAAGCTACAGTTAAATTTAATATATCACTATATAAAGCCCGCTCTGCTGTTGCCGGGGTCATGTTTTCTACTTCCGGTCCGGGCTGGTGAAGGATAACTGCATTTAACCTACCAATTTCTGAATTGACCTGGACTTTAACAGGTTTGCTCATTGTTATAAATAGTTTAATTCTTTAAAAAACTTTACACTATACGATTTTTATTCACCCTTAAATCCAATTTTTCTGTGTGTGCCGTCACAAAAGGGCATTTTTTTCGATTGGCCGCAACGACAAAAAGAAGCCATTTTCATTGTCTTTAAAATGGTACCATCAGACCCTTTAATACTAAAATTTCCTTTCACTACTAATGGCCCATCCTGCATTACCCTTATTTCAGTAACCTGTTCTTCCTGCGCTGCGGAAATATTCTTTTCGATATTATCTTCGGAAGATTGATTTTTTGATTCATCATTCCATTTATACGTTAGTGCGTCTGTTGGACACAAATCTACAATACGTATAATTTCTTTGGTTGAAGCGCCTTGCATATCTATCCATGGCCTTTTTCTTGGATTAAACACCTCTATTAATTCCTTGTAGCAGGTTGTAGCATGTATACAACGACCCGGGCGCCAAAATACTGTTATTTCTCCATTACTATATTCTCTGTTATTGGGATCATCTCTATCGGAACTCATTACCAGAAATATTATTATTTAAATTACGTTTCGAATATAAATTGATTAATACTAATTTTGAAGAAAAGTTCAATTTATTAATTGATAAATATATTATCTATCTGTCAATTTTTTAATACGAACCGGTTTTATTTCGTATTTTAAAGTCTTAAAAATTGCAATTCTGATAAAAACATATCGATTAAATTTACGTTTAAGAAGAACAAATAAAAATCACCAGTAATATCTGCAGCTATTTATGAAATTACAATTTACGTTAATATTATTTTTTTTGCTGCTATTTAGTTTTACCAAAGCCCAGGACACCATAAGAATTGATGATGTGCATGTACTGTACAGAGTAGTCGAAGATGGTGATACCATGTATCTGGCTTCACTGAAGGAGGTCTTTATCTTTCCGCAACATAATTTTAAATCTAAACGGGACATGCGAAGATATAGGCGGTTAATTTATAATGTTAAAAAAGCGTATCCATATGCCATTTTAGCCAGTAAAACCATAAAGGAAATTGACGAAAATATTGGCAAGCTCAAAACCGAAAAAGCCAGAAAAGATTATTTAAAAAAAATGGAAAAACAGCTTTTTGACAGGTACGAGGATGAACTTAAAAAGCTTACTATTACTCAGGGCAGAATACTTATAAAATTAATTGATCGGGAAACCGGGGATACTTCCTACGATTTGGTAAAAGATTTCCGGGGCAAGTTTTCAGCTTTTTTATGGCAGACTATCGCCCGGTTATTTGGCACCGACCTGAAAGCTGAATTCGATCCCCAGGGTGAAGACCGCCTGATCAATGAAATTGTAATCTTAATTGAAAACGGCCAGCTTTAATTTACCGGTTGTTAATTCTAATGCATCATGTTTAATATCGCCTTCACTAAATTTTCTGCACCTTCTGCAATCTGAACAATATCAGCATCGAGCATATAACAGGGCGTAGATACAATTTTATATTTTTGATCTATTATAACTTCCCCATGTGTTGTAACTACATGTTCAGCTCCCATTTTTTTAACGGCTGTAAAAGTTCCGGCATCTTCTCCTATTGTGAGTTTTACAGGCCCCAAAACTTTTGCTGCAAGTACCGGAGCAATACATAATAATCCGACAGGTTTATTTAGTGTTACCATGCTCCTTATAAGGTTTGCAACATCATCATTAACCATACAATTAGCCCCTTTAAATGCAAAATCAGAGAGATTTTTTGCAGCTCCAAACCCTCCCGGAAAAATAACTGCATCTACCCTGCCTGCTTCAAATTCAGCTAAAGGCTTAATTGCACCCCTGGCTATTCTGGCCGATTCAATAAGCACATTACGCGATTCTTTCATTTCATTACCGGTAATGTGGTTTATTACATGATGTTGTAGCATATCCGGAGCATAAATTTCGTACTCTGCTCCGTTTTTTTTAATTGAATAAAGGGTAAGTGTAGCTTCATGAATTTCAGCCCCATCGTATACTCCGCATCCCGAAAGGATGACCGCTATTTTCTTTTTCCCTGACATATTTTAAAAGTTTACTTTTTATTTAAATAATTCTTCTACTAAATTTATGAAAAAAGACAGAAATATTGAAACGTACTTTTATTGCAATCGATATTCCCGCTAGCCCGAAATTAATTCATTGTATATCAGACATCAGGCTGGAATTACATCAGGAATCTATCCGATGGGTACCCCGGGAGCAATTTCATATTACATTAAAATTTCTGGGAGATACAGAAAATTATTTTATTGAAGGAATTAATTTAAAATTAAAAGAAATTGCAGACAATGCGCACAAATTTTCGATGTCGATGAACAAAATCGGCGTATTTAAAAATATTATTTCACCCCGGG
This sequence comes from Bacteroidales bacterium, assembly GCA_016934395.1. Taxonomy (GTDB): domain Bacteria; phylum Bacteroidota; class Bacteroidia; order Bacteroidales; family UBA10428; genus JAFGSZ01. The sequence continues at coordinate 21,441 of JAFGSZ010000063.1, forward strand.
TACTTTGGGCAGGGATTAAAGCTGATGAAGAGCTTAACCGAATAATCTCAATTATTGAAGACTCAATGGTTGAATTTGGATTCGAAAAAACCAACCGAAAGTTTACTCCGCATCTCACTATTGGAAGAATAAAATATATAAATAACCGGACAATCCTTTCAGAAATAATTGATAATTATAAAGAAACAGGATTTGGGACAATTACTATACATGAAATCGTATTTTATGAAAGCATCTTAAAAAAGACGGGGCCGGAATATGTTGTTTTGGGAAAACACCAATTAAGAGAACGTTAAATTCCTTTCCCTTTCACGATTATCATCAGGGTATAAATTAATATTTTAAAATCAACATAAAGGCTCATATTTTCTATATACAAAAGATCATACTTCATGCGCAGGAGCATTTGATCAAGATTCTCAGCATAGCCGTATTTTACCTGTCCCCATGAAGTAATGCCTGGCTTAACCTTTAATAATTGCATATAGTGCGGAGCATTTTCAATAATTTTATCGATAAAATATTTTCTTTCGGGTCTGGGGCCAACAAGCGACATATCTCCCCGCAAAACATTATAAAAATTCGGTATTTCATCAAATCTTGATTTCCGCATAAACCTTCCGAATTTTGTTATCCTTGGATCATTTTTTGTCGATAATTCGGGACCATTACTTTCAGCATTTATATACATGGATCTGAACTTATAAATCCTGAACGGTTTTCCGTAGCGTCCTATTCGTTCATGACTGTAAAATATCGGTCCTTTTGAAGATAATTTTACACCTGCCATCAGAAAAAAACACAAAGGGGATAAAATTATCAGTGCAAAAAGTGAAATTATAATATCAATAAAATACTTTAAATTTTCCTGCCAGGCGGGCATCAGTTTATGTGAAATCTGAATTAAGGGTGTACCTATAATATTGGTCATTCTTACTTTTCCGGTGAGGATATCATACATACTTGGAATGGCTTTTACAACAACATCCACATCAATCAACTTATTGATTATCTTTCCTAATTTATCATGTTCCGAAGACTCAAGTGCAATAATAACTTCCTGCACATTATTTTTTCTGATTATTTTAGGAAGATCCGAAATATTACCTAAATGTTCCAGATAGTGTTCCAGGCTATATTTCGGTTTAGAATTAACGCTTACAAAACCAACGAATTTATTCCCTGTGCTCCGTTTTTGATTCTCAATATCTTCGAAAACTTCATGTGCCTTTTTTGTGCCACCAATAAGCAATGTATTAAAGCCAATTTTACGCTTGTGTATTTTATGGGTAGTACGTGTTGTAATTATTAACCGGGGAATATAGGTTAAAAAGAAATGAAAAAAGGCCAATACAAAAAAAGAGGTATAATAGTTTGAATACGTATTAATAACATCATCGAGAATAAGAACAAAAAACAAAATTATTACACCGAAAAAGGTAATAGCCAGGGTTTGCCAAAGTTCGGTGAGCCTCGATTTTCTGAAAACATCTTTATAATACCCGGAGGCATAATATAAAATAAGCCAGAAGAAAGGAATTAATATAAGCCCGGTATAAAATCTTGTGCTGAATTCAAAAGGTATATCGTATCCGAATTTTAAGGGTTCAATATATATTTTCCTGAAAATATAAAAAGCCAGATAGCTTAATCCCGCAGAAACAAAATCTGATATTAAATATTTAGATAACTGAAGTCTTTTATTCATTGAATATTCAGGATACGTACCTAACCCATCAAAGATTCATACAAAAATAAAAATATCTTACAATGTATAAAGTAAAAATTTATAATATAATGCTAAATACAAACCCGGGAATATATCTAAATAAAAATACCGCCCTTAACTTTAGATAACAGGTCGTATGCAACCAGATACGGCTTAAATTCCTCTTCGGAATTTAACAGGGTTTTAGAATTATTTTTAATCAGATCTGTAAATCTGGTTAATTCTTCGTTTAAGGGCTGATTTTTTGAGGCAATTACTTTTTCAACAGTTAATTGTCTTTCTTCAAATTTCTCAGAAAATTTAGCTCCTTTTAATGAAATAATTTCTGCTTCCTGATTGGAAAGGTCAATATTGATATATTTATCTGGTTGTGCAAAAATTGCATTGTGGCTTTTTTTGTCCGATAAAGTATTCCAGGTTAGATTTACAATTAATTGATTATCAAATTCAATTCTGGCATTAATTAATTGTGTGTCGGTATCGGTAAACCAAACATTAGCCGATTTAATTTTTTTAATGTTAGAAGTAATTCCGATAATAATATCAATATCATCAACCATACTTTCGAGCAAGCTGTTCTGCCTTATAGAGTAATAATTCAGGTTATTCCTCACCTCCACATATCTCGAAAATAAAAGTTGATCTTTTAATTTGGTAATAATACTGTTCCGTCTTCCGGTTTGTTTTACTTTAAGAATGGTGTTGGCTTCATTGGCAAGCTGTATAAGCTGATAAATCTTTTTAACCTGTATGGCCGATGGATTATCTATAAATACATGTTTGGAACTTTTTACAGCACGCTTTGCAAGATCAGCCAGTAATGATCCCTTATGCACAAGAATGATGGCATCTGACTGGTAAAATACTTTTTCAAGAGAACCAAATTGATCCAATTCAACAGTTTGTGAACCATTGCCGCCTAAGGGATCAAAATATCCGGCTATCTGTATTTCCGGAAAATCCGATAAACAAGAAATATAGGGTAAAATATTTTGTGTGCTTCCAATGATGCCTATCCTCAACATATTTCTAGTTTTATACAAACATAAATCTTTTAGATATTGATTTTATTTTTTTAGCTATAACTTATCAACTATTTTTGTTTAATAATCTGGTATTGCTAAATAATGAAGGAAACGACCGAGGATACATATCTACACAAAGGTTTACGAAGAAAACTTGTAGAAGAAATAAAACATAAAGGAATAAAAGATCAGGCTGTTCTTGATGCAATCAATAATGTTCCGCGACACCTTTTTATGGATAGCGGCTTTGTAAATTTTGCTTATAAAGACCAGGCGTTCCCTATTAGTGCCGGACAAACCATATCTCAACCCTATACTGTTGCATTTCAAACCGAATTGTTACAGGTTAAAAAACATGAAAAAATTCTGGAAGTGGGTACAGGTTCCGGTTACCAGGCTGCTGTACTGGTTGAACTGGGAGCTGTAGTTTATACCATTGAACGCCATAAAGTACTCACTCTTAAAGCTCAAACTTTATTGCCAAGGTTAGGGTATAATCCGCGGTTTTTCTATGGTGACGGGTATAAAGGCCTTGAAACTTACGGTCCGTTCGATAAAGTATTGATTACAGCTGCTGCCCCTGAAATACCACAGGAGCTTTTAAAACAATTAAGAATAGGCGGAAGAATGGTATTGCCTTTAGGAGGCAGGCACAGTCAGGTTATGACAACAATTGAAAAATTAGGCGAATCCGAATTTAAACGAACAGAATATGGCAACTTTGTGTTTGTTCCTTTATTAAAAGGAAAAACTTAATGAATATTTTAATATGATTCAATTAAAAGTATTTGTTTTTAACGATTTTCAGGAAAATTCTTTTGTGCTTTGGGATCATTCAAAATCGTGCATAATAATCGACCCGGGATGTTCAAATAATGCTGAATATAAACTGCTGGAAAGTTTTATTTCAGAAAATGGTTTAAAACCCGAAATGCTAATCAACACGCATTGCCATATAGATCATATACTTGGCAATAAGTGGGCAGTAGAAAAATATAATATCCAAAGTTACGCCCATAATGGAGATTTACCGGTATTTGATCAGGCGGAAGAATATGCCCGAATGTTTGGATTGACCTTTGAACCTCCCCCGGTTATTCAAAATTTTCTGGAAGATAACCAAAGCTTGCATTTTGGAAATTCAGAATTAAAAATAATTCATGTCCCCGGGCATTCGCAAGGAAGTATTGCTTTGTACGCAGAGGCTGAAAAATTTATAATTGTTGGCGATGTATTGTTCCGGGGGAGTATCGGACGCACCGACCTGCCTGGTGGAAATTACAACACAATAATCCAAAGTATTAAAACCCGGCTGTTAACACTTCCGGGTAATACTGTGGTTTATCCGGGACATGGCCCGGTAACAACCATAAAAAACGAACATGATACAAATCCTTTTTTGACATAAAGAATTTTAGAATATTTAATCCGTAAACAATTTAATAATAATTCAATGACAACTGGTAAATTTGCTATCCGTCATATCGGTCCCCGCGATCATGAAATAAAACATATGCTTTCTTCTGTTGGCGTTAATTCTTTAGATGAACTTATAAAAAAAACCATACCCGAAACCATATTATTAGATAAAGAACTTGATCTTCCGGAAGGGATTAGTGAATATGACTATTTAAAGCAGATTAAAAAAATAGCGTCTAAAAACAAAGTATTTAAATCGTACATCGGGATGGGCTATTATAACACTATTTTTCCGGCCGTCATTCAACGAAATGTTCTTGAAAACCCGGGTTGGTATACATCTTACACACCATATCAGGCTGAAATTTCACAAGGCCGTCTGGAGGCACTCCTTAATTTCCAGACCGTAATTACCGAACTTACCGGAATGGAAATTGCCAATGCTTCGCTCCTTGATGAATCTACAGCTGCTGCCGAAGGAATGATTATGCTTTTTAATGCCAGATCGCGTGAGGAGGTAAAAAACGGACATCAGATGTTTTTTGTCGACTCAAATATATTCCCCCAAACTCTGGATGTTTTAAAAACCCGATCTAAACCTCTTGGAATAGAACTGGTTGTTGGTGACTATAAAAGAATTAAATGGGATTCCGGATTTTTTGGCGCTTTTGTGCAATATCCTGCAGGTGATGGGAAAATAGAAGATTATAAAGATTTCACACAACAGGCCCATCAAAACGGAACACATGTAATTGTAGCTGCTGATATTTTAAGCCTTGTATTACTAACACCTCCCGGAGAATGGGATGCAGATGTAGTTGTGGGCTCAACTCAGCGTTTGGGTATCCCTATGGGCTTTGGAGGACCACATGCTGCATATTTTGCCACACTTGAAAAATTTAAACGAAATATTCCGGGAAGAATTATTGGTGTTTCTTCCGATCGATTGGGAAATACTGCGTTACGCATGGCATTACAAACCCGCGAACAACATATTAAAAGAGAAAAAGCCACCTCAAATATTTGTACTTCACAGGCATTACTTGCTATAATGGCTGGTTTTTATTCAATCTATCATGGTCCGGACGGATTAAAAAACATTGCAGAACAAATTCATCAAACAGCTGGCGCACTTTCGGAGAAATTAAAAGAATTGGGATATCAGCTTGAAAATACTGACTTTTTTGATACCCTAAAAATACTTCTACCTGAAAATATTTCCAGTAGAGATGTAAAAATTCTGGCACTGGAAAGAGATATTAATTTCAGATACTTTAATAATTCTACCATTGGTATTAGCATTGATGAAACTACCGGCATTAAAGATCTGAATAAAATCGTTGAGGTTTTCTCTTATGCTGCCAAACATCCTGTAAGAAATGTAATACAATTGGATAATAAAATCTATTTTAACTCACAATTCCTGAGAAAATCAGAATTTTTAAAACAGAATGTTTTCTACAGGTACAGGTCTGAAACTGAATTAATGCGCTATATTAAAAGACTCGAACGCAAAGATATTTCACTAACTCACTCCATGATTTCACTGGGATCGTGTACCATGAAGTTAAATGCAGCATCAGAATTGTTCCCCCTTTCCTGGTCTGAATTTGGTGAAATTCATCCCTTTGCTCCAATCGATCAGACAGAAGGATATCAGCAATTGTTTCATGAACTTGAAAAGTTTCTCCGGATCATTACAGGCTTTGAAGCTATATCTTTTCAACCTAATTCAGGTGCTGCAGGAGAATATACAGGGCTAATGGTAATCCGCTCTTTTCACGAAAAAAATAATGAGGGACATAGAAACATAGTTTTAATACCTGCTTCTGCACATGGTACAAATCCTGCAAGTGCTGTAATGGCAGGTATGAAGGTTATCGTAATAAAATGTGATGATCAGGGGAATATTGACATTGAAGATTTAAAAAATAAAGCTGTAGAAAATAAAAATGAGCTTGCTGCATTAATGGTCACTTATCCGTCTACACATGGTGTATTCGAAGCTGATATCATTGAAATGATTGATATTGTGCATAAGAACGGTGGGCAGGTTTATATGGACGGGGCCAACATGAATGCACAGGTCGGGCTAACCAGTCCGGCTAAAATTGGAGCTGATGTCTGTCATTTAAACCTTCATAAAACATTTGCTATTCCTCATGGCGGAGGCGGCCCGGGGGCCGGTCCGATAGCAGTGGCAGAACATCTTATTGAATTTCTGCCAACACACCCGGTGGTTGAAACCGGAGGCATAAACGGGGTAACGGCAGTGGCCGGTGCCCCATGGGGAAGTGCCAGCATACTTACTATTGCTCATGCCTACTGCACAATGATGGGTAAAGAAGGCTTAGCATATTCTTCTAAAATTGCTATTCTGAATGCAAATTATATTGCTGCAAAACTTAAAGATTACTTTCCTGTTTTATATACCGGCTCCAATGGATTTGTGGCTCACGAGATGATCATTGATTGCAGACCGTTTAAGCAACCTTACAACATTACAGAAACAGATATTGCCAAAAGATTAATGGATTACGGTTTTCATGCTCCTACATTATCCTTTCCTGTGCATGGCACATTAATGGTTGAACCCACCGAAAGTGAATCTTTGCAGGAACTTAACCTGTTTATTGAGACCATGATATCAATTTATAAAGAAATCCTTCAGATTAACAAAGTAAATTGGAACTCCAATATTCTAAAAAACGCTCCTCATATTGAAGGTGAAGTTATAAAATCCGACTGGTCATTCGAATATAGCCGCGAGCAGGCTGCTTTTCCTCTTCCCTGGATTCGGGAAAATAAATACTGGCCTGCAGTAACAAGGATAGATGACGCTCTTGGGGATCGTAATTTAGTATGTACATGTGCCCCAATTGCCCATTATTTGTAAACTGTATTGATATTGTAACATAGCCTGAATCAAAAATCCTTTTTCACATCAATAAAACTTTTTTGTAATTTTATTTCCATAAAAAGGGAAAGTTGTTACTTTCGTATTATAGTTTCAGGGGTGTATCAGTTTTACGACGTTAATTTTTATATCTGTATATATTTTTATATTCAAGGGTTACTTTTTGATTTTAATCAGAATTAAATAGTTGAATAAACAAATTAAGTTTACCGAGAAAGAGCTAGTTAATGGTATCTTAAATGGACAGAACGATGTGCTTCAATTAGTATATGATAGAAGCTTTAAATCTGTCCGACATCTTGTTATTTCAAATAGTGGAAAAGAAGTAGATGCGGAAGATATTTTTCAGGAAGCATTTGTTGTGCTGTTTAATAAATTACGTGATAAGAATTTTAAATTAACGTGTTCTTTAAATACGTATTTATACTCTGTTTCACGGTTATTATGGCTGAAAGAACTCGAATCGCGAAAAAACAGAAAAACCAATTTATCTGAATGCGATGAGTTTGTAAACCTTAGTGATGATCTGTATAAACTGGCCTTTAAAAACGAAAGGCTAAATTTATACAGAGAGATTTTTGAAGAATTAAGTGAAGATTGCAAAAAGGTTCTGCAGTTGTTTCTTAACGATGTCCCGATAACAGAAATTACTAAAATAATGGGATTTAGTTCTGATCAACATACAAAAAACAGGAGATATCGCTGCAAAAAATCACTTATTAACAAAATTAGAAGTAGTAAAGAATATAAAGAATTAAAAAATGAAAACTACAAAGACGATCGAGAGATACCTCGATGGTGAGATGAGCGGAGAGGAGTTGAAAGATTTTATGGCTGAGCTTAAGCATAATGATAAATTGGCTCAACTTGTAGAACTTCACAAAGAGATTAATGAAAGTATTATAGATGATCAATTATTTGCCTTTAGAAAAAATGTAAAATACTTACATACTCAAATTCAAAATAAAAAGCATATTGATATTAACAGGAATAGTTCTTTTTTCTCAAGAAATAAAATTGCCATAGCAGCGGCCATTACAATTTTAATATTATTTTCAGGTGCTTTGACAATATTTAAAATCGGACGATTGTCATCCGAAGAAATATTCAGTAAATATTATACTGCTTATAATCCTGATGTCGTTGTTCGTTCAGAAAATAATATTAACGGAGGATTACACCTGGCTATTCAACTTTATCAGGAAACAGACTTTAGTACTTCGTTTGAAGTTTTACAGAATTTTATTAAATCTAACAAAAACGATGTAGTAGCAAATTTTTACCTTGCTATGAACGCCATGGAACTCAACCGTATGGAAACGGCAATTCAAAATTTCAAATTTATAATAGATAATGATTTACAGCCTTTTGTGCAACATGCACAATGGTATTTAAGCCTTTGCTACTTAAAAACAGACCAGAAGGAACTTGCCACAGAACAACTTGAGCAAATAATAGCACAACATTCTTATTATTTCGAAAAAGCAAAAGATTTATTAAAGTCGATTAATTAATCTTTTTTTATTTTCCTCACATAATACATTGAAAGAGCAAGTAATAAGAAAAAACCACAAAAAATAAAGATCCCGATTCTTTTATTATAAATTGGAGAATCATCTCCAAATATTACATAGCCGGCCCAATAATACGGATGCAACTTAACAGGATCAGCATGATTTATATACTCCAGTTTTGCCAATTGCAACGCTTCATCTTTAGGCTTTTTTTTAGATAAATACTTATAAAAACCATTCATAAGATCTGCACTGGCTTTATCAGCAACCGACCATTTAGTAAGTACCAAAGACGGGCAACCAGCATACATAAAACTCCTGGCCAGACTTAATATTCCCTCACTTCTGTTCAATTTACCGGAACCTGTATTACATCCGCTTAAAACCACCATATTGGCATTCAGAACCAGATTATAAACCTCAAAAACATACAATGAACCGTCTTCAGTTGTATCTTTTTCATGATCGAAAATTAGCCTTGAATACAACGGATTTTTATCATCCAATATCGTATGCAGGGCCAGATGGATCATTGAATATCCGCCGGCATATCTTTTGAAGTTACTTTCATTGGCATCCAAACCTAAATAGAACTTCCCTTTATACAATTTTTTAATAGCTTCTATTTCATCCTTTGCCCCTGCAAGTTGTTTGAATTTTATTGTATCGGTAATTCCCGATCTTAGATTTACATATCCTTCTGAATTAATAACCAAATCCTGACCGTAATCCGGTGCAAAACCCAACATACGGGTTCCTCTGGTTTTATTTGGTTTTCGGCTAAGCAATACGGAGCCTGAGTATGCATAACGAACCGGGAATTTTTTAATAAGATATGGCAAACCTGCGTAATCAATATGGCTTGTATTAATAGAATCTGAATACAGCAATATTTCAAAAGGGACCTGGCTTAATATTTCATCGGGCACGATGATCAGTTTTTTATTTGTTATTTCCTTTTCAACAGGTTCAATCAATAATTGATAAAGTTTTCTTGAGCATGTTGTTAAATCGGTGTAGTCCTTAAAATTAAATTCTCCATACCGGTGATCCTTCAATAATCTGTGGAGATCAGCAACATTTTGTTTATAATCCTCATATGCTTCTATTTCGGAACAAGATATACTTTTCCCTGTTATAACAAATATAAATACTTCTTTTCTACCAACCACATATTCAATAAGGGCTTCATTATCTGATAATTTATTTTGAATCTCAGGTAACGGTGGAACATTGTAATTATATTTTAAATTATAATATTCAGGGTATTTTTTTTCCATATAACTGATTAAAGTATCATAGGCAATGTTTGTTTTCATAAGATTGGATTCCATCTGTTTTACTTCCTCTGAAAAAAGAACCTCACTCCTGTCTAAACGATTTAGGTAATGATATAAATTGCTTAGCTGACTTTTCAGTTGAATTTCCTTTTGGAGCAATGTATCCGGAATATTAGCCAAAGTTTTTGCATTTGATTCATTAATGTAAAACATAAGTGTGGCCGACTTAATTTTTTCTGCATGCTCAAATGCTTTTTTTAAATAATAATCATCACCGGTTTTTTCATAGACATTCATTGCCAGAATAATTGCATTATTAGAATTTATTTTTACCTGTTCTAGAAAATCTAATTTTGTAGTTTCATGGGAATAGTTGCGGAACATACTCTCCTGGTATGCAACAGCAAGATCATAACATTTATAACTTTCTTTTAGATCTTTAATATTATCAGACTGATATTTATAATAGAAATAAAGGTCATAGGCTTTATCTGTAATAATATTATATGTTGTTTGTTTATTTCCTGATTGTTCAAGTGTGGGATTTGAATAAATGCTGGTGTCTGAAAATTGATCATTAGCTTTTATCAGGGCTTTCTGAAGAAAGTGTAAAGCTTCTTCGTAGTTTTTAATATTAAAGTAATAATCCGATAAACTGGTTAGTAAACCTGCAACATAATAGTTATAAATTCGACTAACATTCCCGCTTATTTTATATGCCTCAGATAAGCTGGCAAATTGTTCAGAGGGATTGTTTATTTGCTCATAATAATAGGCTTTGGAATGATGAAGATAAAGCCAGTTTATGCTGTCTGTTATGTTATATTCTTTAAGAGTATTTTCTGCCATTTGGTAATAATACTCCGCACTTTTAGAATTACTTTTTGTAGCATATGCATTTCCAATTTTAATATAGTTTATAAAAAGGTGATAGGGATTGCTCTTAAACAGTGTGCTTTTTTTTAGATATTCGATGGCCTGTTCATATTTACCCTGGGTATAATATATTGTTCCAAGTTTGACTAAAACCGGTAATTTTAAATCGTTCAAGTCTTCATAAAAGCCGGAATATTTAAGCGCTAATTCACAGTATTCAATAGCCTTATCATATTCGTCTAATGAATTATATACACTTGCATAATTACTATATATTTCTCCTATTCTTGAGTTATCATATCCGAATTTATTTATAATTATTCTTGTAGTATTATCCAAATCGCTTAAAGCTTCACTATAGTTCTTGGATAATACATTGTACCCGTAACTCGCCAGATAATAATTAATTAACTTCGGATTATTTTTATCAGGGAAACGAATAATATAGGCTCTAACTGAATCAATTATCGGCTGTATGTCAACCGGATCATAGTTAAAAGGCAAAAAAGTCTTCCTGTATATTGTTTTTATAGTTTTATCTATGGCTGCCAGAGGCTCTGAATTATATATATATAAAGATAAATTAAAGTTCTCTTCTGAAGCCTTGTAATTTTGCAGTCCCAGATAAGTGTACCCAAGATAGTGCCGGTATTCAAATAGAATATCTTTCCCTAATAATTTTTCTGATGTTGCATCATCCGTCAATTTAAGGGTATTCAACAACTTTAAAGATTTTTCGAATTCGGAAAGACTGATGTAAATCTTACTTCCGATAATTTTTAATCTGGCCTTTGCTTTTGCATCTATGATATTCTGATTTATATATAACTTTTCTGCCTGATAATAATAATATCTTGAGCTATCCAACCTCCCCATTTCAAGGTAAATATCACTAAGAGATAATTCTACTTGTGATGCTGTAAAATATTCCTTTGACTGATAAAACAACGAGAGGGATGATTTATAGTGCGACAAGGCACTCATATAGAAACCGTCGTTATAGTTGTTTTCAGCCAGGAATTTCAGGTTCCTTGCTTGTTGGATTCGTTCTTCTCTTAATCCGGGGATTTCTGCAACAGCATTATAAAATACTAAAGAAAAAATAAGCCAAATTAGAATCTTCCTGAATAATTTCATTTCTTCTTGAAACCTAAGACGATGTTATATATCGTAAATATAATAATTTATTAGTACTTGACTTTTACCCATAAATAGGTTAAATTTAAAATTATCCCCTAAAATCACTTAATTCTTAAAACAGTAGTTATGGAAAAAATTTTAAAAAAAAACGTTCAGGTAAGAACAGATCCTTATCCCAAACCAACGCCTCCGCCAGATCCGGAGCCACCACCTGGATTAGACAAAATGCATTAAAAATAAAAACGGGACTATTTCAACATTTAGCTATAGTCCCTTTTTTCTATATCAAAAATATGAGATTTTAGTCAAGTATATTATCTATAAGTTCAGCAAGTATGCTTTTTATTGAGTAATTCATTGACTTTATTTGTTTTGGAACGATACTATTTGCACTCATGCCCGGTATTGTATTAATTTCAAGCAAGTATAGGATATTATTACTAAAAATATAATCAATTCGCACGATACCCCTGCAATTTAATAAGTCATATATTTTTGATGACAGGTTCTTACAATTATTCTCAATATCGACACTGATCCGGGCAGGAGTAATTTCATCAGACATGCCATCGGTATATTTTGCTTCGTAATCAAAAAACTCTTTTTTACTTACTATTTCAGTTATTGGAAAAATATATTCATTCCATTTCGATTTAAAGACACCACAAGTTAATTCTATGCCTTTGATGTATTTCTCTATCAATACTTCATTATCTTCTTTCAGCGCTTCCTGAATGGCATCCTCAAGGTTATGAATGGTATTTACTTTGGTAACACCAAAACTTGACCCCCCCTCATTGGGTTTTACAAAACAGGGTATACCGACTTTTTTTTCTATTTCTTCGATATCTACCTTGCTATTTTCTTTTATCAATACTGAATCGGCTGTATCCACACCAAAATTCTTCAAATAACTTTTACAAAAATGTTTATTAAAAGTCAGCGAAGAAGTTAACACATCGCACGAAGTATAGGGCAGACCAAGCATATCAAAATATCCCTGTAATTTTCCATCTTCGCCGGGTGTTCCATGTATCATAATAAGTGCGCAATCAAATCCTGTTTTTGTGTTATCAACAGTAAACGTGAAATCGTCTTTATTTACCGATATATTGTTTTTGCCTTCAACATCTATACTCCATTCTAATCCTTTTATCTCTACCCTGTAAGGGATGTATTTTTCCTTATCCAGATTATCAATAATGAGTTGTGCACTTTTTACCGATATTACATATTCGGATGAATTGCCCCCTGTGATAATTGCAATTTTCTTTTTCATTGATATAAAATTTGATACAAAATAAATAAAAAATATACCAGGATTATCAGGAGTAACTGCTTTTTAATTCACTCTCAGTATAATTTACAGGATTATTTTTACGAATATTTCTTTGGTTTAAATTAATTTAAATTCAATATTTTCGAATCAGGGCTGCTTTCAAATTTTTTTATATTTATAAAGTATCACGCGTTGATCTTCTGAAGCATACTCCAATATATAATCAGGTTGTAGGTCAACCTTATATTCGAAAGTGAATGCTGATGGCTGGTGGATATTTTTATCATTTAGCATAAATATATGGTCAATAGGTTTTGAAATAGCTTTAATATTTGATGGCCATCGTAAACATGTTAGGGGAGTGTTCAGAGATCCAAAATGCAGGTTAGGCAGATTTTCTGTATTCCACTTTAGGGGAAAATAATCAAGCTCTGCTTCATAATTTTCCAGGATAATCACCGGAATTTCACTTCCAAGGTAATTTGATACATGTCCAAAAAGCCAGTAATCGCTGTTATTAATCGGTAATATGGTACTATAGGGTTCGATATACTCCGAAGCCTTTTTTATCTCCTGCACAATCCGGCTATTTTCTTTAGCCTGCCTAAAATAAATTAACAATAAAGAAAAACTGATATAGGATACTATTAAAAATCCCGAAACCTGCAGCCAAAATGGAACAAGAAGGCCTGCCAGCCCCACAAATAAAAACAGGAAAAAAAACAACAACAACCGTGATGATACAAAACCTGCCGAAGCGCCTGTAACGGTATCGGGCAGAATAAAGTACAGGATTAGAAACACAAAACTAAGTATCAGCCATAATAAATTACCGGGTTTTTGATGTAAAGCTATTTTGATTTTTCTGAACTGTCCGACTAAAAAATAAATTATTGATGTCAATATTACCAGAAGAATCAGGTATAATATCCACTTTGTAAAAATATCTTCTTTTGCATAAACCATAGCTTTTGCCGGCTGGACCTGAATAATCCATTTTAATAATGTGTTCAGGGGTAACTTTATACCTTGAGCAAAATGATTTGTGCCCCGGCAGGCATAAACAATTAAAATCACAATACCGGCTGAAAGAGCCAATAATTGTTTACCCAGACTTTTTAACAGAACCCGTTTATCAGAAGAAGAATGTAATAGTTTTTTAAGATTATTAAAATTGAGCAAGAAAATAACAAGCAGAAAAACAGCAAAGACAAAAATATGAGACAGAACCATTAAACCTGAAAAAACAAACAACAAAAGCACCTGTTTAAATGATGGGCGATTGAGATATTTTATCCACAAAGAAATACTAAAAAATAACAGTACCAGTCCAAAATGAAAATTGTAAAATCCATATAAAAACAGAAAGGAATAGGTAAACGGAAACACCATGTAAACCAGGAAACTTCTTTTCACACCCAGGGTCTGAAACAACATTCTGAAGCCCATTGGAAATCCAATGAGATAAATAAGAAGCAGCAGCTTTTCGGCAAGAAAAGCAGGCAAGAGGGTTAAAAATAAAACCAGTAAAATATGACCGGTCCAGTTGGGATTAATATGCGGATTAAATATCAGAAAATCGTGAACAGGACTTTGAGGATTGGATACCATTTCGAGAATAAGACGTGAATTATACAGGTGGGCCGGACCATCTACCGTTGGGAAGTACCTGTAAAAAAGCACAGGGATTAAATGAAACAGGATAAACAAATAAAAAATAAAAGGTTCGGAATTTTCAAAAAACCGAAAGATTTTTGATGTTACTACTTTAATCATTTATTATAACATAGAATGAGAAAGCACGTAATTTACATATTATTACTGGTTGATAACAAGTTAAAAAGATACTTTTTGAAAATTATATTATATTTACTTTATA
>JAFGSZ010000064.1 GCA_016934395.1 Bacteroidales bacterium
GATTGAATATTGGTAATAGCAAAATAAAAATCAATAATCGACTTCAGAGAAGTCGAATAAATTATCCGAAAAAGTATTTCAAAAAAAGACGCATAGCGTTTTGATCAAAATAATTAAAATAACTATTCACCGGTTTTTAAATAAAAAGTAAAATAGTACATTTACTGGCCGATCGGCAGGTATTTTTATTAATTATTTAAAATTTCAAAATATGCGTTTTTTTAAGATCGTAACATTGTTTTTTTTAATGGTGGTTATTGTAAATATAAACGCCCAGGACAATCAAGCTCAGATATGGAATAATCATAAGTGTGCTGTGGCCCTTACCTACGATGACGGCTTAAACGTACATCTAGACAAGGTTATTCCGGTGCTGGATTCAGCAGGATTTAAAGGTACATTCTATATTCCCGGAAATGCTGTGCCGTTTGATTTAAGGTTGGATGAGTGGCGTACCGCCGCTGCCAACGGGCACGAACTGGGAAATCATACCCTGTTTCATCCCTGTGCCGGCAAGTCAAAAGGCAGGGAGTGGGTACAACCGGATTATGATCTCGATAATTACACCATTACCCAGATTGTTGATGAAATACGCATGGAAAATGTCCTGCTTAAAGCAGTGGATGGAAAAAGCGAACGCACCTTTGCTTATACCTGCGGGGATATGTCTGTTGGCGATTCTCTTTTTACCGGCTTAATTTATAATGATTTTATTGCAGCCCGGAGTGTGGAATCCAGGATGGAAAAATTGGAAACCATCGATTTATTCAACATTGGATCTTATATGATCAACGAACAAAGCGGGAAAGAATTGATAACACTGGTGCAGGAAGCAGAAGCCAAAGGAGCCTTGCTGGTATTCTTATTTCACGGTGTGGGCGGTGAGCATCATCTGAATGTAGCATTAGAGGAGCATAATAAACTGATCGATTACTTAAAAACCAACGAAAAAGATATATGGGTAGCCCCACTGGTGGAAATTTCAGAGTTTATAATAAATAACCGCGAAATCCCAAATAATAAATAAACAGATAAAATATCCAGGATATTGATTAAAAATCAGGTTTGTAAATTTAAGCAGGCCACCCTAATATATATATTGCAAGCAAAATGGCAATATTAATCAGAATGCCTACGCCACCCTTATCCGCCAGTTTTTGTGTATCACCATCCCAGAAAAGTATATATAGTAATGAAGAAAATATAGCAGAACCAATAATCAACGGGCGTATCCAGGACAGTGAAACCATTATTCCGATACCTCCGGTTACGAATCCGGCAGCAACAATTAAAAAACAAATACCTGCCAGTAATCTTGAGGTGTTATTCCCAGGAAACTTTGAGAAAACCCACGAATCCTCAGGCCATTTTAACCCGGGTTGAAGTTCAAAGAGCCGTCGACTTTGTCCGAAATACAGTAAATGAACCAGCCCGTGAAGCAGAACAAAAATGCCAAAAAAAATGTTCATCATAAGATTCCTCCTGAATTCTTTGGGCGGGGCTTTTAAAAAGATTAAGCAGAAAGTGACCCGCCCGGATTTGTTGCTAATAGTAGCATAATCCAAATTTAAAATGTATCAATCGAAAAAGCAAAAAATCTTTCATATCAAGTACCTTATTTCAGATTAACCGTTTATTCCTGTGGTATATCGGAAATATAATTATTATAGAAAATTGACTATTACCGGCATATTTTATACTTTTAAAAATGCTTCAGTAAATTGTAAGGTATAATTGTAATTTGAGAATAGTTGTGCCTAATAGAATGGCTTAAAAATTATGAAAAGAATTGAGACTTTGGAATTATTTCCTGAACTATCTTCAGCCTTGTTACATCTTCTAAAAGAGATCAGTATTGCTGAATGGGATAAACCTTCCCCGATAGAAGGGAGAACGGTTAAAGATCTGTTGTCGCATTTAATTGACGGCTCGCTGAGAAGATTATCCATACAACGCGATGAATATTCAGGTGATTCACTAAAAGTGGATATTCAATCGTATTCCGGTCTGGTGGATTATATTCAGCAGTTGAATAAAGAATGGATGAGAGCCACAGCGCGATTAAGTCCGCAGATAATGTTGGATTTGCTTGATTATGCTGAAAACCGGTTATATAATTTTTTCAACACATTGGATCCGGAAGGTATTGCTCTGTTTCCGGTTCAGTGGGCAGGTGAAGCAAAATCAAAAAACTGGTTTGATATTGCACGGGAATATACTGAAAAATGGCACCATCAGATGCAGATCAGGATAGCCTTAAACAAACCGCTTCTAATGGATAAGAGATTTACAGAACCATTGTACGATACCTTTATGCTTGGATTACCCCATTTATACAGGGATATAAAAAACTACCCGGATGGGGAGACTATAAAGATTATCATTACCGGAAATTTGAACAAGGCTTGGTTTATAGAGAAGAAGTCAGACAGATGGAATCTTTTAGATAAAACAGATAAAAAAGCAAATACTAAAATTTATTTTTCTGAAAACGACGCATGGAAAATTTTTACCAATACCGACCGTAACAAAGAAAAATACAAGTCAAAAATAAAAATTACTGGTGATAAAAAACTGGGTTATCAATTGATACATTTTGTAACGGTACTGAGTTAATAGTGCTGTTTGATACAAACTATAATGTTCAGGTTTTCTCAGATTTTGGAAATAAGGAGGAAATCACTAAGTTAGTCGATATAAATACACTTTTTCTGAAGAATTATCGGTGTAAATAAAATAAAAATATACGGGTACTTATCACATCGTTTAGCATATGAAAAAAATCGTTGATTCTCAAAAAGCATTTTTCAGATCCAATCAAACACGGGATGTCCATTTCAGAATAAACCAGTTAAAAAAGCTAAAAAACATATTAAAAGAAAACGAGCAGGACCTTTACAAATCCATTTATTCGGATTTTAAAAAATCCTCATATGAAACTTACGTCTCCGAACTTGCCCATGTATATCATGAAATCAATATGGCATGCAAAAAGGTAAAAAAATGGTCGCGGATTAAAAAAGCAAAGACCAATATTATGAACCTGCCGGCAAAAAGTTATGTTGTTCCTCAACCGCTTGGAGTAGTGTTGGTAATCAGTTCCTGGAATTTTCCCTATATGTTGTCACTTGTACCTGTTGTATCAGCCCTGGCAGCGGGTAATACGGCAGTTTTAAAACCAAGTGAACTGCCGGAGAGTTCAAGCCACATCCTTGCTCAACTTATTAATAAAAATTTTAATCCGGAATATTTAAAGGTGGTAGAAGGAGGTATTCCGGAAACTACAGAATTAATCAACCAGAAATTTGATAAAATATTTTTTACGGGAAGTATTGCGGTGGGAAAAATTGTGTACGAAGCAGCAGCAAAAAACATGGTTCCTGTGACCCTGGAACTTGGAGGAAAAAACCCTGCAATCTTTACAGAAAATTGCAACCTGAAAACAGGAGTTAAAAGGTTGATCTGGGCTAAATTTCTAAATGCAGGACAAACCTGTGTGGCGCCTGATTATGTGTTGGTGCATAAATCGGTTAAAAAGGAATTTCTTAAACTGGCTATTTCTGAAATTGAAAAATCCCGGTTTTCATATGAAAACAGTAATTATGTTCAAATAATAAATGATCAACATATCAAACGGTTGATCAGACTGATGGACCAAATGCAGATCCATTACGGGGGAGGCTATGATTTGGAGAGCAGGCATATTGATCCTACCATACTTACTGAAGTTACTTTTGAAGACCACATTATGCAGGAAGAAATTTTTGGTCCAATATTGCCGGTTATTGAATACGAAAATATTGATGCAGCAATAGCTCAAATTAAGTCAAAGCCCTCGCCTCTGGCGTGTTATTTATTTACAAATGATTCAACCATTAAAAACAAATTCAGACATGAAATTTCGTTTGGCGGCGGCGCCATAAATGAGGCAGTGATGCAATTTATAAATAGTAATCTGCCCTTTGGAGGTATTGGCCCCAGCGGTATGGGATCATATCACGGGGAATACGGATTCAAAAACTTTACCCACTATAAGAGTATCCTTGACAGGCCAACATGGTTCGAATCCAACATAAAATATTTTCCGCATACAAAGGCAAAATTGATTTTGATTAAAAAGTTAGTTGAATAATTACATGTATTTGTAATAATAATAATTTACTATGAAATATGATTTTGACTATATTATAATCGGGAGCGGATTTGGGGGTTCTGTGAGTGCCTTGAGGCTTTCAGAGAAAGGATACCGGGTGTTGGTAATTGAAAAGGGAAAATGGTTTAAGGCAAAGGACTTTCCGAAAACAAACTGGAACCTCAGAAAATGGTTCTGGATGCCTTTGTTGCATTTCCACGGAATTATGAAATTAAGTATTTTCAGGCATATAGTAATTCTTTCCGGAACAGGGGTCGGGGGAGGATCCCTGGTATACGCAAACACTCTGCCTGTTCCGAAAACGGCCTTTTATAAAACCGGTTCGTGGAGCCAACTCGCCGATTGGGAGAATGAGCTGCGACCCTATTACCTGAGAGCTTTAAAAATGCTTGGAGCCAATAGAAATCCCAGATTATTTGACGGTGATATCAGGTTACAGGAACTTGCAAAAGTTATCGGCAAGGAAGATAAATTTGAACATCCTGAGGTGGCGGTTTTTTTCGGTAAAGAAGAAGTAAAAGTTAAAGACCCGTATTTTAAGGGAGAAGGCCCTGAAATAGCCGGATGCAATTTTTGCGGAGGTTGTATGACCGGCTGCAGGCATGATGCAAAAAACACACTGGATAAAAATTACCTCTATCTTGCCCAAAAGAAGGGAACTGAAATATTGGCTGAGCATGAGGTATATGATATTATCCCCCTGGATAATAAAGACGGGGCAACGGGATACAAAGTATCTGTGAAAACAAGCACAACACTTTTTAAGCGAAAGAATTATTTTACAACAAAAGCTGTAGTGCTATCAGGAGGTGTAATGGGGACGGTCAGGCTGCTGCTGAAACTTAAAATAAAATCACTTCCCGGGTTATCAGAAAGACTGGGAGAAGATATCAGGACCAATAATGAAACACTTATTAGTGTATCCTCTCTCGATAAAACCTTGGACATGTCAAAAGGTGTTGCTATTGGAAGTATTTTACATACCGATGACAACAGTCATTTGGAGGTTGTAAGGTATTCCAAAGGATCCGGATTCTGGAAATTATTGCACTTACCCTATACCACCGGGAAATATGCGATTTTCAGGGTACTGAAAATGTTATGGGCCGTAATTAAATTTCCTGTTAGTTATTTTAGGATTTATATTTTAAATAACTGGTCAAAAAGCACAGCAATCCTGCTTTTTATGCAAACTGTGGACAGCACATTAAAGTTCAGGCAAAATATTTATGGGCGGATGGTCTCCTCGGTCAGCTCGGGAACAAAACCCAGTCCCGATATACCTGAATCTATAGAATTAACAAAAAAGTACAGCAAGATAATAAACGGTAAAGCGACCTCCTTTGCCCTTGAAGCGTTGGCCGGAATACCATCAACAGCGCACATTCTGGGAGGAGCCGTAATGGGCGGTAATACCGATGAAGGGGTAATAGACATAAACAATCAGGTTTTCGGATATAAGAACATGCTGGTTGTTGATGGTTCAATGATTTCAGCAAATCCGGGAGTAAATCCGGCACTTTCCATTCTTGCCATTGCCGAAAGGGCTATGGAACAGATTCCAAATAAAAGTTGAATTAAAGGATTTTTCGAATATCTGAATGTATAGTCCGAACATTGTTTCCACAAAAAAATGCTTCTGAAAAACGTCACAAGCGCATCATTTCTTTTTACTGTAATAGTATAATTTGTTTTACATGTTTATAGCAGCTCTTCCGGATGGCTCATCTGCTGTTTCAAAAATCGAAGTAAACGGCCGGCTTGTGATGCATCGGTAATCCGGTGGTCCATTACCACGGTAAGCGACATTATTCTGCGAATCACGATATTGTCGTTAATTACAACAGGTTTTTTTTTAATACCACCCATAACCATAACAAAAGGGATATTTGCACTTGGCAGTAATGCCGGAAATCCGGTATCCAGACCAATACTGCCAATATTAGTCAGTAAGAACGATCCGAAACTATTGGCTGATAAGCCCAGAAAGGGAATTGAAACTCCCCAGTTGAGCGTTAAGGTACTGTATAATCCAAAAAACCAGTTACGAAAGGGCCAGGGAATGGATGCCAGGATATTTTTTGATTGCATGGTTTTGTTCTCATCTCCTTTTCGCGATTTATTAATTTCCTTTTTTAATATTTCTTCAATGGCTGCCAGGTTCAACGTATCCGCATGCTGAACCTTGACCGATCCCATTTCTCCATCGGCTTTTAATACGCTTACCATGGCATCAACGGAAGGCCGGGCTACAAATTTTCCACGGCGTACAAAACAGTTCAGCTCCGGAACGGCAGATTTTAAACCACGGGAAATTATAGAGACAAAAACATGCGTTAATGTTATTTTAAGGCCATCTTTTCGTTTTTCGGAAATAAACTTTTCGAGATCAGTTACATCAATGTCAGCCTGTCCGTAGATTTTTGAGTCTGTAGGTTTTTTATAGATGGTAGCTGCAATTTTTCGCCACTCGCTATTCAGTGTATCAGAAGTATTCATAGCATAAAAATACTCTTTTTGAACTGCCGGCAAAAAAATAAATTATTATCCTTTAATATAATTTGTATAAAATAAAATAACACAATAGTTTAAGCTAACAAAATAACTTTTGTTATTTTTATTATCAAAATAGTATAATACATTGATTTCAAAATATAGCATAGCCGTATTACCCTTTGTGAATATGAGTTCTGATAAGGAGAACGAGTATTTTAGTGATGGCATTACGGA
This sequence comes from Bacteroidales bacterium, assembly GCA_016934395.1. Lineage (GTDB taxonomy): Bacteria > Bacteroidota > Bacteroidia > Bacteroidales > UBA10428 > JAFGSZ01. Next base: position 6,884 of record JAFGSZ010000064.1, read on the forward strand.
AGAAATACTTAACGCGCTTTCAAAAATTGAAGGATTGCATGTTACTGCAAGAACCTCATCCTTTGCTTTTAAGAATCAGAATATAGATGTGCGGGAAATAGGGAAAAAACTGAATGTTGCGTTGCTATTGGAAGGAAGTATACGAAAGTCAGAAAATCTGGTAAGGATTACCGCACAACTTACAAATACGTCAGATGGTTATCATATATGGTCAGATACCTGGGATCGTGAACTGAAAAACATATTTATAGTGCAGGATGAGATTGCTGCAATAATTGCTGAAAAAATAAATAAAAATATAAAACCTGCTGCTGAAGCTGAAAGTCATATTATTGAAAATACCGAGGCATTTGACTGGTATTTAAAAGGACAATACCTGCTTAATAAATGGGATTTTTACGAGGGTGAAAATATTATAAGCTTTTTTGAAAAATCTATAATGCTTGATCCAAAACTGATTAAGGCCTATATTGGCCTGAGTAACGCGTATACATGGCTAGGTTCCACTGGATTTGCCAAACCTGAAGTGGCCTATGAAAAAGTTGAATTTTGTATTCGGAAAGTCCTTGAACTGGATAAAAATAACCCGGATGTGTATACTGTAATTTCAGGCAAGAATTTTTGGATTGAATGGGATCTCCCCTTGGCATTAAGAAATATCAACAGGTCATTGGCTTTAAAACCCAGCAATGCAGATGCACTTTTAAGTAAAGGACTTATTCAGGCAGCAATGGGTAATGTTGAACAGGCATTGGATCATTTATTTCAGGCAGAACGGTTAAATCCTTATGCAACCCAGATCAATTCTGTTATTGGTATGCTTTACAATTATACAAACGATAATCTGAAAGCCCTGGAATATATTGAAAAAAATATCAAAATATGTCCTTATTGGTATGCACAGTATTTAGATAAAGTGGAAATTTTGTGTAAACTAAAGCGATATGATGAAGCGCTGGAGACTATTACTATGCTGGAGGCTGATCCAAACTCACCACTATCTGTTTCACAGCTGAGGGCATTATATTATGCCAGTCAGGGAAAGATTCAGGAGGCATATCAACAACTCGAATTATTAAATAAAGAAATCAAAAAGGCAAACCTCAGCAGCGCTCCGGATGCGGCCCTGATTAGTACCATTTATCTGGTGCTTGGAGAAAAAAATAAAGCCCTTGATTATCTTGAATACGGTTTGGAACACAATGCAACACCTTTTCTTTTTATAAGGATTATAAGTTATTGGGATGGATTGCGTAATCATCCGAGGTACATAAGTGCGATGAAAAAAATTAAGTTTTCTGACAATAAACCAGAAATTGATGAATATTCCGGAAAATATTCGAAATCCGTTATCTCCAAAGAGTTGGCAACAAAATTAGAAAAGGAACTTACACATTTAATGAATACGCAGAAGATCTATTTAAATCCAACTTTAAATCTTTCCGATTTAGCTGAATCTCTTGATATATCAACCAACCATCTTTCACAAATACTTAATGAATTTATAGGCAAGAATTTTTACGACTACGTAAATAATTTCCGGCTGCAGCATTTTTTAAAACATTATAAAGAACCTTCATATAAAAATTACACCTTGCTTTCGGTTGCCTACGAGTGCGGATTTAATTCAAAAACCACCTTTAATACATTCTTTAAAAGATCCATGGGAAAAACACCTTCGGAATATTTTAAAGAAAAAGCCTGATCCGTTCGCCAATTTTTACGCACCTGTTTTCTATAAATCCTCAGAAAGTATAACCGCCAGGTATCTAAACATTTACATGTTCTGATAGAATCAAAGTAGTTCGCTCCAATCTATACGGGCGATGGGTGTTTAAGGATTTTTAATATTTGCTGCAGAATTTTTAAAACCGTGGTAAACATGAACAGAAATTTTCTATTTACAGTATTAATTACAGGAATCCTTAATTTATGTAGTTGTAAGAGTGAGTTTTTTAATCCCAGGCCGGATCTGGTCTGTCTTGAAGAAATAGAACCGGATAATCTGAATGATGGCATTTATACCGGTTTATACACCATTGGCCCGGTAAAGGTAATTACCCGGGTAACAGTTACAGATCATATTATTAAAGATATTAAAATTATCAAACATCGAACTGGGCAGGGCCAGGCGGCAGAACAAATAATTGAAGAAGTGATTAAAAAGCAGAGTGTATGCCTGGATGCCATTTCAGGAGCAACCATAAGCAGTAAGTGTATTTTAAAATCAATAGAAACTGCCTTGAATAACTAAAACAAATTTAACCGCCATGAAAGCTTTAATTGTATATGATTCTTTTTTTGGAAATACAGATAAAATTGCCCGGAAAATTCATGAATTTTTCGGAATGCAGGAGGATATTAAATTATGTAAAATATCTGATTTTAAAGCGGAATACATAAAAGGTGTTGAGTTGTTAATTGTTGGCTCTCCAACCCGGGGATTCAGACCTACCGAACCTATCTCCGCATTTATTAAAAAAATGCCTGCAACCTATCTCGAAGGGATATACACAGCGGCTTTTGATACCCGTCTTTCTATACCGGATTTAAAATCGCCTTTTTTAAGGTATATCGTGAAAAACGGAGGATATGCAGCAGGTACCATTTCTGATCGGATGCAGAAAAAAGGGGGATTACCGATAATTTCACCGGAAGGGTTTTTGGTATCAGGTGAGCAGGGCCCATTAAAGGAAGGTGAATTACAAAGGGCTTCAATATGGATAGAAAAAGTAGTAAATAAATTCCAGAAATACCCATATGTATCCTTTTACAGGTAATTATAATTAATCTTAAACAAAATATTAAAACAGGATCATGAATAGACTTATTTTCAGTTTTGTGGTATTAACCAATATTCTATATTTAAATGCCCAGGATTACCGGCAAACAGTGAGAGGTAAAATTATTGACAAAGAATCGCATATTCCCATTGAATTTGCTACCATTGCTCTAACAAACACGAGCTATCAAAATGCTACTATTTCAGATGAAACCGGGAACTTCAGGATAAATAATGTTCCGGTAGGCAGAATAAGCCTGCAAATCAGTTTTATGGGATATGAAACGGTTACCATTTCAAACCTGGAAGTTACAATGGGTAAGGAACTGGTGGTTAATATAGAAATGACAGAAAAGGTTGTTCAACTGGAAGAGGTGAAAGTAAAGGCTTTCCATAATAAGGAAAAGCCTATAAATTCTTACGCTCCGATTAGTGCCCGAACATTTTCCATTGAAGAATCACAACGTTATGCCGGATCGTCTAATGATGTATCTCGAATGGCTATGAATTTTGCCGGTGTAAAAATGTCGGTGGAAACAACCAATGAAATCGTAATACGGGGAAATTCACCCATCGGGGTTTTATTCAGACTGGATGGTGTGGATATTCCAAATCCCAGTCATTTTGGTGATGGCGGTACAACCGGGGGGCCAACAAGTATGCTTAACAACAATGTGCTTGCAAACTCCGACTTTTTAACAGGCGCTTTTCCTGCTGAGTATGGAAATGTTATTTCAGGTGTATTTGATTTACGCATGAGAAATGGCAACAGTGAAAAACATGAATTTCTTGCACAGGCCGGACTTATGGGTTTGGAACTGGGCGCTGAAGGGCCAATATCAAAAAAGAAAAATTCTTCCTATCTTTTTAACTACAGGTATTCAACAATTGAGGTTTTGCGATTATTAGGGCTCAATGTCATGGGTTCGGCCATTACAAAATATCAGGATTTTTCTTTCAAGCTTAATTTTCCGTTACAAAATGCAGGGAATATTTCAATTTTTGGAATTGGCGGAAAAAGTTACTTAAAAATGTTCGACAGTGAGCGGGATACAACACAAAAAAAACAACAGATGGCCTATGAATCGGATTATGAAATGGATTTGTTAAATGAAAATTCCAGCGGCGCAATAGGCTTGACCCATTCCAAAAATATCGGGAATTCAGCTTATACAAAGCTCATTCTGTCCGCAACTACAATTTCAAATTATAATAAATGGGATTCTTTAAGTACCGAAACCCGGAATCCCATGTTAAAGTATTTTTCAGATTTTAATCGCACAAAATATGCTGCAAGATTTTATATTAACAAGAAATTTAACAGTAAAAACACGATAAGAACCGGCATTATGGCCGAATTGCAAAAATTCGATTTAACAGATAGCATTTATGACGGAGGTCTGCATAATTATAAAATCTTACGGAATTATACCGGTGATGAAATATTTATGCAAACTTTTATACAGTATCAACATAAGTTTACTGACCAGTTGCGCTTAACATTAGGCATCGGTTCACTGCTGCAGACCTCAAACCAAAACTTTTCTGTGGAGCCCAGAGCAGGTCTAAAATGGGAATTTTTACCCCAACATTCACTGAGCCTGGGGTATGGCTTACATTCTTTAAGTATACCTATTGAAATAGTTTATCAGAAGGTTTTACAGGAAGATGGCACATATTTACAGACAAATGCCGGATTAGATTTTACTAAAAGTCATCATTTAATTTTAGGGTATGATACAAAATTTTCTGGCGATATACTTTTTAAAACTGAACTGTACTATCAATATATAACGGATGCCGTTATAGATAAAAATCCCAGTGCATATTCTTTACTTAACCGCGGATCATATACTGTAATCGATGCGGAATCTTTGAAAAACGGAGGAAAAGGCTATAACTATGGTTTGGAACTTACACTTGAAAAGTTCATGGACAGGGGCATGTATTTTTTATCAACGGTATCGCTTTATGAGTCAAAATATCGTGGAAGTGACGGTGTTTTAAGAAATACTGCCTTTAATGGCAATTTTGTATTAAATGTATTAGGTGGCAAAGAATTTAAGGTGGGCAATAATAATAAAAATGCACATTTTATTAAAAAATTAACTCTTGACGGTCGGTTAAATTGTGCAGGAGGCCACCGCTATTTCCCTGTTGACCTGGAAGCTTCGAGAGAAGCAGGTGCCACAATATTTGATGAGACCAATGGCTTTTCAGAACAATTACCTCCGTATTTTCGGATCGATCTCCGGTTAGGTTATAAATGGATTGGAAAACGCTCCTCTCAGGAAATTGCCATCGATATTCAAAATGTGTTAAACCGGGAAAATCCGTTTAATATAAAATTTGATCCTGAAACAGGAAATACAAAAACTTCAGGTTTTGGCATGATGCCCGATCTCCTGTATCGCATTTCTTTCTGAGAAAGGCCAGGTAGTTAAGACATATATTTTCTCTACTCCATATATTCAAAGAACTTTAGATATGGGGGTTTCATTTAAATACGATAAAAGAATGGATGTTGAGAAGTCTGTTTACACCATTCTTAAAATTAAATTCTATTTCCTAAAGAAATTCAAAGCTTAAATCTTTCTTTCTAAATTATTTTATTTCTTTAACTTTATTACCGCTTTTCCAAATTAATGAATGTTTAAAGAAAAGCATTTTACGAATATAGCATATACAATAATCTTTAAAATTTATAAAATGAATAAAATTTTCCTGGCACTCTGTATCTGTTTTTCCTCATTTGTTTCAGGAATGGCTAATCCTCAGTTAACCTCTCCCGATGGAAATATAAAAGTCATGGTTAAAATTGAAAACGGAATTCAGTATTCCGTAATGCTGAACGGTGAGACAATAATCAAAAATGCCGAAATAGACCTTTATTTTAATGGAATTTCTCAATATTCAAAAACCAATAAATATACCTCATCAACCAAAACGGTAAAGAATATCGTAACTCCCGCATTATCTTACAAAGACAGCGAAATTGAAGATCACTGTAATATGCTTCGGATTGACTTAAAAAATAATGTGAGCATTGAATTTCGAGCTTATAATGAGGGAATAGCCTACCGGTTTATTACCCATGAAAATGGTGAAGTGGAAGTAAACGAAAAAGCAGATATCACTTTTGCCGGAAATTATAAAATGTGGGCATCGCCAATTTCCGGTTTTATGGACAGTTTTGAAGTTCCGTACCAGCAAATCAATATTTCAGATTTGGCTGACACTTTAAACACATACCTGCCGCTGCTTATTGAAAACCAGCATGGGAATAAAATTTTAATTACTGAAGCTAATATTTTTGACTATCCTCATATGTTTCTGAAATTTTCAGGTGAAAACCGGTTAAAGGCAGTATTTCCGCCCTTTCCATTAGAAACCGAAATGATAGGAGACAGAAGCAGCAAAATTGTTAAAGGGGCTGAATATATAGCAAAAACTAACGGAAAAAGAACATTTCCCTGGCGTGTGATGATTTTAACGCAGCATGATGCACAACTTGTGGAATCCAATATGGTATACCTGCTTTCCGGGGAAACAAAACTTGAAAATACCGAATGGATTAAACCCGGTCGTGTGTCATGGGAATGGTGGAATGCTTCAAATTTGTATGGTGTGGATTTTAAGGCCGGATTAAACACGGACACCTATAAATATTATATTGATTTTGCTTCCAAAAACGGGTTGGAATATATTATTCTGGATGAGGGATGGTCTGTATCAACAACAGATTTAAGTAAGCCAAATCCCTCCCTGGATTTAAAGGAACTTATTGCCTATGGGAACAAAAAGAATGTGAAGATTATCTTGTGGGCAACCTGGTCCACCCTCAACAAGCAGTGGTTTGTACTGGATTCATTTAAGGAATGGGGCGTTGCAGGGATTAAGGTAGATTTTATGAACCGGGCCGATCAGTGGATGGTAAATTTTTATGAAAAAGTAGCCAGAGAGGCAGCACAACGCGAGTTGCTGGTTGATTTTCACGGGGCTTTTAAGCCTGCAGGTTTAAGAAGAGCTTATCCAAACGTGGTATCTTATGAGGGCGTATGCGGACTGGAACAAAATAAATGGTCGAAAAAAATTACACCCGAACACGATGTTACCTTGCCCTTTATCAGGATGGTTTGCGGGCCTATGGATTACACACCCGGGGCTATGAGGAATTACCATTCACAGGAATTTGAATATAATTTCATACGGCCTGCAAGTCAGGGCACCCGGTGTCACCAGCTGGCATTGTTTGTAGTCTACGAAAGCGGTATACAGATGCTGGCCGATAGTCCTTCGAATTACGAAAGGGAGCAGGAGTCCACTGATTTCCTGGCCAGTGTTCCGGTAACCTGGGATGAAACCAGGGTACTTGAGGCTAAAGTAGGAGAATATCTGATTGTTGCCAGGAGAAACGGAAAAAAATGGTATATCGGAGGATTGACCAATAATATACCCCGGGAATTTATACTCGATTTGTCTTTCCTTAGACCCGGTAATCTGAATGTAGTTATTTTTCAGGACGGCCCTAATGCTGACAGGTTTGCTGAAGATTATACCCGCCGGGAAATCACCCTATCAAAAGAAACCAAAATGAAGATAAAGATGGAGCAGGGCGGAGGATTTGTAATGTCAATTGAATAACAGGTTTCGCTAAGATACAATTGGAAAGTAAACTTTTTTAGAATACCATCATCCTGATTTATCCCCGGTTTCTTTTAGAGATTTTGTGTTTTTTTAAATCTTGTATTTAAAAACTTTTTATTTTTGCTGGCTTTTTTACCCTGAACTTTTTGAACATTAATAATTATCAGGCAAAAAAGAAGTACCGGTATAATAACACTATTTTTATAATATCTATGAAAGGACTCATTACAATCGGACTTCTGGTAATGTCGAATACATTCATGACATTGGCATGGTACGGGCATTTAAAGTTCTCTGAAATGAAATGGTTTAGCAGGTTGGGGCTTGTTTCAATTGTTCTTATAAGCTGGGGTATCGCTTTATTCGAATATTTTTTTCAGGTGCCGGCTAACCGTATAGGTTATAAAACCAACGGCGGGCCATTTTCTTTAGTGGAATTAAAAGTAATCCAGGAGGTGATCACTTTAATTATATTTGTATTGTTTACTACTATTGTGTTTAAAAATGAAACACTTAAGTTTAATCATATTTTAGGATTTATTTTCCTGATACTGGCTGTATATCTTGTGTTTAGTAAATAGTAAAAATTGATTTAAAATTTTTAAATAGTATTCTTCCGGGTTTTTTAAATATAGGTTTAAACATAAATTTTAGCAATCTGCTATATTCAGGTTGTGCTATTTGCATTGCTGTTTAAAAAAATAACCTGACATGTATTCTGAGCTTCCACCAATATAACCAACCACATATCAATTTTATACTGAATTTAAATACCCCAAATAATTAAACATTTATTATGAAATTGCCTGAAAAAATTTAATTTTAATAAATATTTCGATAATTTAAAATATGGGAAGATTTGCTGTTGTTGGCATATTTTTACTTATTTCACTATCCAACTTTTCACAAAAAGTTCCATTACATTTTACCAGGATTACTACTCAAAATGGACTTACAAACAGCTGGGTACGGTGTATATACCAGGATGAAAAAGGGTATATTTGGTTCGGAACAAAAGACGGGCTTAACCGGTACGACGGATATAAATGTAAAACTTACCGACCGGAGAATAAAGAAGGATTTGAAATGGGGAATATTCCGGTAAATGAAATACTTGAAATTAATAATGAAATTTGGTTAGCCACTGATCTTGGCCTGTATGTTTACGACTTTTCCGGCGATAAGTTAATCCAACTGCCTTACCTTCCGCAGGAGCCCGTTTTAAGTATGTTAGTGGATTCCAAAGAACAGATCTGGCTGGGAACAAATAATAGTGGGTTGTACCGCCTTAATTTGTCTGATGAAACGATTAGCAACTATACCTACAGTTCTACAGACCCTGCAAGTATCAGTGATAATTATATTAATGTAATATTCGAAGATTCGAATTCAAACCTTTGGGTTGGCACCAAAAACGGATTAAATGAATTCAAAAATTCCACAAATACATTTATTCGCTATCAGACCTCTAGGTTAAAGAACAGCATTTCAGGTGATGACATTTTGGCGATAACTGAAGATCAAAATAAACAAATATGGATTGGTACTGCACAGGATGGGGTAAGCTTAATAATACCGGGCAACAATGATGAAGTAGAATTCAAACATATAATTTCCGGAAAAATAATTGATCTTTTGGTAGATCACCTGAATATCTTATGGATTGCTAGGGGATCCGGTGAAGGTTTATCAAGAATTCATTTAAATGATTTTTCGCTAAAAAGTAAACCGAAGGTTGAACAATATTTTCAAGATAAGGCCAATCCTGAAAGTATTAGCGATAATTCAATATTTTGTTTATTTCAGGACCGGTTAAACGATATCTGGATTGGAACTTTTGGAGCAGGAGTTAATTATTACAGCCACCGGACAAAAAAATTCAACGTAATTAAGGAATTTATCAGCGATAAAGATACGGTGAGTATAAATCTGGTAAATACTTTTTTCGAAGAAAAAGATTTTTTATGGATTGGATCCGAAGCCGGCCTGGATCGATATAATAAAAATACAGGTGATATAAAACATTTTACTTCTGATAGTAAGGATTCTAATAGCCTGGGCTCAAATTCTGTTTTTGCAGTTTTCAAAGACAGCCGCAATAATTTATGGATAGGAACCTGGGCAGGTGGCTTAAATCTTTATGATTATAAAACAGAATCGTTTAAAAGATTTATTCCGGATAATAGACCCGGTTCGATTAGCAATGCAAATATTTTTTCAATTTTTGAAGATAGCCGGGGAAATTTATGGATAGGCACTGTGAACGGTGGCTTAAATCGTTATAACTATCTTACCGGCAGGTTTATTCAATATAAAAATGACATCAATAATCCTACAAGTCTGGGTAATAATTCAATAAATGAGATTATCGAAACTAAAGATGGTCGATTATTGATTGTGACTACAATATCTATAGAAGAGTATGTATATGAAACGAATAGTTTTCATCATTACTGGCGTTTTTGGAGGGACTCCGTAAACACCCAGGGAGAAATCCTGTCTATTCATGAAGACAAAATGAATAATATCTGGGTAGCCACAAATTTAGGTTTGGAATTATTTGATATAAAACAAAAGGTTTTTACCCCGTTCACAATTTCAGAACAATTACCGGATAAAACCATTCAGGGTATTCTGGAAGATAATGCCGGGAACATTTGGATAAGCACAAATAAGGGAATATCTAAAATCGTTGAGGGTACATCAATCCCTCAAAATCCCATTACAATTAATTATACTACCGAGGATGGTATCGCGGGCAATGAATCAACTAAACGAGCAGTTTATAAAACCAGAGAAGGCCTGATGTATATTGGTTCTTCCGGCGGGATTACTTACTTTAATCCTGATAGCATATTGCTTAATACCAATTTACCCAGGGTTGTACTTACCGGATTTAATATTTTATCATCAGCCCCCGGGGAGAATGTGGAATACAAGACGATTGAAGGCAATATTGAATCGATTAATAAATTGGATCTGTCTTATAAAAATTCCGACTTTATTATTCAATTTGCTGCGCTTAACTATTTATCTTCTGCAAAAAATCAATACAGGTATAAACTCGAAGGTTATGATAAAAACTGGATAGATGCTAAAAATCAAAGGTCTGCAACCTATACAAACATTCATCCCGGCAAATATATCTTTAAAGTTATTGGATCTAATAACGATGGAATCTGGAACCCGGAACCAGTAACGCTTGATATTGAAATTCACCCACCCTGGTGGAAAACCCTGGCATTTAAAATACTAGTTCTTGTTATACTTGTTGTTGTTTTATATTCTATTTACAGAATCCGTGTTTCAATTCTTAATAAACAGAAAAAAATTCTGGAGGAAAAAGTAAAAGAGCGTACCCATGAACTTTCGGAGATTAATACACTCCTTGAAGAAAGAACAGAAGAAATTTCAATACAAAATGACGAATTATCCCGACATAGAAATCACCTCGAAGAATTAATTATTGAACGAACAAAAGAACTTAACGAAGCAAAAGATAAGGCCGAGGAAAGCGACAGGCTAAAAACGGCATTTCTGGCAAATATGAGCCATGAAATTCGTACCCCTATGAATGGAATACTTGGGTTTGCCAGTCTCCTTGAAAGACCTGATCTTGATGGTGCAGACCAGCATAAGTATATTCATGTAATAAAACAAAGCGGACAGCGCATGTTGAATATAATTAACGACCTTATTGATATATCTAAAATTGAAGCAGGACAAATAGATGTCAGAAATGAAGAAACGGATTTGAATCAATTATTAAAAAGTTTATATACGTTTTTTCAGCCTGAAGCCGCGAAAAGAAAACTTCAATTTTCATTTGAAAAGAAGTTAAATGATTCCGAATGCCTAATTTATACCGACAAGACAAAACTTAGTCAGGTGCTTACAAATTTGATAAAAAACGCATTAAAATATACCAGAAGCGGCAGCATTAATTTTGGGTATACTTTAAGACCCCCATCAGGTAAGAAAAAGAATAAAATGCTACAATTTTATGTTTCCGATACCGGACTAGGAATCAATACTAAATCTATAAATAAAATTTTTGAAAGATTTCGTCAGGCAGATTTAACTCCTGAAAAATTTGAAGAAGGAGCTGGTCTCGGATTATCCATATCCAAAGCTTATGTTGAAATAATGGGGGGGAATATTTGGGTTGAGTCTGAATCGGGTAAAGGATCAGTTTTTTATTTTACAGTACCCTATATTTTAATGGATAAGCAGGGAGTTATCGATAAAGATAAAAACATTAATAATATATCTTTTAAAGATATTTCACTGTTAATTGCCGAAGATGATACCACCAGCTACTTGTACCTGAAAGAAATATTAAAGGAAACCGGGATCAATATACTGTATGCAGCCAATGGTCAGGAGGCTATTGAGCTGGTAAAGAATACTCCTGAAATAAAAATTATTTTAATGGATATTAAAATGCCAAAAGTTAATGGCCTTGATGCCACAAAGCAAATTAAAAAAATACATCCTGAAATTGTAATAATTGCCCAGACAGCTTTTGCTTCAGTAGAAGATGAAAAGCGGGCTATACAGGCAGGGTGCAATGATTATATTTCTAAACCGATAGATAAAAATTTATTGTTTGAAAAATTAGACAATCATCTTAATAAATTTTAACAAGAATAAATGTGTGTATTTCGATTAAAACTCATTATCATAATTTATATTAGAA
>JAFGSZ010000065.1 GCA_016934395.1 Bacteroidales bacterium
ATCTTAACAAAGATCATATCTCCCTTCGTATAACCTATATCCTTATTCAGCTTTTTGATGTTGAAATTACGGAATACCGCATCCCAGGCACCAGAAATCTCATTTTTGCCTGTCAGAGTAAGCAACCCGTTACGGAACATTTTACCTACTACCTGTTCGTTAATATTATCCGCATTGACAAACCAGTCGTATGTATCAAAATCATTATGTTCAAATTTCTCATTTGTGGCATCCGGATCCCATACCCACACGACCCTGCCGGGATATATTCCGGTGGGATTTCCGAATGGTTTGTTAGGTCCGTCATCAGGTCCGGTACCTGCCTGTTCCTGGACTATAAAATCCGTTAAAGGAGAAATTGCCATTACGAAAATTGCGCCGAATGTAAGTAGGAATGTGGCAAAATAACGTACATTGAAGAATTTACTTTTTATTCTCCTTGATATCAAAGTAAAGCCTCCAACAGCAAGCAGATAAGCAATAAAACCTGACATAAAGGGAGCGGCAACTTTCATACACGGATATGTCGCACGGCTTGGTTTAGGTATTACTCTTATAAGGAACCAGACCGTTGAAATAATTCCTACAAGAATAAAAACCAGCTTTGGTGGTAAATGATGCTCTTCCATCCAGTTTTTTATTCTTTCCAGCTTCCTCTTGAAATTTGAAATTCTTAACCTATCCTGGGTTTCCATAATAATTTAATATAATTTTAATGATTATTTTAAAAAAATTGAGCCCTAAATAAAGGGAAAAAATTAATTTAAAAAAACGGATTAACTAAATTTAACTAAAAGTTAGACATATTTTGACAAAATAAAACTTTTAGGAGATCAATATTCCCAGGATATCAGTTAGTTACTAAAAGGATGGAAAAAATACCTCAATCTTATAGCTTACTTTCGTAATGATTACCGGCTTGTCCGGGCCGGTTTCATTACAATTCTGGCTGGAATATTACGGCTATTGTCCGGGCAATCAGCTTTTTCCGATCATCCTCAGGACTGCCACAGGGTAATTATCAGGTTTAATATTCTCTCAATCTTTCAATAGTTGCATGATCTCTTCCAGTTTGGGAGACAGTATTATTTCAGTTCTCCTGTTCCGGGCTCTTCCTTCTGCAGTATCGTTATTTGCTTTTGGAAAATATTCTCCCCTGCCGGATGCCGTAATACGTGTAGGCTCAATTTTGTAATCAAGGGTAAGTATACGCACAATGGAGGTTGCCCTGGCCACACTTAAATCCCAGTTATCCTTATAAACAGCAGTTTTTATGGGAACATTATCAGTATGTCCTTCCACAAGGATATCTATATCAGCATTTTTGTTCAGTACATCAGCGAGTACTTTTAATGCTTCCTTTCCCTTTCCTTCAACCGTTGAACTACCCGATTGAAATAATAGTTTATCTGACAACGAAACGTAGACTTTACCATTAATTATTTCAACAGACAGTTCATCAGAATTAAATCCGAGCAGGGCATTACGCAAAATGCTGTTGAGGCGCCTTGTTATGGAATCCTGCCTTGCAATTGTTGATTGCATTTCCTCGAGAGCCTTCTCTCTTTCCGAAAGTAATTTTTCTTTATTGTTTAACTCTTCTGTTTTTGCCTGTAAAGCTTTATTAAACTGGTCGGTCTGAGATAAATTTTTATCTATTAAATTATTATATTCTTCCTGCAATGCATTTTCCTTAATTGTCAGATCGTTGAATCTTGCAGTAAGATCATTGTGAGCATCGGTCAGTTCAGATAAGGAATTTTTTAATCCGGTATTTTCTTTTTCCTTATCGGCCAGGCTTAGGCATAGATAATCTCTTTCCCTTACAACGGTTTTCAGATTTTTACTCCATGTGATTGGTGTTTTTACGGGTTTTACATCACCGCATCTGTACACGGGAGCACAGGAATCAAGAATAAAAAGCAGGGATAGCGGGAGTAGAAGTAAGTTTGATTTTTTCATCTTTTTGTCTTTTATTTATTATACATTTCTGATATTTGTTTTGAGTCAAATTTCATCATGATTCCATGAACCGCCAGCAAGAAAGCCACCATCAACAATAAAATTCTGACCAGTTATATAAGAAGATGCATCAGAGGATAATAAAATAGCAACACCCACAAGTTCAGCAGTATTACCAAGCCTGCGGGCCGGAATACGATTACGAATCCATTTTTCTTTTTTTTCATCAAGCAGTAGAGGCTTAATCAATGGAGTGTCAATAAAACCTGGCACAATACTATTGATCTGGATATTATCAGCAGCCCATTCAACTGCCATAACCTTTGTTAACTGACCAATTCCCCCTTTTGTCATTCCATAGACGGAAACCGTATCTAATCCATAGAACATATTTAAAGATCCGATATTAATTATTTTTCCGCCACCCTGAGATTTCATTATCGGATAAATTGCCTGGGACAGAAAATACAGGCTTTTCAGATTTACTGACACGATATCATCAAAATCTTCCAGTGTAACTTCACGTATAGGTTTTCTGCGATTTATAGATGCACAATTGACAAGTATATCGATTCTCCCAAAGGCCTTATAAATATCTTCAGTTAATTTTCTGCAATTTTCAATTTCCATCAAATCGGCTTTAAATGGAGACGCTTTCCCATGTTTCCGATCTATAATCTTACATGTTTCCAATATCCGGTCCTGATCCCTTCCATGTACCGCAATAATTGCTCCGGCCTCAGCCAATGAGACTGCAATTTCCCGACCAATTCCGCTCGATGAACCTGTAACAAGTGCTATTTTCCCTTCCAGTGAAAAGAATCTCTGCAGAATATCTTTTTTATTATCCATTGTTGCATTTTCCATGAAATTCAATTTTAAATGATATAGAATTCAAATATCGCTTATTTAATTATATTCCAATTGCTGATAAGAAGGTAAAAACAACTTTCAATTGTTTTCAGGAGTTATTTTGAATATGTAACCACCGATTATAACAAGATGTTAACTCAGCGTCATACTGTACCTTAGCTTCTGAATATTTATTATTTTATTTTTTCAATAAAAATTTTTTTTCTTGAAAAGAAAATATACTTTTGTACGGACAAAAATTACAAAATGAAAGCAAATTATACAAACTGGTGCTGGTGGTTAAGCAGATTTCACTTAATGCTGTGAGACTACAAGCTATTTGTA
>JAFGSZ010000066.1 GCA_016934395.1 Bacteroidales bacterium
GTAATAACCAAAAGATGGCTTCATCCGCACGAAGCCTTTCATATACCAACGATTCGCCATAACGACAGATTATTTAAACGATGCCCTGGCCAGTTCACGGGATAAAAAATCAACCCTGGTTTCCGAAAGATTTGCCGGATCCCCGAGAAGGGTATGATCGCCATAATTAAATTGAAGCTCCCAGGTACCGCTTTCCAGATACACGTATCTTTCGAAACTAAACTTTATTGCGCCTCCGCCTGGCGTTTCATCGTAGCGTACTAACATTTTTAAATCTCCGGCCCTATACTTTCCCGTATTTTCAGCCATTTCAATTCTATGAATAACTGGATGTAAAGGATCAAGAGTCTCCATAGTTACAGCAGAATTGCGATTAATAGCGATTAACTCTTCATCCTTATTAATAATATAATCGAATGTGCTGAATTTTTCCTTCATCAGCTGAAGTAACTCCTCTGAATGAGGAGAAAAATTAAAGCCCTCAAAACCGTAATAAAAAACCTGAACCCTTGTGTCGGATTGATCTGTCTTGCAGGCATTCAGCAGAAATAAAACCACAAGTACAGATAATAAAAGGTTTGTAATCTTAATTGATCTATTCATGATTTAACCGTTTATAATTCAATATCGTTTAGTTAAGTATTTTTCCGTCGCTGCGGTTAAGGAATAAGAGGAGCAATCTGCTAACCTTAAAGAGATTGTTTCATTCCGAAGAAAAATCGGAATTTGCAAAAACGCCCTCTGTTGTATACTTTACTAAACGACATGGATTTTAGTTGATTACTTAATACTTTCTTTTAAAAGTTATTTACCCCGATTTTGTTTTATAACATAAGCAAATTTCTAAAAAAAATAATCCGATTTTCCATTTTACACCAATAAAATCTGTACATACAGCATGCCGGAAGTACAAAAATTACCGGTTGAAAACCAAACCCGGCCACAGGGAAGTTCACCTGCAATTAACTCCTTAATAACCATTTATTTTGCATTTATACCTGCTGTGTATTTCTACATCAATATAAAAATTTTAGGTTCTTTAATAGGTTAACAAACAAAGTTTTTATACTACACATACAAAATTACACAGCAGGTTTTTTTATATCAGAAATTAAACGCTAAATCTATTAGCACTATATAACTACTAACCTAAAGTGTAACCTATGAAACGAGCATGAACTGAGCATAGCAAACGTAACGGGTAATTTTTTCATGCTAAATCCTAAAATTAGTTTGAATTTATTTACCTCTTCAGACGCTGCACTATTCATTGTGAGTTCCATACGGCCGCTTAAAACTAAAATGTAATCGTATGAAAAAGAGAGTTTTTATCGTATTGCTGATTTTTACGACAATTGGCTGGAGCATTATAAATGCTCAGGATAAAAGTATTACCGGCACGGTATCCAGCTTTGATGACGGACTTCCCCTGCCGGGTGTAACTATTGTGGCGAAGGGGACAAGTATCGGTACCATTACTAACGCCGATGGACAATTCTCCATAAATGTACCTGCAGAAACCGAATTTCTGGTATTTTCTTTTGTGGGTATGAAATCGCAGGAAGTACGTATCAGCGATCAGCAGAATGTTCAGGTAGTTATGGAACAGGATATACTGGGCCTCGATGAGGTGGTGGTAACTGCTGTGGGTATCCGGCGTAATTCCCGAAGTATTTCGTATTCGGTACAAAAAATCGATGGGGACGAAGTAGAGAATAAGGTTGAAACGGATGTGTTGCGTTCTTTAAGTGGACGAATTGCCGGAGTAAATATTACCAACTCCGGAGGTGCTGCCGGATCGTCTACAAACATCACCATACGGGGAAGTTCATCTGCATTGGGAAGTAACCAGCCCTTATTTGTTGTGGATGGAATACCCTATGATAATACCACATTTTCAACACAAAATCTTAGTGTATACGGCTCCACCTATTCAAACCGTGCACTGGATCTGGACCCTAATGATATAGAATCCATATCCGTTCTGAAAAGCGGGTCTGCAGCAGCCTTATATGGATCGCGGGCTGCCAATGGTGTTATTATTATTACTACAAAATCAGGAAATAACAGTGATGAAAGGAAGATGAATGTGTCTTTTACTTCCACGCTTGCTATGGAAGAACCTACAAAATTACCCGAATACCAGAACGAATACGGACAAGGGGCCAATTTTCAGTTTAATTCAGGCTACTTTGGCACCTGGGGCCCCCGGTTTGATGCTCCTGATCTGGACGGAAACGGCGATGGTATCGGCAGCGGGCTTCTGTTTTTAAATAATAATGTGCCGAGTTATGTGAGCCATATTGGAGATACGGTTCCCTATAAGGCCTACCCAAACAACGTTAAAGATTTTTTTGAAAAAGGTATGGTATTTGAAAATTCCCTGAGCATCACGGGTGGTGATGAAAATACCAACTACATCCTGTCTGTTACTTCAAATAATCAGGATGGATTTATTCCCCATACCCAGCTTGATAAATATTCTGTAAAAGTAGCCGGAAACCAGAAAATAGGGAAAAAGGCCAGGTTTGGAGGTTCAATCACCTATACAAGAACAGATCAGTTGGGTGTTCCTATCGGAGGATACGGGGTTACCAATGTAAATATTTTTGGCCAGTTATGGTTAATGCCGCGAAGTTATGATCTTTCGGGATTTCCGTATATAGACCCTGTTACAAAAGAAAGCATTCACTATAGAACCGACAGGGACAACCCGTATTATATTGCCCAGGAAAATACCTATTCCAGTAAAGTAGATCGTATGTTCGGGTATATTGATGCCGAATTTAATATAGCAGACTGGCTTACCCTTTCCTATAAAATGGGATGGAATTCATATACCGACAGGAGAAAACAGGTGTATGCCAAAAGTACATTATTTAACGACAGACTGGGTAGCATAATTACCGACGATATTGCTTACACGGAATTAGAGTCTAACCTCTTACTGAGAATGGACAAAACCTTTAATAAATTTAACATTACCGCAATAGCAGGATGGAACATCAACCAGATTACCATCGACAGACAAAGCCTGCAGGGGAATGAAATTATCGTTCACGGTATAAACGACCTCGACAATACAAAAACGGTGCTGCCCAATGGGGGAGATTATGAACAAAGAAGGTTATCAGGATTATTTGCCGATGTTACTTTTGGGTATGCAAACTGGGCATTTATTAACCTTACCGGAAGAAACGACTGGTCTTCTACCCTGCCAGTGGAAAGCAATAACTATTTTTATCCCGGGATCACCGGTTCGGTAATTGTATCGGATGCAATTCCGGCGCTGGATAACAGTATCCTGAGTTATCTGAAACTTTACGGAGGAATTTCTAAAATCGGAAACGATGCCGATGTTTATTTAACCGCTTCTACTTTCGAAGTAAATCCTTCATGGGGTAATAACCTCGGACAGGTTTCAACTCCCTTTAATGGTACTGCCGCTCTTGCTGCCGGAGACCTGCTCGGTAATAACAATTTAAAACCCGAATTTACCACCGAATATGAAATCGGATTGGATTTTGGATTCTTAAACAATAAAATTGGTGTAGACCTCACCTACTATAACCGGGTTTCAACCGACCAGATTTTCGCGGTTCAGATTCCAGCCTCTACGGGTTATATTCAAAAAGTAATGAATGCCGGAAAAATCACAAACGAAGGTATGGAAGTGGCATTAACAGGAACACCGGTGTTCCGGCAAGGGGGGTTGCGCTGGGACATAGCGCTTAATTACAGCAGAAATATTTCAAAAGTGGTAGAATTATTCGAGGGTGTGGACCTTATAGATGTAGGGGTAAACTACACGAACCTGGGAAATGTGCATCAGGTGGGTTATCCTTATGGAGTAGTTCAGGGTACTGTGTTTAGAAGAGACGATGAAGGTAACCTGCTGATCAATTCCACTACCGGATATGCCATGGCAGATACAGAATTAGGGATCAT
The DNA here is from genome assembly GCA_016934395.1 of Bacteroidales bacterium. Lineage (GTDB taxonomy): Bacteria > Bacteroidota > Bacteroidia > Bacteroidales > UBA10428 > JAFGSZ01. Next base: position 3,949 of record JAFGSZ010000066.1, read on the forward strand.
TGCCGATCCGAATCCCGATTATATTTCTTCCCTGTCTAACAAATTTAGATTTAAAGGCCTCTTGCTAAGTGTACTTGTTGAATTCCGTAAAGGCGGTGAATTATATTCATACACCATAGACGAACTCCGTGGCCGGGGTGTAGTACCTGAAACTGCCGACAACAGAGAAGCCGGGCGTATCATCAGAGGCTATTTTGCAGATCCTGATAATCCTTCGGAACCTTTACTGGTCGACGGAGAAAAGGTGCCCAATAATATTCAGATTACAACCAACGACTATTTCTTCAGAGGATTTCCTGCAGCTGAAGCTAATGTTTATGATGTTACTACCCTTAGATTGAGAGAAGTGGTATTGGGATACAGCCTGCCAAAAAAATGGCTGAATAAAACACCAATACAAGATCTTACCATTTCACTGATTGGCCGTAACCTTTGGTTTTATGCACCCAATATTCCGCATATTGATCCGGAAACCAGCGGCTATGCTGCAGGTAACCGCCAGGGTATTGATTATTACTATATGCCAAATGCCCGCAGATATGCCATAAGTCTGAAAGTGAATTTCTAACATTTAAGCTAAAACAATGAAAAAGATATTTATTATAATACTCATAATACCGATTATAGGATATTTTACTTCCTGTGAGAAATTTCTGGATATTAACGAAGATCCTAATAATCCGAAAGATGCCACTATTATTGATCTGTTGCCCTCAGCACAACTTGGGATTGCTTTTGGCGTGTCGAACATGTTAAACCGTGTGGGAGAAGATGCCGTTCAGCACCTGGTAGTTGGCCGGTATGACGGCTGGGCAGTTCAGGGATCAGATGTCTCCAACGCCTGGCGGTTTTCCCTGTATGCCGGCGGCCTTAAAGACCTGGAGGTGATTATTGAAAAAGCTACAGCATCAGGAGATTTTCATTATGTGGGCGTTTCTAAACTCCTTAAAGCATATGCCTTCAGTATTATGGTTGACCTCTGGGATGATATCCCTTATTCCGAGGCCCTCCGGGAAGATATCGAGTATCCTCATTTTGATGATGCTCAGACCATCTACACCGCACTTTTTAGTCTTATTGACGAAGGAATTGCTGACCTGGATGGAGCAAATGAAATTTCTCTCGCCGGATACGACCTGATATATAACGGAAATATCAATAACTGGAAACGGATGGGGAATACCCTGAAATTAAAAATGTACAACCAGATCAGGCTTGTGCAGCCCACTGAGGCAAAAGCCGGAATTGAAGCCCTTGTGGCGGCAGAAAACAGTAATCCCGGGCAGGTATTAATTTCATCCGAAGCCCATGATTTTAATTTCCATTTTTTTAACTCTGCAAGCCCGGAAAACAGACATCCCGGCTTTCAAAACGATTACATGGTGAAAGGCGAGGCTTATATCAGCAATTACTTCTATAATTTTATGCTGAACAATAACGACCCCCGGATACCCTATTATTTCTATAATCAGAACGATGCTTTCGAAGGCAGAAACTATGGAGATCCGGCGCCTATTGGTAACGATGGCGACACACGTACAGTGCAGGGATTATATCCCATAGGTGGAAAATATGACGACGGTTCTATGTTAACCGTATCAGGAAGTTCTGCTGCCGGAGACGGGGCATTCAGGATGATCACCAATATGATGCGGTTGTTTATTGAAGCTGAGGCTGCCCTTACCATGAATGCCGTGGTATCCGATGATGCTGAAACCTTGTTTGAAGATGCCCTGTATGCTGCATTTGATGAAGTAAATTCACTAAATGCTCCCGATATTGATGCCACAGATATCGATACCTATATCCAGGCCAGGGTGCAGGCATTTATAGATGCTGCTACCACTGAAGAAAAACTTCAGATTTTAATGGAAGATAAGTGGGTTGTTACCTTTGGAAACGGAGTGGAAGCCTTTAATGATTTCAGAAGAACAGGATATCCGGATATTCCTTTACCTATTGAAACCAACGATGTGGAACTCAGAAGGTACCCTTATCCGGAAGATGAAATAAACACGAATCCTAATGCACTGGAACAGCCCGAAAATAACCAGCCTGTATTCTGGGACAATAATTAATGTATACAAATCTTAAAATTAAGGATATGAAAAAAATATATCTCATCTTATTAATGATATTTTCCATCCTTGCGGGATGCAAGGAAGATGCTGAAAAATGGTCGGATACCATGGATAATGCGGATGTTGGAGGGGCAATACCCAATATAAGCTTTCAAACGCCCCGTATATTCGACTTTGCCGATTTGCAAAACACAAGAATGATTTTTGATTTAAAGGTAGGGGCAGCCGGTGAAGGATTAAATTATACCAAGGTTATTGTAAACAAATCATTTAATGGTGGTGACTTTATACTTCACGCCGAATATCTTGCCGGCGAAATCCCGGCTGAAATAGCTCTTACGGCTGCTGATGCCCTTAGCAATTTTGAGGGCGTAACCATCAGTACCGTACAGGGTGGTGATTTTATCGACTGGCAGTTTTTAATGGAATTCCCAGATGGTACCAACGGCGAATATAATGTTGATGCTTTGGCATCATTCCCTGATTTCAGGTCTTATTTTGCTTCTGCACCCAGCGGATTTACTGTGGAAGGGAGTTATACTATGAATATGATTAACGATGATATCGGGGTAGCTGACGCCACTAAATCCGGATACCAGATACAATTAGTTCCCGGATCGGGAAAATCCCAGTATATTCTCGAAGATATTACAGGAACTTCACTGGCCAACCTCTGGGATCTGCCCGTGCCCTACAGGATCTATTATATCGGGAATAATGAATTTGTTTTAAATCCGGGTTCTGAAGAGTATCCCGATCTGTTAAGAATGATAGGAACGGTGGTGCGGGATGCAGGTTCTGGGGTAATTACGGTGAACGTTACTTTTGCAAATTCCTGCTGCGGGCTGAATGGGGCAAACTTTGAGTTTGAACTGGTACCCGATTAGAATATTTGTTTATACCCCGACAGAGTTTCATTACCCTGTCGGGGATATTTAAAATATAGAAATTTTTTCCGGTTTTTTTAGGGTAAAGAAACTCTAAACTATCATAGTATTAGCGTGTTCAATTTCGGACAAATGATGTACACTTATGAACAGTTTCTATATTAAAAAAAGTATTAAAAAATTGTAATATATTGTATTTCTGGTATATATTTGAAGTGGCATAAAATATGATATAAATCATATTTAAATAAAATTGACCTGTTAACCGAGCTACAACTAAATTAACCTGTATGCCTAAAATTCTTAAGAATATTATTCTGAGTATTTTAGTTTTATCTGCATGTTTTACAACAGCATCCGCATCAGTTGTCGATAGTCTGCTTATTGTTTTAAGTAATACAGGTATGGATGAAAAAAAGGCAGATGTTTGTAATGAGATCGCCGCTCAATATTATAGTTCAGAACCTCAAAAATCATTTGAATATACTAAGAAAGCCATTAAACTGGCAGAAAAATCAGGCTACACTGCTGGTCTGGCAGAAAGCTATAACCTTCAGGCCAGCTATCATTATCTTTCCGGAAATTTTAACGAAGCGCTTACTTTGTACTCGAAATCACTCCAATTCTTTTCCGATTTATCAGATTCAGCCAGTATGGCCATGTGTTATAATAATATCGGAGGATTAAAATTAAAACTCGGGGATATTACCGGCGCTCTGACTAATTTTATTACTGCGGCAAAAATTTACGAAGCGCTTTCAGACGCAGAAGGTTCTGCAATTTTATATAATAATATCGGGGTAATTTGCAGAAAGCAGGAACTGCCCGATGAAGCATTAAAATATTACGATAAGGCTTTACTCTATTTCTCAAGACTTTCAGATAATCCGAACAAAGCATCGGTATTGCATAATATGGGATCAATTTTTCATGATAAAGGAGACTTCCCCGGTGCCCTGGAATATCTGCAGCAGGCACTGGACATAAGAATACTTCTTGATGATAAGATTGGCCTGGCAAAAACAATGCAGGGAATAGGAACGGTATACCTTTCAACAAATGAATACCCCAAAGCCATTGAAAATTTTAAAAAAGCGCTGGATATAAGAACAGAATTGAAAGATATTTCTGGCCAGTCGCATTGTCTGAATCAGATTGCCGTTTTATATGCCCGGCAAAATTTATGGAACGAAGCACGCACATTCTTTAGTCGCAGTCTGGACCTTTCAATGAAATCAGGTCTTCTTGAAAACCAAAAGTTTACATACAGCTGGCTTGCCGATATTGATTCCATACAGGGTGACTATTATGCAGCGTTAAAAAATTACGAACTTTACAAAGAAATTAATGATAGTATTATCAATACCCAAAAAATTAATGAGTTAACAAAAATCAGGAAAAATTTTGAGGACGAAAAAAAGGAAAAACAACAACAAATCGAAATTCTGTCTTATGAAAACCGCTTAAACCAGGCCCGCTTAAAAAATCATGTATATATCTTTTTGCTGATATTAACCTGCATGGCTATTGCTGTCCTTGCAATTATATTAGCCTATAAAAAATATAAAAGAAAATCAGGACAGATTATTATTGAACTCAAACAAGAAAATTTAAAACAGCAAATCAACCCGCATTTTATCTGCAACAGTCTGAATTCGATTCAATCAGCCATTTACCGCGGAAATAAAACCGAATCCAGCGCCTGCCTTACAAAACTTGCCCGCCTGATGCGCATGATCCTTGAAAATTCACAGAGTAAATCCATCCCCATACAGGATGAACTGGATACCCTGAAACTATACCTTGATCTGATGTGCAGCAGGTTTAAAAACAAAATAGAATATTCTATCGTGGTTGATGAAAACCTGGATACCCTTACCTATAAAATACCCTCTCTCCTGCTTCAGCCATTTGTGGAAAATTCTATAGTACACGGATTTAGAAATAAAAGAGGAAAGGGAAAAATAAAAATTGAACTCGTACTTGAAGAAAATAGTATCTCGTGCCATATTGAAGACAATGGTATTGGCAGGAATAAACCGGATGAAGAAAAAATTAAACCTTTGCAAAAACACAGGTCTCTTGGGTCAAGAATAAGCGAAGACCGCTTAAAATTGCTTAATTCCTTATACGGGAAAAATATTAATGTGCATTTTGAAGACCTTAAGGACAGCTATAATAAACCTGCGGGCACCAGGGTAAATTTTCAGTTGCCTTTATTAAATTAAAAATTATATTATTATTTAATTCACAGATATGAAAACAAAAAAAAGAAAACCACTGGAGATTTTAAGTCACAGAGAATTACAACTCATAAGGGGTGGTGGAGAAGAGCCGACTGTAGAAGACGATGTAATTATTATTATCAAAAAAAAGGGTGGCTACTGCGGATTCCATAGTATGTAATTGAGGATGTTTTCCATTTATAAATAATTTACATGAAAAATTGTGATTAATTGTGTAATTATTGATGATGAGGAAGATTCCATTCAGTACATGGAATCCATTATTCATGACCATTGCCCGGGACTTCAGGCAACAGGACATGCTACTTCCGTATCAGAAGGTGTTGACCTCATCGAGACCTTAAACCCCGATCTTATTTTTCTTGATGTGGAACTGGGAGATGGTACCGGATTCGATATTCTTGAATCGGTTAATGACCGGAATTTTGAAGTGATATTTATTACTGCACATAATAAATATGCCATAAGGGCATTTAAACACAGCGCTGTGGATTACCTGCTGAAACCGGTTAATATTGATGAGCTTAAAGACTCTGTAGATAAGGTTATCTCTAAAAACCATACCGGCCGCACACTGGATAACCTGAAAGTGCTTCTGGAAAATATTCGTTCCGACACGCCTAAAAAACTTGTAGTTAGTTCTTCTGACGGATATGAATACATTAATGTGAACGATATTTTGCGCCTTGAGGCGGATCGCAGTTATTGCAACATTTTTCTTGTAAACGGTAGAAAAATACTTGTTTCAAGAAGCATGAACGACTACCAGAGATTATTAAACGATAATACTTTTTTCAGGACCCACAACTCTCACCTGATAAACCTGCATCATGTTAAGATGTATGTTAAGAAAGACGGGGGGTATATAGAAATGACCGATGGCTCAAAAATTCCCCTGGCCCGAAGAAAAAAAGATATGTTTATCGAAGCCATGAAATTATATATATCATAAAAAAACTTCTTAAAATTATAAATCCTCGTGCTATGTAACACGGGGATTTATTATAATTATCAATTCATGAATATTAAATCAATGATATCTAGTTAAGAAGAAAGATTGTCATTGAATATTATTTTTTTAATTATTTTTCTTTATAATAAAATCCGGCTGTTTTATCTTCAATAATCACTTCAAAGTCTCCTTCTTCAGTTACTCTTTCGAGCTGGCTATTTACAAAAGCAAGATCTTCTCTGGTGAGTGTAAATTCTACAAGTGCCGATTCCCCTGCTTTTAATCCGATCTTTGTAAATTTCCGTAAACGGCGTTGCGGTGGGATAATTGAAGCTACAATATCATGGGTAAATAAATCGATCGCAATTTTTCCATCAATAGGACCAATGTTTTTTACTTGCATTTGAACGGCAAGGATATCATTTGCAATTAAGGTATCCGTGCTTAAAACAATATTACCAAATTCAAACTTGGTATAACTTAATCCGAAACCAAAGGGCCATTGAGGCTTCTGATTTTGTGCCAGCCGGTACGGGGCATCATAGGTAGTTACATCGCCGCTGTAAGCCGGGTAGGTAAATGCCAGTCTGCCGTTTGGATTATAATCTCCAAAAAGAACATCAGCAATGGCCTCGGCTCCTTTACTCGCCGGCCTGTGCGCCATAAGAATTCCTCTACTGCCGGGTACGATTTCACGAATAATTCGGGGGCGCCCCTCAGTTAACACAAGAATAACGGGTTTCCCGGTATCTATTGCAGCTTTAGCCAGTTGCAACTGATTGTAAGGCAAACCAAGCTCATCTACATTCCCTGTAACTTCGGCATAGGCATTTTCACCAAGGCATAATACAATAACATCAGCTCCCTTAGCATCAGATTTAAGCTGAAAAATATCCTTTTCTGTAACTTCAATAAATCCGCGCTGTGTATTGCTTAGCACATTCTGTTTCCCGATTTTATCTTCGATAGCTTCTACAATAGTTTTAGTGGTTTTTGGGTACCAGGGATTATCGGCCCCCAGCCAGATATAAGACCAACTTCCGTGTAGGGCTCCTAATGAATTTGCAGCCGGTCCGGCAACCAAAACTTTTGAGCCTTTATTTAATGGCAAAAACGCCTTTCCGCCAGAAGCAGTATCATTTTTTAATAACACTACACTTTCTCTTGCCGCATCAAGGGCAACCAATTTGTACTCGTCAAGACCAAAATTTTTTGCAGCATCTTCTTCCGGATATGGATTGTCAAATAATCCCAGGCGGTATTTTAAACGAAGGATACGGGTAACCGCATCGTTAATACGATCCATGCTTACTTCTCCTTCACTTACAAGTGCAATTAAATCGTTATAAAACGAAAGGTCAAGCGGTACCATGCTCATATCGATACCGGCATTTACCGCCATTTTTACTGCTTCTTTATTGTCTTTGGCAACAAAATGCTGGTTATATAAATATTGTATATCTGCCCAGTCGGTTACTACCACACCATCAAAACCCAATTCATTTTTTAACAGATCCGTAAGCAGGTACTTATTAATGTGCACCGGAACGCCGTTTATTGAACCTGAATTTACCATAAGACTCGAAGATCCCTGCTCCACTGCGGCTTTAAAAGACGGTAAAAAGTACTCCTGTAATTCAACATCCGGAATATAGGCCGGAGTGCGGTCTTTGCCGGAACGGGGCAGGCTGTAGCCCAAATAATGTTTCATGCAAGAGGCCACAGCGGCAGGGCTTTTAAGACCATCTTCTTCATAACCCCGAATAACCTCAATGCCAAGCTGAGTGACCAGATACGGATCTTCACCAAATGTTTCTTCAAACCGCGGCCACCATGCTGTTCTTCCAACACCCAACACCGGATCGAAATTCCATCGAATGCCTGATGCCCGAACTTCTTTAGCGGTAATTTTAGCCGATTGATAGATCAATTCAGGATTACGCGTAGCTGCCAAACCAATATTATGTGGAAAAAGCGTGGAATTGTTTGTATAATTTGCACCATGTATAGCATCAATGCCATAAAGCACGGGGATTTTTAATCGTGATTTTTTGGCTGCATCCTGAAAGCTTGTAATTACCTTATGCCATTTTTCCAGCGAAAATGTTGCACTATCTACGTTCAATACAGAGCCTATACCATTATAAACAATATATTCCTGAATTTTAGATTCACTCAGTTCACCATTTTCCATGAAGGCATTATAGGTTAACTGCGTCATTTGCCCAATCTTTTCTTCCAGGGTCATCTCAGCCAGCAAGTTTTTTATGTTGGTTTCAATTTCAGGGTCGATCCGGGTATTATTTTCTGCAGGTTTTTGATTACAAGAATTAAACATTATTGCAGCCAATAATACTATACTTAAAAGAAGCTTATTCATAGTTTTTCTTTAAGGTTGATTAATAATCCGCATAATTACGCATTTATAAAAAAACAACAAACAATTATTCATAGAATGTTTTGTAAAGTTATAAATCTAAAAAATAATAAAACCCGGGTGAAATAACTTTCTGCCGGGTATATTGATTTTTATAAACCTGTATACTGATTGTTAATTTTTCTTTTTTAGTCTCAACATCAATACATCGTGGCCGGGAATTTCTGCCTTCAAAGATTTTTTGGTAGTTCCGGTTTCTTTTTTTGCCCATACGTCTCTTAAAGTATATACAGCACTATCGAAAGTAATTTCCCTGTTTGATACATCATCTTTTACAGGATTGGCTTTCCAGTCAAATTCCAGAGCAGAGGGTTGAGCGCTCCGGTTCAGAAAACAAAACGCCCAGTCTCCATTATGTAAGGGTTTTACCCAAACATCAATATTTTTTATGGATTTAAATTTAAGCGCCTGAATACCCAGTGAATCCTGGTTGATTGCAATGGCGTCTTTGTTTGTAAGAATTTCTAATGTTTCTTTCGACATGCTTCTAATATCATTACCGGCAATCAATGGGGAAGCGAGCATACACCACATGGAAAAATGCACACGGTCTTCATTCACACGCATCCCGTTTCCCACTTCCATCATATCAAAATCATTCCAGTGGTCTGGTCCGGCCGCTTTTCGCAATACATTATTATCACGCATATCCAGTATTTGTAATACACCCCAGTCTTTGTAAGTACCATGGTCCACTATAGTATCAAATCCCGGGTAAATATCTCCGCTTATTCTCCATTGATGGCCAATATCGCTTGCCCATTCCCAGGGTTGATTATCTCCCCACTCGCATATGCTGAAAAGTATAGGACGGCCGGCGTGGTATAGTGCGTTGCGCATAGTAAGGTATGCTCCTCTGGCGTTTAATCCATCGGTATTGCACCAGTCGTATTTTAAATAATCAACACCCCATTCAGCGTATTTTTTGGCATCCTGATATTCATATCCGCGGCTACCGGGTCTGCCTCCACAGGTTTCCCAGCCGGCATCTGAATAAATACCCAGTTTTAATCCTTTTGAATGTATATAATCAACCAAAACTTTTATTCCTGAAGGAAAATGAATCGGATCAGGCTGAATAAATCCAAGACTATCCCGTTTTCCATGCCAGCAGTCATCAATATTAATATAGATATAGCCGGCATCTTTCATTCCGCTGGATACCATGGCATCTGCAGTTTCACGAATAAGGGCTTCGTTTACATCACAGTGAAAATTATTCCAGCTGTTCCACCCCATGGGCGGGGTTAACGCTAAATTTTCGAATTTCTGCGCAAGCAAAATATTCGGAATAACAAAAATTATCAAAATAAATACTTTCTTCATTTTATTAGTTTTATTAGATAACTTATTACACGATTAATCGATCTTTACATCCGATCCAAGACATCCGGATAATTACTATTCCGAATTTTCAGGTGTAAAACTAAGTATATTATTCTATGCTTTTTGGTACTATTTTTAATTAAATTGATAGTTTTTAAAAGCACAGCTTTCCTCAGGGTAAATCAGACTGCCAGTATATACTTTTAAAATAAGGTTCCGCCAAGTTTAAGTAAACGAAAAGTCCGTTCCATAGTATTTTGTATGAGTTCGGGAGTTGCCTTTATAGCTTCTTCAAGTACCATGGGTCTTTCGATAATAGGTAAAATACACGTAAATCCCTCATGATACAATTCATGATACCCTTCTCCAAGAGTTCCTGCTATTGCCAACACTGGTTTACCTTTGCGCTGCGCAATCCGGGCAACGCCAGAAGGGGCTTTCCCAAATCGGGTCTGATAATCGATTTTCCCCTCACCGGTAACAACAAGGTCGGCCCATAAAATATGTTCTTCAAGATAAATCAATTCCTTTACTATTTCAAAACCGGGTTGTAAGCGGGCATTTAAAAAGGCGATCAACCCGGCTCCCAATCCTCCGGCAGCTCCCGCGCCGGGAGTGTTTCTGACATCCATTCCGGTACATTCCTCTATTTTTTTGGCGTAATGTGTCATATTTAATTCCAGTGATTTTTGTTGTTCATGATCTGCTCCTTTTTGGGCGCCATACACATAGGTAGCGCCATGTTCTCCCAGTAAAGGATTTGTTACATCACTGGCCACAACTATTTCACAGTCTTTGATTAAATTTCGAATTTCCGAATATTCTATTTTTTCAATGTCACCAAGATGTCCGCCACCCGGAAGAATTTGATTCCCTTTTTTATTTTCCAGCTTTGCACCAAGGGCCTGGATCATTCCTGCGCCACCATCGTTGGTAGCGCTTCCTCCTATACCAATAATAATTTTTCTACATCCTCTTTTTAAAGCATCTTTAATTAATTCTCCCGTACCATAGCTTGTTGTAATCCAAGGATTTCTTTCTTCCTTTTTAAGCAGTTCCAGACCTGATGCTGCAGCCATTTCTATTATAGCAGTATTCTTGTCACGTGTTACTCCGTAAAACGATTTAATTTTTCGCATAAGCGGATCAAAAACTTCGGTATTTACTATTTCTCCACCCAAAGCATCGGTCAAGGATCTCACGGTCCCTTCACCTCCGTCGGCCACGGGCAATATTTTAATTTCAGCATCAGGATAAACCTTACGAATACCTTTTGCACAATGTTCACCGACTTCCTTTGCCGAAAGACTGTCTTTAAATGAATCTGATGAAATAAGGATTTTCATAAATAATCAACTATTGTTTCGTACTGCCAAGCTATAAATGTAAAATGAAAAAATCTAATTTTAGATCTGTATATTTTACTTAAAATTTTTTGTCCATTACTTTTAGTCCAATTTTCTATAATGCCATTATTTTTAAAAGACTTTAATTTCCTTGTAAAACACATAATACATTTATAACCAATATACCGGAAAAGGATCACATTTAATAATTTAAAAAAATTGGATAGTATTTCCTGAATTATGCAACTTTATCAGTAAGCCACCGTAGATACACTCTTTAATTAACCGCATCCAAATCCTATTCGTGATATAATAAGTTAAATTTTTAATTAAATTTTTTAAATAATGAGAAAGATTTTTATAGGATTACTGATGGTATTCAGTACATCGATTATTGTAAAATCACAGATTTATGAGCAGCAGGCTATGTTTATCTATAATTTTTCTAGATTAATAAAATGGCCGTCTGCTTCAAATGATGGAGACTTTGTTATTGGCATTGTTGGCAATAATAATATGTATACCAGCATGCAGGAATATATGACCTCTAAAAAAGTTGGTGCGCAAAAAATTGTTGTAAAAAAATACAATACTCCTGAGGATATTCTTCCCTGTGAAATTTTAGTAGTTGCAGCTGACAAAAAATCAAAAATGCCCCAGATAATGTCTAAAATTCAGGGTATGAATATTTTGGTTATTGGTGAAAATGAAAGCCTTCTCGATTCCGGAGCTTCTATTGCATTTACGGTGGTGGATAACAAACTGAAATTTCAATTGAACATGGAAAGTGCATCAAAACGCAATCTGGTGGTCAGTAAATCATTAATGGATATGTCATATTCCAATTAGTGTCAAAAAGAATTTTTTAAGAAACAGGATTGATCAGGCGCTTCAATCCTGTTTTTTTTATTTTAACAGCCAAAACGTTTCATAGGGTTTCATCTGAAATTCTGAATCAGAATTAATGATCTTATCACGTATTAATTCTTTATAATTTCCCGGTGTTTGAATAATCTTCGAAAGTTCTGTAATCTGAATATCTGAAGAAATATTTGAAATGGAATATAAAATCTCCCTTGTCCGGTTATCCTCCCTTTTTATAATTATATAATGGTTCTTATACGCAATTATTTCCTGTGGATTATCGGGATGAAATATGGAATGCCTCTTTCTGATGCCTATTAGTTGTTTAAGGGTATTAAAAATATAAGATTCGGGCGTATCAGCATGTAAATTTTTCAATAATTTTTCGTACTGCATTCTTTTTCTGTTTATTGCCCGTGGTTTCCCGGTGTGCTCAACACCCTCCAGATCATTATGTGTTCCCAGCAAACTATGCATATAAAATGCGGGGATACCTTTCATGGTCAACATGATAATCTGTGAACAAATAAAACGCTCTTTCTGTAAGTTATCAATACCTTTTCGGGTACCTTTCAGCGCATCAAAATACGTGATGTTGATTTCATAGGGGCTTTCAAATCCTTCATTGTTTTTTCTAGTGGAAATTAATCCTCCAAAATCCTTCATGGTCTCCAGCAGTTCATTAAACTTATTTTCGGGCAATAATCCTTCAAGCGGACGTACACCGATTCCATCATGTGATGAGGTAAAATTAAAAAAGGTCTTGCCCGCATCCAGTTTGCGGATTTTTTTACCCCAGGTATTAAAGTATCCGGAATTACCGGAAAAAAGGGTAAACAAAAGTAAGGGTGGCAAACTGAATAAATATACCATATGGGCCTCATCTCCATCTCCAAAATAACTAAGGTTTTCATTATTGGGAACGTTGGTTTCGGTAAGTAATATAAGCTTAGGGTCAATATAATCCATAACATCGCGTATTAATTTTACCACCTCGTGTGTTTGCCACAAATGAATGCATGATGTTCCGGTTTGCTTCCATAAAAAAGCGATGGCATCGAGCCGTATAATCCTTGCCCCTTTTGAAATGTAAAAGATCAGAATCCTGATCATTTCATATAATACTTCGGGATTTTTAAAATTTAAATCTACCTGATCAGGACTAAAAGTGGTCCATACATACCGGAGTCCCATTACCGTATCAACAGGAGTTAACAAAGGAAGATTTCGAGGCCTTACTACTTGTGAAATATCTTCGGCAGGGTCAGTTTCAATAAAATATTCCTTCCCGGGAATTTTATCAGCCTTATAATTTGTAAACCATTTATTATGGCTGGATATATGGTTAATTACCAGATCAACCATTAAATCGAATTGTGAATTGATACTTTTTATATCTTCCCATCCACCGAGGGCGTGGTTAACCTTATAATAGTCGATTACCGCAAAACCTTCGTCTGAACTGTACGGAAAAAAAGGGAGTATATGAACACAGGATATTTCATCTTTCAAGTGGTTTGTAAGAACTTTCTCAAGTGTTTTTAAAGGCGCCAGATTGTTTGATTTTATCATATCACCATAGGTGATAAGAATTATATCCTTTTCTGTCCACTTTTTTTGCTTTGAAGATTCCAAACCTGGTTGTTCAGGAAGTAAGGATAAAAACCTGTTGATAAACTCCGGTGATAATTTGTGTTCATATAATTTATTCAGCCGCGCGATAATGCTCCCTTTTATCTCTGCCGGTATAGTGTCTTCTTTCATATTAGCATTCCAATCTCTAAATTATTTTATATACCATATGAATATCAAGAATTGCCTGACATTCATATGAATATTTTTATATGTATTCCTGAAATTTATTTATTATCGAGTTCCACAGCTTCAACAAGCCGGTCAAACATATCGGGGATGGCGCTAATTACCCTTTTCCAACTTGGAACAGTAGGAGAAATCATTGGATTATCCAGAAACAACTCACCGGCTTTATACACATTCCGGGCAAATAAATCGATAACCTCCTCTTCGGCATGCCGATCCAGGGAGTACCCGTTAATTACGGCATCACTATAATACTGATCAAGCATATCAAGTGCGGTTCTGTAATAGGTTGCTTTTATCGATCTGAATTTTCCTTTCGAAAAAACAGCCCCGTTGGTGGCCAGTTTTCCAAAAATTGTTTTACTGATATCAATACTCATTTTTGATAACCCCTTTTCACGATTCTCTGGCGAAAGTATCTGATGTTTATGATCGTACCTGTCGGAGATATCTACCTGGCAAATCCGGTTGATCGCATTATTTCGTAACACCTCCGAAAGAATCCCGATTTCGAGGCCCCAATCACTGGGTATTCGAATGGTTTTTGTTACATCAGCCCTCATTGAAAACTCACCGGCAAGCGGATACCTGAAACTATCAAGATAATCGAGGAAAGCATCGTTGGAAAAGAATTTTTTTAATGTGCGAAGCAATGGTGTAACCAATAACCGGGCCACCCGGCCATTTATTTTTACATCGTCGGCACGAAAATAATAGCCTTTGCAAAATTTAAAATTAAAAGTAGGGTCCACAACAGGATAAAACAGCCTGGCTAATAAATGCCGGTTATAAGTAAGAATGTCACAATCATGGAGGGCCACGGCTTCACCAATTCCTGATGCATTAAAGTATCCGAAACAATACCATGCGTTCCGGCCTTTCCCCATTTCCCGGGGAGCAATTTGTTTGTCAATTAACAGTTTGTCGAGCGCTTTTAAATTTGGCCCGTCATTCCATAATATCCTGTGTGGTTGAGGAAGTCGCGAAAAATATTCTTTTGCATGTTTAAACTGTTTTTCGTCGGCCTGGTCGAGCCCGATAATAATTTGAGAAAGATAAGGCACCTTCTCCAATTCATCTAATATTTTAGCCAGTGCCGGGCCTTCCAGTTCGGAATATAAACTGGGAAGAATCAAAGACATTGGCCGTTGTTTCGAAAACTCCATAAGTTGTTGCTCCAATTCCTCATATGGCCTGTTTCTGAGGTTATGGAGTGTGGTTACTACTCCGTTCTGATAAAAGTCGCCCATAATAATTCCGGATTAATACGAATAATAAAAACAAATTTACACTAAAAAATACCGCTGATGTAATTCATAAATAACTTAATTCATAAAA
Source organism: Bacteroidales bacterium (assembly GCA_016934395.1). Classification (GTDB taxonomy): domain Bacteria; phylum Bacteroidota; class Bacteroidia; order Bacteroidales; family UBA10428; genus JAFGSZ01. The sequence continues at coordinate 19,247 of JAFGSZ010000066.1, forward strand.
TGACTGAAAGAATTTCTTAATGTTCCTGTAAATTTAAAACATCAAGCAATTGAAGAAGTTCTGTAAAAATAAAATCCGGTTGAACTGCTTTTATTTCTTCATTATCTTCCCTTAAACGTAACGATCGGGTATCACCGGCGAACAGTGCAGTTTTAAAACCAACCTTCTGACTGGTGAATATATCTTTTAACATATCATTCCCAACATATAAAACCTGCGATGGTTTAAGATTGTACTTTTGCTTTAATACCGGCACCAGCTGCTCAAAAAGCAAGGTATCGGGCTTCATCCTTTTCAGTTTGTATGAGAGTACTGTAATATCCTTGTCAAAATATTCAACAGTTTCAGAAATTTCAACTTTATCCGTAAGAAAATAATTTAAAAATACCGGAGTATATGATTGTGCGTTCGACACCAGGCCGAGCGGAATCTTATACTCATTAAGTTTATTTATCAATTCTTTCAGTCCGGGCATTGGATAAATCGGATTGCTCAGTAATTCAAAAACAAACATTATTTTCTGAATATCGGGACTGCCCTTATACGATATCCCGGATTCCTGATTGGTTTTGCTGATTAATTCACTCCAGACCTGAAACAAATCCGGTTCAGGAAAAGGTATCCCGTTTTGAATGGCATGTTCCTTAAGTTTCTTCACGATATTTTGAAATCCGCTAAGCATATCAGACAATATCGTTTCTGCTTCTGAGGAATCTTTTCCGTTAATTTTTACCCCGGCCAAATTAAGGGCAGTAAATAAATTATCGGTCGATATCTTCCATTGATCTATATCCCCCGATGCTGAAACCAGAAGTGTACCATAAATATCGAACAAAATACCACGTATTGAAGTATCCGGGTAAATTTTCGGTATCATTCCTGTTTTTTCAGGTAATTGAGGTTTTAAACTTTTCAAAAATCGTTCTATATCATAAAAATCTTTTGTCATAATTTTTTAACAGGCATTAATTGTTTTTGTTTTACATTTAAAAAATAGTATTATTAAGTTTTTTTTCAAATTTATATTTTTAAGTAAACAATATTAATCAAAAAATGATTTAAGAAAACTCTATGGAAAATTTGCAATCTCGAGAAAACAATACGGATAAAACGAATATCGAATTATCAGGAAAAACAGTACTAATCCTTAAAGAAATCAGAAAATGGGCAAACTTCCTTGCAATAATTGGTTTTATTGGCGTAGGAATTTTAGCTATTGTTGGCCTTGTATTTGGATTCTTCTTAAAAGATATTGGCATCAAAGAGCTCCCGTATCCTTCATTTGTAATCGGAATGGTGTATTTGGTTATTGCACTCTTATATTATTTCCCGGTGCTTTATTTGTATCGTTTTGCAAAATTTTTGAAAGTTGCCCTGGAGAATAACAATGAACACGATATGGTCAGCGCTTTTACCAACCTCAAATCGCATTATCGGTTTATTGGTATTTTGGCTATAATATTGTTGTCGTTTTATGCTTTGATAATTGTTTTTACCGCATTAGGGGCAATTGTAGGTGCACTCGCTGTTTAACAAAAAAATAAGGGCAACAGCATTTTTCTATTTTTTACCTTCAAGTTGTTGATTAAATCCGAAAATTTCAACCTTTTACGGTAATTCTAAGAAACAGCTTTACAAGCCCTTACTTTTTTAGTTAATCCTAAAAATTAATCTATTATCTAAGCAGCATTTACAGTTTTATATCTTGTGCGTTGAATTTTTATAATTTCCAGTCTGCCAAATTTTTTTACCAAATCAAAAAGCTCAAACAGATCCTTGTCCACATCTTTTAAAACTATGGACGAATTATAGTTTTTAGCAATCCTCGAAATAAAATTTAATGCCCTGAATCCTGCGCTGTCAATAAACCGGATACCTCCAAGGCTTAATATTAAATTAGTATGGGGTACCCGGATAATTTCTGCCAGGTTATATTTTACTATTTCAGCATTATGAACATTAATTTTATCTGTCTTTTCAAAAGACACATTCACATTAGTCCTTTGATGCTGTATTATTATGAAGTTAATATCACCCTTTTTCATAACCTGAAGTTTTACTAAAAACTACACAACAATAGTACCACATATTCAATTTACTTCATAAAGAATTTCGGTAAGCAAGCCATAAAAGTTGATAAAACAATAACAGTAAATTAAATGTCTGCTTTTTGTTGATGAATCCCCAGGTATTAGTGACAAAAAAACCCTGGCCTTTGCAAGCCAGGGTATGATGCTTTGAAGCACCAAGAATAGAAACCCTAATTATTGAAATTTTTTAAAAATACTCTTAAATCCGTACTAATAAATAATTCTTAACTCTTAAATAAATCCTATTAATTTTTTTCTGTAAATCTAATCCTGATTTTTTACTTCTGAAAGTGTTCCCTGCAGGACTTTACCCTACCCAAAAGGAGTGTTTCAACCGTCTATAGGGTAAAGTCCTGAGATATTACAAGGAACGTAATATAGGTTAGAGTTAGCAGATATAGGGAAAACAGGTCATTATATTTTTCCCATATTTCCACTTGTAAGACTCACTATTTTATGAACGTTCCCAAAAAAATTAATTTTTTTTATATATTTTTTCAACAAAACTAAAATAACCTAACAAATTTTTTAAAAATATATTATTAATACATATTAATGAAAAACCTTTAAAAATTACACTATTCCGTTTCTAAAATTATATTTTTGAGAGCACTCTCCAGGTTTTTATATTTAAATTGATAACCTGAAAAATTCAGCTTTTCAGCGGAAATACGACTACCATGTATTAGCATATCGGTTTTCTCTCCAAACAATAACCTTAAAATATTTTCAGGTACTGAAGGAAATAATATGGGCCTTTTAAATTTTTCAGCGATAATCTTAATACACTGCTGATGGGTAACATAATGCGGAGCAACAGCATTAAAGGCTCCTGATACGGAATTATTCTCAAGGGCCCAAAGATAAATATCCGATAAATCGTTAATATGAATCCAGGGCATATAAAATTCATGAGCTGATAAGGGCGCGCCCAAATACATTTTTATAACCCGAATCAGTACAGGTAATATCCCGCCATTGGCTGACATTACGATTCCGGTCCTTAATTTAACTGTCCGTATTCCAAGTTGACCGAATTGATCAACTGCTGACTCCCAGTCTTTGCATACATTGCCCAGAAAATCGGATCCGGGAAGGTCATTTTCTGTTAGTATTTTATTGCTGGTTCTCATGCCGTAATACCCAACTGCCGAAGAAGAAATTATAGCCTGAATTTTATGATCACTTTGCTGAATGTATTTATACAACAATTGGGTGGATTTTATCCTGCTATCATAAATTTCCTGTTTACGTTTTTTTGTCCATCTTCCCTGCCCTATATTAGCACCCGCCAAATGAATAATATAATCTACATTTTTTAATGCCTCCTTTTCAATAAAACCATTTGTTATATCCCAAACATAGGTTTTAATGCCGGGAATTACCAACTTTTTCCGGGTAAGGTATTTTAAAGTGTAATCTTTTTTAGATAATAATCTGCTGATACCTGATCCAACAAGCCCTGTACCTCCTGTAATTAATATATTTTTCATCCTTTGTAATACGTTATGCAAAAAATAAATATTATAACAATTGTTGTTGCCTTATACTCCGCACCAGACTTATTTGCTGTTTTAAAATTATAATAATTTTTTAAGTAATACTTTGTAAGTTTTCATAACACGAAGGAATCAACATATTAATAAATTTATATAATTGCACATTATAGACCCTGTCATAATCTGAAGCCAGATAAAAACAATAAAATGAGTATAATTAATTAAAAATTTATATGTAAAATATATGATTTTTAAAAAAAATAGTCTACTTTTATCATCGGTGTTTTGGTTTTAATCTAAGTTATTATTTATATGTTGCCTTCAAAGGAAAAGTTGAGCTTTTACTTTGAAATGGTGAAAAATGTTGTATTATGCAAAATTCAATCTTATCTTATTAATTGAGTTTGATTGCATGGAAAATAATAGAATTACTAAGTGATTAGTAATCAGTGTTACAAGTTAAGATGAATTGCAAAATTTAAAATTTTAAGCTATGGTAATTTATCAAGATGATTATGTGAAATTAGAATTTGATGAATCAGTTCCTTGTGTAATTTGGACACCTCTTCAATTTTTGTACGGTGAAAAGTTTCGTAGTTCTATGCTTCATGGCATTGATTTTATTGAAAATAAAATTAAAGAATTACCTGATATTTCCTGGTTAAATGATGCATCCAGGCTCAAAGCTGTAAAAAAAGATGATGTTATATGGTTAAATCAAAATGCAAATAACCGGGCTTACGAAATGGGCGTGAAAAAAATGGCCTTCGTGTTACCAGATAATATTTTCGGGAAAATCGCTGTTAAATTATATGTGGAAATTACTACTAAACATGCTGATAATAAATTGCTAATTAAAGCTTTTGGCACTCTTGACAAAGCAAAATCCTGGTTAAAAGCTGAATCAGATGTCTTAGTAGAAGAAGAATCGTTGTAATAAACTTTTTTAATAAACATCGCATAGAGGGATACGTTATATCCCAAGGTGTAATATATATTTTATTATCAGACATTTATTCTAAGATATTAGAAATGTTTTAAGTTAAAAGGAATCTGATATGTGAAAATTCTTGATCGGACACATATTTAAACATACGGAACTGTAATATACCCTATCAAAGAATTACAATTTTCAGTTATTGTCTAATTATGTGAAATAAAAGTTATGAAGGAAATCGCAGATAGAAGTAATCGCAAAGAATCTCAAATTGCAGTTATTGGTATAGGATGTTATTATCCGGGAGCTAAATCACCTCTTCAATTATGGGAAAATATTCTTGCGCGTAGGCAACAATTTAGGGAAATGCCCGATTTAAGGTTGCCTCAAATTGATTATTATGATCCGGATCCCTCAGTTGCAGGAAAAACGTATCAGAATAAAGCAGCTGTTTTGGATGGTTATCATTTTAACTGGCTGGATAAAAAAATTCCAAAAGCAACCTATGAAAGCACGGATATCGTACATTGGCTTGCATTGGATACGGCTCTTCAGGCACTTGCAGATGCACGTTACAGCAAAGAAACATTGCCTAACGATACCACCGGGGTAATTTTTGGGAATACACTTACGGGCGAATTAACCCGCTCTAACCAAATGTTTCTGCGTTGGCCATATATTAAAAGGGTATTGACTGCCTCTTTAAAAAAGAAAGGATTGCTGCATTATATGGATTCTCTCGAAGAAACCATGGAAAAATATTATAAGTCCGTTTTTACGCCTACAAACGAAGATTCACTGGCAGGCGGACTTGCCAATACAATAGCCGGTCGTGTTTGTAATTTCCTCGATCTTCATGGTGGAGGATATATTGTCGACGGGGCTTGTTCTTCTTCTCTGCTTGCCATAGCTACGGCTGCTAATTATCTCGAATCTGGTCAGATGGATATGGTAATTGCCGGTGGAGTAGACATCAGTCTGGATACATTTGAAATTGTCGGCTTTTCCAAAACCAAAGCACTAACACCCGATGAAATGCGCGTTTACGATAAACAGGGTAGAGGATTTCTTCCCGGTGAAGGTTGTGGCGCTGTGGTCTTAAAAAGACTTGAGGATGCCATTAGGGATAAAGATCAGGTATATGCCATTATTAAAGGTTGGGGGATATCTTCAGACGGTAAAGGAGGAATTACTGCCCCAAGTGCAAAAGGCCAGTCAATGGCTTTGCTACGGGCACATAAAAAAGCAAATATCGATCCGGAACAACTGAATTTTATTGAAGGTCACGGCACAGGAACAACCGTAGGTGATAGGGTAGAACTGGAAGGAATTACAATTGCCCTGAATCAGGATAAACAATTGCCAAGAAGAAATTGCGGAGTAACATCATTTAAATCTATAGTCGGACATACTAAAGCTGCTGCAGGAGTTGGTGCTTTTATTAAAACCGTAATTGCCCTTAATCAAAGAATTTTGCCTCCTACTGCCGGATTAAAAGAATTTAATCCCATATTCGAAGACACGGCAAAAATACTTTATCCTATAATGTTCGGAGAAATTAAAGATCCGAAAAGTAAATTGCTGGCAGGAGTTTCAGCAATGGGATTCGGGGGAATCAACAGCCATGTTGTGCTGCAATCCGGTGATGCTCCATCGCTGAATTTTAAAACTTCCTTAGATATTAAAAGACTACTTGTTAGTAATCAAACCAGTGAATTATTCCTTTTCACAGCAACTTCGAAGGAACAATTAATAGATATCCTTAACATCGCTGCTGATGAAATTAAAGGTGCAAGCTATGCAGAACTTGCAGACTATGCCCATTCTCATAACAGCAAAATTGATATTAAAAATACGTTCAGGGCAGGATTGGTAGCTTTAAATCCATTTGATCTTGAACGAAAGCTTCTATTGCTCAAGAACCAATTACTAGAAAATCCGGATAAAAATTTCCTGTCACTTGAAAAAGATACAATAGTATATGGCAAAAAAATTGAAAACCTTCGAATTGGTGCACTTTTCCCGGGACAGGGTGCCCAACGACTGAATATGACCTATAAACTGGTTGAACGATTTGATTGGGCAGAAAATACAGCAAAACAGGCCAATCAGATTTTTCTGTTGGAAAACCGTGTGGATATTTTAAACAAAATATTTAAGCGTACGGATAAGGCAAATGACGCTAACGAGGAGATTGAATGGAAAGATGACCTTAAACAAACCAATATTGCCCAACCTGCCATTACACTTGCTTCTCTTTTATGGTTTCAGTATTTAAGTAAACTGGGAATTAAACTTTCAGCAGCCTCGGGGCACAGCCTCGGTGAACTAATGTCTTTTTATGTAGCAGGCGCTTTTGACGAAGAAACCTTGTTAAAATTTGCGGCTTTCAGGGGAAAGACAATGGCCGATTGCGGATCGGGAACCATGGCAAGTCTTGTATGCACCAGGGAGCTGGCTGAAGAATACATAAAAGCAGCGCCAGGATATGTAAGCATTGCAAATATCAATGCTCCTGAACAAACCGTAATCAGCGGGGAAAAAGAAAGTGTTAAATTTATTATCAAACTGGCAGAAAAAGATAACATAGGGGCTGTGGAACTTCCTGTATCTGCAGCATTTCACTCTAAACTGATTGCAGACACCGCAAAATCCATTCAGGCATATAAACCCTTACAAAAAACACCATCTGCCCTGAATTTAAAATTGATCAGCAGTGTTACGGGTAAAGAGGTGGCTGAAACTACAGACCTTAATTCCTATTTTGCAGACCAATCGGTAAAACAGGTGAATTTTATCGATACGGTAAATACATTAAAAGACGAATGTGATGTGCTTATCGAAATTGGATCAGGAAGAGTTCTTTCCGGCCTGGTAAATCATATCCGAAAAGATATTTTATGTTTTCCAACAGAAGCCGTTGCAAATGACGATATTTCGATGAATACTATGCTGGCTAATGTATTTGTGCACGGAGCCGATATAATTATTGAAGAATTATACAAAAACAGGCTTATTCGGGATTATACACCTGCTTATGAAAAAGAATTTATTGTGAACCCCCTTGAAAAGCCATTCCCGGAAGCGCTCCTGAAGTCTGTTGATGAAAAGCAGCAACCGCTAAATTTAAACTTTATTGAAGAGGAATTCGGTTTTAATGATATCCGCTTTAAAGAATATCTTGATGAACGGGGCGAATTTTTAAAAGATATGATCCAGGCGGATATGAATCATTTCAGAAAAAACGGAAACAGAAAACATATCGGAGTTTCGACTGTATTGGCCGAAGATATCGCCAAACAAGATTCGGTAAAAGTAAACGAACTCCCTGAACCGGAGGAACAGGATGTAAAATATGTTCTCCATGAAAAAATTGCATCTGCAACCGGGTTTCCGGTAGATTCTTTTAAAGATGAAATGAAACTGCTTGAAGATTTTAACCTCGACAGTATTAAAGCAGGATCTTTACTTTTAGATCTTTCTAAAACCTTTAATCTCAAAGGGAAAATATCTACTGCCCAACTGGCTAATGCATCTATTGGTACAATCGTTAGTGAATTTAACTCCATACTGCCGCCTCCCGCAATCAGCATGAATAAATCGGGTGTTTCAAAAGATGAAATTGTTCAATCGGTAAAAGAACTTGCAGCTGAAAAAACCGGTTTCCCTGAAACGCAAATTACACCTGAGCTTAAATTGCTGAACGACTTAAACCTTGATAGCATTAAAGCCGGGGATTTTATTGCAGCTTTACTAAAAAAATACAACATCCAGGGAAAAGTTGAAGCTTCAGCCTATGCCAATGCTTCGCTTGCGGATATTATTGACAAAATTTGTGAATTAGTATTACCAGCGGACAATACCATTTCTCAACCCGAAAATAACATTGAAGAAACTGTGATTGCTCTGGCATCGGAAAAAACCGGTTTCCCGGTAAACGGCATTAAACGTGAATCTAAATTACTGGATGACCTGAACCTCGACAGTATAAAAGCCGGCGGATTTATTGCCGAACTCACGAAAAAATACAACATCCAGGGAAAACTCGAGGCCGCAAAATTCACGAATGCAAAACTTGAAGATATTATCGTTGAAATAAATAATTGTCTGGGATTAGATATTAAACCTGCGATCGAAAAACAGGAAAAAGCAGAAGATATTGATAAAGTAAGTGCCTTCACTGTTTGCCTGGTTGATACTCCCCTTATTATTGATAAACAGAAAAACAGTGAATACTGGAAAGATAAAAATCTTGCCATTGTATATTCTCCTGGCAGTAAAAACCAGGCTTTGGCATTAAATGAAGCCTTTAAAAATAATGTGAAATCGACCATAGTATACAGTAGTAATGAATTGAATTCAATTGAAAAGAATGTGGCACCAGATTTTATATTAACCATTATTCCTGAAGGACCTGCCACCATTAACAATGTAAATGAAGTATCGGGATTATTATCGGATGTGGCCGGCTTTGATAATAATTTAAATACTGAACTGGGATTTGTTCAATTTGGGGACGGATCTTTTGCAAAGAAAAACCTTAATAAACTAAAACAAATCAATGCTTTCAGTGTCGTTGGATTTGTATCCAGTATTCATTTGGAACGACCCAATCAAAAACTCAGGGTGACTGAATTCGATAAAAGTATTTCGAATCAGCAACTATCCGCTTTTATAAGAGATGAATTTATTTCTCACGATCCGTTTATTGTTGCGGGTTATGATAAAAACCTGGTTCGAAGAACAATGGTATACGATCTCGCTGAAAACGAAAGCCGTCCAAGAAAAAGTCCTGTATTATCAAAAAATGATGTGGTACTGGTTACCGGTGGGGCAAAAGGAATTACAGCAGCCTGTGGTTTGCAGCTTGCCGATACTTATCATTGTAAAATGGCCCTGGTCGGGAGTTCAAATCCATCAGACGAGGTAATGGAAACCCTGAAACACTACACAGAAAAAAACCTAATGGCAAAGTATTATTCCTGTGATGTTTCTAATCCGGAATCCGTTAAAACTTTAATTAAAAAGGTACATTCAGAATTGGGAACCATTACTTCAGTAATTCATGGCGCCGGAAAAAATATTCCACGCCGTGCTGAACAGGTAACCACCAACATGGCCCTTGACGAAATAGCCCCAAAATTAATCGGGGCAATAAATATTATTGATGCGCTGGATAAAAAATCCTTAAAATCTTTTATTGCATTTACATCAATAATTGGTGTTACCGGAATGCAAGGAAACAGCTGGTATGCATTTTCTAATGAAACGCTGGACCTGATTTTACGAAATATTCAGATTCAATATGGTATTGAAACCCTGGCGCTGGGATACAGTGTTTGGAGCGAAGTGGGCATGGGTGCACGCATGGGAAGTGCGGAAACTCTGGCACATATGGGAATCGGGGCTATCTCTCCCGGCCCGGGAATTGAACAGTTTTTGCACTGGATAAAAAATAAAGCCGGCGATCAGCAGGTGGTTATCGCTGCCTCACTGGGCGGCCTGGATACCTGGAAAAGGAAAACATTTATAAAACCACCGGCAAACCGGTATCTCGAAAATGTAATACATTTTGAACCCGAAACAGAATTGATAGTCCGTTCCACTCTTTCCAGAGAAACCGATTTATACACCGATGATCATAATTATAATGGTTCACTGCTGTTTCCTACTGTATTTGGTATTGAAGCAATGGCACAGGCTGTGGCCATGGTTGCCGGTCTAACCCGGTTAAACTCCTTAAAACTTGAAAATATAAGCCTGCTGAAACCTATTGTAGTACCGGACTCTGGAACTACAGAAATTCAAATTCATGCAATTGTTCAGGAAAAAAACAAGGATGGAAGAATAAAAATTACTGCCGGTATTTCAACCGAACAATCCGATTTTACTGAAGATCATTTTTCAGCAGACTTTATACTGGGAATTAAATCCCCAATGGTGACCAAAGAAATCCGGATGACAGATAAGCCTTTGCAAATTAATCCTGAAATTGACCTGTATGGCTGGCTGTTATTTCAGGGTAAAACTTTCCAGCTTATTGATCAGGTGTATTCATTAAATTCTGAAGAAGTACTTTTCAAAACGAAAAAAATCCATACCGATACATCTGAACTTTGTTTTTCGGAACATGTTCTTGCTCCGTTTTTATTAAATAGTCCATTGCTCAGAGATAATATGCTCCAGTCTCCACAATTAGTATTGACACAGAAAAGATATTTACCGATTCGAATAAAAGAATGGGAATTTTTTAACGTCAGTAACCAGTCGGATGGAGAAATAATAGCATGCAGAATAGTTGAGAATAATTCAGAAAGCGGCACATGTGATGTATTATTTTTAAATAAAGAAAAAGAGATTATTGAACATATTCAGGGGTACGAATTTAAGGCCATGGAGCCTACTCCGGATTTTCCTCTTCCTGAAAAACTTGCTGATTTACCTTCATTATTCAGAAATAAGATTACAAGCGCTTTTAAAGAAAATGATTCCGATATCCTTGAAAAGCCAATGCTTACGGTTTATAAACATGCTGAAGAATTTAACATGTTGAATCAACAAGTCCGCCGGGAATTAGCTCAGAAACTTTTTAAAGAAGAATTCCTTAATCAGGAAATATTCGGCCTTAAAACCGGTGAGAATAAAATTAGCTGGTCTCAAAATGGCAAACCGAAAATTCAAAACAGTGACCTGAATATTTCAATATCACATAGTAAAACCGTGCTAATACTCACTGTGGGAAATTCAATGCAGGGCTGCGACATAGAATTTGTTGAAAACAGGTCAAAAAATGATTGGGCAGCGTTACTGGATTTCAAATATCAGGGTACATTCGATCAGCTGGCAGAAACAGATACTAATTATAACATATCGGGAACCAGACTATGGTGTGTTAAAGAAGCCGTAATTAAGGCCTTTGGATATATACCTTCGAATATTACTATCGAAAAAATTTATGGAAACCATATAGTATTTGCAGTTAAAGTGCCAGACGAAACCATTTATGTTGATACTTTTTCAACTCAGGTTCTGCCAAATAATATTTATGTTTCTGCAACAACCGTAAATATAAATTCCTCTGAAAATCAATCGGAAATTAGGGGAAATAAACCATCAGCCAACGATAATTTGTTCGAAAAAGAAGATGGTAAATTTGTTACCCGCTTTTTTACAACTTTTAAAGATTGTAAAGGATTTTTTGGCAAAACCTATTTTACGAATTATCCAACATGGATGGGTAGCATGCGTGAACTGGTTTTAAGTCCGATTGCAAAACCATTGTTAAAAGATCTGGGGTCGGGAAAATTCGGAATGGTCACAAATGCATCTTCCATAAAAATATATAATGAGGCTGAAGCCTTGAACAAAATTACCGGTAAATTATGGGTTACTAAAAAAACCGATTTGGATAATTCATTTATCGACCTGAATTTTTCATGGTATAAACAATCTGAAATAGGTAAACTGATTAAACTTGCAAATTGTAATCTATCCACAACATGGGTAAGAATTGAAGACCGGGGCATAGTAAAAAAATGTCCCCTCCCCGCATATTTTAATGATTTCCTTTCGGAAAATATTATTAACGAAAACGTTGAAGAAAAACAGGATTTTCCGGCTAAATATCTTTCGGTTAATGATCTAGGTAAACTAACCTATAAATCTTCATCAGCTCCAAAGCCGGAAATACTATTAAGCAATAAAGTTTTTCAAACCGGCATTTACGATAGTAATAGCGTTGGAAATTTGTATTATTCCAATTATTACGACTGGCAGGCTAAAAATATTGAAACCATAATCTACCAGATTTATCCGGATTTATTTCTTAATAATGGCAAATCAGGTGAATTTATATGTTTAGAGGCCAATATTAACCACTTGCAGGAAGCGATGCCTTTTGAAGAAATTGAAGTTTGCATGTATCTGGAAGAATTGTATTCTAATGGATTAAAGTTATTTTTTGAATATTTTAGCCTTGATAAAAATTCAAAAAGAAAATTAGCTTATGGAAGCAATACACTAATTTGGGCCAAGCGCTTACACAATAATTCTTTACCGTATGTTAAACCAATACCGGATAGTATTACTAAACAGCTGCAATTAAAAATTACAACAGTGTAAACATATAGGTTAAATTTTATATAAAGTAATGTATGGCCGATTAAAATCACCCTGGCCAGAGAAATTAAACGTCTATTAAACAAATATTACTATGAATACTCTAACCCGTCTGTTAATTGCCGGATTTGTCATTGTGTTAATTCTGGCTTTATGGATACGCGCTGAACGTGGCAGGTTGCTGCTCCCTTCTACATGGAAGTTTATGAAGGCAGCCGGCATAAAACGTATTTTAAATTTTAGTGCCCTGAATGCATATGTATATGGCAGATGGTCACAGAAATATTTAAAAATACTGGGCGATTTTATATTCCCCCATTTTGGGAAAAGGGTTCGAACATGGTGGATAAACAGGTACCATGGAAAAGTATTAACACTAGACCAGGCAAAACAAATTATTAATCTCGACCATAATATTCCATTGCAGGACCTTGAACAAATAATTCCCTATAAAACAGCTAGAAATATAGTAATGGAAGGAAACCCCGAACTTGCTGTATATGATTGTATTTGTAGAAGCAGAAAAGAAGATGCTTGCGAACCCAGAGATGTTTGTCTGGTTATCGGTCAACCCATAGTTGATTTTCTTATCGAACATCAACCGGTAAAAAGCCGAAGGATTACCCAGCAAGAGGCTCTCGATATTCTTGATGCGGAGCATAAAAGAGGTCATATGCACACAGCCTGGTTTAAAGATGCTATGCTTGACAGGTTCTATTCTATATGCAATTGCTGCAAATGCTGTTGCCTTGGGGTTGAAGCTATGGTAAAATACGATTCGCCGATGATTACCTCTTCAGGTTATGTTGCAGAGGTGGATAGTGAAAAATGTACATCGTGCAAAAGCTGTGAAAAAAATTGCATTTTTGACGCAATCCAAATAAATGATACAGCCCGGGTAAATTGGGAAAAGTGTATGGGATGTGGTGTATGTGTCGATAAATGTAAGAATAACGCAATTAAGCTCACCTTGGATGAGAAAAAAGGGAAACCTTTTGAAATAAATTTATTACACTAAATCTACTGGCAATTGGTTTGAAATAATTATAAAACCCAAACAATTCCAACTCCGGCATTCTTATTCATATTTTAGCGCAATAGCCGGATTAGTTTTAGCAGCTATTATTGCACGATAACTTACCGTTAGCAGGGCTATAATTACAGCCACAAGAAATGCCATTATAAAAGTCAGGGGATTTAAATTGATCCTGTAATAATAATTCTGAAGCCACTTATCCATGGCGAAATAGGTAAATAACCAGGCTATAATCGTTGAAATTGAAATTAATACCAATATTTCTTTTAATAAAAGAAGGATTATTTTTTGACCCGAGGCTCCCATCGATTTCCGTATACCAATTTCACGGGTACGTTGTTCCGTGGTAAATGAGGTTAATCCATACAGGCCAAGGCAGGCAATTAATAAAGAAAATATGGCGAAACCCAGCGCAATTTTACTCGTACGTTTTTCCTGCTTGTACAAATTTTCAAATTCCTCATCAAGAAAAAAATACTGCATGGGATCGTTGGAGGTAAATTCTTTCCATGTGTTTTCAATATTTTCAACCGTTTCTTTTATGTTTTCAGGAGCAAGACGTACTGTAAGATAGCCCCAGTGCCAATCCTTGGGCATATGAATAAAAATATGAGGCTGAATTTCATCATGCAGGGATTGATAATGGAAATCTTTCACTACTCCAACTACCGTTAAATACGTAAATCCTCCGGTTTGATCAGTGGGCTGGATAAACCTTGTTCCCAGTGGATTTTCAAGATTAAATTTTTTCACTGCACTTTCATTAATCACTGCGGCCGTGCTGTCACTGGCCAGATCTTTGGATAAAAACCTGCCTTCTTTAATCTCAAATTTAAATACATCAGGATTATCAAAATCTGTCCAGCAGGTATTCATTAAAACCGTTCGTTCTGCTCCCCAGCCTTCAATGCCATAACCGTTGTTATTATTAGGAAATCCCGGAATTGCCGTGGAATGTGTAATACCGAGGGCACCCGGAAATTTCAACACTTCCTGTTTAAATACTTCCATTTTATCCCCAACAGCGCCGGCCCGTCTGATTACCAGTAGTTGTTCATTGTTAAAGCCAAGGTCTTTATCGAGCATGTATCGTATTTGCTGATAAATAATAATCGTAGAAAGTATAATTATTATGGAAATGGTAAACTGAATAATAACCATAATACTTCGAAATGAACTTCTTCTGGACCCGGACCCAAGCTTTCCGCTTAATACAGCCACTGGCTTAAACGATGAAAGATAAAACGCCGGATAGCTTCCAGCCAGAATTCCCACAAATAATGATAATAATAATAATCCCGGTAAAATATACCATTGCCTGAAATAATTTATATCCAACTGCAGGTTAACCAGATGATTAAATTCAGGTAAAATCAATCCCACAATTCCTATGGCTACCAACAATGAAATAAAGCTCAGAAAAACAGATTCTACAAGAAATTGACGGATTAAGGATTTCCGGGTTGATCCAACTACTTTCCGCACTCCCACTTCTTTTGATCTTCCGGCTGAACGGGCAGTTGACAGGTTCATATAATTTATGCCTGCAATTATAATAATCAACAGGGCCACGATAATAAATATATAGATGTACTTTTTATCGCTTGATGGTTTTAATCCGTGTTGAATTTTACTATCCAGATGAATATCGAGTAAAGGTTGAAGCAATAACCCGTAACGATTGCCTGCTTCGGCAAATTCTTCAAGGCTTATGCCCATTGCCTGCTGTAACTGCGGGCCAATATATTTTTCAAGAATGGCCGGTATTTTCGCCTCAAGTTCTTCTTCAGAAGCACCATCTTCTAAAAGTAAGTATGTATTAAAGCTGTTAGAGAGCCAGAAATCGTCCGTTGCCCTGTCTAATGAAAGAAAAGAAGCTGCCATGGTAAAATCAAAGTGCCCGTTTTTCGGGGGATCACTAACGATGCCTGTTATAGTATACCGGGTAGTGTCTGAATTTATCCGAAGTTGTTTACCAACAGGGTCTTCCTTTCCAAAATATCTTTTAGCTGTAGATTCTGTAAGTACAATTTTGTATGGAGCATTTAACGCAGTTCCAGCATCACCCTGAATCATTGGGAAAGAGAAAATATTAAAAAAACTGGAATCTACCAGAATCACGTCTTTCTCAATAAAAGATTGATCTTCAAATTTAACAACCACTTCATCCCAGTTGTCAAGTCGGGTGGCATCAATCACTTCAGGAAATTCTTCAAGAAATGCACCGGCTGTAGGTGCGGCCGTCCATGCGCCTTCTATTTCCGATTCTCCGATTTTCCCGCTTAAATAAACCCTGTAAATATTATCTTTTTTTTCATTGAACCGGTCAAAACTCAATTCATACATCACAAACAATACAATAAGGATACTGCAGGCCAATCCAATTGCTAATCCGAAGATATTGATAAAAATATAAGTCTTATGACGAAGTAAATTTCTTATGGCAACTTTAATAAAGTTCGTAATCATAGTGTAGTTTTTCAAGAATTAATCAAAAGTTATGACGAACACACATGCTTATCTGTTACAACAAATTTACATTATTCTTATATTTTTCCTCGTGATTTTTGTTTTGGTGTGAGCTAAACCGGATATTAAATTAAACATGAGACCTTAAATTTTCTACTAAATCTCATATAG
Source organism: Bacteroidales bacterium (assembly GCA_016934395.1). Lineage (GTDB taxonomy): Bacteria > Bacteroidota > Bacteroidia > Bacteroidales > UBA10428 > JAFGSZ01. The sequence continues at coordinate 35,567 of JAFGSZ010000066.1, forward strand.
AACATCTTTACCGGCGCAAAAATGTATCGTTATTTTAATACAAAAATTCAGAAGAATCTCTATTAAAGCAGTATTTAAGTATGTATCAATTTCCCTAAAACCCTGCCAGATCAGGATTTTTTATTCCTTAATAATCTTATAAACTGCGGTATTTGTTCTGTGGTTGGTTAATTTCAACCAATAAATGCCGTCCTGCAACATCGATAAATCCAGCTGGATATTTGAGCCTTCATTCGAATACTTCTTGTTAAATACTTTGGCTCCCATAACATTAAACACAGATATTTCTGTATTATCAAAATCGCCCTCATCAACACTGATATTAAATATCCCTTTTGACGGATTAGGATATACTGCTATATTATATCCAAAATTTGCTTCGTTTAATCCGGTTGTCCCGGTTAAAAGAATTTCCATTTTCATTGTATCGCTTATGCAGCCATTTTCATCTGTGCCAACCACAGACAACGTGCCTGTTCCCGGTTGAATCCAATCCACAAGAATAGTCCGCATACCTTGTCCCCCCTGGATCTCTCCGTTATTAATTTCCCAGAAATAGGTGCTGTTTGCCGGCCCGTATGTATGATAACTGGTGACCAGTTCCGAAAGATCAAATTCATCAGGTCCTGAAATTGGCAAAATCTCAATTTTGGGAGACATATCTTCAATAACAACTTCTCCCCCATCTTCAATAGTATCATTTTCATCGCGGATTTTAATAATATAAGAACCTGCCGCCAGACCGGTAAACTCGGTTGTTTTTGTGTAATAATTCTGACCATTATCGATGGAATATGCAAGTTCACCTATGCCTCCGGTAGCTAAAATTGATATCGATCCTGAATTTCTATCGGAACACAATGTAATATTTTCATGTGTTACCGATACTACGGTAATGTCACTGGTATTCATTTTAAATTCAACATAGATAGTATCTGTGCTGGTAACATCATTAATGTCGGTAACAGTTACTGTATAATATCCTGTTTCCGTAACACTTATAGTTGTATGCTCAGTATCTCCGGTTGACCACTCGAATGTTTCAAAATTTTCGTTAATATGCAGCCATACGGTATCGCCCTCAACTGCCTGAATGTCTATGCCCAGTTCCAGTAATTCGGCATCTGCAGTAAGCTTATACACTGAAAATCTATCATTACTTTGCGAGAGGGAATATAGCAATTTATTATCCTGGCTTAACCTGAAGAAATTTTGACACATTCCCGAAATCTCTTTTATAAAAACCAGTTTGCCGGTTTCAGTATTTCTTTTGCAAATTTTCAGATAACAATTATTGGTTTGTAAAAAAATAAATTGATTATCACTGCTTATATTAATATCTGAAATATAATCATAATCGCTTATACCGATCCCGCCTGCTGGAATTGATTCAACAAAACTCAGTGATCCTGTAATTTGGTTTATTGAAAAAATAGTTACTAATTCATCGTAAAATGTGGTTGCATAAAGAAATTTACTATCGTCACTAATTGCCAGATCGGTTACATAGCCTAATCCGTCTAAACCATCTACATCATCAATTAAAATATCTACAAAGCTGAGTTTGCCAGTAATTGAATCTCTCTTGTAAGTTAACAGCGCTTTATTCTCGGCACAGGTGTACACAAACTTATCATTTGGACTAATTTCTAACAGGTTAGCGCCCCAAAGAGGATCAATCCCAATAGAATCGGTTTTAATCTGTTGTTCCAGAATCAGCGTATCCTTTTCGAAATCCTTACGAAAAACGAGTAAAGCATAGTCCAGGTAGCCCGAAGTTACATACACATTTTTGCTGTCTTTACTGCACCTGATTTCAACAGGGCCTTGCAACTCTTCCAAACCGGGAGTGGCATGAAACAGTTCCTGTTTTAATTCGAGTGTATCTTCTGTTTTATTTCTTAAAAAATCAGCCATCCCATAATCTCCGATGGTATAAAGACTTTTATTGTCATCACTTACAGCCAGGCTTCTTACTTCTCCCAAAGTCGTAATCCCGTCTCTTTCATTACTCAGAGATCCTTTAAAAACTATTGAATCTGTGCTCATGCGGTTAAAAACAGCAACTGCTCCATGATGCGATGCAACATAGATGTTCTTATTTTCAAAATCATCCATGAGATACACGGGATATTCAAGTCCAAAAAGACCCCCTTGTCCGCTAACAATGGATTCTTTATACGTTAATCCTCCTGTTGCAGTATTTACGGAAAATCGACTGATTGCGTCATCAAACCGTGCAACAGCAAATAAATTTCCGTGGATATAATCAATATTAATATTTGTTATTCCATCAAGATTTTGTACCCCGTCTTTGCCGTCTTCTATGTTGGTCTCAAAACTTAGCACACCAGTTGAACTATTTCTGGAAAATATCTGAATTCCGTAAAGGCTGATATCCGAAACAAAGAGGTATTTATTATCTTCAGATAAACACAATCCGTTGGGAGAATCAAGACCTACGGTATTCCCTTCATCAAATGATTGCACATAAGTGAGATTTCCTGTGGTAGTGTTTCGCGAAAAAGCGGCCAGCCGGGTATTGGTCTCTGAAACTGTATATACAAATTTACCATCTGACGTTATGGTTATATATTCTACAAACTTTATTCCCTCCACACCGCTCTGTCCGTCAATAACAGCATTACTAAAAGTCAGATGCCCTGTGGAAGTACTCCTCGAAAAAATAGCAATAGCATTATCATCATGTCCGGTAACATATACAAATTTGTTATCGGGAGAAACAAGCGCTGTTGTTGCCCAATCCAAGCCATTAATACCTGCGGTTCCATCAACATGTTTTTCTAAATAGCTTAGTTTTCCGGTAACAGCATCCCTTGAAAAAACAAACAGGGCATTATCACTATACGAAGTTACATAGGCGTTTTTTCCATCAGGACTAATCTCAACACATCTCGGCGAATTAAAATTTACCAGACCTCCTGTATTATTTTTATATGATTCTACAAAGCTTAATAAACCTGTAAGGTTATCCCGTGAAAATAATGAAACAGCATCATTCTGAGGCGAGGATGTATAAACGTACTGATCATCAGGACTTATGGTTATATTTCTAACATTGGCTATATTTAATGCACCATCGATATTGTTTCGAAGTGAACCGATAAAGTGCATTGAGCTGTCTTCTTCTGCAATGGCAAACATACTTATTGCATGATCGGTTTCAGAAACAGCATACACATTTTTACCATCATTACTGGTAACTAAAGCATAGGCGCCATCCAATCCATGAATTCCTCCCTGGTCATTTGCAAATGAAGTAACCAACTCAAGCTGGCTGAAAGCAGTAAATGACAAAAATGTAATGAATAAAAAAGAAAGAACAATATTTTTCATGAGACAGTGTTTTGCCTCTTTTCTACGTTAATTAGCTCATTTGGTTTTCTATACCCGGATAAGAAATCTAATCCGACGGAAATTTTTTAAGAATTTACTTTGCATTTCCGGAATTCATGAAAGATTTAAGGAATATATATCGAATGTAAGTATTTATTTTTTCAAACCATAATTTAACATTTTAAGGTGCTTATAATCCTTGCCATATCAGTTAAAATTTATTCTTTAATAATTTTAAATACTACAGAATTTGTCTTGTTACCGGTCAGTTGCAGCCAATATATACCGTCCTGCAACATCGATAAGTCCAGCTGGATATGTGAGCCTTCATTCGAATACAACTTGTTAAATACTTTTGCTCCCATAACATTAAATACGTTGATTTCTGTATCATAAAAACTGCCCTCATCTTTACTGATATGAAATATCCCTTTTGAGGGATTAGGATATACTGCTATATTATATCCAAAACCTGCTTCGTTTAATCCGGTTGTCCCTGTAATGAGAATTTCCATTTCCATAGTATCGCTTACACATCCCGATTCATCCATAGCCACTACAGATAATTTGCCTTTACCGGGAACGGTCCAGTCAACCAGAACGGTACGAAAACCCTGACCACCCTGAATTTCGCCTTTATCAATTTTCCAAAAATAGGTGCTGTTTGCCGGTCCGTATGTATGGTAATTAGAAACCTGTTCTGAAAGGTCAAATTCTTCCGGTCCGGAAATAGGAAATATTTCAATTTTAGGTGAAAGGTCTTTAATGATAACTTCTCCGGCATCTTTAACAACATCCTCCTCATCTCTTATTTTAATAAAGTATGAGCCGGGCATCAATCCGGTAAATTCGCTTGTTTTGGTATAATAATTCTGACCGTTATCTATGGAATATGCCAGCTCACCGGTACCTCCCAATGCTGATATTACGATTGTCCCGGAATTTCTCTCTGAACATGCAGTAACATCCTGATGATTCATTGATATAAGTATTATTTCTTCAGGATCGCTGACGTACTCAATTTCTATCGTATCTGTATTGGAACAGTTATTTTTATCAGAAACCTCCACATAGAACATACCGGAATTAGCCACCTCAATGCTTTGTTCTTCAGAACCATTATTCCATTTGTAACTTTCAAAACCGCTGCCGGCATCCAGAATAACCGAGCCTAAATAAAATGTTGTATCATTTCCTAAATAAACCGAAGGTAAAGGCTGAACAAATAATTCCGTTATTACCAGACTGTCAAGACCTGCACTGGTCTCAAGGGTATCAGTATAAATTCCGGGAGATGTCTGAAGAGAACGTCCGGTATAAATCGCTTCACCTTCACACAGCGTTATTGAGGAGTAGGATGGTTCTGCAAGTTTCACTATCCAAAAATCGCTGTCTCCTCCATCAAAATGATGTCCTGTTACATCACCGTCAACAGAATTAGTTGATCCTGCAATAATGTACCCCCCGTCATTGGTTTCCCTCACATAACTTGCGGATTCCTGGTTCGTTCCGCCAAAACACTGTGTCCAAACCTTTTCTCCTTTACTATCCAGTTTAACGGCAAAAATATCTCCGCTCCCCTGGGGATCATGCACATCCCCGTCGTTGGAATAAGTTCTTCCGGCTATTATAAACCCACCATCACTTACCGGAGAAACAACTGCGCCATCATCATGATTTGCTCCTCCCAGTGTTTTCGACCAGACCAGCTTTCCATCCGTATCAATTTTAATTACCCAAAAATCCCATAATCCGTGATTATTGCGTACATCTCCGTTTTCGGAACCGGTTTGCCCTGCAACAATAAAACCTCCATCAAGGGTATTTTTAATTGAATAGGGATATTCTTTATTTGATCCTCCATAACACTTTGACCATATCTTTTCCCCATTGGGGGAAAGTTTAACCACCCAGAAATCGTCCTCTCCGTGAAGTCCGTAAATATCCCCATCTGTTGAATTTGTTTTTCCTGCAACAACAATACTATTATCCGGGGCAATTTCAACAGAATAGGAAAGATCATAATTGTTCCCGCCAAGACATTTTGTCCATAAGGTATCTCCGTCGGCATTAAGCCTGATAACCCAGGAATCTGTATAGGCATGCTTACCATGAACATCACCGTCGTTTGAAGTAGTGTAGCCGACTGCCACATATCCACCATCACTGGTTAGCGCTATATCTTTTGCTACATCTGTTGCATACCCTCCATAAGATTTTTCCCATGAAAAGGCCCCGGTTACATCTAGTTTTACTATCCAGAAATCATTCCCGGCTTTATTATAGCCAACATCACCATCTTTTGAGCGGGAAGTGCCTGCAACTATAAATCCACCCTCTAATGTTTGTTTAATACTATATGCTTCGTCTTCATCACTGCCCCCAAGACTTCTACTCCACTCTATGCTGTTATTAACAGAAATTTTCACAATCCAAATATCAGTATTCCCATAAACCTCAGATATATCGCCATCTCCTCCATTGATGTAGTTGTAAATAGTTCCGGCTATAATATAGCCGCCGTCACTGGTTTGCTGGACACATCGGGCATTGTCATCATCAAACCCTCCGTAAGCTTTGTTCCATTGTAGGAAAACTCTTTCCTGACCTGAAATTACCTGCAGGAAGAATACAAATATGAATAAAAATAGTGCTCGCATAACTGTTAACAATTCGTTTTTTAATCAATACATATAAAAACTCATGTTTCAAGTTGACAGGAGATATTCAGGGGTGTTTTAAAAATTGTGAACCTAACGGTTTCACGATATACCTTTATACCTTTCAGAGTAAGCTTATGTTTCAGATTTAGACCATTTTTACAAAAGGGATAGAATCGTTATATAGTTCTCTATGTCAGATTCTTGCACCTTATATTTAAAAATAAGAACCGATGATATTCCTCACCCGGTAATTCTGGATCAGGTTAAATTAACTCTTGTTTTAAAATGAACTAAGATTTTAAGTGTTTTCCGATTATTACCCGGTTGGATAATTTAAGTAGTGCTTATTTTAACATCCATAATGGTTGTTCCCCTGTTTAAAACCACCTGATAAGCAAATCGTTTTGGTTGTCCCAATTGAGATGTTTTTCTAATTTTATAAAGTATATTACTCTCGTGATCATAAAAAGCAATTTGTACTTAATAATTATATAATTTCTTAACTAAGCTTATCTATCTATCCTGATTAATTATGCTTCACATGAGCTAAAGGTTCATAAACTTCTTCTATTAAACTGTTTACGATTAAGTTACATTAACTTTTTTACAAAAACTAAGTGTAACTAAATCGGGATAACCTGCTTTGGCACAGATCAAACTGTGAATGAATGAACCTTTAGTTCAGCGCAGCCAATAGGGCAGGTTATAAAAACATGAGAAAAAACATAAAAAAAACTGGCCGACAGATATTTTAAACTTTTTACAGATGATTACCTTTATCTTTTTATAAAAAGTGCCCTATATCTTAAAAAACAAAGGTCCGGACACTTTATTGATATACGCATTTAATACATCATAAAATGAAATTCAAATCTTTAATTATTATTTCAATTGTGGCATATTTTCTAAATGTAGCCTGCACTTCAAATGAAGAAAAAATAAAGGCAATCGATCCCTCCGATATGGATTTAACCATTAAACCTGGTAATGATTTTGATAACTATGCCAATGGCGGCTGGAAAACAAAACACACCATTCCGGACGATAAAAGCCGTTACGGGTCTTTTGATCAGTTAGCTGAAACAGGAGAAGAACAGGTAAAAGTATTAATGGAAGAACTGGCATCTATAAAACATGAAAAAGGTTCGGTAGCCCAGAAAGTAGCCGACTTTTACGCCCTGGGTATGGATACCGTTAAATTAGAACAGCAGGGAATAAGCCCTCTTCAACCTTATCTTGATAAGATAAATCAGATTTCGACTATCGATGAGATTCAACAAACGATAGCATCATTTCACGCTTTGGGACTGTCTCCCCTATTTAACTTTTATTCGGCTGCAGACGAAAAAAACAGTGAGATGGTAATTACTTATCTTGCGCAGGGCGGATTAGGTATGCCCGACAGGGATTATTACACAAAAGATGACGAGCGTTCGCTTACTATACAATCTGCCTATTTGAATTATATTGAAAAAACATTCGCATTGATGGGTGAGCCGGATGCAAAAGTTAAAGCACAGGAAGTAATGAAACTGGAAACCCGTTTAGCCAAAGCTTCAATGACCCGCCTGGAACAGCGCGATCCTTACAAAACGTACCATAAAATGGATGTAAAAGGATTTAGCGCTATTGCTCCTGCTTATGACTGGAATACATATTTTGAAACCATTAAACTTAAAAATCCGGGTGATGTTATTGTTAGTCAGCCTGACTTTTTTACCGAAGCAAGTGCCATGATGAAGGAGGTTTCTGTGGATACATGGAAAACCTACCTTAAATGGGACCTGGTTAATTCTTTATCTAATTATTTAAGTCCGGATTTTGAACAATTAAGTTTTGATTTTTACGGAAAAGAACTGAGCGGACAGATCGTGCAGCGCCCCCGATGGAAACGAGTGCTGGGAACCACCAACCGCGCTTTAAGCGAGGCAATCGGTCAGATGTACGTTGAAAAATATTTTCCGCCCGAAGCAAAAGAACGTATGATTACCCTGGTTCAAAACCTTAAAATTTCATTGGGTGAACGAATTCAGGATTTGGATTGGATGGGCGATACTACCAAAGTAAAAGCCATTGAAAAACTGGATGCCATGCGTGTTAAAGTTGGGTATCCCGATAAGTGGAGAAATTATTCGGCATTAGCTGTGGATACCGATGCATATGTATTAAACGTACTGCGTGCCAGAAGCTTTGCTTTTGACTTTGATGTGAGTAAAATAAACAAACCGGTTGACAAGGATGAGTGGTTTATGCCCCCGCAAATGGTAAATGCCTATTACAATCCTACCATGAATGAAATTGTGTTCCCGGCAGCAATCCTGCAACCTCCGTTTTTCTATTTAACCGGTGATGACGCTGTGAATTATGGCGCTATAGGAGTAGTAATCGGCCACGAAATGTCTCACGGATTTGATGACCAGGGACGTAATTATGATAAAGAAGGAAACCTTACCGACTGGTGGACCAGTGAGGATGCCGAACGTTTTAATCAAAGAACCGCAGTGCTGGTTGACCAGTTTAATCAGTATGTTGTTCTCGATACCCTAAGGGCGAACGGAAAGCTGACCTTGGGAGAAAACATTGCCGACCTGGGTGGACTGAATATTTCATACCAGGCTTATAAAAATGCCACTTCAGGAAAACAGGAACCTTCCTTAGACGGATTTACCCCCGACCAACGGTTTTATTTGGCCTATGCCCATGTGTGGGCCCAAAACATCCGGGATAAGGAAATTTTGAGGCGTACTAATGACGATGTACATTCACTTGGACATCTGCGGGTGATCGGTCCCTTAAAAAATATTCCTGAGTTTTACGCTGCTTTTGATATTAAAGAAGGTGATCCTATGTATCTTCCCGAAGACCAGCGGGCAAAAATCTGGTAGGCTTTTAATAAAATATTTGCTTCAGGAAAATTCCTGAAAGTGTTCACATTTTATTTGCGAGTACAAAAACCATCCTGACTTATTTTTAAAAGTTTAGGATGGTTTCGTTTTTTTATTACTATTACTTGCAGAGATAATTTTTAATTATTCCCCGTTTTTATATCTTAATTTTTTTATTGAATATTACCCTTTCTCCAGTTCTTTCAAAGCAAACATCCAGGCCCCTATAGAAACCGCCATATTGGTATCCAGCCTTGCAAGACCAATACCTGTACGTTGTTCAGGATCGTAAGCAAATTTATCATGGGTAAACGGAATAGAAATTTCTCTTTTCTTTCCTTTTAAGAATTTTTCAAGATCATTTTTTTCATCCAGGTTATAAACCCGGGTTACTAAGCGTGGAATTTTTTCGCCACCGAAAGTCTCAATGGTACCATTCATCTTTTTTACAATGGCCGGTACAATAAACTCAGATGCTCCTGCCAGTCCACCGCCAATAACAATCAACCCGTCGATAAGGGTTGTGGCGTTGGCCAGGGAATCGGCGATTACCTCTCCCATTTCTTCAAAGGCTTTTGTTGCTGCCTGTTGATTTCCCGCCGTATTGCCTTTAGCAATATCATAAATATTTTTAGGGCTAAGTTCGACACTTTTAGTTCCGCCATTTTCTTCATAAACCCTCCGAACTGCACGAATACTCACTCCTTCTTCAGCAAAGCATCGGGGATGTTTTACATTTCGGGTGATCCATATTTCACCGGCATTTGAATTATCACCAATTAACAATTCATTATTTATCACGATGCCTGCTCCAAATCCGGTTCCCAGTGTAATACCAAACAGGTTTTTAAACCGCTTTAAACTTCCGGCTTTTTCCAGTTTCTGGTTTACCCACGGTAGCAATCCTGCTGCAGCTTCACCCAAGGTAAACAGGTTCCCATCGTTATTTATAAACACAGGGATCTTAAATTTTTCAAGCAGCATAGGCCCTAAGGCCACCCCGCCTCTGATTGAAGGAAAATTGGGAAGATCGTCAATTATACCGTTGGGATAATCGGCCGGACCGGGAAATGCAAAACTAATGGCCACCGGTTCAGTTGTAAGCTGATTTTTTATTTTCTCAAATCCCAGAATGATATTCGATAAACATTTATTAAGATTATCAGCATGGGCATCTAACCTTAGAGGTGAGACGATTTCTTTTCTGCCCTGAACGGCAGAAAATACAAAATTAGTACCCCCGGCATCCAGGGTCATCACCACACGTTTATCGTTTAAAAAATTCAGGTTCATTTTTATTTTGAAATCAGGGTATTGTTATTTCTTAATTTACAAATTGCTGCGCGTAATATTTGGCGGTAAGCTTTTCACCGGTGGCTTTTTCTATCATATCGTTCCAGTAATATCGGGCGCCCGGCATAAATACATTATCCTGCAAATATTTTCCCACTTCATAATGCCCTGTAAAACTTTGCTCGTAAGGCTTATCACTCGCCAGAATAGTTGTACCGATATTATGATAAAGCTGAGAAGCCAGCAATTCTCCAAGTAAATAATTATGATAATAACACGGATATAATGCGATATGAATTTTTGATGCCCAATCGGGATTGTCCCTGTTTTCAGGCCGTGTCAACAACTGGTATTTTTCCACCAGGTCCCACCAGAGTGCATTTAAATCCTGATCGGGATTTTCGTACATACTTTTTTCAAATCGGTACATCACCTGGCTCCAGCGTGAGAATACCAGCTGACCAAGTTTCAGGTTATTCTGAATATCGCCGGCAATTTTGTTTTTTTCCTCCTGGCTGATGCCCACGTTATCTACCAGCCATTGCGGATTGGAATAAAACCTGCCGAACATATTGGCAATAGCCTCGGTAGTAAAAATATGTGCCGCATCGCGCAAAAAGAACGGAAGATCCCGGTCGTTAAATTTGGAATACACTCCATGTCCCAGTTCATGGAGCATCGTATTCATCCAGTAACTGTCGTTGCGGATATTGGCCAGAATCCTTACATCCCCGTTCCGGTCAATATCGGTACAATAGGCATGCTGGTTTTTTCCTTCCTTTTCATACAAATCACTGCTTATTAGAATATCTTCCACAGGCATCCCTATGCCTTCGTAAAATTTACGGCTTATTTCAAGGATATCTTTATCCTTGTAGTATCCATCAAGATCAACTTCATAAATTTTCGGGGCTTCCTGGAAAAACCGGTCCTGATAGTGCCAGGGTTTTAATTCCGATTTATTAATTCCATAACGTGCAGCCATAAAGTTGTCGATCTCTGATTTTAATTCAAAATAAGCAGGCCGCGTAAGGTCATCCAGTTCATTAAACAATTTGAGAATATCTTCAGGATCCTGCTCATTAAGCTTAAGAGACATTTCGTGATAGTTTGAAAATCCAAGATCGTGTGCCAGGTTATTCCGCAATTTTACCAGTTGAACAACATCTTCAGCAACTACATTGCCAATGGTTTTACTTGCCAGCCAAGCTTCTTTAAGTTCATTGGAATTAACCGATGTCTTGAGAATTTCTTCAAGCTTATTATCGGGTACCCTTTGTCCTCCAATCTCGGCCCGAAAACCAGTGAATGTTTGTTCCAGTTCAGATTCGGCACGAATTATTTCTTCAAGCTTTTTCTCATCTGCCTGGTTCCCCAGAAACTGGTAATATAATAAGTCCAGTTGCCTTTTGAGCAACTCGTCCTGAATTTTATCGTTTTCCTTAATTTCTTTAAGTTGATTAAACCGGTCTTTGTCGGCGAAAATTTTAGCATATTTCAACTGAAGGTCAGAAGCCTGTTTAAAAGCCTCCTCATTGCCGGTGATATTGGCCTCATGCATAACTTTATTAAACTCAATGCTCAGCGGTATAACATCAGCCTGCAGGCTGTCAATAAATTGCGCCAGTTCCTTTACCTGTTTTGCAGGAGTATTTGTACAGCTCATAAAAATGAATATTGTGAATACTATAAAAATTAATTTGACTGTTATGTGTTTCATGTTTGTGGAGTTTTATGGATGTTCAAATGTATTGAATATTACCATATGCTGCAAAAATTGAAATCCTTAATTTTTTTATATGTTAATAATCCTTAAAAAATACTGTCAAAGTGTCAAATTCAGAAATTATTTTCAAATTGGTTATAAATTTGTAATTGAAAATTTAAAATTTTTAAAATAAAAAGAAGATGATTGGATATGGTCAATTATTAATATTCGGGGTATTTATCATATTAAGTATGATTATCGGAAACGTGTTAAAATCAAAGTTTAAAAAATATTCGAAAATACCCATCAATTACGGCATGACCGGTAGAGAAGTCGCTGAAAAAATGCTACAGGAAAATGGTATAAGTAATGTTCAGGTTAAAGCTGTAAAAGGCGAACTTACCGATCATTATAATCCGGCAAATAAAACCGTAAACCTGAGCCCTGAAGTGTATCATGGCAACAGCGTTGCTTCAGCGGCTATTGCAGCTCACGAATGCGGACATGCTGTTCAGCATGCACATGCCTATGCTCCATTACAGCTCAGGTCTGCTTTGGTGCCTATACAAAATGTCAGTGCCAAGGTGATGAATTTTATTTTTATGGCTATGTTTCTGGGAGCCTTCCTCCTTCCGGGAATTGTGAGTTTTAATTCGGCAATTGTAATTATTGCAGCATGCTACGGTGTATTTACACTTTTTGCTTTTATTACCCTGCCGGTTGAAATTAATGCCAGTCAGCGTGCCCTGGTATGGCTAAACGGAAGTGGTGTTACAGACAGGTCAACACACGAACAGGCAAAAGATGCTTTAAAATGGGCTGCTTATACCTATGTTGTTGCCGCTCTTTCGTCGCTTGCTATGCTTATTTATTATTTGTCGCTGATTTCAGGCAGAAGGAATTAAAGCACTTGTAATAAGATTTCAGGAATCCTGTTGTATTTATGATTTTTTTATCATGTCTGCAGGATTTTTTATTTATCCGACTTCTCCGAAGTCGTCTTTTTAGTTACTTCTGTCAAATACAAATCTCTGACTACTCTGAAGTCAGAACTATTAAAAATAAAAAATGAAAAGTTGAAAAAGTCTGGCAGAAAACCTATACCACTAAATCCCACAGAGATTGCATATTGATTATAACTCAAACTCAATAATCTATCCGGCGTCTCCAAAGTCGGATAGTTTAAAATACGATTTCTTTCCGGCTTCTCTGGTGTTGTCATCACATATTTTTCTCAATAATTAAAAACATAAAGATTATGTCAATCCCTTAGGGATTATATAATGGTTATTACCTGCATCGAATAAATGATACGACCTCAGAGAAGTCGCTTTATTAAAAACAAAACACTCTTTCACGGATAATATTCCATTTTCAGAGGGATTGTATAATGGTATCTGCCTGTATCCAATACACCTTTCGACTTCGGAGAAGTCGCATAATAAACAAACATTAATCAAAAAATCAAAAAGATAATCCAACTTATAAGTGAGATCATAACTCTTCGGTAATGTGTTATATACTCATTAAAGCTATGCCTTTCATAATGCTCATTCCATGTGAATACATAATTGTAAATATCCATTGCCAATCATATAACTATTTGACTTCTTTTGAATTAAAAGTCAAATAATTATTACCACATTGATCGTACTATAAAATATCAGTTCCGGGGAGATTAATAATTGTAAACACTTTTATTTATTTATTTAAACTTTAAGGCAAATCCCGGAAGGATTAAACAATTGTAACTTCCTGTAAAATAGAATGCCGACTTCGGAGAAGTCGCATAATAAACAAACATCAATCAAAAAAATCAAATAGATATTCCTCTTTATAGGTAATATCATACCTCTTCAGCATTGACAAATATTCCTCCTTAAATTTCTGCTTTTTATGATGCTCTTTCTGTGTAAGTATATAATTATATACTTTGTCCAGATGAGATCGACTATATGAAAACGCACCATATCCGTTTTGCCAATTGAATTTTCCTTTAAGAAATCCCCTTTCATTTATAAATGCTGTAGTGCTTTTTTTAAACTCTCTAATAAAATCTGATAAAGCCATAGCAGGATTCCATCCAATAAGAATATGCAAATGATCTGGCATGCCGTTTATTATTATTGGTTTATGCCCCATATTTTTAATCGCACCTCCCATATACGCAAATATTTCATTCTGGTATTTTTCTTGAATCAGACATTCTCTTTTTTTAACCACTATTATGATATGAATATAAAGTTGTGTATATGCATCAGCCATAATTCTATTTTTAATTGCTATAACTTTCACCTCTATTATTGAGGCATAAAATATTAACTTAACTAAATTGTATATTACTATAAATGTAGAGATTATATACCTTTTTACAAAATATTGATGCTGAATTTATCCGACTTCTCCGAAGTCGTCTTTCTTGTTACTTCTTTTCAATACAAATCTCTGACTTCTTTGAAGTCAGTAGACATAAGTATTCTGTGAAACTATAGAATTTCCAGTCCCGGAGGAATTGTATAGTTGTAACTTCCTGTCATTACTTTCAGGCAGAAGAAATTAAAGCATTTGTATTAAGGTATCAGAAATCCTGCTGTATTTATGATTTTTTTATCATGTCGGCAGGATTTTTTATTTATCCGACTTCGCTGAAGTCGCTCCTGGTTTTCTTGCCCTTCGTATAACTATTTGACTTCTCTGAAGTCAAAAGTCAAATAATTATTCCCAAATTGATTGTACTATAAAATATCAATCACGGTGAGATTATTAATTGTAAACGTTTTTGTTTATTTAAACTTTAAGGCAAATCCCGGA
>JAFGSZ010000067.1 GCA_016934395.1 Bacteroidales bacterium
CCAGATTTACCCCCCGGTAAACATACCAAAAAAGTAAGATTCCAATAACAAAAAATAACAAAGCCTGTAGAAGTTTTTTTCTTTTCATCCGGAAAATTTATTTAAAAATCAGATTAAAAATTTTTAAGGCGTAAAAATAAGATTAACTTACATTTTACCGGTAACAAATTAAAGATAATATAGAGGTTTATTTTTATTTTAACTCGATAATATTTCAACAACGTATATTTTAACCTATGGAAAAATTTAAATTTTTAATTGGTACATGGGATCTGAAGTATAATATCCCGAAAAGTTTTATGAGCATTCCGGATACCGGAAGCGGTAAAGGAACCTTTAAACGGGCACTCGATAATAAATATGTTTACTTTGACTATTCCGGAACGTTAAGCACCGGGCCGTTTTCAGCACATGCAGTATTTGCCCGGGATAAACATGAGGATTTGTACAGGTTCTGGTGGTTCGAAAATTCAGGTAGCTATGAGACGGCGAGCTGTAGCTTTTTAAACGAAGATACCCTGTATATTAACTGGCATAACGGCCTGCTTCAGCAAACTTTTAAAAAAGCGGAACCGGGCAAAGTTATCTTACATATGGAACATCCGAATGCGGAGGGAAAATTTGATTTGTTACTCGAAGTTATTCTGACCAAAGAACTTTAAACTTAGGATTTATTTATCCTTCAGTGTCGCTTACTTACCCAAAAGGATGCTTATATTGTCATAAAAATTCTTTAAAGAATACCCCATTTTGTTAAACCTTAATATCAAAACAAGAATAATCAGTGTCAGAATCAGTAATGTAAATCCAAGCAGAGGTTGCTTATTGTCTTTGGTATTTTTTTGCTTTGCCAGGGTATAAAAATAGGCCGGAGTGCCATCATTTTTAAACAAATACAAATTGCAAAAAACATTACCGAGGTAGGCCACTACAATTGCCAGTGCCAGGCTTCCGAAAATAACCATCCAAAATCCCGCAAAGAGAAACAATAAAGAAATCTGCCTTTTTTTCGCTATTAGAAAATTTATATCAAGTTCAGATTTAGCAATTATTAATTCTTTATCCCCCTTAATCTTACTAAAATTTTTTTCCAGTGTAAGCTTCGAATTTTTTAATACGGTAATTTCATCATTATACCCCGAATTAATTGAATTCTCCAATTGGCTTAAATGCGAATTAATTTCATTTAGCTGATTACTATTTTCTTCTTCAAGTTTTAAAAGTTCAGCTTTCTCAAAATTCAGATCGTCTTCAATATATTTAATCTCGAAATCGATGGTATTACGGTTTAACATTTCCTGTGAAATTCCTACCGGGAAAAGTTTTAAAAACCTGAGGTTTTCAATCTTTTTATCAATCCTGTATGCATCAAGTTCGGTTTCCATACTAAGCTGCGTACGTCTGTGCGATTCAATTTTAATGTTAAGAATACCATCCTTAACCGACATGGTAAACCAAAAAGCAACAATAAGTATAAGTATGGGGATAATTGAAATTATAACACTAAAAATTGCAGACGGCAAAAGAACTAAAACATATTGCAGCCCTTTGCCTATTATCTGTTTAATAAAAATAATGGTGTCTGATAAACTGGTTTCACTAAAGTCAATGTATAATCTATAGGTTGGAATGATCAATCCGCCGAGGAAAATAATTAAGAACAAAAAAATCAGAACAAGCGAAATCAATGAGTTAATAGTAAAACTTAATCCGATTAAGCTAATACCGACGTTAGAAAACCATCCAAACAGATTAAATACGGCTTGTAATAATATTAGTATAACAAAAAGTGTAATATAAAAAAGAAGGCTGCGTACCGATTCAATTCCATTTCGAAAATTTGCTTTTACCGTAGAAAAACTTTCATGTTCCAGGTTTTTTCCACGAACCGAAGATATTTCACCAAATGCCCAGGTTAATGGCAATAAGGATAAGACTGTTCCAATAACAAATAAATAAGGGATTTCAAATACTATACCCATGTAATAAAAAAGAAACAACAGCAGGAGGGCCAGAAATGTACCCCGGAATGCAAGCAGGTAGTAATTTTTGTTCCATCCACTTTTAACATTTTTAAATGCAATTTCATATAACCACCAAACCCAGCGGATAAAATAATGGATAAAGGAATAAAACAAAATCACCACCGCAGGCAGATAGAGTTTTAATACCCATAATACAGCATAGATAATCCAGAAAAAAATAATTTTAACCAGCCTGAAAATGTCAACAATTACATCAAAAATCAGGTAAACACCCCAGACCAACCATACCAGCACATCATATAAAAATCCAAATAAGGTAACGATGAGCCTTAATAAATCCCTGAGGCCACCCTTGTTAAAATATTCATTAGTATTATCGAAACTAAACAGGTGTGGTGGTTTTTTACCTGTAATTGTAAAGTCAATAACCGAGAAGATCAATAATAATATCGGGATACAGATATATATCTCAAGAAATGGAGCACAATAAATTCCCGCAGATACGCAAATACCGAGAGTTAATATTCTTTTGATATATTGGTGAACCATATTTATGGTATATACAAAAACTGTTTTATTATATACAATTATACTAAATAATTAAAGCTTTTCCTAAGCCACCCCTATATCCCGTTCTGATTTTTAGCTAATTATATTTATGCTCACTTAAATAATTCTTTACATAATCATCAATACCCTGTTCCAGCGGATGAAACGGAATATCGTAGCCGGCTCTGAACAATTTATCCATGCGGGCCTGGGTAAAGTATTGATACGTGTCTCTAATATCTTCGGGAGTGTCAATAAATTCAATATTTTCTTCAATTCCCATCGACCGGAAAACAGATTTTCCCAGGTCGAGAAAAGTACGGGCTTTACCCGTACCGAGGTTCATAATGCCCGAACGTTTTCCTTCTCTCATTAAATAATACAATACATCCACCACGTCTTTAACATATACAAAGTCCCTTTTCTGCTCACCGTCATTAAATTCCGGATTGTGCGAACGGAATAATTTTAATTTACCGGTTTCAACAATCTGGTTAAAGGCATGAAAAACCACTGATGCCATCCTGTTTTTATGATATTCGTTGGGTCCGTAAACATTAAAAAATTTCATTCCTGCCCAATAGGGCGGCTGATCTTCCTGAACAAGCGCCCATTTATCAAAATCATTTTTTGATTCACCGTAAGGATTCAGGGGTTTTAGATTTTCTATAACCTCATGATTGTCGCTATAACCAAATTCTCCGGCACCGTAGGTGGCGGCTGATGATGCATAAATCATTGAAATGCATTTGGATGCACAAATTCTCCAAACCTCTTTGGAATAATTCAGGTTTAATTCATCAAAGATCAATTTATCAAATTCCGAGGTGTCGGTTCTGGCGCCTATATGAAATACAAACTCTATATCTTCTGAGGTCTCTTCAAACCAGGATAAAAATTTATCCCGCTCTATTTTTGAGCTAAATTTTTTCCCTTTAAGATTATTTTCTTTAGCCTGCTTTGTAAAATCATCCACCAGGATGAGTTCATTAAGGCCTTCATTATTTAATTTTTTAACCAAATTACTGCCAATAAAACCAGCAGCTCCAGTAACTACAATCATGTTTAATAGTTTATAAATTAATTCTACTACAAAGAAAAAAATATTTTGGCTAAAATATCACTTACTATATAAATTCCGGCTCTATTCATTTAAATTGATATCTGAATTATTTTATTAATCAATACTCAATTCCTTAAAAATATACATTACCGATTCTGTAAGACTATCAATTGCCAAAGGGATATTCCAGTTTTCTATTTTTTTTATTTCAACAAAATACGAAATAGCTCTCAACTGAAGAAAGGGTACTTTCTCCTGCAAACAAACATACATAAACGCGGCTCCTTCAGTTGTTTCAATTTCAGCGTTAAATTTTTCCTTTACTCTTGAAATACTTGCCGGAGCGCTTAACAGCGTATTTACGGTAATTCCTTTTACCGGTATTAATGCCTCCACTTCTTCAATTTCAAAGTTTCCCAAACTTTTAATTACCCCATCGTTAAAAGGATACTCATCACGGTCCATCAACTCCATTTCGTACATTGTAAAAAACCCTTCCTTGTCTTCAAATCCGAGATCAGAAAACTGATCCTGGATAACATTTACAACAAAACCCTGTTCAAGGAAATGATCAAAACTACCTGCCATTCCAATGTTCAAAACAAGATCATAACTCGATTTATCCAATGCTTTGGTTAGATAATAAGCAGTAAATACACTACCCATTCCTGTGATGAGAATATCGATCTGCAGGTTACTAAAATGATACGTTTCCATATTCATATCTGTTCGTTGAACAAATTGGAATTGTTCTTTTAGTCCCTTAACGATCCTGTTTGTTGCACTTACTAATAATATCTTCAAAATTCCACACTTTAATTGATTTTCTAGCTTGGGAAAAGTTTTTATCTTTACCTCCCAAATCAGTCTAAAGATAATTAATTTTTTTTCACAAGAATATGAATTTTTTTTAAGGGATCATGTGAAAACTTTCGGCTGACAGACATTTCTATAAAATATATAATTTGCGCCTCTTATAATTCATAGTCTGCCTATTATTTAATTGCCACATTAAAACAGCTATCTTATGGACAATAATTCGGATTTACAGGATTTATATAAAGAAGGGTATGAGTTCCCGGAAAATTTTGATCCCGAAAAAACAAACCGGTTAGCCTCACTTTATAAAGATATTATTGGAAATCTCGGAGAAGACACCTCAAGAGAAGGCTTGTTAAAAACACCGGAAAGAGTAGCCAAATCGATGCAATTTTTAACCCATGGCTATGGTGTTGATCCGACAAAAATGATCCAGTCGGCGAGATTTAAAGAAGATTACCAGCAGATGGTACTGGTTAAAGATATCGAATTGTATTCCTTATGTGAACATCATATGATTCCTTTTTTTGGGAAAGCACATGTGGCCTATATTCCCAACGGACATATTACCGGCCTCAGCAAAATTGCCCGTGTGGTAGATGCATTTTCCCGACGGCTGCAGGTTCAGGAACGACTTACTATTCAGATAAGGGATTGTATTCAGCAAGCCTTAGACCCACTCGGTGTAGCTGTAGTAATTGAAGCCAGACACTTATGTATGATAATGCGGGGTATTCAAAAACAAAATTCAGTAACTACCACTTCCGCATTCACCGGATGTTTCTTAAAAGAACACCGTACACGCGAAGAATTTATCCATCTTATCGGAGTTTCTTTAATATAAAGATACCCATCGTATTTCTGCTTAAATTGTTTTTATTACTTTTGCCAAAATTTTTTAAAATAAATTTTATGAAGGCATATGTATTTCCCGGACAGGGGGCACAATTTGTAGGTATGGGCAGTGACCTGTACAATACGTCGGATGTTGCGAAAGAATTTTTTGAAAAAGCCAATAATATCCTGGGGTTTAAAATTACCGACCTGATGTTTTCAGGTACTGAAGAAGATTTAAAACAAACTAAAGTTACTCAACCAGCCATATTTTTGCATTCTGTAATACTTGCAAAAACCCTGGGTGAGGATTTTCATCCCGAAATGGCAGCCGGACATTCATTAGGTGAGTTTTCTGCCCTGGTTGCCGCAGAGGCTATTTCTTTCGAGGATGGATTGCTGCTGGTTTCAAAAAGAGCCCTGGCCATGCAAAAAGCATGTGAGCTAAATCCTTCTGCCATGGCTGCTATTCTGGGCCTGGATGATGAAATTGTGGAAAATATTTGTAAGGAAATTCCGGAAATTGTGGTTCCGGCAAATTATAACAGCCCCGGACAAATTGTAATTTCCGGATCGGTTGAAGGAATTGACAGGGCCATTGAAAAACTGAACGCTGCCGGTGCAAAACGTGCAATAAAACTGAATGTGGGTGGAGCTTTTCATTCGCCCTTAATGGAACCTGCAAGAATAGAATTGGAAAAGGCTATTGATAGCACAATTTTTAGTCACCCCGTTTGCCCGGTATTCCAGAATGTGGATGCTCTACCCTATACAGATCCCCAAAAAATAAAGGAGAACCTGAAATTACAGTTAACAGCCCCGGTGCGCTGGACCCAGACCGTAAAAAATATGCTTGCCGATGGGGCAACATCCTTTGCTGAAGTCGGGCCGGGAACAGTTTTACAGGGTCTGATAAAAAAGGTAGACAGACAGGTTCTGACTGAAAGTGCGGTATAAATCACGTCAGTAAAATAAACAGGGGCCTGAGCCCCTTTTTTTATAGCAATTTCTTACCTATTTTTAAGGTCGTTTTTAAGCATAAAATCCGATGAAAATATTAAAATTTGGCGGCTCTTCAGTAAAATCACCGGAAAAAATCCGGGATGTTAAAAATATTATCGAAAACCAAACAGAAAAACTTGTTGTTGTAGTATCTGCATTTCAGGGAATAACAAACAATCTTGTGGAATTAAGCAGACTGGCTTCTGAAAAAGATAATGCTTATAAAGAAACATTAGAACACATAAAAAAAATTCATATAGACTTTACTCGGGAGCTTATTGAAAAATCGAAGCTTCAGCAGGTACTTCAGCAGGTAACCGCTCTGCTCAGCGAACTTGAAAATATCAGCGCAGGAGTATTTTTGTTAAACGACCTTACTCCTAAAATTATGGACCGTATCCTGAGTTTTGGTGAGCGGCTGTCTGCATATATCATCAGCAATGTAATTACAAACGGTGAATATGCAGACAGCAGGGATTTTATTAAAACTGATAATTCTTTTGGAAATGCAAAAGTATATACAGAACAATCTTATCCATTGATTGCAGGTTTTTTTAAAGGAAAAGACAACACCTTTGTGGTTCCTGGTTTCATAAGCAGCACAGTTCATAACGAAACAACAACCTTAGGGCGTGGTGGCTCGGATTATACAGCAGCGCTTTTTGCTGCCGCTCTTCATGCAAAATTGCTTGAAATCTGGACTGATGTTGATGGATTTATGACTGCCGATCCGAGAAAAGTTTCCAAAGCTTTTGCCATTGAATCCCTCAGTTATCCTGAAGCTATGGAATTATCGCATTTTGGCGCCAAAGTAATTTATACTCCCACTATTCAGCCTGTTTATAAATTAAATATTCCTATTGTAATTAAAAATACCTATAATCCAGATGCTGCCGGAACTTATATTACCAGGGAAGCCAAATCTGTTGGGAAATCACTCATAAAAGGAATTTCATCTATTGATGATATTAACCTGATTACCCTGCAGGGACCCGGTATGGTGGGAGTAAAAGGTATCTCTATGCGTATGTTTGGTGCACTGGCAAACAGTAATATCAACATTATACTGATAACCCAGGCATCATCAGAATATTCTATAAGCCTGGCAATAAATCCTGAGGATATAGAAAAAGCAATTACTGCTCTCGAAAATGAATTTGAACCGGAAATTAAATTACGAAACGAGGTTGTAATCCAGGTTGAAAAAGAACTTTCTATTATTGCCATTGTGGGTGAACAAATGAAAAACACACCCGGCATTTCAGCTACATTGTTCCGGTCACTGGGCCGGAATGGCATTAGTGTTATTGCCACTGCCCAGGGTTCTTCGGAGCTGAACATTTCAGTGGTAATTAAAAAGGAAAGCCTGCGGAAAGCCATGAATGTTATTCACGAGGGATTTTTCCTGTCGCATTATAAAGAATTGCATATTTATCTTGTGGGAATTGGTACCGTAGGAGGTATTTTATTACAACAGATTTACCAGCAGCAGGAAAAACTCATGAAGGAACATCAGTTAAAAGTTAATGTAGTTGGAATTAGCAATTCAAGAAAAATGCTGATTAATCCGGATGGTATAAACATCTTCAACTTCAGAGAGCAGCTGGATAACTCAGGTACAGAAGCCAACCTGAGTAAATTTATAGCAACCATAAAAAAACTGAACCTCCGCAATAGCGTTTTTATCGATTGCACTGCCAGCCAACAAACTGCTGCTGCTTATAAACAGGTTCTCGAATCTTTTATTTCAATTGTTGCGGCCAATAAAATTGCCTGTTCATCCGATTATTCAGTTTATAAAGAACTGAAATCCGCTGCGCTGAGTAAGAATGTTAAGTTTATGTACGAAACTAATGTAGGGGCCGGCCTTCCCATTATCAGTACAATAAACGATCTGATCAGAAGCGGCGATAAAATTTTGAAGCTGGAAGCCGTACTTTCCGGAACATTAAATTTTATATTTAATGAATTAGGCAGCACTGTATCCATGAGCAAAGCAATTCGTCTGGCCAAAGAGAAGGGGTTCTCAGAGCCCGATCCAAGAATTGACCTGAGCGGTACCGACGTGGTAAGAAAACTCTTGATACTGGCCAGGGAATCAGGGTACCCGCTCGAATATAACGATATAAAAGTGGAACCCTTCTTACCCTCAGAATGTTTTGAAGGTAATCTTGTAGATTTCTGGAAAAAAGTGGAAAAATACGACCAGCAATTTGAGACAAACCGGCAAAACCTGGAGAAAGAAGGTAAAAAATGGCGTTTTGTTGCCCTTCTTGATGAAGGAAAAGCACGTGTTTCACTGCAGGAAGTTGATAAATCACATCCTGCATTCCCGCTCGAAGGGAGTAATAATATTCTGTTAATAACCACTGAACGATATCGTGATCAACCCATGATCATCAGAGGATACGGAGCGGGCGCTGAAGTAACCGCAGCCGGGGTTTTTGCAGATACAATACGGGTAGCCAATGTATAAAAATGATAAGATAGAAGCCGTAATTTTTGATCTTGATGGTGTACTGATCGATTCGGAACCCCTATGGAAAATTGCTGAAAAAAAAGTTTTCCAGACAGTGGGCGTTCACCTTACAGAAGAGATGTGCAGGCAAACTACCGGCCTAAATACTTTGGATACCATAAAATACTGGTTTAAAAGATATCCCTGGCAGGGAACATCCCTGGAAGAAGTAGAAAAATTATTAATTGAAGAAGTAAAACGTCTGATAAAAAGCAGCGGTAAACTAATTCCCGGGGTATTGCAAGTACTAAAACTTCTTAAACAAAAGGGAATAAAAATGGCCATTGCTTCCGGATCACCTGCATCGTTAATACAACTTGTTATTGATGTTTTTAATTTACATGAATTCTTTTTATCATATCATACCTGCGATGATGAATTGTATGCCAAACCACATCCGGCAGTGTACCTGACTCTGGCAAAACGTTTGGACGCTGATCCGATACATTGCGTAGCTGTTGAAGATTCATTCTACGGTATATTATCCGCCAAATCAGCACGTATGAAAGTAATTGCACTACTCGAAGAAGAGTTGTATAATAATTCGCGATTTGATTTTGCTGATTACAAAATCAAATCCTATGAAGAACTTTTAAAATCAGACTTTAAAATATTATTTTCGAATTAGAATTTTAATTAAACCGGTATGGAGGAAAAGTTGCTCTATTATTCAACAAATCTTAAAACAAAAAAACTGGGTTTTCGTGATGCTCTGCTCACAGGGCTGGCTCCCGACAGGGGATTATTTATGCCTGAACGGATTCCAAAACTATCTGCCGGGGAATTAAGCGATATGGCAACCATGCAATACTATGAAATTGCCCATGTGGTTGGCAATAAATTTTTAGCCGACGAAATTCCATCTTCTGATTTGTTGAAGCTTGTAAAAGATGCTTATAATTTTTCCATACCTCTCGAGAGAGTCTATGACAGGAAATATATTATGCGTCTTGATCAGGGCCCTACCGCATCGTTTAAAGATTTTGCAGCACGTATGATGGGCAGGTTAATGCAATATTTTCTCTCGGTTCAAAATAAAAAACTGGTAATACTCACAGCAACTTCAGGAGATACAGGAAGCGCCATTGCCAACGCGTTTTACGGTCTGGATAATATTAAGGTAATAATTCTCTATCCGGAAAAAGAAGTAACTGAGCGGCAACGAAAACAAATGACTACCCTTGATAAAAACATTTCAATTATCGCCATAAACGGTAAGTTCGACGATTGCCAGGCTATGGTAAAACGTGCATTTGCTGATCCTGAACTCTCGTATCAGGAACTTTCATCAGCGAATTCAATAAATATTGGCCGGTTGATTCCTCAATCGATGTATTATATCTGGGCATATACTCAACTTGCCGATATAAATAAAAATGAAAATATCATTTTTTCAGTTCCCTCCGGTAATTTTGGTGATCTTATGGGCGGCTTGATAGCAAAAAATATGGGAGTGCCGGTAAAACGTTTTGTAATTTCAACCAATAGGAACGATGAAGTGCCCGTGTACTGGCAAACCGGAAAATATAAAACTATAGTGCCTTCGGTAAATTGTATATCAAGCGCCATGAACGTGGGCCACCCGAGCAACATGTCAAGAATAGTGGCATTATACGGAGGTATAATGGATGAAATCGGTAAAATACATAAAGAACCTGACCTGGAAAAAATGCGACAACACATGTATGCTGTAAGCTTAAGCGATGAAACAACCCGCGAAACCATCAAAAGTGCCTGGGCAAATTATAAATTGTTGCTGGAGCCACATGGCGCTGTGGGATGGTCCGGATTGCATAAAAATTTTACCATTCATCCCCAGGATGGAACCGCAGACCAGCTAAGTGTGTGTCTGGAAACTGCGCATCCGGCAAAATTTCCGGAAGAAATTAATGCTGTCCTTGGTTTTGATCCCGACCTTCCTGAAAGTTTGAAAGGTCTGGATGATAAAACCGAAAACTTTGAAAAGCTTGACAATAATTATGATATATTTAAAACTTTTTTAAAGGATAAATTCTAAATAAAAATTTATGCATATTGTATGTTCCGATCTTGAAGGAGTATGGGTTCCTGAAGTATGGATTAATGTCGCCAAAAAAACAGGCATAGAAAAGCTTAAATTAACCACGCGCGATATTAAAGATTACGATGAGTTAATGATATACAGGCTAAAAATACTCAAGGAACATAATTTAAAAATAAAAGATATTCAAAATGTTATTGAAACCATCGAACCTTTAGAAGGCGCTTTGGATATGTTACGCTGGCTTAAAGAAGTAACGCGCCTTATTGTGGTGTCTGATACTTTTGTTGAGTTTGCCGAACCGTTGATGAGGAAACTGGAACGCCCTACCCTGTTCTGCCATAATCTGAATATTGATGATGAAGGAAACATTTATGGTTATACATTACGTCAGAAAGATCCGAAGAAAAAAGTTATTCAGTCCTTAAAAAGCCTGAACTATCACGTTATCGCTTTTGGTGATTCCTATAACGATGTATCCATGCTAAAGGAAGCAGACAGCGCCATCCTGTTTCGGCCCCCGCAAAATGTAATTGATGATTTTCCGGAGTTCCCGGTTGTAAAGGAATATGCAGAATTAAAAAAAATGCTGCAGCAAATTATGAATCATTAAGTTCGTTTTTATTAAATAATTTTTTATGAAAATTGTTGTCCTTGACGGATATACCCTTAATCCCGGCGACTTATCCTGGGACGAACTAAAACGGCTTGGAGACTGTGACTGTACAATATACGACCGCACACCTCCTGAAGATACCTATACAAGATCAAAACATGCTGAGATAATTCTTACCAACAAAACCCTGTTAACAAAGGATATACTGATTCGTTTGCCCGATCTGAAATACATTAGAGTGCTGGCCACCGGCTACAATGTGGTTGATCTTAAAGCTGCCACTGAAAATAAAATTATAGTAACCAATATTCCCGCATATAGTACCGATTCCGTGGCACAAATGGTTTTTGCACATATCCTGAACCTGACTCAAAGAGTGGCAGCTCATGCCAGTTCAGTAAATGAGGGTAAATGGAGTAAGAGTATCGATTTTTGTTATTGGGATTTTCCACAAATAGAACTAACCGGTAAAACCCTGGGGCTGATAGGCTTTGGTAAAATTGCCCGTACCACGGCAAATATTGCACAGGCTTTTGGCATGAAAATACTTGTTTATACCAGATCTGTACCTGCAAAAAAACCTGAGAATATCTTGTTTACGGATATAAAAACCATTTTTCAACAAAGTGACATTGTGAGTTTACATTGTCCGCTAACACCAGAAACAGAAAACCTGGTAAATTATGACAAATTAAAACTGATGAAAAAATCTGCGTTTCTGATAAACACCGGTCGCGGCCCCTTGGTGAATGAAACAGCCCTTGCAGAAATGCTAAATTCAGGAAAAATTGCCGGTGCCGGACTGGATGTGCTTTCTGCTGAACCTCCTTCAAAAAACAATCCTCTTATAGGTGCGGCAAACTGTTTTATAACGCCGCATATTGCATGGGCTACATATTCAGCCAGATCAAGGTTATTGCACATTGCCCTGGAAAACATAAAAGCTTTTCTGAAGGGGAATCCTGTGCATGTTGTAAATTAAAATTTTTTAGTACAATTCAAATACCTGGCTAATTGAATTAAACAAAGATTTTACCAGGTCCCTTATAAAAAAAACCGGGACAGAAGTCCCGGATCGAAGAAATAATTGTAGCATTATGTCAGGCCCTGTTTGATCTAATGTTACATGAAGTGGATATCAATTTCAAAATAAAATCATATTAAATTTCTTACTTTTTTTTAAATTCTGCACTAAACATTTTAATGATATTGCTCACCTTTTTACAAAAATACTTGTGGAAAGCTCCTGAAAAATTCTTCACCAAATGATTCAAAGTTGATTTATATTCCTAATTATCTGATATTTATAAAAATCATCCGGATAAATTCTCAGAGAACATGTACAATTTTTTGGATTTGGCATTATATGAATTAATCGCCTAAAAACTGTAACTTAATAACGTTGGTTAAGTAAAAATTAGACAATATTATATGTATAAGTAAAGATTTTTGTTAGTGAAGATAGAGACCAAAATTCTAATTGTAGATGATATCAGCAGTAATATTGAATATCTGGAGGCATTATTGGAAGATCTCGATATTACAATTCTTACAGCATTATCCGGATACGAAGGAATTGAAATTGTAAAACAAAATGAACTTGCCCTGATAATTCTTGACGTTCAAATGCCAGGAATTGACGGATTTCAAACACTTGAGAAAATTCGCCAAATGCCAGGAAATGAAAATCTCCCGGCTATTTTTGTTTCAGGTATTTATTCAGAAGACCGTTTTAAAATTAAAGGACTTGAAAGCGGAGCTGTGGATTTTATTTCTAAACCCGTTAATGGAGATATTCTGATAGGAAAGGTAAAAGTTTTTATTAAACTTTTCTATCAGAAAAAGGGACTTGATAACCTGGTTAGTGAACTCAAAAATACAAACCTTAAACTTAGGGAAAGCGAAGACAGGTTTAAGAAAATATCAACTGCTGCTGCAGATGCCATAATTGTTCTCGACAATAATGGCGTTATAATTTATTGGAATAATGCTGCTGAGAAAATTTTTGGATATACAGAAAATGAGGCTGCAGCCATTAATTTCAGATTACTTTTTTCAGAACAACAGGACCACGCAGACGGACCATTTGATTTAAAGCATTTTTTCGATACAAAATCCGGAACAAATGTTGGAAATACAGTTGAATTAGTAGCAGTAAATAAGCAGGGAATAAAATTCCCCGTAGAATTATCATTTTCACCTTTCCTTGTAGAAAATAACCTGAATGCTGCATGTATAATACGGGATATTTCAAAACGGAAAAAAATTGAGCAGGAGTTGCTTAAAACAAAAGAACTTAAAGAAGCCAACAAGGTGATGAGAGAATTTATTGACAACCTGAATCATGAAATTCGAACTCCTTTAAACGGAATACTCGGAATTTCAGGAAGCCTTGTGAAACACGAAAAAGGTAATCTCACAGATAAGCATTTTGAGGCCATTCAGCATATTTACACCAGCGCTGACCGACTTAATGTGTTAATAGAACGATTGTTTGAATTTCGGAGTTCAAGCGAAGTAAAGATTTCAGATTTTAGCTCCAATGATTTTATTGATGAAGTTTATAACCATGCACTAAAAATTCTAAATAATAAAGATGTTAAATTTGAAATCAGGAAAGAAGATACATTACCTGCAAACTTTAAAACTGATAAAGAGAAATATTTTGAAATCCTGGTAAATATTATCGAAAATTCAATAAAATTTACGAACAAAGGCACAATACTTATCCGGTTTTTTGCCTCTGATAATTTAATTGTATGTAAAATAGCAGATACAGGAATTGGAATCAGCGAATCCGATTTAAAAAATATCTTTGATCAATTTGTTCAAATTGATGGTACTTCGTCCAGAAAATATGGGGGTACGGGTCTTGGATTAGCGCTTGCCAATAAACTGATTAAAATGTTATATGGTAATATTATTGTAGAAAGTGAATTATCTAAAGGAACAACCGTTACGGTGAAACTGCCTGTCTAGATAATTTAAAATTCTTTTAAGAATCCGTTAATTAAAAACATGGCAAACCAAAAAAGAAGATCATGGAAAAATTCTTAAATTCAGAGATTCTAATTGTTGATGATGAACCGGCAAATATTTTTTTTCTTGAAAATCTTTTGTTGAACGAAGGGTATAAGGTAACCACCGCTTCAAGTGGAAGAGAATGTATCAGAGTACTTTCAAACTTTATCCCGGATGTTATTTTGCTGGACATTATGATGCCTGAGATGGATGGTCTGGATGTGCTGGATAATATTATGCACGATTCCCGCCTGAAAGAAATCCCTGTAATTATGGTTACTGCCAAAACTGAATCGCTGGATGTAGAGCAGGCATTAGACAAAGGAGCCATGGAATACATTAAAAAACCTATTGATGAAATTGAACTTTTAGCAAGAATAAGGGCCTCATTAAGAATAAAAAAGCAGGAAGACCACCTGAAAGATCTGGTGAAATCTAAAGAAGAATTTATTAAAATTATATCTCAGGACCTGCGCACACCTTTTACTTCCATTTCAGGATATGCAGAAATGCTCTATTACGATGCAGCTCTTGCCACAACGCTTGATAAAGAGCATAAAGATTTTCTTAAATTTATTATTGACACTTCCAATAACGTGGTCTCTTATTTTAATAAACTCTTAAACTGGACCAATATTGAGGCAAAAGAAATTAATCTGAAAATTACACCTTCTAAACTTTCAAGAATTGTAAATGCCTCCCGGATAATATTGCAAAAAGAAATTTCGGAGAAAGAACTTTCCGTAGTATCTGAAATTGATGATAATTTTACTGTGAATATCGATGAAACTTATTTCGGACAGGTTGTGCGTAATTTATTAAGTAATGCTGTAAAATATACTTCTAAAGGGGGTAAAATCAGAATTTTCATCAGAACACAGAATACCCAAACCCAGCTGGTAATTTCAGACAACGGTGTAGGCATCAGAAATATTACCCCGGAGGAAATGTTCAGTAAAAAAATAAATAAATCTACCCGTGGTACCCAGGGTGAAACAGGCACCGGAATTGGTCTGGGTATATGCAAAAAAATTATAGATGCCCATGGATTTCAAATTACTTTTAAATCAGAAATTGCAGAAGGAACAGATGTAATAATTACTCTTTAAAATAGATTGATTATATAAAATGTTATTGAAAGATTTTTAAAATTGTTTTCAATTCTGTACATCCCAGGATCCGGGATTTAACATCCAGTCTTCCATCGGAATTTCCTCCTCAACAATATTATTGGGTAAAGATTCATTATTTAACTGATTACAAAATTCTTTAAACATCCAGCTTTCAAGTTTTAATTCTTCCTCTTTTTCTTCCTGAAGAATATAATCCAGGTATGTATAATCTGATACTCTCGACCAGGTAGATAAATCGCACATCCAGTATTCTACTTGCAGCATATTTTCTTCTGAATTTTCTTTGTTATCCGTGCTGTAAATTACAATAACTTTCAGAGGAGCCGTATTCTGGATATCTGAAATAAGTTTTTCTATATCCATATACTTTTCTTTAACTTCAAAATCATACGAAGATTGTGCACAAATTCCCTTTATAGAAATGAAAAAAACAAATACCAGGATTATCAACCAGGCTGAAGTTTTAAATTTCTTATGTAGATTATTCATGACGGTAGATTTATAATGCGACATGCCTTATTCACGTTCTGTGCCAAATCTTATATAAATCTGAAAATGTGTTTCTTATAATTAAAACAGTTTAATCGGAAGCGTAGCAGGATGAACGGTTTCGATACAAGGATTGCCCGAATACGAACAATTTTTAGAATACAAAATAAAAAAAACACTGTCTGAAAACAAATTCCCGAATCCTGATCAGCGCTAAATCCCGGGATGAACAATAATCACAATTTCTCCTTTTATGTCTTTATTTTTGAAATACTCCGTTACTTCGGTAATACTTCCGCGAACCGTTTCTTCATGGATTTTTGTCAATTCGCGCGAAATGGAAATACTGGTTTCAGGGCTAAAATATTCCGCTAACTGCTCCAATGTTTTTATCAGGCGAAAAGGAGCTTCATATAACACAATTGTTCTTGATTCTTCCGCAAGGATTTTTAGCTTTTTTGTCCTTCCTTTCTTTTGAGGCAGAAAACCCTCAAAGCAAAAACGATCGGTTGGAAAGCCGGAATTCACCAATGCCGGTACAAAAGCAGTAGCGCCGGGCAAACACTCAACAGGCACATCATGTTCAATACACGAACGGGTAATTAAAAACCCGGGATCCGAAATACTGGGGGTACCAGCATCAGAAACCAGCGCCATGGTTTCACCGCCCTGAATACGGGAAACTATCTGATCAACAATTCTGTGTTCATTAAATTTATGATAGGATTGAAGCCTTGTTGAAATCTGGAAATGAGTTAACAGAATTTTGGTTTTGCGGGTATCTTCAGCAAGAATAACATCTACCTCTTTTAATACTCTGAGTGATCGAAGGGTAATGTCTTCGAGATTTCCGATGGGTGTCGGGACAATATATAATTTACTCATTCTTACTTATTATCAGCTTTCTTCTAATCAGCTCAAGGAGCTTTTGTACAATTTCACTATCCATATCCCAATCGAAATTTTCCACGAGATAATTAAATGCTTCATTAAAATTTGATGCACTGTTAAGCATCAACAATGTCTCATTGTACTGATCCGCATTCCCGTTAAAAAGTGTTTTAATAATCAGAAACTTGTCATTTAATCCTATAGCATTGGCTATATTAGATATGGGTTTTGATTGTAATTGTGATGATAAATCTTTACGGTAGGCTGTTTTCCCAAGATTTTCATTTATTGAGGTTGATTTGGATTTAAACCGATCGGAAATTATGCGGGGTTCTGAATCCTGCAAAGGTTTACTGATATGTTCACTTGTTGTTTTAGCTACTTCTTCTTCCTTTACAGGATTTTGCTCTTTTATATTTTCTAATTCAAGTTCAATATTTTCCGAAGCCTGGGATTTTTCTTGCGTTATACCTTTTCCGGCGGTTTCTGATTTATGCTCCGTTTCAAGGGCGAGTCTCTGAGTTTCCGAATGCTTAATCATTAACAATACATCGTAAAGGTTTCTTATTTTGGATAATGCAAGGTCCATCTCAATAGCAGGAATTTTTTTTAAATTGTAAAAATTCGAAATCATTTCATTTACTTCCTGCAAATGTTCCGAAACAATTTCTAATGTATTTTTATATTCCATTTGAGTTTATCTTACTTTTATCATTTAAAAATCAAAACGTAAATAATTATGTCATGTTGTGGATTCTTAAAATTAAGATTAAATTTAAGCATTTTTCACCCATGATTACTGATGCCTTATGTTAAAGTTTGTAACAAAGTTATTTCTTAAAATTGCTGGCGTTTTATCGTCCCTGCCTTATGTATTTCATTTTATATTAAGCAAAGATATAGGTTCCTTTTATCAAATAGGGATTATTAAAAAAATTAAAATTTTAAATGTATTTAGAAAGAATAAAAAGCGACTGGATGCATTAAGTTCATGGCTTGAACATATTGAAATGGCGAAAACACTGCTTGCAATTTCACCCTCAGTTAAGGGAGATGTTATTGAATGTGGATGTTACAGGGGAGGCAGCACCGTAAACCTCTCATTAATTTGTTCAATGGTTAACAGAAAACTTATTGTATGCGATTCATTTCAGGGTTTACCCGAACCTGAAGCGAACGATGCAGCACATCATAATATATTATCAGACCATGTGGATCAATATTATGAAGGCCGGTTTTCAGCCTCTCTCGAAGAAGTGAAAAATAACATTACAAAATACGGTAGTATCGATTTATGTGAATTTGTTGTTGGCTATTTTGAGGATACCCTGCCGAAACTCAACCGTCAAACGGTAATGGCGTTTCTGGATGTTGATTTGGTACAATCACTAAAGCCTTGTATTCTTGGTATCTGGCCAAATCTTCAGCAGGGGTGCAAGGTATTTGTTCATGAAGCACAAAGTTTAACGTTGGCAGCTTTATTTTTTGATACGGAGTGGTGGAAAAAAAATCTTCATACGCAACCCCCTGGTTTTGTCGGGGCAGGTACCGGACTTCCTTTAAAATCAATGACCGGCTCAGAACTTGGATTTGCCCTGAAAATACTTCAAGAAAAATAATTTTCTGCAGATTCCGGAACAGTTTCGTAAACACAAAAACAGTTTTCCACATAATGCCGGTTCCAAATTGCCCAATCGGGCATAAATTTATAAACCATCCTTCCCTGATGTTTACCTAAAATTCGTATTTCAGATATTTGTACAGAGTATGGATTGAAGTAATTAGAGCTTGTAATAAGTATTGACCTACTTTTATATTTTAAAATAAATAAATTATAACTTTAGGGATTTTGAACCGGTAAACCCAATGAGTGGATATTTAATTAGTGACATTTCAAACATAATATCAGGCAGGTTATTCCTGAAAAAAGATACACGAATAGAAGAAATTTATACCGACAGCAGGAAAATGTTTTCTTCTGATAAAGGTCTTTTTTTTACCATTCCCGGTAAAAACCATGATGGCCATAATTATATCGAAGAAATGCTCCACAGGGGAATTTTGAACTTTGTGGTATCTAAAATTCCCGATGTACTTAATACACACCAGGAAGCTAATGTAATCCTGGTGCCTGATGTAATTCAAGCCTTGCAGAAATTAGCTGCCCATCATCGCGGTAAAATGGGATTCCCAGTTATCGGAATTACCGGAAGTAATGGAAAAACCATTGTAAAAGAGTGGTTATACCAATGTCTGAGCTCAGAATACCGGGTTACCAGGAATCCGAAAAGTTATAATTCACAAATTGGCGTCCCGTTATCTGTATGGCTTTTAAACGAAAAAGATAATCTCGGTATTTTTGAAGCGGGTATTTCACTTCCCGGTGAAATGGAAAAACTTGAAAAAATTATAAAACCAAACATTGGTATTTTCACAAATATTGGTCAGGCCCACCAGGAAAATTTCAAAAACCTTGAAGAAAAAATACTTGAAAAAATTCAATTATTTCGGAAATCAGATGTATTGATCTATTGCAAAGACCACACTTTGATTGACAACAACGTGCAATCTTTTTTTAAAAATACAAAAACGCTGCTGTTTAACTGGTCTCAAAAGGAGCATGCCAACGTAATTATATCCGGCATTATTAAAAAGAAAAAATCAACTGAAATCTCGGTATCCACGAATAGTATAAATACTACCATTGTTTTACCCTTTACAGATTCGGCATCTATAGAAAACAGTATTCATGTAATTACATTGCTGCTGTACTTAAAAATTCCGGTCGAAAAAATTTGCCGCCAGATAAGTCAGTTATTACCCGTTGCCATGCGGCTGGAACAGAAAAAAGGACTCTTTAACTGCACATTAATTAACGACAGTTACAATTCAGATTTTAACTCACTTACTATTGCTCTTGATTTTGTAAAACAACAATCACAGCATAAAAAACAAACCCTGATATTATCAGACATACTACAGAGCGGACGAGATGAAAAATCACTTTACCAGGATGTGTCATCGTTAATTAAATCATACAAAATTCAGCGTTTCGTAGGTGTAGGACCTGCCATCTGCAGACAAAAAAAATCATTTCCCGGTGATTCGTTGTTTTTTGAGAATACGGATTTATTCCTTGCTGATCTTTCACAGATAAAATTTAACAATGAAACTATTTTAATAAAAGGAGCAAGAATATTTGAATTTGAAAAAATTACCGCCCGGCTTGAAGAAAAATTACATCGTTCGGTTTTAGAAATCAATTTAAATGCATTGGTGTTTAACCTCAATTACTTCAGGTCGTTATTAAAACCACGCACCAAAATTATGGTCATGGTAAAAGCGCTTGGTTATGGTTCAGGTTCCTACGAGATTGCTAATGAATTGCAACATCAGCGGGTAGATTATCTTGCCGTGGCCTATACCGACGAAGGGATTGAATTGCGAAATGCCGGCATTCATCTGCCGGTTATGGTCATGAATCCGGATGAAAATACTTTTGATGCACTTATTGCATATAAGCTCGAACCGGAAATTTTCAGTCTCAGGACGTTAAAAAAGTTTATTGAAGCGCTAGACCATCATCAGGAAATGAAATATCCGGTACACCTGAAAATAGATACAGGAATGCACCGACAGGGATTTTTGGATCACGAAATACCTGAACTCATCTCTGTTATTAAAGATAATAAAGTGCTCAGCATAATCTCGATATTTTCGCATCTGGCTGCCAGTGATGATCCAAAGCATGATGATTTTACGCTTCGGCAAATCGGAATTTTTGAACATATCTGTAATACCATTTGTGCGGCATGTGCTATTCAACCCATGCGGCATATAATGAATTCAGCCGGAATTGAACGCTTTCCGGAATATCATTTCGAGATGGTACGTTTGGGTATCGGGTTACATGGCCTCAGCGCTGCACATGCTAAAAACCTTATGCCTGTTAGTTCTTTTAAAAGTACAATTTCTCAGATTAAAGAAATACCTGCCAGGGAAACCATTGGTTATAACCGCAGAGGAAAATACGATAAAAAAACTACGATTGGAATTGTCCCCGTGGGATATGCCGACGGCCTCAACAGAAAATTCGGAAACGAAACGGGTTATTTTATCGTGAATGGCGAAAAAGCTAAAATTGTGGGTGATGTTTGTATGGATATGTGTATGGTTAACCTTACGGGAATTCAAGCCGGTGAAGGGGATGAAGTGGTGTTTTTCGGAAAAGAAAATCCCGTTCAGGAAGTAAGCAAATTAATAGATACCATACCCTACGAAATTTTAACCAATATTTCTTCACGGGTAAAAAGAGTATATTTTAAGGAGTAAAACAAATCGAATTTCTATACTTTCGCAGGCATGTTAAATTTTCGAGATAAGATTTCCTATTCCAATCTGTATTATTGGTTGCTGCTTGCAATTGCAGTAGGTTTGCCCCTCTCCCCTTTTCTCGTTTCTGCATCACAATTTGCACTTGCCTTAGTTTGGTTTATTGAAGGAAATTACACCCAAAAGCTTAAAAAACTTGCCGGTCAAAAAGCGCTTATTGCTTTTTTGGGGATATACTTTATCCATATTGCAGGCCTTTTGTATTCAAGTAACTGGAGTTATGGTTTAAACGACCTTAAAATAAAAGCGCCCTTATTTGTGATCCCTTTCATTCTTGGAACAACAGATTCCCTTTCATTAAAAAAAACACAAAACATATTACTTGCCTTTACCGGAGCAGTTACCACCGGAACCATAATAAGCCTGGCCTTTTATTTTGGAATTGGAACATTTGAATATTCAGATATCCGGGAGATTTCAAGAATTATTTCACATATCCGGTTCTCCCTTCAGATTGTATTGTCTATCCAGATTTTATTGTATGTATTATGGACCGGAAGAAGAACACTAAAGACTTATTGGAAAATATTCTTTTGCACGGTTGCAATATGGCTTACTGTGTTTCTTTTTATCCTGCAATCCTTGTCGGGAATTATCATTCTTTTCATTAGCACTTTTATATTTATTTTATGGGTGGTTGGGATTACAAAAAAGATCCCGTTAAAAATCGGAGGAATAGTATTGCTGATGCTGCTTATTCTGCTCACATCCGTTTCTATACTTTCCACCTATCGCGATTTTTATACGGTGCAACCTGTAGACCGTGAAAATATTGAACAACTTACCCGGTCGGGTAATAAATATTTTCACGACTTTAACAACAAACAACTGGAAAATGGAAACTATATCGGGTTGTATATTTGTGAAAAAGAACTCCATACGGTCTGGAATTTGCGCAGCAATATCGACTTCTACGGAAAAGATAAAAAAAACCAGAACATCCAGTATACCCTTATGCGGTATCTTACTTCCAAAGGATTTCGAAAAGATGCAGATGGTGTAAACAGCCTTAATGAAAAAGATATTAAATTTATAGAACAAGGTTGCACAAATTACCGTTTTGCCGGGAAAATAGGCTTCACCAAGAGAATCTATCAGACCATTTGGGAGGTTCATAGTTTTAAAAACGGGGGAAATCCTTCGTATAGCACAACCATACAGCGGTATGTATATACAAAAGCTGCATTGGCTATTATTAAAGACCATTTTTGGCGGGGCACAGGAACCGGAGATGTAAATACCACCTTCCAGGAATACTATGAAAAAACCCATTCACAACTGGTACCTGAACGGCGAAAAAGGGCACATAACCAGTTTCTTACTTTTTTTCTTTCTTTCGGAGTTTTTGGATTCATGCTCATTTTATTTTTTATGTGTTACCCTGTTTATAGGTTTCGTAATCGTTTATCGTGGATATTCTATATTTTTTTCATTATTGTCGGCCTTTCCATGCTGGGCGAAGATACACTGGAAACTCAGGCAGGAGCGACATTTTTTGCTTACTTTTATAGCTTTTTAGTATTTTCAGCCTTTAAAGAAGTACCATTATTTAAAGATTCGGGGATATTTATTTTCAAGTCAAAAACCAAATAAACATAAAATACAACCATGGTAAAAATTACTGCCATAATTCCAACCGGTAACGAAGAGGAGAATATTGAAAAGGCTATACAGTCGGTTCAATTCGTTGATGAAATTATTGTTGTGGATTCATTTAGCACAGACCGCACGGTAGAAATTGCTAAAAAATATACTCCCAGGGTAATCCAGCATGAATATGTAAATTCAGCCACACAAAAAAACTGGACCATACCGCAAGCCTCCCACAACTGGATTCTTTTGTTGGATGCCGATGAACGTGTTACACCCGAATTGCAGGAAGAAATCCAGGAACTCCTACAAAACGAACCGGAAGAAGTAGCTTACTGGATATACAGGAAGAATTATTTTATGGGCCGCCATCTAAAACATGGAGGATGGAACCGTGATAAGGTAATCCGTTTGTTTAGAAAAGATAAATGCGGGTACGAGGAAAAACATGTACATGCAGAAATTATTGCCAACGGAAAAACAGGGATACTTAAAAATAAATTAATACATAATACCTATCCCGGTTTCGACCGCTATGTGGCCAAAGTAAACCGCTATTCATGGTGGTCGGCCAGAGATTACGACAAAAAAATAGGCAAATTAAGTTGTTATCATTTTTTTGTTAAGCCATCTTTCCGGTTTTTTAAACACTACATTCTTCAGGGAGGATTTCGTGACGGAATTCCCGGACTAACGGTTGCCTTTCTGGCTTTTTATGCATTAATGACCCGATATATTAAACTGTGGCTGATACGCAATAATTCGTTAGAAGACAATAAACAGATCAATTTATAATTGTAATTACAATACGATTGATTATTTAATCGAATAAGATAAATTTTAAATTAATGCAGCCTGATTTTAAACGTATAATCATCAGCCGCACCGACAGCCTTGGAGATGTTGTACTTACCCTGCCGCTTGCAGGATACCTCAAACAACAAATCCCGGGTGTTTCTTTACTTTTTCTTGGAAATTCTTATACACGGCCATTAATAGAGGCATGTGAACATATTGACCATTTTTTAAACTGGGAAAAAATTAGAGATTTGCCTTTTTCTGAACAGGTGAACACACTCAGAAACCTTCAGGCTGATGTAATTTTGCATGTGTTTCCAAACAAATCGGTTGCAAGAGCTGCCAAAAAAGCCGGGATCACTTTGAGGATTGGCACCAGCCACCGTTTATACCACTGGTATACCTGTAATAAACCGGTGAATTACAGCCGGAAAAAATCTGACTTGCATGAGGCTCAGCTAAATTTTAAGTTATTGTTGCCTCTTGGATTGCCTACAGAGATCGCCTTAGTCGAAATTCCTGAGTTGTATGGGTTAAAAAGAATTCCCAAACTGCCGAAAAAGTTTTCAGAGTTACTAAGCCGTAGTTATTTTAACCTTATCGTGCATCCAAAATCTAAAGGTTCGGCACGGGAATGGGGCCTGGAGAATTTTGCAAAACTTATCGAACTATTACCAAGTGATAAATTTAAAATTTTTGTTACCGGCACCAATGAGGAGGGTACAGAAATGGAAGCTTTCCTTAAAGAAAATGAACGGCAGGTTTTTGACCTCACCGGTAAATTAACCCTGGATGAGCTTATAGCCTTTATTTCTGCCTGCGATGGTATGGTGGCTGCCAGTACCGGACCTTTACATATTGCTGCGGCATTAAAAAAGGTAGTTGTTGGTTTATATGCACCCATGCATCCGATACATCCGGGCAGGTGGGCGCCGCTGGGAAAAAACACTTCGTATCTCGTTTTGGATAAAACATGCAGTGATTGCCGAAAATCTATGGATTGCGAATGCATCAGAAGTATTTCTCCGGGAGAAGTATTTAGCATTCTGAAAAATAAATATAATTCCAGGGATTGATGATTATTGTTTTAGTATAGTTCCAGTGCATCTGCATAAAAATAGAAACAAAAAGGTCCAAGGGAATCCTTGAACCAGTTTTTGTTTTTTTCTGAAAGCATCTTAATTTTTTTCTTGATTCTGATTCTCCATCAGCCTTGTATTTTCAAAAATAAAGGCCGAATCTTTTGCTGTAACCAATTTATAATTGTTTATAACATCATCCAACCGAATCGTTTCGGGCTGAATTTCCTTATATAGTTTTCCATTCATAAAGTACCAGTCAATAAGAATATACCGGTCATTGTTTTTATCTGCAAATTCAAAGAAATCGTAAATATCAGGCTTATAACCCGGCCGGTTGCTGGAAAAATAATACCGGTATGCTATTGGTCCGTTTATGGTATAATTTTTTATCTCATTAAAAATAAAGGTCTCAAAGGCCATTACCTTGTGCCCGCCCTGAGGCAATAATGAAGCCATATAACGGTTTCGTTCGGGAACATTTACGGTCTTTTTTATTATCCGGATATTAAAATAAAGATTTAATCCTGTAAAAATTACCAGTAGAGGGATCATCAGGTAACTGAATACTTTTTTGTGTTCACGGATCCTTAAAATTCC
This sequence comes from Bacteroidales bacterium, assembly GCA_016934395.1. Classification (GTDB taxonomy): domain Bacteria; phylum Bacteroidota; class Bacteroidia; order Bacteroidales; family UBA10428; genus JAFGSZ01. Next base: position 25,400 of record JAFGSZ010000067.1, read on the forward strand.
AATTGAAATAATAATCGCCATAAAAGGATAATACAGTAAAGCATATTTTGGCGTATGTGAATGTGAAATTACTGCCAGACCAACCATTGCGCCCAGCGTATAAATCAGTAAATTAAAATACCGCTTTCTTAAATATTTAAAATTATACCCCAAACATATAAAAAACAACAGCGAAAAAAGGGTTTCTTTAGGACTGTGAAAAAAACGTACATATTCAGTAAACATCCGAAGCAATGGATGCGATTGCTTTTGTGCGAGGCTGGGTTCATTAAAAAACTGGTATACAAATCCACTAAATTCTGCTTTGCTTAGTAAATCGTAAAAATACAGCGATGAGACTACCCCGCTGATAACCCCAAAAATCAATGCTGCTTTATATTTTTTGTTAAACAGGTAGGTGCTAAATCCTGCAAACACAAAAATCAATCCATTAAGGTGGGTAAATACAGACAATCCGGCGAATATAGCACTTAAAACCAAATAGTGTACAGACCTGGATTTCAGGTTTTTATCCATAAAAAAGAATGCGGTAAACCCAAATAGCATTAATACCACCTCGGGTCGATAAATAAAAATATAGTCGTAAAAAACATTGTTTATCAACAAGATAAATACAGATAATAAAAATAGCAGGTAATTTTTATTTTCTTTGAGTGGTTTAGAATACAAATAGAAAATACAGGTAAACAGCAGGAAAAATACCACGGATGATATGCGAAAGTGGTATATTGAATACCCGAATAACTTAATAATAACCATCCCGATTATTACAAAAAACTTATGATAGTGAAATTGCCTAACCTCCCAGCCGTACCCAAATCCCTCCCATAAATTACTCTTTGCATATCCAAGCCTGCTTAGAAAATAGGCATGTTCGCCCATTATACCTTCGTCACTGTTCGGAAATCGTGTAAAAATGCTCAATATATATACAATAACTATTCCCGCAACCAATAAGAATAAAATCAGGGCGGTTGTTTTTGCAGATAATTTTTTACTCATTAGCATGCCTTTAATTTCTAACATTTTTACACTTAAATTTATATTGTTGGCGAAAATACACATACTGTATTTTTTTACCACCATTTTAAGCATATAATTATGTACTTTATAAACATAAAGTATCGCTCTTAAGATAGATTCTCTTCTGACTATGATTGCTAATTTTTGACTATATCGGCCATTTTTTGTAACTTACATAAAGATTTTCCCACAACCTTTCTCAAGTTTTTCTTTTAAACTAAAATCAATTGCGATGAAAAAAACTATGTATACATTCGTACGCTTTGTACTGGTTATTTTTCTGATACTTTCTGCATGCACAGATAAAGTGACCATCGGCCTGCTTATGGACAATTATGAACAAGACCGGTGGCAAAAGGATAAAGACATTTTTGTCAGAAGGATTCAGGAACTTGGCAGCAATGTGCTGGTTGAAGTTGCGGACGGGGATTTCGATAAACAATTGGAACAGGCCAGAAAACTACTGGATGCAGGTGTTGATTTGCTGGTTGTGGTTCCGGCAGATTTAAACCGTGCCGCCGAAATCGTGCTTGAAGCACATAAAAAAAACGTTCGTGTGCTTTCATACGACCGGCTGATAAAAAACTGCAACCTCGATTTTTATATATCATTTGATAACGTGGAGGTGGGCAAACTTCAGGCCGACTATATTACTTCAATCTGTCCGCAGGGAAAGTATGCTATTATCGGAGGTGCAGTATCAGATAACAATTCTTTTTTGCTTCGTCTGGGGCAGATGAGCGTGCTGGAACCCTTGATTGAGAAAGGAGATATTCAACTGGTATATGATCAGTATGTAGACCAGTGGAATGAATCGGAAGGGTATAAACATATGAAACAATGCCTTGAGAAAAATAAATCATGCCCAAATGCTGTGCTGGCTGCCAATGACGAACTTGCCAGGGGAGTTTTAAAAGCTTTGGATGAAGCAACTATGGGTGGAAAGGTTTATATCTGTGGCCAGGATGCCGAATTGGATGCCATCCAACGTATTGTGGCAGGCACACAAACTATGACCGTTTACAAACCCATTGAAGCTATTGCCACTACAGCCGCTGAACTGGCGCTAAAACTGGCACATGATGAAGACATTCCTAACATACATATATCGGTAAATAACGGGAAAAAAATGGTACCTTCGATTCTGTTGCCATCCATGGTGGTAAACAAAGAAACTATAAAACTTACGGTAATTGCAGACGGGTATCTGAAAGAAAATAAAATTTACCCATAGTTATCCCAGGTTGCTTATTTGTTCAAGCTTTTGATAATCGACCACTTTAATTTTTTTACCTGAAAGTTCAATTACCCCTTCCTGAGAAAACTTTGATAATGTTCGAATAGCATTGGAGGTAGTCATACTCGACAAATTGGCAATTTCCTCACGGCTAAGACATACTTTTAATGTTTTTCCGTCGCTATCCATGCCATAGGTATCGATTAAAAACAGCAATGATTCTGCCAGCCTTCCGCGAATATGTTTTTGTGTAAGTGTTACCGTTCTGTTTATTGTAAATCCCAGTTCAGATGCAAAAGCTTTAATAATCTGCATGGCCAGGATGCTGTTTTTCTGAAGCACAGCGTAGAGGCTTTCTTTTAGAAAAATACAAATTGTGGAATCTTCCAGGGCTACTGCTGTAGCTGTATGGTTTTCTTCAGCAAATAATGCGCGATACCCGATAAATCCAACCGGACGCGCCAACCGCACAATCTGGTCCCTGCCGCCCATACCTTCTTTAAATACTTTTACTTTTCCCGAAGATAAACAAATGAGCCCTTTAGGCTTCTCTCCTTCTTTGAAAATTATTTCACCCCTTTTTACAAATTTACACTTATAATCTTGCTTTAAAATCTGTCTTTCATCCTCCGAAAGTACCCTGAAAACTGAATTCGTGTTTGTGACGCAATTCCAACAATTCTTGTCCATTTGAAAATATCTAATCTGCAATAAATTTTAATTCCTGAGAATATCTCAATATCTGGCAACCAGGGGCATTCTCCTTCCAAATCCAAATGCCTTGGATGAAACCCTTAAAATTGGGGGTGTCTGAAAACGCTTATACTCATTCGCATTAACCATTCGAATCACTTTATCCACAACACCCTGGTCTATGCCGCTTTGAATAATATCTTCTGCCGATTGTTTTAATTCAACATAGTGGTATAACACATCATCAAGCAGATCGTACTCCGGAAGTGAATCCGTATCTTTCTGATCGGGCCTTAACTCAGCCGAAGGGGGTTTTTTAATTGTATTTTCCGGGATCACTTCTTCAATTCGATTGATGAATTTCGCCAATTTATAAACATCGGTTTTGTATACATCTCCCAATACAGACAGTCCCCCATTCATATCGCCATATAAAGTGCCATATCCCACGGCCACTTCACTTTTATTGGAAGTATTTAATAAAATGGTATTAAACTTATTTGAGATTGCCATCAGCAATGTTCCCCGAATTCTTGCCTGTATGTTTTCTTCGGCAACATCAGGGGATAATTTTTTAAATACAGGCTGTAAAACCTTTTCGAAATTTTCGGCGATATCTTTTATCCCGATAATATCATGCTGTATCCCCATTTTTTCAGTAAGTTTTAGGGCATCAGTAACTGAATGATCTGAAGAATATTTAGACGGCAGAAGTAATACTCTTACATTTTCTTTACCCAGTGCCCTTACGGTAAGTACACAGGTAACGGCTGAATCAATCCCGCCGGATAATCCGATAACTGCCTTTTTAAAATTCATTTTGCTGAAATAGTCCCGGATTCCCAAAACCAGGGCATCGTGAATTTCTTCGATTATGTTACGTTCTTTTCGTACGGTTGTGGTCTGATTGTTTTTTAATATTTCTTCCACATCAAAATAGCGTACCTCTTCTTTAAAAAAATCCATCTGGTGAATGGTATACCCCAGGGAGTTTACCACACGCGAACCGCCATCAAAAATTAACTCGGTTTGTGCACCTACCTGGTTCACATAAAATACCGGAAGTTGGTACAATTTTGCAGTGTTTATCAGTATCTGGTGTTTAATATCTTCCTGTGGATAAGAAAATGGCGAACCGGCAATATTAATAATAAAATCAGGCTGCTGCTCAACCAGCTTTTTCATGGGATTTACAGTGTACATTTTATTTTTACCAAAATTGGTAAGTAAAGGCTGGTTGTACCATAAATCTTCGCAAATAGTGAGCGCGATTTTATACCCTTTAAATTCAATAAGGCTGGTATTGGCGCCGGATTCAAAATACCTGTACTCGTCAAAAATATCGTAGGTAGGCAACAGCGACTTGTCTGTAATTTTAAAGACCGATTTATTATATAAAAAGAATGCCGCGTTAAAAAGGTTTTTCCCCTTATTGTGGTCGTTGATTCTTGGTGCACCAATTATGGCGCCAATATTTTCGGTTTCTGTTGCAATAACCTGAACAGCCTTTTCGCATTTCTCAATAAAGTATTTGTGCTCCAGTAAATCAAGCGGAGGATACCCGCACACCGACAATTCAGAAAAAACTATTAAATCGGCCTTTTGTTCCCTGGCTTTACGCACAGCATTAATAATAGCCTTTGTATTTAAATCAAAAGCTCCAATAATATAATTAAGCTGGGCTAGGGCAATTTTCATTTTAATTCATTCTTCTAAAACATTATTCCTAAACGAATCGCTAAATCTCTTGTGGTGATCTTATATGGATTTTCAGTAATATCAAGAAATCCGTTGGTATAAATAAGGCCGAGCATCAGGGATGTTTCCGAGCTAATGGAATATTCAATTCCCCCTCCAAAAAAATATCCTGCATTAAAAAATTTAATCGATTTTAAAATATTATCATTCTTTATATTCTCCGAGGCAACATCGGCCCGGGCACTTATATTAATTTTACCCGAAAAACCCACCTGGGCAAAATAAGTAAAATAACCTATCTGATTAGTTTTAAGTTTTAAGCCTAGAGGTATGGTAATATACTTCAACTTATAATTAACCGTAGATCCGGCCGGCAGCGTATCCACCTCGTCATACACCTGTAATAATACCTCATCATCATACTGTAATGATCCACCCTGTGTGCCAATAGAAATGCCCGAATATAAGGCATAATTTTTCTGAAAATACCGGTTGATCATCAATCCACCATTTAAACCAAAATCCATAGCTTCTTTTTCCACATTTTTCGCATCGGGATACAACCATGATAACTGCGGATCGATAAATACTCCAAGTTTTATATTTTGCGAAAACGAAGGAATACAAACAATAATCAGCGTAACCACCAGGGAAAAAAACCTGGTCTTTTGTTTAACCTGTAGCTTATGTATTAATTTTAACATGTATAATATTTTTTGTAGTAAAGTAAGGTTCTGAAAAAAAATCCTGAATAGTAAACACGGTGATTTTTTGTTTTATTGTTTTAAGCTCCTCACTAAAATCTCCACCCTTCAGGTATAAAATACCATTGGGCAGCTGGTGTTTTGATCCGGAATGAATTTTACCCTTCACCCAATTTACAAAATTAGGCAAATTTGTAACAGCGCGACTAACAATAAAATCGAATTTTTTCCCCACATCTTCTGCCCTGGTCTTTTCTGCAGTACAATTTTTTAGTCCCAGTTCATGAATAAGAGTATTTACAACTTTAATTTTTTTCCCGATTGAATCGATCAGATAAAAATGTGCCTCAGGAAACATAATGGCCAGGGGAATTCCCGGGAAGCCGCCCCCGGTGCCAACATCCATTATAGATGTTCCGGGTTTAAAATTTATAAGTTTTGCAATTGACAATGAGTGTAACATATGATGCAGATAAATTTCATCAATATCCTTGCGTGAAATCAGGTTGATCTTTGAATTCCAGTTTCTGTAAAACGGCTCCAGTTGCTGATATTGAAGATATTGTTCCGGTATCAGGTCCGGAAAATAGTTAAAGATTGACTGCATCCCAAACTTTAAATTTTGCTGCCGGTATGCTTCAAAATATTAAAAAGTAATTCCCGTGCCCTGAACAACTGGGCTTTTACGGTTCCAATAGGCAATTCAAGTTCTTCCGCTATTTCCTCGTACGAGAATTCTTTAAAATACCGCAATTCTATTAATTTCCTGTACCGGGGTTTTAATTTTGCCACAACATCGCGCATTAGCTTTGCCTTTTGCTGAGTAATAAGATGTTCTTCCGGATCAGGGGTATTTGATTGAATATTATGTGATGCGGCCTTTTCATGTTCCTCATCCTGGTGGTCGAGTGAAACATGATTCATTTTCTTTTTCCTGATAAAATCGATACAATTGTTGGTGGCAATTTTAAACAACCAGGTGCTAAATGCGTAATTTGGCGCATATTGGTTGATATTTTTAAATGCTTTGCCAAAAGCTTCGATAGTAAGATCTTCAGCGTCACTCGGGTTGTTCACCATTTTTAATAACATAAAATAAATGGCGTCCCGATAACGCCCCATTAAATCTGCATAGGCTTTCTGATCACCCTTTGATGCTCTCTGTACAAGCAGAAAATCGCGCTGTGCCTTTTCTGAAAGGTTAGTATTTACTTCCATTTAATTCTTCTTCGTCTTAATCTAATTGAACCGTATAATATACTGTTAATTAATAACCCTACAAAATCAAAAAAAAGCGAAGTTAGTAATAAATACTTCTCATTCAAAAGCTTCGTTACTTTTTTAAAAAAAATTAATTGGACCAAAAGCCTGAAACCGAATGCCGGTAAGACAAAAAGAATAAAGTTTAAACTTAGAATCAGGTACAAAAAACAGGAGTAATAGATAAACCTGCTGATATTTTCAAGTCCAAGTAAAAATTTATGATTCTTTTTATAATATTTCCCCGTGGTAAAATGACGAGCTTTTTGCTGAAACCATTCTCCCCAGTTTTCTTTTGGCAGACTGCGTGTAAAACTATCTGCAGCAACTTCAATGGCAGTATTGTGCTTATTGGCAGTTTCATTAACAAACAAATCATCATCGCCTGAAAATAAATGATAGTGATTTGCAAATCCTTTATTTTGAAAAAAAAGGGATTTTCTGTAAGCTAAATTTCTTCCGATACCCATATACGGAATTTTGGCCAGAGCAAAACTAAAATATTGCATGGCAATAAAAAGCGTATCGTATCTTATATAATTATTCAGGAAAGTAGGCCTTGGAAAGTATCCGCCATAGCCAAGAACAATATCAGTTTTTTTTGTAAAATTCCGCTGAATTCTGGATAGCCATTTATTGCTTACAGGTTCACAATCGGCATCCGTAAAAACAAGAATTTCGTTTTTTGCCGCTTTAATACCTACTGTAACAGCAAGCTTCTTTCCATGTGAAAATTTATTATCAGAGGGTATGCTGGTAGTTCTTAAATTCTTATATTTTTTTAGGAATTGGCTGATTACTTCGTCTGTTTCATCGGTTGAACAGTCATTTACTACAATAACTTCATAATCTTTATAATCCTGGGATAATATTGAGGGCAGAAATTTTTTTAAATTCTCCGCCTCATTCTTGGCACAGATTATTACTGATACCGGCTCTTTTTTAGCCCGAGGAGGAGTCTTTTTGTTATAAAAAACAATACGACTGTAAATGAAGAAATAAAAGAACAACTGGATAACTAAGGTTGTGAAAAAAATCCCAAGTATTATATAATTAATATGACCTAAAATACCAGAAATAACATCCCCCATGAATACGCTTTTTGAACAGTTTTATAATGATATTAAAACTATATAAAGTAAATGAAAAATTATCAATTTTTATGATCAATATTTTATTCAGTCTAAGTTTTTATCTTTGAGCCTTCTTAAATATTTATAATGCAATTTAATATTAAATCAAACGATAAAGAATCGAAAGCAAGAACCGGTGTAATAACTACAGCTCACGGAAAAATTGAGACCCCTGTTTTTATGCCTGTAGGAACAGCCGGATCTGTAAAAGCAGTTCACCAGCGGGAACTGGAACATGATATAAAAGCGCAAATTATTCTGGGGAACACCTATCATTTGTATTTACGTCCGGGAACAAACATTATTGAAAAAGCAGGAGGTTTGCATAAATTTATTAACTGGCCGTATCCCATACTTACCGACAGCGGAGGCTACCAGGTGTTTTCCCTTGCCGATAACCGCAAACTGAAAGAAGATGGCGCCCATTTTCAATCCCATATCGACGGATCAAAACAAATTTTTACTCCTGAAAATATTGTAGATATACAACGGCAAATCGGAGCAGATATTATTATGGCTTTTGATGAATGTACACCATATCCGAGCGACTATAAATATGCTAAAGATTCTATGGGACTTACGCACAGATGGTTGAAGCGGGGAATTGATCAATTTAACCAGACGACTCCCCTGTTTGGATATGATCAAAGTTTTTTCCCAATTGTACAGGGAAGTACATACAAAGATCTTCGTTTGCAATCTGCTGAAACAATTGCTTCTTTTCAAATGGAGGGCAACGCTATAGGCGGATTATCGGTTGGTGAACCAGCTGAAAAAATGTACGAAATGCTGGATGTAATTACTCCCATACTTCCGTTAGATAAACCCAGGTACCTTATGGGAGTTGGTATGCCCGATAATATTCTCGAAGCTATAGCTTTTGGAATTGACATGTTTGACTGTGTGATCCCTACACGAAACGGAAGAAACGGCATGCTCTTTACATCTGAAGGTATTATTAATATCAAAAATGAAAAGTGGAAAAACGACCTTTCCCCAATCGATGAGAGCGGAGGGTCATTTGTTGATACACAATATTCTAAAGCCTATCTGCGTCATTTAATCATATCGAAAGAAATACTGGGAGCTCAAATAGCAAGTATTCATAATCTGAGTTTTTATATGTGGCTGGTAGCGGAGGCAAGAGAAAAAATAAAAGAAGGCTCTTTTTTAAACTGGAAAAATAAAATGATATCAACGTTAACATCCAGGCTGTAGAATGAAATTTAATCAATTAAATTGAATTGTTATTTTACATTAATTACTTTTATGCAAAATTCAGAGTTTATATTAAAACAGGATCAAAAAAAATTGAATTAACCCCATGAGAAAATTAGGAATCAAAACGCTGGATCTGTATATTATTAAAAAATTTCTGGGGACCTTTTTCTTTGCGCTAATTTTAATTATTGGCATTGCTATTATTTTCGATTTTTCGGAAAAAATTGATGATTTTTTGGAAAATAATGCTCCGTTTAAGTTAGTAATTACTGAATATTACTTTAATTTCATTCCTTATTTTGCAGTATTATTCAGCTCGCTGTTTACGTTTATCGCCGTTATATTTTTTACGTCACGTATGGCATTTAACACTGAAATTATCGCCATATTAAGCAGCGGCGTGAGCTTCAAACGATTGCTAGTACCCTATTTTATTTCCGCTTTAATTATTGCTGCTTTTTCTTTTGTACTTAATAATTATGTTATTCCGGTGGCCAATCAAAAACGTTTTGCATTTGAAGATATGTATTACCATAAAAGGCCCCAATCCTTTAAAGAAAAAGATGTACATAAGCAAATAGAGCCTGGAATAGTAGTATATCTCGAAAGTTATAATACCACACACAATTATGGCCGTAAATTTTCCATTGAAAAATATGAAGACGGTCAGCTTAAGTCCAAATTACTCTCCGATGATATTCGTTGGGATACCATAAAAAACAAGTGGATCGTAAGAAATTATTATATCCGGGACTATTTAGATAACGGAAATCAACACATTACTACCGGGTTCGCTATTGATACTGCAATTAACATGAAACCCGAAGAATTCAGCCGGAGGGAAAATGCCAAAGAAGCCATGAAATTGAAGGAACTTAATGAATATATCGATAACCAGAAACTTCAGGGTTCGGGTATTGTTACCGACTTGTTAATAGAAAAGTACAAACGTTTTTCATTTCCCTTTGCTACATTTATTCTTACCCTTATCGGCGTTTCTGTTTCGAGCCGCAAAATCAGGGGTGGACTGGGCATGCATATTGGTATTGGTTTACTCATAAGTTTTTCATATTTGCTCTTTCTCCAGTTTTCCTCACAGTTTGCAATAGGTGGTTCTATTCCTCCATTATTAGCCGTGTGGATACCCAATATAGTATTCTCCTTTGTAGCCGTTTACCTGTATAGCCTTACTCCCAAATAATGAGGGTGTCTAATAAGAAATTATTTCTCGCGAAGACGATAACAGGTTAGCAGTTGATAACCAAACATTTGCGACTTAGCGGTTTTGCATGAATTCCTTGTGTTCTGACTTATTGGACAGCCTCTTTCTAATCAGGCCATTTTTTAACAGGCAAATTTTAATAAATTGTGATTTAAATACTTATCATTATCCGTTAAGCTTAATCAGGTAAAAATTTTTTTAATTACCGGGGATTTATTAACGTTGTACTCTTTTTTCAAAAAAATTATCCCAGTAATTTTTTATACAGACCAACAATAAAGTATTCATTAATATTAATAAAATGCCGTTAAAAAGAAAAATTCAGGAACTTAAAAAAAGACGGGAAGAAGTTATTAAAGGTGGGGGCGACAAAGCCATTGAAAAGCAAATGGCTATGGGAAAAATGACTGCCCGTGAGCGAATAAGAATGCTCCTGGATGATAATTCATTTCAGGAATATGATTTATTTGTGGAACATGAAGCCCGCGACTTTGATATGGATAAAAAAGTGCTGCACGGTGATGGTGTTGTTATTGGAACAGGAACAATTTATGGCGAGTCGGTATGTGTGTTTGCTCAGGATTTTACAGTTGCCGGAGGATCGCTTGGCGCCATGCATGCCCGGAAGATTACAAAGATTATGGACCATGCACTTAAAATGAGGGTTCCCCTGATTGGTATTAATGATTCAGGTGGCGCCAGAATTCAGGAAGGTGTAAATTCACTCGCCGGATACGGAGAAATCTTCTTTAGAAATACAATATCCTCCGGTGTTATCCCTCAAATATCCGTTATTCTCGGACCCTGTGCCGGTGGCGCTGTATATTCACCGGCCCTTACTGATTTTGTATTTGTTGTAGAAAATATTTCTAAAATGTTTATTACCGGACCTGAGGTGATTAAAACTGTTCTTGGTGAAGAAATATCTATGGAAGACCTTGGCGGTGCCAGAGTTCACAGCGAAATTACCGGGAATGCTCATTTTTTTGCCGAAAGTGAAAAAGAATGTTTTGAGCAAATAAAAAAGCTGATGACATTTATCCCCCGGAGTAATGACAGTAAAGCTAAGGCGCTGGAACCCAAAAATCCGAAACCGGCATACAAAATTGATAGGATCGTCCCCGGAGACCCAAAACAACCTTATGATGTAAGGGATGTAATTAAATCAATTGTGGATAATTCTGATTTTTTCGAAATCCAGGAAAACTGGGCAGGTAATGTTGTTATCGGATTTGGACGTATGCAGGGCGAAACCTGTGGATTTGTTTGTAACCAGCCCCTGGTTCTGGCAGGAGTACTTGATGTGGATTCAAGTGATAAAACTGCCCGGTTTATAAGGTATTGCGATGCTTTTAACATTCCTATAATTACATTGGTAGATTTGCCGGGCTATCTTCCGGGTATTGATCAGGAACATGCCGGGGTAATCCGCCATGGCGCAAAAATTCTGTATGCATATAGTGAAGCTACTGTTCCTAAATTAACCGTAATTCTCCGAAAAGCTTATGGAGGAGGATACATTGCCATGGGATCAAGACACCTGCGCGCTGATTTTGTATTTGCTTGGCCCGGCGCTGAAATTGCAGTAATGGGGCCCGAAGGTGCCGCCAATATCATTTTCAGAAAAGAAATTATGGAAGCTGCCAACCCGGAAAAAATGAGAAAACAAAAAGTGGAAGAATATAAAGAACGATTTGCAAATCCATATGTTGCCGCAGCAAAAGGATATGTCGATTCTGTAATTGAACCTTCTGAAACCCGGAAAATTTTATTACACGCTATTGACGTTGCTAAAACCAAATCCGTTGGCGGACCGAAAAAAAAACACGGAGTACCCCCATTTTAAACTTAATTTTATGGTAAAAGATAAAACTAAAAATAAAAGTAATTCTGACGATAATAGTAAAGAGGAGCTTTGCGGCAAAAAGATAAAGTGTAAGACCCTGATTATTCATGGAACAAAATACAAGACCACATTAACAAAAAAATACGAGAACAGGAAAAAGTGGGAAAAACCCGATGAGAAAAAAATTGTATCTTATATACCGGGTACCATTATTGAATTATTTGTTAAAGAAGGTCAAACTGTGAAAAAAGGAGATAAGCTGCTTATCCTTGAAGCAATGAAAATGCAAAATATAATTTATAATTCCTGTGATGGAGTTTTAAAATCTGTAAACATCAAGGTTGGCGAGCGTATACCAAAAAATTTCTTGATGATCGAATATAAATAATCTTTATTTACTATTATTCAAGATTAAAATACCAGGAAGAATAGTTTTTAAATATACTCCTGAAATTAAATCCTGTTTCCCTGAAAATGCCATAAATAGCAGACCCGCTGCCTGACATGGATGCGTAAAGCGCGCCATTTTGATACAGCAGATCTTTAATTAATTTTAATTCAGGATAATCCCGGAAAATTCCGGGTTCGAAATCATTTGTTATTACATGCTTCCATTCTTCGACTGGTGTTTCTGTTATTCTTTTTACCAATGGAATTTTGGGTATTGCCGGTTTTATGGATGCATAAGCCTCAGCAGTGCCAATATGAAGATTTGGGAAAACCAACACAATACTACAGCCTGCAAGTGAAATAGGTGCAGGTAATAATTTATCTCCTTTGTCTTTGGCAAAGGCAGGTTTGTTTTTAATAAAAAATGCACAATCACTTCCCAGTTTTGAAGCAAAATTTTCTAATTGTTTATCGGGTATTCCCAGCTTAAAAGTCTGGTTGAGTAATGTAAGCATAAACGCTCCATCTGCTGAACCTCCTCCTAAACCTGCACCAACCGGAATCACTTTATGCAAATGAATATTCAGCTCGGGCAGTGAATAATCTTTTTTTAGCAAATGATAGGCTTTCAGGCATAAATTATGGTCAGACGCACCGTTAATGTTTATACCCGTAATGTTTATCGCTGTTTTTTTGTCCCCGGGCTGTTCAACAATTTCCAATACATCACTTAAACCAACCGGATAAAATAAAGTTTCCAGATTATGAAATCCATCATTGCGTTTTTCAATAATGTTTAATCCGATATTAATTTTTGCATTTGGAAACAATATCATATTCATTAAAATTATTAACCAGGCTATTCTCCAAAGTATTACAAAAAAATAAAATATTTATCAACAAATGTTCAAACATTTACTGTAAAAACTGTTTATAAAGAAACAGAAAAAAAACCAATTTAAAAAAAATCACTCTTTACATTTGTGAATACTATTTTATCCGGAACAAAACACTTATTTCTTTATATTTCAACTTATTAGATATGGCCCAAAAGAAACCCGCACAATCCCCAAAACTCGATCCGGTGAATCTTGAATTCGGAAAAATTCCACCTCAGGCTATTGAAATGGAAGAAGCTGTATTGGGTGCCGTGATGCTCGAAAAAGATGCGATTATTGAAATTATCGACATATTAAAACCTGAAAGTTTTTACAAAGACGAACACCAGAAAATTTTTGGGGCCATTATGGATTTATCGATGAACGATAAAGCCATTGACATATTAACTGTAACCGAAGAACTTCGAAAACGCAGTGAACTGGAAGAAATTGGCGGGCCGCTTTACATCACTCAATTAACCGGTAAAGTGGCTTCGGCGGCCCATGTCGAATTTCATGCCCGGATTGTGGCCCAGAAATTTATTCAAAGGGAATTAATACGTGTTGCCTCTGAAATTCAAAACCGTTCGTTTGACGAGAGTATCGATGTAAACGATCTTCTCGATTTTTCTGAAGCTGAACTTTTTAATATTGCCCAGGGAAATATTAAAAAAGAAACAGCAAAAATGAATGTGCTCCTTAAAGAAGCCATCAGTCAGATTGAAGAAGCCAGCAAACGTGAAGATAACCTGAGCGGTGTGCCTTCGGGATACACCAAACTTGACCGGTTGACCGGAGGCTGGCAAAAATCAGACCTGGTTATTGTTGCCGCGCGTCCCTCAATGGGTAAAACCGCCCTGGTATTATCCATGGCCCGTAATATTGCCGTTGAACATAAACGCCCGTTGGCTATATTTTCTCTTGAAATGTCGTCAATACAATTGGTAAACCGTTTAATTGTAAGTGAAACCGAACTTCCGTCCGATCGCATTCGAAACGGTAAACTTGCCGATTACGAGTGGGAACAACTCGATTATAAAATCAAAAACTTTGAAGATGCCCCAATTTTTATCGATGACACTCCTGCTATTTCAATATTTGAATTGCGCGCGAAATGCCGGCGGCTTAAACGGCAGCACGATATTGAACTGATCATTATCGATTACCTGCAGCTGATGACCGGAACCCCGGACACAAAAGGTAACCGGGAGCAGGAAGTAAGTACCATATCGAGGTCGTTAAAAGGTATAGCTAAAGAACTTGATGTGCCGGTAATTGCCCTCTCACAGTTAAACCGTTCAGTTGAAGTCCGCTCGGGCAGTAAAAGGCCCCAGCTTTCAGATTTAAGGGAATCCGGTGCCATTGAGCAGGATGCCGATATGGTAATATTTATCCACAGGCCTGAGAAATACGGATTTCTTGAAGATGAAGAAGGAAATTCTCTAAAAGGTATTGCTGAAATTATCCTGGCGAAACATCGTAACGGCCCTATCGGGGATGTCCATCTGCGATTCAGGGATGAATTTGCCAAATTTGTGGAACTTGACGATGAATTCCTTGCCCCCATTATGGGCGATGGAATGAATCTGCCCGGCGCTGTAACTTTTGGTTCAAAAATGAATGAGGGCAAGGATTCCCGTAGCTTTACCGAACGTGATTTTGACAGCAATAGTGATTTTAGCGAAGAAGTTCCGTTTTAGGAAAAAATTTAAAAAAGTATTTCTAAACTTTACATTAAAAACATTTAACAATATATAAAGATAATATAATCTTATATATGAATTTGAGAAGTATTAGAGCCTCAAATATAATCTCAATATTAGCAATAATAATATCATTTTTTGGTGGTATACCTGGAAGTATTCAAAGTTTTAGGACAAAAACTAAACCAACTATTGAATATATTACGATGCAAGCAGGTATGGCTTACTTAAACGACACAAATCATATAATTTCTTATACATTGATAATTTTTTCTATAGGTAATATTGGAAAATATAATTTATCAAAGATGGGTAATCCAAAACTTGAATTTGATATTCTGAAAACGTGGTTTGAATTTGATATAGATTGGGTAAATAAATCCATTTATAATAATATTGACCCTAATTTACAAAGATGGATAAGTGCATTTAACGTACTCGATTTTTATGCTAAGAATCCTGAAATTATTCCAGGCACAACAAGACAGTTTTTTCTTTTTGGGACAAATCAGAATATTAATATTAATCAATTATTACTAATAAATAATTGTAGAATTCGATTTAAAGATAGTTACGGAAAAGATCATTCCTTAGTATTTAAGGTAATTAAATCTGACATATCAGAAAAAGATTCAAATTTCATTTATGAAAAGAAATAAAAGTAATTCGCAAAAATATGCAAATCAAATTGCAATTATTGCATTATTGGTATCTCTGGTTGGGGGTTACTCAGGTGTGAAAAATATTTTATCACCCAGAATTAAATTACTTGTTACACCAAGAAGTATAATGTTTCTCGAGGCCAATAAGGTCGAAAATTTGAAAATTAAAAAGAGTGTAGCATTATTGTCATTTTCCATCTCAAATATTGGGCGACAACCTTTTTCACAATTAAAACCTCCACCAAAGGTGAAAATTTATATTGATAATAAAATTTATGATCTGAATGTTAACAGAGTTTCATCTGATATTTTTAAATTTATGAATAAAGATATATTGATGATTTATAATGGATTAGGAGCCATTGACTTTGGTATACAAAACCCCACTATAGATCCTGGTACAAGCAAAGATGTACTATTAGTAATTGAATCATTTAAATTAAGTATAAAAGAGTTGGAAAAAACCGATAAAATTGAAATTAATGTAATAGATAGTTACGGTAAAATGCATAAATTTAATTTCATTGCAGATCAATTCAAAGTCCTTTCGTTAGAATAAAAATCTGTCTAATAAAATAACAAATCTGATGCGGTTTATAAAGGGGGACACTCTTTTTACTTTCACATATACATTATCCCTCTAAAAACACTCAATTAAAACTCATTTCTATATTAAATTTTACTTTATTAACTAATCTATTACCATATTCTTTATATTCCAGACGAAGCACAGCGAAGTTCTGGAATCCAGGATTATAGATAATCAATAATCTGGATTCCGGAATTCCATTTCATTACATCCGGAAGGTTATTTTAAATGAATTAAACAATAGGCACATACTAAAAATACAATTATTTACTTTTATTAAAGAATTTTCTTTAACTCCAACAACGTGTTTATTTCAAATGTAACCGAAAAATTATGATTTTCTCCATTGGGATTAAAATACACCTGATCAATCCCTGCTTTTTTAGCTCCTAAAATATCCACATCCAGATCATCGCCAATCATCAGGCTTTGCGATTTCCTGGCATGAACCGCTGAAAGGGAATGATTAAAAATTTCTGTCCGGGGTTTTTGAAATCCTATGCCGTCTGAAGTAAATACTTTTTTAAAAAATCCTGTCAATCCGCAATTATCCAGTTTTTGATGCTGCACTTCTTTAAATCCGTTGGTAATAATATAAAGGGAATAACGCTTGTGCAAATATTCAAGGATTTCAAGAGTATGGGGCACCATTATTGTTTTTGCCGGACTTAAAGCGATATATGAATCCCCGATTAATTGAACAAGCTGTTCATCGTATATGTTAAACTCAGCCAGCGTTTTCCTGAACCGTTCTGATCTTAAAAACTCTTTTTTTATCAATCCCTTCCTGTATTTCTCCCATAGTATTTCATTCCGGGCTGCATAGGTATCAACAAATAAATCAAAATCAGAGATCACTGAATGTAAGGAATAGTTATTGAAAATCTCAGATAAGGCAGCCCGTGCATTGGCTTTAAAATCCCACAAGGTCCCGTCAAGGTCAAAAAAAAGATGTATATAATGCCCCATTATTCTTAAAAAATAGTGAAATTTAAAAATAGACTTTTATACTTTTACGGCCTCAAAAAAACAAATAAATTATGAAAAGGAATTTGCTGCTTGGAGTTGGATTAATTGGGTGTTTTGCACTGGAAGCCCAGAACATTCAGTTACATTATGATTTTGGAAAAGACAGGAACTATTTAACCTCAACGGTTGAAATGTTTAAACCCGACAAATTCGGATCGACATTCTTTTTTATCGATATGGATTATGATGTAAATAAAGTAAAAGGAGTAAGCATGGCCTATTGGGAAATTGCGCGCGATTTAAAATTCTGGGAGGCGCCTTTTGCATGGCATGCAGAGTACAATGGAGGCTTTGGCCAGTTTTATACTCCCACAGCCAATCAGGCCTATACAATTAATGATTCCTGGTTAACCGGAGCAACCTATACCTGGAACAATGCAGATTTTTCAAAAGGATTCGCGGTTCAGGCTTTATATAAATATATTAGGGATAAACACGATTTATCATTTCAATTAACAGGAATCTGGTACCTGCATATGCTGGATCACAAAATTTCCTTCGCGGGTTTTGCCGATTTCTGGCGCGAGGATATGGATTTTAATTTTGACGGGGAACGTGATACCAAATTTATTTTTCTTGCTGAACCCCAGATATGGTATAATTTTAATGTACACTTTTCTTTGGGAAGTGAAATTGAACTGGCCAATAATTTTGGAACTGTAAAAGGATTTAAAATTTGCCCTACCCTGGGCGTGAAATATGAATTTTAATGAAAACTAATAACTTTAAAAGTTAACCACAAATATTAATTATGCTAGAAAAAATATTCCAACTAAAGAGAAACGGCACAAATGTAAGGACTGAAATTATTGCCGGTCTCACTACCTTTATGACCATGGCTTATATACTTGCTGTAAATCCCTCCATACTTAGTAATACAGGTATGGACAAAGGCGCTCTTTTTACGGCAACAGCGTTGGCATCACTTATCGGAACACTGGTGATGGCTCTTTGGGCGCGGTTACCTTTTGCCCTGGCTCCCGGAATGGGTTTAAATGCATTTTTTGCATTTACGGTGGTACTGGGTATGGGATATAGCTGGCAGATGGCTTTAACCGCTGTATTTATTGAAGGTCTGATTTTTATACTGCTTACTGCTTTTAATATTCGCGAAGCCATTGTTAATGCCATTCCCTTACCCATAAAACACGCCATATCCGTTGGGATCGGTTTGTTTATTGCGTTTATCGGATTACAAAATGCAGGGATAATTGTAAACAATGAGGCAACGCTGGTAACCCTGGGTAATATGGCTGATCACAGGGTTTGGATCGCCCTCACCGGATTGATCATCAGTGGTGTTCTATTAATAATACGGGTTAAAGGAGCTTTACTTATTGGTATAATTGCAGCAGCTTTTATAGGTATACCATTAGGGATTACACATTTGCCCGAAGGATCTTTTATTAGCGCCCCGCCTTCTCTCAGCCCGATTTTTTTGAAATTTGAATTTTCAAAAATTTTCACACTGAATATGCTGATGGTTATATTTATATTTTTATTCGTGGATATGTTCGATACCGTGGGAACACTCGTGGGCGTTTCATCCAAAGCCGGTTTTCTTGATAATAAAGGACGAATTCCAAGAGTGAAACAGGCGCTGTTTGCCGATGCCATTGCAACAACTGTGGGCGCTGTTCTTGGAACCAGCACCACTACAACCTATGTAGAAAGCGCTTCAGGAGTTGCCGAGGGAGGACGTACCGGAATGACTGCCCTTGTGGTAGCCCTGTTTTTTGCCCTGGCATTATTATTATCTCCGGTATTTATTATGATTCCCGGGGCTGCTACAGCGCCGGCTCTAATACTGGTAGGATTATTTATGATGTCGCCAATTAAAAAAGTAAATCTCGAAGATTTTACCGAATCCATTCCCGCATTTCTGACTATTATTATGATGCCGCTGGCATATAGTATTTCTGAAGGTATTGTTTTTGGAACACTAAGCTTTGTAATTCTTAAAACATTAACAGGAAAACTAAAAGAGGTTACCTGGATGATGTATGTGCTTGCCGCATTTTTTATACTGAAATTTATTCTTTAAACGCTCTGTATTTCGTCCAGAAATAAACCAAAGAATTTACCGGGGCTCCTTCAGGGTCACGGTTTTGATTATAAAAATTAAAGGTTGCGGTATTTTTCAGGCGAAATACCTGATCTGAAGCAGTTCCTTCCAGCCGTATACTTTTGTTATTATCAAGAGCAAGGGCAAAGGGCATGCTAAAGCCCGGTTCCACATCATCCCATCGGTATGTGAAAATAATTTCCGAACCTTCTCTTTTATAATTATAATTTAATACCGGAAGCCCGGTATCGTAAATGAATTTATGGAACAATGCGCTATAATCGGTTTGTGTATACTTATTAACATATGCAATAAAGGCTTCAGTAGTCAGGTTCTTATATTTAAAATCGAGACTTATATCTTTGATCATTTTAAAGAATAAGGAATCATTATTCATGGTACAACGTAAATTGTGGATCATGCTTGCCCCTTTAACATAAACATCGTTACTGGCAAAGGCATTTTCATTTACATCCCGGTTCTCAGACATGGGCCAGAAATTAAACACCGTATTCATAGTCCGTGAAATTTCATACAGGTATTCAGTATAGCCGTAAATATGTTCCAGAAAAATATGTTCTGCATAAGTAGCAAAACCTTCATGAATCCAGATATCAGCCATATCGCCGGCCGTAACGGAATTGCCCCACCATTCGTGTGCTGCTTCGTGGACAATAATGTCATCGTAGGTTTTTTTCCTGTACTCACTGTTTTTATTGTCAAATCCATTACCGTAAGCTATGGCTGACTGATGTTCCATCCCTTCATAAAAAGATTCCACCAGGCCAAAACCATCATTCCAAAACGGAAATTCACCAAAAGTTTCCATGTAAAATTCAAGGATTTCCCTGCTTTGTTTAAAGTGTTCTTTTGCTTTTTCAGCACTCCATGGAAAAACATAATAATTTAATTGCAAAGGCTTATTATTGAATAGAAGTGTATCGGTAATTGTGGTGTAATTTCCCATATAAAATGTAACATTGTAGTTGACTATAGGATAACTGACAAACCACTCATATCTGATAAACTTATCGTTAACAGGTATCTCATTTCTCAAACTGCCATTAGCTATTACTTTAAACCGGTCCGGCACTTCAATATTTATGCCCATTGAATCGGGTTTATCACTCAAATGATCTTTATTTGGCCACCATACGCTGGCGCCAAGATGTTCACAGGCTACTCCGGCCCAATGCTTTAGTGACTTATCACGCTTCCAGATAAATCCTCCCCGCCAGGGCGGATTTTTAGCCACCAGCGGATGGCCTTCATACTCAACATGTATTATATGATCCTCTCCTTTTATCAATCTCTCAGGGAAGGATACAAATACAGCATCAAATTTACGCTGAAACTGAAGGGGCTTACCTTTCCAGGTTATCTTCCCGATTTTTAAATTTTCAAATAAATCAATCTGCAGGGTTTCTGTGTCTTCAACCACATGAAAATAAATACTGTTGTTCCCTTTAATTTTTCTCAGGGCAGGGAATATTCTGACAGTAAGGTTATAAAAATATACATCAAAACATGTCCGTTCGAATCTCAGGGCGCCCCGTAAAGTATCTTTAAGGGTATAAGCCGGTCGGTATCCTTCTTCGGGAATAAGATGCTCGCCAGGGTAAAATTGCCGTTGTAATAATCTGAGCTTAAATTCCGGTGTACATAATAAATTTCTGAATCTTATATGTTTATTAAATTTCAGATCTGAGGCTGCAGAAAAATCCGCACATGCCCCGTCAATATCCCCCATCTGATATCTCGACACTGCCCGGTTATAATACGCAGCCCCGCTTTCAGGGTTAAGCCTTATAAAAAGGCTCATTTTTTCTATAGTGCCCAGATAATCCTGCCGGTTAAAATCGCTAATACCTTCATGCCAAAGGTTTGTAATTTCTTGTGCCGGAGAAGTATATGTAATAACGCTAAACAGGAAAATATTTAAAATATAGTAGTTTATTCTAACCACAGTCTATGGATTATATTTTGAAAGATTCAGCATTTTCTGATAATTGGTTTCATGTAAAACTTCCTGAAACTGTAAATTATTATATTTTGCATAAGAACTTACAATATGGTACCCCAGCCAAACAGCTGCACGTGCCGGGGAATTTTGTCCGAAATCTTTGGTAAATGGCCCGTCAATTATATATTTAGAAACTGTAAATTTTTCGGCATTAAAAAGTAATTTGTTCTCAACAAGGTAGGTCCACATTTGTTCTTCGTTGGCTTCACAAAATTTAAGCTGTTGCGATGAAAAACCCCAGAGTAAAGTATCAGGAGCAAATGGCATCATAGCTTTCACAAAATACATAATTTTACCTTCGTAAATCATATTGTTGATCAGATTATTCGAAGGATTGCCAAATTCGAATTCTGTGCTTCCCCAGGCCCTCATACAATCGGGCACTATTTTTTCACTGCGCATCTGAGCACGCATATACTGAGGAAAGGGAGGATTTACCCTGTTATACAATTCTTCATTTTCTCCCAGGTATTTATCCAGGCTAATTCCAACCATGTTTTCAGCCGTTACCACCGACTGGTTAAATCCGGAGATATAGGTAACAATTTCAGGAACTGTTTTTTCGGGGAAATAATACAAATAATACCGGAATGCGGTTTCAAGTTCTTTTTGCAGATTGTCGAGCCTGGGAAATACCTCGGATGTGCGTGTATAAATATTATAAATTGAATAATCGGTAACAAACGATTTTAATAAATCCGCATATCCCGGATTTTCGCTGGACCCAATATTAATAATCTTATAATTAAATAATGGTAAAAAGTCTTTATATTCATTTCTTAAATAAGGAATTTTTTCGTCAAGGCTGTCTAGGGGTGTTGAAAACAATTCATGATCAAAACGTTTAATTTCAAGTTTTAAGTTTATCCCGGAAATATCCACATCAAAGCTGTTTCTGCTGCATGAACCGGTAAATAATATTAAACATAAAAAAACTATATTTTTTCCCATTTTGATATCAAAATAACAGTTAAATACATTTTTAAAACAGAAAACGAAGATAACAAACCCCTGTGGCATTGTAAATATAAATGAATTAATTTTTAATTTGGATGAAATAAAAAAAGCATTAACTTTGCAGCTCATTTTAAAAAAAATAAAATTTTATTCTGATGAAACGGACATTTCAACCTTCAAACAGAAAAAGAAGAAATAAACACGGATTTAGAGAAAGAATGTCTTCTGCTAATGGTAGAAAAGTACTTGCTAGAAGAAGAGCTAAAGGCAGAAAAAGACTAACCGTATCTGACGAAATCAGGCAAAAATAATATTGCTCATACAATTTATTATATAAAATGGAAGATACCTGTATCTTCCATTTTTTGTTTTATCATTTCTTAAGATTATTAAAGAATAGTTACTTTTAAGGGCTGTAAATTTTAAAACCTTATATTACATATGCGAAAGATCAATACCGAATGTTGTGTGTTAGGTGCAGGCCCTGCAGGTTTGGCGGCTGCTCTCGAACTTTCGAAAAAAGGAATTAAAGACATTGTTATTGTTGAAAAGAATAGTATTGTCGGAGGGTTATCCAGAACCGAAATACGCGATAACTACCGCTTTGATGTTGGTCCTCATCGTTTCTTCACAAAAAATAAAGAAATTAATGCCTTATGGCACAACACCCTGGGCAAAGATTTTATTCCCGTGGAAAGACTAACCAGGATCTATTATAAAAATAAATTTTTTAATTATCCGATAAAAGCTGGCGATGTAGTAACCAAGCTCGGGCCTGTGGAATTGTTTCATGCTATGGCTTCTTTTGCTTTGGCAAAATTGAAACCCAAAACAGAAGAAAATACATTTGAAGAATGGATTTCAAACCGTTTTGGCACTAAACTTTTTAATACCTTTTTTAAAACCTACACGGAAAAGGTTTGGGGAATACCCTGTAACGAAATCGGTGCCGAATGGGCAGCACAGCGTATCAAAGGACTGGATATTATTGAAGTAATTAAAAATTCTTTTGGTACCCGTTCTCAAAAAAAGATTAAAACCCTGGTTGACCAGTTTGATTATCCTCTTTTAGGTGCAGGCCAGATGTACGAAGCCTGGGCTGATAAAATACATGCTGCAGGCGCTGAAATTTTACTGTCAACTTCCGTAAAAAAATTCAATCTTAAAGATTCTGCCATAGCATCTGTAATATGCGTAACCCCTTCCGGTGAAGAAGTTGAAATTATTGCCAATCAATATTTCAGCAGCATTCCTTTAACACATTTTTTTAAACTTACCGATGGATTCTCTGATGAGAAAATAAACCGCGCTGTTAATGCACTGTATTATCGCGACCATATTACGGTTGACCTGCTGATTGATGAGATAAATGTTTTTCCCGACCAATGGATTTACATTCACTCGCCTGAAGTAAAAATGGCCCGTATTGCCAATTATAATAACTTCTCGAAAAAAATGGTCAACCATGAAAATAAAACTGCCCTGTCTGTTGAATATTTTGCTTTTCAGACTGAAGAACTGTGGAAAACTAGCGATAACGACCTGATTGAACTGGCAAAAGACGAATTGAAATTTATGGGCCTGGCCGACCGGGAAAAAGTAGTAAAAGCATGGGTAGTGCGTGAGACCGAAAGTTACCCTACCTATTATCTTGGATTTAAAGAGCATTACGAAACATTAAAAAATGAAATCGGTAAATTTACAAATCTGTATCCGGTGGGCAGAGGAGGAATGTATAAATATAACAATCAGGACCATTCGATAATGAGCGGCTTGCTGGCTGCACGAAATTATCTAACTAAAGGAGAAGACCCGTATAACCTTTGGGATATTAATGAGGATGCCGAATATCACGAAAGCGCCGCCAGAGAAAATAAAACCTCGTGAACGATACGCGGAATATGTTTTTAACAGGATAAATTGTAAATCATCAGTGCTTTAACGTTGGAATAAATAATAAATTCTTATTTTTAAACTTGTCTATCGAAGCACCGAAATACAATGAAAAAACACGTACCAAAACAAAAAAAAAGAATTCCGGATACCCAGCCGTCTGCTCAAAATAATTTTGCTTTTTTGGTTCATGGCAATCTGGATAAATTAAAATTACTTAACAATAGTATTTTATCTATTAAAGATACGTACCAGGATTTGCTTGATATATATCTTTATGTTCCTGAAATTTCAGCCGAAACTATTCCTGCAGAGTTAGAGGCTTTAAAAGAACTTGCCAAAAAAAACAAGTTACACTTTTTAAATACTTCGATAACTTTTGGAGAAGCACTGCAGCATATTTCCATGAATATTTCCAGCAATTATATTGCAATCCTTGAAATAAATAGTTGGGAACAATCCTGCAATCTCAACGAACTGTTTACAATTAAAAATAATCAACTTCATCCTGAAGCTGTTTTTAGTTTGTTTTTTCGTGATCCCGATTATGATATCCCAAAAAAATCGGGGATCTTTCTTTATCCTGAAAAAATTTTCAAATACCTGACAAACCATTCTTTTTCAATAAAGAATACCCTCCATCAGCACCTTAAATACAAAACCGAAAAATTACAAATCCCTCTGGAGGAAATTAACCTGGCAGGAAAATTACCCCTCAATTCAGAATTTAGAAGTAAAAGGCCGAATTTCATTTTCAGGATAAGATTCTTTTTCGACTGGTATTTTAGAACGCCGGTTTCGGAATTTAGGAATAAAAATATTGCAGGATTACACTTTATTAAAGAACCTTCTTTTTACCGTATGGGCTATGCGGTGATTATCCTGGCCCTGCTATTGCTAATGCCCATCTTAAGCCGGGATGCCGGAATTTCGGGAGATGAGGTGCGCCATTACCAGCATGCCGGGTATGTATATAATTATTACATGACCCTCGGAAAAGATAAAACTGCCCTGAATACACCAACTACTCTGTTACATCATTACGGACAATCATTTGATAACATTACTTATTTTCTTGTACAGTGGTTCAAAATAGAAAATGTGTATGAATTCAGGCATTTTCTAAACTCACTGGCAGGCTGGCTGACCATTTTGTTTGCGAGTCTTATTGCAGTTTTTCTAGGAAATTACCGGGCAGGGATTATCACAGCTGTCCTGCTATTTATATCACCCAGATTTTTGGGACATTCGCTGAATAATCCTCTGGATATTCCCTATACTATGGCGAATATTTTTACCCTGTATTATATTTTTAAATTTAACAGAGAATTCCCTGCTCCCGCCATTAAAACCAGATTTTTGCTGGCCCTGGGTATTGGTATGGCCATAAGTATGCGTATCGGTGGAATATTATTGATTGCCTATGCTTCATTTTTTATAGGGTTGGGATTTCTGGTTTCCACAGGAATAAAAAATCTGCTAAAAAAAGAAAACCTTATCCGTCTTAGAAAATTAATCATGTTCCTGATCCCGGTTTTTATTGCCGGATACCTGATAGGATTATTGTTGTGGCCATATGCTCTTCAGAACCCCCTTAAAAATCCCTTCGAATCGTTAAAAGCCATGACCAATATTTCAACTGCCCTCCGTCAGCTTTTTGAGGGGAAATTTATATGGTCTGATAATGTTCCCTGGTATTATTCTGTTAAGTATATCGGGATCACTGTTCCTATAGTGGTATTCACCGGAATACTTTTGTTGATATTGTTTTTCAGAGGGGCGCTTAAAAAATACAAATCGCTCAATATATTTATTTTGGCGTTTACCATCATTTTTCCAATCGTTTATATTATATATAAAAAGTCGAATGTATATGGCGGCTGGCGGCATTTATTGTTTATTTATCCACCCATGGTCATTTTATCGGGTCTTGGATTCGAACTGTTATTGCAAAAAATAAGAAATACTAAAATTTTAATTGCCACCGGCATTTTTATCCTGGCATTATCTTTTCATCCCATACGGCATATTATTGTAAATCATCCGCATGAATATGTTTATTTTAATGAAATTATAGGGGGAGTAAATACGGCATATGGCAAATATGAGATGGATTATTATTTTCACAGTTTTAAAGCAGCCTCCGACTGGCTTATAGAAAATGAGCTGGAACCCAGTTTTGATAGTACACATGTAAAAATTGTAAGCGCGAATGCCGGTATCGATTATTATTACAGAAATATCCCCCAATATGCAAAACCATTGTATGTGAGGTATTACCAGCGAGGAGAAAAAGACTGGGATTACGGCGTTTTTGCAAACAGCTACCTAAGCTCATTCCAGCAGGAACATGGAATCTATCCGCCAAAAGGTACTATTCACACAATTAATGTTGACAAGGTTCCCATTTGTGCCATTGTTAAGCGGGAAGATAAAAATGATTATATAGGTTTTACGCTCACTTCAGAAAATAAAATTCCTCAATCTATTGATTATTACATTAAAGCGCTGGAATACGATCCGAATAATGAAACCGCATTATTGCAGCTCACCTCGGCTTACGTAAATACCAACCAGTTAGATGACGCTATACTTACGGCAAACAAATGTTTAAAAATTTATCCCGATTATGATAAAGCGTTAAACCTGCTTGGAGTGGCATATATGAATAAGCGCGAATTTAATAATGCCCTGGGTGTATTTAACAGGATTATAAAAGTAAATGCAAAATTTGTTACTGCCTATTATAATGTAGGCCTTACCTATGCCCAGATGAATGATGCCGACAGGGCTCTGTATTTTTTAAACAAAGCTATTGAAGTTAATGGCAGGTTCAAACCCTCTTATTATTTAGCAGCACAAATACTTGAAAGACTGGGAAAATCTGATCAGGCAAAAAGATATATGGATGCAGCCAATTCGATGTAATTATATGGTAAGACATTATTGGGAAATAATTCCGTCCTTTCTATACTCTGAATATAATTTTATATTTGCTTAATCGTTTCTAATATATTGTTTCCGCATTTTATGAAGAATTATAAAATTTTAGAATATTTAAAATCCCGGTACTTTTTAAAAAATCTTGGTTTTGCTGCCCTGATTACCCTCTTGGTACTGGTGCTTATTTTAATCTCCATCAGGATTTATACACATCATGGTGAGGCGTTCTCTGTCCCCGATTTTACGGGATTAACGGTTCCTGAAGTGGAAGAACTGGTTAAAAAAAGAGATCTTCGGTTTGAAGTTTTCGACTCGGTATATCTTAACAATTTTGATCGTGGTACGGTGGTGGAGCAATATCCTGTTCCGGGATTTAAGGTTAAAAAAAACAGGACCATTTTTTTAAAGCTTAACGCAATAGCCCCGGAACGAGTAGTTATGCCCAACCTTGTTGGTCATACTTTCAGACAGGCCAGAACCATTATGGAAGCCTCCGGACTAACTGTAGGCCAACTGGAATATATTTATGATATCGGGAAAAATGTAGTGCTGGAACAAAAATATATGGGGGTACCCGTCTCCAAAGGCGACACATTAGTAAAAGGAGCATCCATCAATCTGGTGCTCGGAAAAGGATTGGGAACAGACAAAACTTCAGTTCCCAAACTCGTTTTGCTTACCCTCGAAGAAGCAAAAATTAAAGCTTCTGATAAATATTTACGGATAGGAGCTACACTTTATGACGAAACGGATATGGGGAATTCCGATACTATAGTTGCAAGGATTTGGAAACAGGAACCAGGATTTGAAGATAACATTTTATTGCCCCTGGGCTCCTCAATAGATATTTGGCTAACCACTGACTCAACAAAATTCGAGATAGCACACGATTCCATTGATGAAGATATAAATGATGTATTCGAAGATATATAGCCGGCTGTTTATTATTGCTTATGTTGTTCTTTGCCCCTCCTTTATTCAGGGCCAGGAATTAAGAGGAATTATTGAAAATCCCGTAATTAAATCATTTGACCGGAATAACCAGTGGAAATTAAAAAGTACATCACAGGTTCAGGCTGTACTTTCCCTTCCTTTTTTCGATGATTTTTCATATTCCGGTATTTATCCTGATCCGGATTTATGGATTGATAATAACGTTTTTATTAACAGGAACTATCCCGATACACCGATCTCTGTCGGAGCGGCCACCTTCGATGCCATTGACGAAAACGGTGATTTATATTCAATAAATTATACATCGGTTCCTTCAGATTATTTAACCTCACAGCCCATAGACCTGTTACCCTATGCCGGAAGTGCAGATACAGTGTTTTTAAGTTTTTTCTATCAGGCTATGGGCAAGGGTGAAATGCCTGATAAAACAGATTCTCTGGTTGTCGATTTTTTTTCTGCAAAGGATAATAAATGGATAAGGATTTGGGAAACTCCAGGTGATTCGGCAGCTTCTTTCGGGTTTACACAGGTTATTTTACCTGTGCATGATAGTTTGCTTCAGAGTAATTTTCAGTTTCGCTTTTTTAATTATACCAGTATCGACAACTTTTATAAAAGCAACGCCGATCACTGGAATGTGGATTACGTGCAGCTTGACCAGAAAACCAGGTTGGCACACCAGCATTTAAACGAATTTATGTATGTAGACCCCTTACATTCCACCTTCCGTTTGTACGAAGCTATTCCCTGGGCCCATATATATTATGCCCAGTTTACCGGAAAAGAACCTTACATTACCACCCGTTTCAGAAATGCGTATCAGGATACTAAAAAGATGACCCGCTCCTACCTGGTAAAGGATCTGGTTCAGGGTACTTCTGAAATACCTGCCGAAGGAGGAAATGAAGACTTTGAGGCAGATTCGGTATTTGAACGTAATGATTATTTTAACTCCGGAATTTCGTATTATCCGGCTGATTCGGGTAAATTCGAAATAAGGGCCTACCTTACTACGGATGCCGAAGAATTCAGGGGTAACGATACGGTAACCCGTATTGAAGTGTATAGTGATTATTACGCTTATGATGACGGCACTGCTGAATTCGGATTTGGAATTACCGGGGAATCAGCAGTTGGTTCCAGTTTGGCCAGTCGTTTTAAAATCTACAAGCCCGACACACTAAATGCAGTTGATATTTATTTTAACAAAACAGCAGAAGATGTAAATACAGCTATCCCTTTTTACATTAGTATATGGAAAAATAATTTCGAAATTCCGGGAAACAAGATTTACAATTCTCCCGAAATGGATTATGTAAATCCATCTCATGGGTTTTTGCAATTTCAACGTTTTGCCCTCGATTCTGTTATTGCAGTTTCAGATACTATTTTTATCGGCATTCAGCAGGCAGAAGATGCTTTTTTAAATATTGGTTACGATGTGAATAACAGCAATCTGGCAAACACATTTATTAATACCGAGGGGTTGTGGTATTCACCGGCAAACAGTTTACGCGAAGGTACGTTAATGATACGGCCTGTTTTCGGTAATAAAATAATTACCGGCAATAATGACCACAGGGATCCGGAATCCAACATTCTTGAAATATATCCGAACCCTGCCCGTGACTATATCCGGTTTGATTTTCAGGAAAATAATTTAAATATCCGATGGAACACCACCATATTTTCCCTGTCAGGTAAGATCGTATATTCTTCTGCGGAATATAAAAACACTATTGATATTAGTTTTTTAAATCCGGGGATTTATTTTCTAAAATTAGATAACCGGCAGAAAAGTGTTACCGGAAAATTTATTATTCTTCCTTAATTCCTATGGATCAGGATAACTCAGTAGACTTTAATGAACAAAGCGAAGACCTGTATGAACATTTCAGGTTTGAAGTGGACAAAGGACAAAGTTTACTGCGTATCGATAAATTTTTATCGAACCGGCTTGAAAATATTTCGCGAAACAAAATCCAGAATGCCGCCGCCGCTGGAAATATCCTGGTAAATCAGAAAGGCGTAAAATCAAATTATAAAGTAAAAGGCGGCGATATTATTTCTATTGTACTTCCTCATCCACCGAGAGAGCTTGAAATTTTACCTGAAAATATTCCTCTGAATATTGTGTATGAGGATGACGAAATTATTGTAATTAATAAAGAACCCGGATTAGTGGTTCATCCAGGCCATGGAAATTACACAGGCACCATGGTAAATGCCCTAATGTATCATTTAAAGGACGAGCCCCTTTTTAGCAGCGGGGAAACCCGCCCCGGCCTGGTACATCGAATTGACAAGAACACTTCGGGTTTGCTGGTAGTTGCCAAAACCGAATATGCGCTGAATAAACTTGCCAAACAGTTTTTCGATCGAACAACCACCCGTTCTTATATTGCAGTGGTTTGGGGAAATCTTGAAGAAGACGAAGGCACCATTACCGGGCATGTGGGGCGCAGTCCGAAAGACCGGATGAAAATGTTTGTGTTTCCGGAAGGCGACCATGGAAAACATGCGGTTACTCATTTTAAAGTACTTGAACGGCTGGGGTATGTAAATGTTATCGAATGCAGGCTGGAAACCGGCCGTACCCATCAGATCAGGGTACACATGGAATATATCGGGCATCCCCTATTTAACGATGAGCGTTACGGAGGGGATAGAATTTTGAAAGGGACCACATTTACAAAATACAAACAATTTGTACAGAATTGTTTTACCATACTGCCCCGTCATGCTTTACACGCTAAAACGCTGGGATTTAAACACCCGAAAACCGAAAAAGAGATGGTTTTTAATTCTGAATTACCTGCCGACATGCAACAACTGATCGAAAAATGGAGATCGTATGTAGCAGGCAGAGAAATGGAATGACTTTATTGAACACAAATTATTTCTATCTTTGCCACTCAAATCAATTTTACCTGTTTATTCTCAATAATTTACAAATGTTTAACAATACCATTTTAAAAAATACAGTTTCTGTATTATTGCTCTTATTCTTCTTTTTTAAAATTTCAGAGGCCCAGCAAACCGAAATATCAGGTCGGATTACGGATGCTGTTACAGGTGAATATCTGCCGTTTGTTAATATTGTATATAATGACAAAGGAAATGGCACAGTATCGGATATTGACGGGCGTTTTAAGTTTAATGCCTTACGTCTTCCTGATTTTTTAAAATTCAGCTATGTGGGATATGAAACCAAAATCATGGAAGCCCAATCCGTTTCTGATTTTCAGAACCTGTCTGTTTCCCTGCAACCCAAAGCCTATCTCATTGATGAAATAAAGGTATTCCCGGGTATTAATCCTGCTCACAGAATCATCAATCTCGCTTCTGAAAACCGGAAAATCAATAATCCCGAAAATTTGAACTCATTTTCGTACGTGGCATATGATAAGATGCATTTTACATTCGATCCCGATAGTTTATCTGAACTTAAATCGAAAAAGGAAATTGAAAAAGATAAGAAAAAACGGCCTGAACGTTATACTGAATCTGTTGATTCATCAGATATAAATGCCCGTCAATTCATCCAAGACCAGCATTTGTTCATTATGGAATCCATCATCGAACGAAAATTTAAGAAGCCCGATTTAAACAAAGAAATAATAATTTCTTCACGTGTTTCCGGATTTGAAAAACCTACATTTTTATTAATGGCTACCCAGTTTCAGTCGTTTTCATTTTATGACGACCTGATTATGGTAGGCGGAAAAAAATACCTGAATCCATTAAGCAGGGGCAGTACCACCGATTATTTTTTTCTTCTTGAAGATACCTTGTATACTGAAAGAAACGATACGGTTTTTATAATCTCATACCAGCCACATAAAAATAAAAACTTTAATGGCCTGAAGGGAATTTTGTATATTAATTCAAATAAATATGCCATACAAAATGTTATTGCCGAAGCTTCTAATCCTGAAAAGGAATTGTTCACGGTTAAAATACAACAGGAATACCAGCTGGTGGATAATCATTGGTTCCCATACCAGTTAAATACCAATATTATTTTTCATAATGCTGTTGTTGAAACTTCAACACGCAAGATGAAGTTGTTGGGTATCGGTCGGTCATATATTTTAAACGTTCGCATTAACCCGGATCTGCCCAACAAAATTTTTGATGAAATAGCTCTGGAAATCAATAACCGGGGTGATACGCTGTCGCCTGAAACCTGGAATGCTTACAGAGTGGATTCCTTAACGGAAAAAGATCAAAGAACGTATCATATCATCGACAGTATCGGCAAAGCTGAAAAGTTTGATTCGAAGTTTAGAAATATTGAAACCTTGTTGCTGGGTTATATCCCCTTAAAATATATTAATCTTGATTTAGGATCAATTCTCGATTATAACGATTACGAAGGATTTAGGCTGGGGATTGGCGGCAAAACCAATAAGAATATTTCAACGGTTTTTTCACTCGACGGACATGTTGCTTACGGATTTAAAGATAAGGCATTAAAATATGGCGCAGGATTTACACTTAATCTTAACCAAAAGCATGAAACCTTTCTTAAGCTCTCATACCTCGATGATCTTGCCGAATCCGGGGGATATCATTTTCTGGGAAGTGAGGAAATATTTAACTCTGAAAGTTACCGGAATTATATGCTTGAAAATATGGATCAGGTGGTTAAAAAAGAAATCCTGATCGGTTCGAGGCTGTTAAAATTTTTAACCCTGAATGCTTCTGTCAATCAGAGCTACAGGACTACAACCAACGATTATTCATTTGTAGTTAATGAAAGTAATCCGGTAATTACCACCAATGGTTTCCAGTTCACCGAGTTAGCTTTACAATTTAAATATGCTTTTCGCGAACAATTTATGTTAAGCCCCTTGGGCAACCGGTTTTCTAACGGTACGAAATACCCTGTATTTTATGGAAATATTATAAAAGGAACCACAATTTTAAATGGAAATTATGAGTATTTAAAAGTTGAGGCAAAGATTACAAAATCAATAGAATATAAAAAATTAGGGACCACCAGGCTCCAGCTGGTCAGCGGTATGGCTTCGGGAGACCTGCCCTATCCGGTATTATATAACGGCCATGGCAGCTTCAAACACTTTACCCTCGAAAGTGAAAATTCATTTGCCACGATGAGGATGAATGAATTTCTGGCTGACAGATTTGTTTCCCTGTTTGTAAAACACGATTTTGGAAATTTATTTTTTCATTCAGAAGCTTTTCATCCCGATTTTCAACTGGTAAATAATATCAGTTTTGGTGAATTAAAAAAACCGTCTGTACATGCCAATATAAATTTCCAGACGCTAAATAAAGGATATTATGAATGTGGTGTTTTGATAAACAATGTATTACGTCAAAATATTATAGGTTATGGTTTTGGCGTTTTCTATCGTTACGGACCCTATTCTTTTTCACAAATAAGTGATAACTTCGCCTACAAATTGACATTTTCTTTTAATTTATAAAAAAAGCATATACAGATAATGAATCATCGATCGGGATTTGTAAATATTATCGGTAATCCAAATGTGGGTAAATCAACCATTATGAATGCCCTTGTGGGGGAACGCTTGTCCATAATTACCTCAAAAGCACAAACCACGCGCCACAGGATTATGGGTATTGTTAATGGTGAAGATTTTCAGATAATATATTCTGATACCCCGGGTATAATAAATCCCGCATACAAACTGCAGGAATCAATGATGAAGTTCGTGCTTTCAGCGTTTGAAGATGCAGATATTTTTCTATACATAACGGATGTGATTGAAAGTATTGATAAAAATGAGCATTACATTTCGAAACTTCAAAAAACCAATATCCCCATTATTTTGGTTATTAATAAAATTGATCTTATAAATCAGGAAAAACTCGAGATGCTTATCGACGAATGGGGAAAATTGCTGCCTAAAGCACGATTGCTGGCCGTTTCAGCCCTGAAAAATTTTAATATAAATGTGCTTTTTGATACTATACTTGAAAAACTCCCTGAGGGTCCTGAATATTTTCCTAAAGATTCGCTTACGGATAAGTCCGAACGATTTTTTGTTGCCGAAATTATCCGCGAAAAAATTTTAAAAAATTACAAAAAAGAAATTCCCTATTCAGTTGAAATAGAAATTGAATCTTTTAAGGAATCTGAAAAAATAGACCACATCAGGGCCAACATCCATGTGATGCGCGATTCTCAAAAAGGGATCATTATCGGTCACCAGGGAAGTATGTTAAAAAAAGTGGGCACCGAGGCCAGAAAGGATATCGAGTCTTTTCTTGATAAAAAAGTGTTCCTTGAATTGTTTGTTAAAGTAAATAAAGACTGGCGGGATAAGCCACTACAATTACGTAAATTCGGATATCAGTAAAAATTTTTAAAATTATGATTCGGCATATTGTTTTATGGAAAATTGATGCTTCTTATTCTCAAACAGAAAAAGAAAATGCAGTACAATTAATATACAAAAGCCTTACGGGTATGAAGGGGAAAATCGATGAATTAAAATCCCTTGCTGTACACATTAATTCAGATGAGGCAGAAGATTCGAATTTCGATATTATACTGGAAACAACTTTTAACAGTATGGCTGACCTGAACCGGTATATTGAGCATCCTGAACATCAAAAAGTATCACAGATTATAAAGGAAGTGAAAAAGACCAGGGCGGCCATTGATTATTTAATTTAATTAATATTATTTATTTGTGGGAAATATTGTAGCCATAGTAGGAAGGCCTAACGTAGGAAAATCAACATTATTTAATCGTCTTACGGAATCTCGTGATGCCATAGTGCATGAAACCAGCGGGGTAACCCGCGACCGGCATTACGGCAAGTCCATTTGGAACGGGCAGGAGTTTTCTGTAATTGATACCGGCGGATATGTGACCAATTCGGAGGATGTTTTTGAGGAGGAAATTAAAAAACAGGCCATGTTGGCTATCGAGGAATCGGATGTAATCCTATTTCTTGTTGATGTGATTAGCGGAATTACGGATCTTGATGATGCTATTGCAGAAATTCTGAGGCGTATTAATAAAAAGGTAATCCTGGTGGTTAACAAAGTGGATAATATTTCCCGAAATTACGATGCCAATATTTTTTACAGCCTAGGCCTTGGTGAAATCTTTTCTATTTCTTCAATTAACGGATCGGGAACAGGTGAATTACTCGATGCCGTAGTTGCAAGTTTTCAAAAAACCTCAGTAGAAGAGGAAGTTGATCTCCCGAAATTTGCCATAATCGGACGCCCCAATGTAGGTAAATCTTCATTAATCAATACGCTGATTGGTGCAGAAAGAAATATTGTAACGCCTATATCCGGTACAACCCGCGATTCTATTTATACCCGGTACAATAAATACAATTTTGATTTTTACCTTGTAGATACTGCCGGACTACGAAAAAAAGGCAAAGTTACCGAGAATATTGAATTTTATTCCGTAATGCGTTCTATAAGGGCTATTGAAAGCGCGGATGTTTGCCTGCTGTTAATTGATGCCACAAGAGGAATACAAGCCCAGGATGTGAGCATTTTCAGTATTGTTAAAAAAAATCATAAAGGAATTGTGATCCTGGTGAATAAATGGGATCTGGTTGAAAAAGATACGCATACTACCAAACAGTTTTCAGAGTATATTAAAGCAAAAATTGCCCCCTTCGATGATGTACCTATCCTGTTTATTTCAGCTATCACTAAGCAAAGGGTGCATAAGGTACTGGAAACCGCTATTGAAGTATTTGAAAACCGGAAGCGGCGCATTGCCACATCGCCATTAAATATCCTGATGCAGGAAACCGTTAAAAACTTTCCTCCTCCAAGTGTGAAAGGCAAATATGTTAAAATTAAATATTCCACGCAGCTTCCGTTGCGGTACCCGGCATTTGCCTTTTTCTGCAACCTGCCACAATATGTTAAAGAACCGTATAAACGATTTTTGGAAAACCGGCTGAGAGAAAATTATAATTTTACCGGTGTTCCTATTCAGATATTTTTTAGAAAAAAATAACTTTACATATGGTTTTGTATGATTTTTGTGAGACAAACCGGACTGGCATATAAACATTTTTTGCAATGAAGTATACTTTTGTTGTTGTTTTAATTATAGTCCTGACCACTGCATGTCAACCCATTGAGAAGGTTAGCCCCGTTCCTGAAATTGAGTTTAAGAGTTTTGATCTATCGGAGCGGATCGATCCAACCCTCGAAAACAAAGAAATTGTAGGGGAACTGGAAATATCTTTTATCGATGGGGATGCTGATCTGGGAGTATATGAAGAAGTTGCCGCCGATACTACCCTGCCCGATTCTATACGCAAAAATTTATTTCTTACAATTTTTGAAAAAGTGGATGGAAATTATTTTGAAATTGAAGCAGATTCCACATTACCAGATAATTTTTATACTATACCTTATGATGAAAAACTGGATCGTGTAGGGCAGAATAAAACGGTAAAGGGTATTATTAAAGTTGATATCAGTTTCTTTTTTGAACCTCCGTATGATACTATGCGATATGAAGTGTACATCCGCGACCGCGCATTAAATAAAAGTAATGTGGTAACTACCACTGATTTTGCTGTGAAGTTTGATTGATATTCTATAGCCCTGCGAGGGTTTGAAACCTCGCAGGGCTCTCTTTTACCAGGTTTTTTATTTACTCCCCGTAATCCGTGCGCAACACCCTGAATTCCGTTCTCCTGTTTAAAAAATGGGCTAATTCCTGCTGATCAGCATCCGGGAGTTTGTTGATAAAGCTTTCTGTAAGCAGCGTATTTACCGGCAGGAAGGGATAAGATTCATGATCTTTTGCATCCACAGTTTTTGGTTTGCTTTCACCATAACCTTTGGCCTCAAGCCTGTCGCGCTTTATACCTTTAGAAATTAAATAATTTACAACCGATTGTGCCCTTCTTTTTGAAAGATCAAAGTTATATTCATCGCTGGCGCGTGAATCGGTATGAGCGCCAAGCTCAATAGTAACATTTGGATTATCATTAAGTGTTTCCACCAGTTTATCAAGAGAAACCATTGACTCCGGCCTTAAATCGGCCTTATCGAGTTCAAAGAAAATATTTTCCAGTCTGATCGGTTCTTTAATTGAAGACAGGTAAATTTCCGTTTTAAATTCAGTACTTTTATCCAGGCCTTTAGTGGTTTCTCGTTCTTTGCCCTGCAGATAACCATCTTTTGAAGCCAGAAAAACATAATCTGTTCCGGGTTTCAATAAAAATTTAAATGTTCCGTCTTCTCCGGCTTTCGATTCAAGGGTAATACCGTCACTGCTAATTGATTTTATTGTTGATTGTGGAATTGGCAGGTCGGTTTTTTCATCGATCACCACACCGGTAATACTAAATTTTAACGGGGGCAACATAAAGGCATAAATAGCATCAACCTTCCCCTTTCGGGTGGAACTTAAAAACCCTGCCTCACGTTCAGCTTCAAATACTATCCCAAAATCATCTGATGATGAGTTAATCGGATATTTAAGATTTTCAACCTTCCACTGACCATTGTCTTGTTTTGTAGCTTTAAAAATATCAAGTCCCCCCATCCCGATATGTCCATCGGAAGAAAAATACAGCGTTCCGTCGTGATGCACATAAGGAAAAAGCTCATCGCCCGGTGTATTAATTGTTGTCCCCAAATTTTCAGGATTACCCCATTCTGCCATGGGACCCGAACGTGTAACCCGCCATATATCTTTGCTGGGTTTTCCGGTACCGTCATCCACACTACCTTTAGCGTCAGATACAAAATATAAGGTAAGCTCATCGGGTGATATTGCCGGATGAGCAGCCACCAGGCTATCTTCAAAAAAAGGTATAGATTTCGCTTTATCCCATTGGTCTCCATCCCGCTTGGCCACCCATATATTACAGCCTTCGGCTTTCTTCTTATTATAAGTACATCGTGTAAAATATAGTGTATTAAAATCACTGCTCACCGATGGGGTCCCCTCTTCAGATTCGGTATTGATATTTTCATTCAGAGGTACCGGAGTACTCCATTTTCCCTTTCTGTCCATTGTAGAAGTAAAAATATCAGCAAAACCCTGTCCGGTGCCTCCATGCTCCATTTTCCCCAAAGTTTCATCCCGGGTGGAGGTAAACAATACAAGCCTGTAATCATCACGGCCATAGGCCGGACTGTAATCGCTAAACTTAGAATTGAAAAACTTCATTTCCTCCACTACATATCCATTGGGAAATTCCATCCATTCCAGGGCCATATTGCATGACAGTATTCCATCCGATCCTCTGGCATCTCCTGGAACCAGCTCCTTGTATTTTTCATATTGATTTTTTGCTTCCTCATATTCTTCATTCATCTTTAATGCATCGGCATAGTATAAATAGATGATTGGCTTTTCATAATTTTTTGCAATAACTTTTCCATACCATAAAGCCGCTTCCCTGGATTTATTTGTTTTACGATAGCATTCGGCTATATAAAACGCAATATCGAGCTTCTCTTTTTTATCGGTAACTTTTTGATAGGCATCTTTAAACAGATCGATTGCTTTAAAGTACTCTCCTGCATTGAATGTTTCATACGCCCTGAGTGTACGCTTATTTTGAGCATAATTTGCATTCAACAGTACCAGATTTAATAATATAATTAAAACTAAATTCCGTCGTTTCATGTATATGGCTATTAATAAATGCAATTTGTAAAATTAAATAAATAAATAAATATAACGAATTGATTTATTAACCCCGGCTTATGTAATGAGGTAAAATATATCTTATGTACCTAAAACTTTTATTTTATGGAATTAGTATTCCTAACTATGAAAATTATATGAAGTATGTCAAACATTTATAAATCCCTATAAGGATACTGAAATTATTACTGCCCCTGGAATAAAAAATTTTCCGTTGTTCTTTTTCAGTGTATGAATTGAACCATATATCAATTATTGTCTCGACTAAAAATAAACGACATTCTAAATACCTCCAATAAAGATAAAGGGATTACATTAAATTTTTCCGAAAACACTATCAAAATTTGGTTTTTATGCATAAAATTATCTGGCATACCCTTTAAGAACAGGTATCATTAGTTGAATCATTCTAATAAACATAATTATGGTTAAAAAAGTATATAATATCGATTTATTTTATGTATATACACATTTATATCCTCTCCCCCTTGATTTTTTAGGGGCTCACTAATTATTTAGTGTTATTTTTTTATTTATTCCCCATTTTTAATAATAGTTTTTAATTATTTTGTATGTTTTTCAAAAAATATGATTATATTTGCACCATGATTATAAGAAATGGTAAATAAATATTAATCTCAAAAGAATTCATTATGAAATTTAAATTAGAGTATATCTGGCTTGATGGTTACAAGCCTACTCAGACTATGAGAAGCAAAACACTTGTAGTAGAAGATTTTGACGGGAAAGTGGAGAATGCTCCTGTTTGGTCATTTGACGGCTCATCAACAGAGCAGGCTTTAGGTCATTCTTCAGATTGTTTATTAAAACCGGTGGCTGTATTTCCCGATCCCGGACGAAAAAACGGATATTTGGTAATGACAGAAGTTATGAATCCTGATGGAACACCACATCCGTCAAACGGAAGAGCTACCATCGATGACGATGATGAGGATTTCTGGTTTGGATTTGAACAGGAATATGTTTTATGGGATTTAGATCACCATACTCCTATGGGATTCCCGGCGCCGGGGTATTATCCTCCTCCACAGGGTCCATTTTATTGTTCAGTTGGAGCTGAGTTTAATGTTGGTCGTAATTTGGTTGAAGAACATCTTGAAAATTGTATACAGGCCGGTATTAATATTGAAGGTATTAATGCAGAGGTAATGAAAGGACAGTGGGAATATCAGATTTTTGCAAAAGGGGCAAAAAATGCCGGTGATCATACCTGGGTTGCTCGTTATCTTGCTGAACGCGTAGGAGAAAAATATGGCGTAAGAATTAATTTACACCCAAAGCCGGTAGATGGCGACTGGAACGGATCGGGTATGCATGCCAATTTCTCAAACGGTTTAATGAGAACCTGTGGTGACAGAAAAGTGTTTGAAAAAATATGTGATGCTTTCGGAAAAGTAATTACAGAACATATCGATGTATATGGAGCTGATAATGATAAACGTTTAACCGGAAGACATGAAACACAATCGATCAATAAATTCAGCTACGGCGTTTCTGATCGCGGAGCATCAATACGTATCCCTATCAGTACTGTAGAAAATGGCTGGAAGGGAAGACTGGAAGACCGGAGACCAGCATCTAATGCTGATCCGTATAAAGTGGCATCACGTATAGTAAAAACAGTAAAATCTGTTAAAATTTAGTTAGCA
>JAFGSZ010000068.1 GCA_016934395.1 Bacteroidales bacterium
TTCAGTCAAGTCAGCTTTGCGAAGAATTGTACAAGGGCTGTTCCAGTTATTAATATTGTTGGAGTAGCAGTACATTGTAATTGTCGTACTCGAACCTGATGCGACTGGATATTCATCAGAGAATTCTGTCCACCATGCGGTAGAGAAGTCATTAGCACCTACCTGAGCTATACCCTGTACAAGAGTTAGCGGGCAAGTTGTAGTTACTGTGCTTGTTGCACCAACATAAGAAATGAAAGCGGTCTGCGAACCTTCTGCAGCCGGAATCTTGCTAAACTCAAGAGCTTCGTTATCCATAATAGCCGTTGAAGCGTCAGAATATGTGGCAGTTACGACAATACCTGTAGGATCAAATATGATAGAGTCGCTGCTGAAGTAATAGTATTCGGTTATGTTTGGCAAAGTAGTAACCTCCAGGCTTGAAACAGAGTTAGTTACTTCTAGCGTGTAAAAGGTTGATACAGCCGGGCCGTATGCGCCTTGTTTCGTTTTGCTATAAGCCACAACAACTGTCTTTTCTCCGAGTGTAGTCATATCAGGAATAACGTTGAATGATAAATCTGCACTATCAACTTGCTCAGAAGATCCGTCAGCGTAAGTAACAGTAACTATTGCTTCACCCCAAAAGTCTTCGTCTCCTAATTCAACAAAAGCAGGAGATCCTTCAACAATAATAGAAACCGGATTAACGTCTTCTACAACAGTAACTTTAGAAGGTAGGAGGTATGCCTTTTTCATCTCGAAATAGCTGCCATCGCAAACTAAGAAAGCCACGATATCGGCAGTGGCGGAAACCGGTTGTTGATATGTTTGGACCAGCTCTACACCATTTAATCCAACGGCAGTGGCTGTTACAAATACATTACCGGTAGCAGAGTGATCAACTTCGAGATTAACATAAGCACCTTGCATGGTAATGCGGAAATCGTTCCAAATATCGCCATTTTCGTCGGTGTCGGGATAGTTTTGGGAGATCATGTTTAAGTCAAAATCATCGTTACCCCAGCCGTAAGCATCAGAACGGAGAACAAAGTATTCGGCATAATCGCCGGCATCACGATCCGCTACATTGACAACGACAAGATTCCAGTTATTCCAGTTGTTAACGCCGGTACCGTGGTTAATAAACTCCAAATGCAATAGTTTGTTTGCAGGAATGGTGAAATAATCAGAGAAGTAAGCCCACCAACCGGCACTGTTATCTTCAGGTCCCACTATTGTTGTGTTGATGGTTAGGTAAGTAGTGTCCCCTGTATTAGGTTTCGCAGCTTCAATTGAGTCAATCCTGCGCTGCAGGTCAGAGGGTGCATCAATAGAATAAATATCCATCTTCTCGCACCCAACTAAGACAAATGCTGCCAAAACTGCTGCGTACAAAGCACATTTCATCAGTTTAATTGTTTTCATAAGCCATCCGTTTAGTTTGTTTTTATAAAATTAGTTTGATTGAATTCATTCTTTAGTATAGTTATATCTGGGTCGTTAGTCATGTTACCAATACTCTGATTTAGTTTCTTGATATGGACAGTTGTTCTGTTTTCAACGTCATCTGACAGTTCATTTTTACTGCCTTTCACCATTTGCACGGATAAAATGATGTAATTACTTGTTCCATTACTTGCGATGGTTCGATTTGCAGCATTCAAATATGCCAAATCAACAGTTTTTATTTCCGTCGGTCCCTTTTTGGAATCGTTGCCGATCTGCGGATCATATTTGTTCCGCTCGACATACGATGCAATGTCGAGAAATACTCCTGGTAATAACTATAGCCAAATCTTTCTCATTGTAAAGTAGGATTAATTAGTATTATAGTTTATGAATGAAATAAAATTCTAGTGGAGTTAGCTCGTTATATCAGGCATTGATGATATTTTGAACCAGTTAATTTTCGCTTTTGTCTCGATTCTGTTTTTCGAGAATTTGACGTTTTCCATAGTTTTAGTCGTTTTTAGTTCAAAATTGGTAATCAAAAGTTTTACTTTTTTGTACATAAAATATTCTCCCTATCTCTTACTTTGATGTAAAAGTAATTTTAACAATTTTTAACAAAGTGTACATATAGGTATTTTTGGTGGACAAATTTTAACATAGTATACATATGGATATTTTTGGTGGACAAATTGATTAAAATGTAAAGATATCACCTAACCTATATTGTAGTTATACCCCTCTGAAATGTTAATATTTGGTCAAAAAGCAAAAGAAAACCGGAAAGAAACACCTTATTACAAAAAGCGATGTTTGAAGCAGAACGAGAACAGGTAAAGGCTAAGCGCAGTAATGGTCTAAAGGCTGTAATCGTTTGAAATTATGGTTTAATCAATAACTCTGAAAAACTGGTGATGTTATCTAAAAATCCGGAAACAGCTTTAGAGGTGAAAGTTTCGTTATCGATTCCAATTTTAAATTGAAGATGGTCAGCTTCAACAGTAAAATTAGCTAAATCAAAATTCGACCTGGTGACCTATGAAGTGTAAAAAGGAATTGAAGATTTTGAGCGAAGGGTAGTAGTATTGGTTGAGAAAATTTAATTTAATGAATTAACAAATCAATACTTCCCGAGAAACTGACATCGTGGCAAACAATGTGCGCCAAATCGCACAT
This sequence comes from Bacteroidales bacterium, assembly GCA_016934395.1. GTDB lineage: Bacteria > Bacteroidota > Bacteroidia > Bacteroidales > UBA10428 > JAFGSZ01. Next base: position 2,608 of record JAFGSZ010000068.1, read on the forward strand.
CGAAAGATTAAAAATGGAGAAATAACCATTTCCGACTTAAACATATCTTTACAAGAATGGGAAAATGTAAAGCGAGAATATATTACATCCATTAAAGATTATTGGCTGGCCTGTTATTCCTTGCGCATTATTACACTTTACGATTTAAAAATGTGCAGAAAAATAACATATGAAAACCTGCTTGTAAATTAAGGTTAGCAATTAGCTCAACCTACTGGCAATAATACATTTACTATTTGCCAATTACTCTCTGCTATCATCTAAATTACACATACGTCCACCTAAAAAACACACATCATTCCTCCTTTTATAAACATTTATGCACCCCTTCTATCCGGCTTTTTGATACTTTTGTTTTAAACATTGATAAAATTGTTATTGTTGAAAGGTGAATTGTATAAAATGCCGGTAAGGTTACTGAGAATTCACACCGGTATTTTTTCCAAGACTATTCCTTTCAACATACCAGTTAAACATTTAAAATAACTAAACATATAAAGTTAGAACTATCTCAAATCCAGATTTAAAAATCAACAAATAAAATTATCGTTATGTACAAAGAAAGAATATTCACAGTGCTTTTAACAATCCTCCTATTTATAAGTAGTGGTGCGTTTTCTCAATCATCTACGGGTAAAATTGTAGTTAATGCCGATTTAGGAAAAAACACGATCAGTAAACATATCTATGGTCATTTTTCCGAACATCTTGGGCATTGTATTTACGGTGGATACTGGGTGGGTGAAGATGCTGAGATCCCGAATACCAATGGTATTCGAAATGATGTTGTTGAAGCTCTCAAAAAAGTAAATATCCCGAACCTAAGATGGCCTGGGGGTTGTTTTGCCGATGAATATCATTGGAGGGACGGAATAGGCCCACGAGAGAACAGGCCTAAAATGATAAACACTCATTGGGGAGGAGTAACCGAAGATAACAGCTTTGGTACGCACGAATTTTTTGAACTATGCCGTCAGCTTAATACAGAGCCCGTAATTTGCGGAAATGTGGGTAGCGGCACAGTTGAAGAAATGTCGAAATGGGTGGAATACATCAATTCAGACAATGTAAGTCCTATGGCCGATTTGAGACGTGAAAACGGACAGGAAGAATCGTGGGGAGTTCAATATTGGGGAGTAGGTAACGAGAACTGGGGATGTGGTGGTAACATGACTCCGGAATTTTATGCAGACCAGTATAAGCGATATGCCACATTTTGTAGAAACTATGGAGATAAAGAACTGCGAAAAATTGCCGGGGGAGCGAATGTAGACGATTATAACTGGACCGAAGTATGCATGAAAAAAATTCCACACCACATGATGTGGGGATTATCACTTCACCACTATACAACCAATTGGTGGGACAAGGGTCCTGCCACCGGCTTTAGTGAAGACAGGTATTTTGAAACGTTGGAACGTTGTATTAAAATTGAGGGAGTAATCGACAGGCACATGACCATTATGGATAAATATGACCCTGAAAAAAAAGTAGCGCTGGTAGTAGATGAATGGGGAGCATGGTACAATGTTGAACCTGGCACAAACCCCGGTTTTCTATTTCAGCAAAATACCCTGCGCGATGCATTTATTGCAGGAATTTCATTAAATTATTTTAATGAACGTTGTGATCGGATTAAAATGGCCAATATCGCCCAGACTGTAAATGTTTTGCAGGCTTTGATCTTTACCAGGGAAGATAAAATTGTGCTCACTCCTACGTATCACATTTTTGAGATGTACAAAGTGCACCAAAATGCCACTTTATTACCTACCCACTTAAAATGTGACAGCTATGAATATAAAAATAAAAAGATTGATCAACTTAGTGTTTCCTCCTCTGTCAGTGAAGACGGTACCGTTCATGTTTCAATAGTAAACGTGCATCCCAACAAAAGTTCGGAACTCACAATCGACCTGAGAGGGAAAAAAGTCTCAAAGGCTATGGCAAGGATACTAACTTCGGATGCGTTAGATGATCACAATACATTTGAAAATCCAAACACCATAAAACCAACTGAATTCTCAAATTTTAAACTAAAAAACAACATAATTACTGCCAATATGCCTGCAAAATCAGTAATTGTATTTGACATTAAATAGCAAAAATGTTACAAATCAAACACATAAAACGATATACCAAACAACGTTGGTTCGCATTCCTTTTTATGATATTCGTATTTTTTTCCTGTAATGCTCAAGAAGAGGATAAATACCTCAATATGGTAATTGTACACGATCCGGTAATGATTCTTCAGGATGATACCTATTACATGTTTCATACTGGCAAAGGAATTTCAATATGGAGATCAACCAACATGCAAGACTGGGAAAAACTCACCCAGGTTTTTGATGAGGCCCCGAAATGGGCTGTTGAATCTGTACCCGATTTTAAAAATCATATATGGGCTCCTGATATTTTATATTATAATGATCGATACTACCTTTTTTATTCTGTTTCTTCCTTTGCTAAAAATACGTCCTGTATTGGCTTAGCAACTAATAAAACATTGGATCCGGACAGCCCTGAATACAAGTGGGAAGATCAGGGGAAAATAATACAATCAATACCTGGAAGAGATGAATGGAATGCCATAGATCCAAATATTGCTTTTGACGGGAATAATACTCCCTGGATGTCTTTTGGATCTTTTTGGAACGGTATAAAACTGGTAAAGATGAGACAGGATCTTACCGGAGTTGCTCAACCCGAAGAATGGTACACTCTTGCAAAACGTAAACGGGATTTTAGCATAGACATTCGTGAACCCGGCGATGGTGCTGTTGAAGCTCCCTTCATTTTTAAAAGAAAAGGATTTTATTATCTGTTTGTGTCATTCGATTATTGTTGCCGCGGACTGGAAAGCAATTACAAGATTGTGGTTGGCAGAGCAAAAAATATCGAAGGGCCTTATCTGGATAAAATGGGAAAACGGATGGATCAGGGTGGAGGATATGTTTTACTCAATGGAAATAAAAAATATAGTGGCGTTGGACATAACTCCATATATACTTTTAAAAAAACTGATTATTTAATTTATCATGCATATGATATAGATGAGAATGGAATACCAAAACTTATAATTAGTCCCGTATCCTGGGATGAAAGTGAATGGCCGGTTGCGAAAATACCGGAGCATAACAGTTTAAAACGAATAAAAAACAATTAATAATCGTAAACAATGAAAGTAAAAAAAACTATAATACTGGCTTTTGCTTCAGTAATTGTTGCTAGTCTAAACATAAACGCACAAAATGCAAGGATAAAGATAGACACTGATCGTACGGTCGGGGAAATAAGTGAATTACTTTATGGAAACTTTGTGGAACATTTGGGACGATGTGTTTATGGAGGAATTTATGATCCGGGAAATCCACTATCAGATGAAAACGGGTTCAGGAAGGATGTTTTTGACGCAGTAAAAGATTTAAACGTAACCATAACAAGGTACCCGGGAGGTAACTTTGTTTCTAATTACCATTGGCTGGATGGTGTTGGTCCTGAAAGAATTCCCAGAATGGAACTGGCCTGGTCCCGTTTGGAAACCAATGAATTTGGCACCAATGAATTTATGAAGTATGCGAAAATGATGAATACTGAACCCTATTTTGCTGTTAATCTGGGAACAGGAACCATTGAAGAAGCCAGGAACTGGGTAGAGTATTGCAATATTGAAGAAGGCCCTTATTATGCCGAATTACGGAAAAAACACGGATATCAAGAACCTTATAACATAAGATATTGGAGTTTGGGAAATGAAATGGATGGATTCTGGCAAATGGGACATTTAAATGCCGAAGATTACAGTAAAAAGGCCAGGGAGGCAGCCAAACTTATGAAACTTACCTCCTCCGATATTAAGCTAATTGCGGCAGGTTCATCTAACTATCGCCCCGATGCCGATCCAAACGAATGGAATGCAACAATATTGGCAGAATTAAGAGATGTAGTGGATTACATTGCTTTACATATGTATGTTGGTAACCATGGTAATGATTATTACAATTTTGTAGCCTCACCTCTGGAACTGGAAGCGCGAACTAAAATTGTTAAAGGGATGATTCTGCGTGAAATGGATAAAGCTGACCGGGGTGACCGCGATCCTATCTATATCGCATGGGATGAGTACAATATCTGGTACCGATGGCGTGCTGAAGAAACCATGACCGGAACAAGAGCTTTGGAAGAACGGTATAACCTTGAAGATGCACTTGTAATTGCCGGTTTTTTAAATGCCTTTATCCGAAATGCTGATATCGTTAAAATGGCGAATATGGCTCAATTAGTGAATGTAATTGCTCCGATCTTTGCTGAAGAAGATGGAATGTTTAAACAAACCATATATTATCCGTTACAGCTATTTTCAAAATATATGTATGGCACATCACTGGATGTTTTTGTTGACTGTGAAACATACGATACTGATGAATTTGAAGTGGGTTTGGCCGAACGTTCCACCAAACAAACCAATGTTCCTTATCTGGATGTATCAGCTGCTGTAAACAATGATGAAATAATTATTTGTGTTGTTAACAGGAATAAAGACGAAGCCATTAAAACCGATATCTTAAATCAGTCTGGCAACTTTGCCGGCTCCTTGCAGGTTTTTGAAGTAAACGGACCTGATATTAAATCGGAAAATAACTTCGGAAAAGAACTGGTTAAAACTGTTAAGAAAACGGATGCGAAAACAAAAGGATCAACTGTTACTTACAACTTTCCTCCACATTCATTCACAATGTTAAAAGGGAAAATTAAATAAATTCGCTTTATAATAAGGTGAATAAGGGTGATGTATTAATCGATGAAGGGAAACAAAAATACAATCTATTGGATGGGAAACATAGTTGTTCTTTGTTCACTGATCGTAATATCCTGCGAAAAAGATGGCATGGAAGATCCGGATAGAGATACAACAGGAAATGATCCCGAACCCTAAGATACATTTAATATCTATAATATATCCGATACTTACCCGCTTTTGTATGGGTTTGGCAACCACCAAAACCGGGGACCATATAACATGTATGACCCCTCAGTATTAAACGATGGTGAATATTTTTCGCATGCTATTTATGTGCTTTGAATTCAATTCCCCTGCATTGCCCGGATCTTTCCGCACTCCATTTTTCAATAGGGGATTTGATATTGCCTGTAGGCAGCCAAGACCAAAAGATTCAGAACCCCCAATATTAACAACACTTTATAATTATATGTGGAAAACTAAATTATATTTCACCGGGTACATCTATTATTTTTAGCTTCTGTTATAACAAAATGCCTTGATATTCGGTATAAAGGGTATTGCAAAAAGCAGCGTGAAAGGGCAAAAATAATATGAAGCGGTTTTTTATTCGGTTTTCAGTATTTCTGGTTGGTTTAATAGTGATCAGTTCATTTTTTCAGTTTGCTACAGAAAAAAGTATAGCTCGTCACGAGGCCACGTTAAGAAAAAAAATAGTTGATCCTCCCTTTATCGGTCCACCGTCGGCCTGGGTGGATTCCGTTTTTAATACCCTTTCCCTTTCCGATCAAATTGCCCAGTTCATGATGGTGGCGGCCTATTCCAACAGGGGACCGGAACATAAAGCTTACATTTCGGGATTAATAAAAAAATACAAGATCGGCGGTCTTATCTTTTTCCAGGGATCGCCCTATAACCAGGCTTTGCTAACCAATAGCTTTCAACAGGTTTCTGAAGTTCCGTTAATGATTGCCATGGATGCGGAATGGGGACTGGCCATGCGCCTCGACAGCACCATAAATTATCCCAGGCAAATGATGCTGGGGGCCATTCAGGATGAAAAACTAATTTATACTATGGGCGAACAGCTTGCAGAGCAAATGCGCCTGCTGGGCGTTCATATTAATTTTGCCCCCGTAGTGGATGTAAACAACAATCCCGATAACCCGGTAATTGGCAGCCGCTCGTTTGGTGAGGAATACGCCAATGTGGCCCGCAAGGGATTATGGTATATGAAAGGTTTGCAGGACCATAAAGTTATAGCCGTAGCCAAACATTTTCCCGGGCACGGGGATACCGATACCGATTCGCACCTGGCATTGCCGGTAATTTCGCATGAACGTTCGAGGCTGGACAGTGTGGAATTGTTTCCGTTTAAAGAATTAATATTGAGCGGGGTTTCGGGTGTAATGATTGCCCATTTAAATGTTCCGGCGCTGGATCCGGAAGAGAACCAACCTTCAACCTTATCGCCCTTGATTGTGGATTCGCTGCTGAAAAATGAAATGAAATTTAAAGGGCTTGTGTTTACCGACGCCATGAACATGGGTGGTGTTACCCGGTATTATAAACCCGGTGAGGCCAGTGTAAAAGCAGCGCTCGCCGGAAACGATATTCTGCTGATGCCCGATGATGTGGGAAAAGCTATTTCTTTAATTCAGAAAGAAGTGCGCCGCGGGAATATAAGCAAAGAAGAAATTGAAACCCGTTGTAAAAAAGTGCTGGCTGCCAAATACTGGCTTGAGCTGGATAAAAATACTATGGTTCAAACAGACAGCCTGACTTATAAATTGAATGTACCCAAATACGAAATTCTGAATCGAAAACTTACAGAATCGGCTATTACCGTAATTGAAAGTAAAAATGAACTGATTCCCCTGCAACGACTCGATACATTAAAAATTGCAGCTGTTGCCATAGGGTCGGATAAACCCACGCTGTTTCAGGAAACCCTGAATATGTACCTTGAATCGGATCTGTTTAGTATAAATAAATCGGCTGCACCGGAACAATTTACCGAACTGCTGAGCCAGCTTAAAGCGTATAACCTGGTAATTGTTGGTCTCCATAACACAGACATGAGGGCTTCCCGGAATTTTGGAATTACACCCTTGTCGGTTCAGTTTATCGACAGCCTGATTTTACAGAACAAGGTGCTGCTTGATGTTTTTGCCAGTCCTTATGCCCTGGCCACATTCAGCAATCTGAAAAGTACCGAAGGTTTAATGGTTTCTTACGAAGATAATGAAAACAGCCAGAGCCTGTCAGCCCAGATTATATTCGGCGCTATCGGGGCTTCTGCCAGGCTTCCGGTAAGTATTGGCAATAGTTATCGCGCAGGGGAGGGCATAAATACTTTTGGTGGCTTACGGTTAAAATATTCCATACCCGAAGAAGCTGGTTTTGACAGGAATATCCTGGATAAAATCGATTCTATTGCACAATACGCCATTGATCATCATGCTACTCCGGGTTGCCAGGTGTTGGTAGCCAGAGACGGCATTGTGGTATTTCAGAAGTCATACGGACAATTTACCTATTCAAAAAAGAGGCCCGAAGTTAAAAACACTGACATTTACGATCTGGCTTCGCTGACTAAAATTGCAGCCACCATGCCGGTAATTATGCACCTGGAAGAAGAGGGTGATCTGAAACTTAATGATAAATTATCGGAATATCTTCCGTATCTGGATACTACCAATAAAAAAGATATTTCCATTAAGGATATATTGCTGCACCAGGCAGGGCTTAAATCATGGATTCCCTTTTATGTTACCACACTGGAACCCTTGTATCCTTCACAGGATTACTCCCATTCACGATATTCTGCATCCTATCCGATTAAAATGGGAAGAGGATATTATGTAAACAAACATTTAAAATATAAAGACGGGTACTTTTCTGATACACCTTCAGAAGAGTATTCTGTTCAGGTGGCAGACCGTTTATTTATGAATAAAAACCTGATCGATTCCATATACACCCAGATTGCCATTTCTGAAGTCAGCGACACACAGGAATACAAATACAGCGACCTCGGATTTTATCTCCTTCAGCAGGTTATTGAAAAATTAACCCGTACCAGCCTGAATAATTTTGTGGATTCCTTTTTATATAAACCCCTTGGCGCTTCCACACTGGGATATCTGCCGCTTCAACGATTTGATAAAACGCGCATTGCACCTACAGAAAACGACCTGGTATTCAGAAAACAAATAGTTCACGGATATGTGCACGATCCGGGAGCTGCCATGTTGGGCGGGGTTGCCGGACATGCAGGATTATTTTCCGATGCCAACGACCTGGCAAAACTCATGCAGATGTATCTGAACCGGGGTGAATATGGCGGACAAAAATTTTATAAAGGTTCTACCATTAATTCATTCACAAAAAAGTGTCCAGAATGTAACAACGGTAACCGCAGGGGAATGGGCTTTGACAAACCGCAACCCGATTCAACAAAGTCCGGCCCGACTATTTTTAATATTTCCCCGGAAAGCTACGGGCATACCGGTTTTACCGGAACCATGGCCTGGGTTGATCCTGAAGAAAATATCGTATATATATTCTTATCTAACCGGGTGTATCCCGATGCCGTGGAGAATACCCTTGTGGGATTAAATACACGCACTGCCATTCAGCAGGTAATTTATGATGCATTAAAGCAGGATTAACCACCAGTGATTTACGATTACCGATTTTGGATTTACGAATTACAATTGATGATTTTGGATTTACGAATTACAATAGCCGATTTACATTTTGGGATTTAAGATGATATACATACTAACCACCCCCACTACTTTCTGCCTACTTCTAACTCCCAACTTCTAATTTCTAACTTCTAACTTCTAACTTCTAACTCCCTATCCACAGTCTACTGTTTCAAAAGTTTTGCCGTATGTAACATTTTTTTATCATCGAGTATGATAATATACAACCCTGCAGGAAAGTCCGAGATATCAAGCGTACAACGATATCCGCAGTGTTTAATGGTTTCAAGTATTCGTCCGTACTGGTCTACAAATAAAATGTTATAATTCTCATCTTTGTTATCAAAAAGCAGGGTAACCTCGTTTTGTGCAGGATTGGGAAAAAGCGTAAACACATTCCCGGAAAGAATATCAGAAACGTTTAATACCGATTCAATTTCGGCAAGTATCCAGTGATGGGGATCGATGGTAATCTTTTGTATTGTTTCGGGGAAATAGATCTGGAATTCCTGGAAGTTGGTGTTTTGCCGGAGCCTGATGATGGTATCGGAATTTTGAAGCCGCAACTTATAATCGATTAATATATCGAATACCGGAGTTTTATCGGGGGCAGAACTGTGTTGCACCAGTCCGATATACAGGCTGTCATTATTTTGTTTCCAGTTAATGTTTAATACCGGATACCCTTCACCAAAATACCACTGGTTAAAAAAGGCAGTAAAGTCCCTTGATATTTTCTGTTCTGCAAAATTTTTAAAATCCAGTCCGGAAGCATTACTTCCTGCAAAGTCTGATTGAAAATCCTGAAGCATGGAAAAAAACAGGGAATCATTGTCCACTTCCTGACGCAGCATATGTATAATGGCCGCGCCCTTTTTGTAGGTCAGCCTGTAGTCAAATACCCTGCTGTCGGACTGTGTTTCCTCTTCCGGTATATATACACTTCCACCGGAACTTGATTTAATCAGATTAAAGGCCTGAAGGATCCACTGATCGGCATCCTGCTGCGATTTAAGATACTGATTGGCCAGGTATTCGCCATAACTTGCAAAACCCTCATTAATCCAGATATCCTGCCATGTACTGCAGGTTACATGATCGCCGAACCATTGGTGGGTTAGTTCGTGGGCTACCAGTATAAAATCAAAATTACCCAGGGTTGTCATGGTCTGATGTTCCATTCCTCCGCCAAGGGGAGTAATACAATGACCGTATTTTTCATTTCTGAAAGGGTAGGGGCCAAACAGGTTGCTGTACAGCTCAATCATTTGACCGGTTGCCATAATATTGCTCTGGTTTTGTTCCAGAAAGGCCGGATCATTATAAATATAGTTCTGGATCAGTATGGAATCAGTCGTATTGTCCGGTTTTGCATAAAAGCTGAAATCCATATAATCACACACTGTAAAAGAGATCAGGTAATAGGCAATAGGGTAGCGCGATTTCCATTCGTGGCGGACTTTCCCGTTACCCAGGTTCACTGTTTTGGTAAGCAGGCCGTTTGATCCGGCTTTCCTGTTTTCATCTGTGGTTAAATATACATAAACAGAATCAGCTTTGTCGGTAAGCGACTGTTTACACGGAAACCAGTTTTTGGCAGAAAGCGGTTCGGATAATGTCCAGGTAACATTTTTGTCCCAGTTGGATACATATGAATTGCGAATCCCGGATATCCATTCTCCTTCAAGTCCATAACCCTTATAATAAATTGTGATGCCGGCCTGCTGATTTATTTCTAATGGATTTAAAAGAAAAACTTTTATTTCATCCTGAACATGAGTGAACGATGTAACAAATCCATCAACAACTATTGAATCGATGGAAAGATCGTTTACCAGATCAAAAACCAGTGTGTCTAAATCGTTTAAAAGTGATTCTATTTTTATGGTAACAGAACCGTTAAGATATATTGAAGTATCACTTACATCGAGGTTTAAGAAATAAAATTTTACATCGTAATTATCCATTACAGGATTGTAAGAAACATTTGTTTGAGAATTTATAAAACTCTCCGAACATTTAATAGTCTGAGTTTGTGCAAAGGATATAACAATCCATAAAAGCAATCCTGAAAATAAAATTCTCCTGTGCGGCATTGTTCAAGAAATAAAATATTATATATACCTGTCAGACAAAAGTATTTTAAAAAGCCTGATCTGTAAAAGTAAATATAAAAGTTTGGTATTATAACAGACAAAATAAAATATTCTTATTGGCACCAATTGATTTGGACAAAAGTTAATCGATAATTCGCGGGAATTTTGTTTTAACCGGAAGGACATTGAATAAAAACTCAAAAAAAAATCCCGACGTTTCCGCCGGGATCAAAACACCTAAAACTAATTAAACCCTATCAAACAAAATTTACTTTTCTTCCAGACTTTTTATATTTTGTTATTACTTCAATTTCTTTATTAATTAAACGGATCAGCATGCATTGGGTTCAAAATTTTTCAGTGATAAATATTACCCGTTTAAATGTTATTCCTCACCTGTTTTTTTTAAGATAAAAAAGATCCCGACGTTTACCGCCGGGAACCAAAACACCTAAAACTAATTAAACCCTATCAAACAAAATTTACTTTTCTTCCAGACTTTTATATTTACGTTATTACTTTAATTTCTTTAATGGTTAAACGGATGAGATATTTACCGGGTTTAGAATTTAGCAGTGATACATCTTACCCTTTTAAATGTTATTCCTCACCTGCGTTTTTCATAATAAAAAAATCCCGACGCCTCCGCCGGGATTAAAACACCTAAAACTAATTAAACCCTATCAAATGAAAAAATTTAAACCACTTCCCCGTAGTTGGTTATTTAATAAGTTATTAATACCGGATTAAAATTACAACATAAAGAAGTTGTTACCAATACTTTACAGGTGATATACATTATCATTAAAAATGATATTAATTACCGGAAAACCAAGGATATCAATTTTACTTTTTACGCATAACCGCGAAATTTATATTACCCCTAAATGCGCATTATTGAAGTGTCAGGCGGTGGAAATCAATTATAAATTCTGATCCGTTTAATATAATAAGGATAATAAAAAAGAAAGCCCCGACAAAAGCCGGGGCTAAACACCTAAAACTAATTAAACCCTATCAAACGAAAAAAAGTTTATAAAACTTAAATTCTTTATGATATTTAAAAGTACGAATTAAATACTGAATTCCTATAGAAACAATGACATTTAACAATATTTTAATTAATTTTCAGGTTAAATATCTTTATATATTTTTCAAATATTGGAAAAATAATTTAGTCTCCGGATGGATATATTAATTATTTATGAACAATTTTAAGTAAAAAGTATCGTAATTAAACTGGCATTAATTTTTATTGTTTATTTAAATAATAAAAATGCAGAATTAAAGTTTGCAGTAAATTACTGTTATAAGAGATATAACAAATTAATATTCAGGCAACTGAAATGAAAAACCCTGGCATCTTTATAGATCTTATCTCCATATTCTACAGCGCTTTTGATGAAATTAAATTAAATCAAAAGACTTTGATGGAATATATAAACTTAAATTTTGAAACTCAGCTTGATTTTGAAAATCTGAAACAAAGTATTGAAAAAAATAACAGTTACCGGCAAATTGGGAAGAACACAGATACTATACTTTCGGAAATAGAAGTGTATTGTAAAACACTCAATCTTTCAATTAGCGAGCGGGTATACAACTTTTTTTATATTATTGATTATCTTTTTATCAGCAGTAATTTAACCAATGAATTATATAGAGTACTTGAAACTCTGGGCAGCAGATTTTTTGTTGAACAGGATATATTTTCTCATGTTTTTGAATTTATAACAGCCAAAAATCCCGACGATCTTAACCGGAAGCCTTATCTGATAATTAAGTCCGCTTCAGAAAGTGATTCGGATCTTGAAGGCAGCTGGATAGAAGACAACATACCCCAGGAGGAAAAATTGACCAGGAATATTGAACTGGCGGGTTTTAACGGAACGATTGTTACTATGTATCTTCCGGCAACACGTAATTTTTACCTCAGAATTTTTAACACAAAAATTTCAATCCCAAAATTTGTGCAGCTTGAACCTGGTGGGTTGGTTTATATTGATAATAATAGTAATATACAATATCAATGGCTTAAAAAATATTATCTGAGAAACCAGAATATTTCCAGGATCAACATACTGGCCGAAAATGTATCTTATCAATACGCAAATTCTGATAAAGGAATTAAATCCTTCAGTTTTTTCGAAGAATCCGGTCAGCTTATTGGCATTATTGGTAAAGAAGGCGTTGGTAAATCCACATTGCTTGAATTATTTTCAGGAACTTTAAAATCAACAACTGGAAATATATTTATTAATGGATATAATCTGGCAAGCAGCAGTTATCTGTTAAAAAATATAATTGGATACGTAAGCGAAAAAGACCTTTTGTTCGATGAACATACCGTATATGAGAACCTTTATTTATCCAGCAAGCTTTATTTAGGCAAGCTTTCAAAGGCTGAAAAACAACAACATATTCAAACAATTTTATATGATCTTGATATTGCCGATATAAAAGAGGTGAAGGTGGGTAAGATTTCGGATAAAAACCTTCAACCTGGTCAGCGCCGTTTGGTAAATATCGCAGTGGAATTGTTGCGCAATCCTGAAATATTACTTATAGATAATGCAATTGAAGGATTAAATATGGCAGATGCTTCAAAAATTATCAGGGCATTATATCATTTAACCTTTAAAGGAAAATTAATAATAACCAGCATTAGCCAAACCAGTGAGGAAGCATTTAAATTATTCGATAAAATTTTTATAATTGACGACGGGGGATATCCTATATATTATGGTAACACGGCTGAAGCGTTAGATTATTTTCAATCTAAAATTTTTCCGCAAAATTTGCGTAAACAGTCATCTCAAATTCCACAAAAAATTAATGCCGAGGAGATTATTGATGCCATAAATATAAAGAGCATTCAAACCGGGGATATCAATATTACGGAACGCAGAAAATCTCCTGAAGAATGGTATAAGGAGTATAATAAAGTATCTTCAATTCCAAAAAAAACACCGCAACAACGTGTATTGCCCACAGGTATTTATCAACTGCCAAGTCTTGACAAACAATTTGCTGTATATAATATCCGGAATTTTAAAACCAAGTATACTAATTACAAACGGCTTTTAATTACTTTTTCAGCAGGACCCATAATTGCATCAATAATTGCAGGGATTTGCAGGTTTCTGATGGGCACAGGTTACAGTTTTTCAGAAAATAGTAACCTGCCTTTATACATTTTCCTGTCAACCCTGGTAATGTTATTTTTCGGATTGTATGTTAGTGCAAACGAGATATGGAAAGAAAGGGACATATTACATAAAGAAGAATATCTTAATTACAGCAGGTTTAGTTATATCAATTCCAAGATTATTTTTTTGTTTTCAATTGCTGCCATTCATAGTTTATTATATACCCTTGCCGGAAATTTTGTGCTTGAGATCAAACAGACATTTTTTCAATTCTGGATTGCTAATTTTTCTATTGAAGCTTTTGGAGTAATATTAGGTCTTGTATTTTCATCAACAGTGAGAAAAATTGAGACGATATTCAGTTTTTTTATTCCGTTAGTAATTGCCTTGAATTTTTTATTGGGGGGCGGAGCAATTAAATTTTTTGAAAAGCCCGTGAAAAACAAATTTGATATTCCGGTTATCAGTGAGTTTATACCTTCTCGCTGGGCATACGAAGCCCTGATGGTAGCTCAGTTTTCAAATAACCCATATGAAAAGCCGGTATTTGAAATCGATAATACGATCAGCAGGTCGAATTATTACTATGAATATTTATTGCCTTTTATTAAAACGCATTTAAACTCCGGTGTTGAAAACATGAATAATCCCGATTCATTGAATTGGAATCTAAGTATAGTCCGTAACGGAATAAAACAAATGTCAACCTATCCTGAAGTCTTTCAATTTGAATACCTTCAACGCCTGAATAATCAGGAGTTTTCGCTTGATATTGCCCGGGAGACCTCCGATTATCTTACATACCTTGAACTGTTTTTTTATAATTTGCATCAGGATAAATTGTTGCATAAAGAAGAAGTATTAAGTCAGTATTCGGATCAAAAAAGGATGAAGGAAAACAATTACAACAAGTCAGTTGCCGAGTTGGTGCTGGCTAACCATATTACTGATCAGTTACAGCTTATTGATACCGTGCCGGTCCGGTTGTCCGATCCCGTTTTTCAGGAACCGGTTTCAAATTATGGCAGAGCCAGGTTTTTTACCGGCACAAAAAAATTTAACGACCAGCTTATAGCTACATACTGGTTTAATGTTTCAATTATTTGGTTATTCTCATTTCTGATTTATATATTTCTGTTATTTGACGTTTTTAAGAAATTTAGAATGAATTAAATTAATTTTCAGGGAGAGCATTACCGGGACAGATTCCGGCTTACATGCAATTTAGCATAACACTATGGAATAATTATAGTTGTCTTATTCCATAAAACCTGAAAATGAAATGGCAGTTATTTAATTTTTATTAATTTAGGGGCCATTAAAAAATAAATCTTCCAACTAAATCTTGTTTTATATGAAATTAAACTTTGTTGATGTTCTGATCATAATGATTTATCTCACATCCACAGTTGTTATTGGGTTGGTGCTTAAAAAGAAGGCCCAGAGCGATAAATCAACATATTTATTAGGCGGAAATAAATTACCGTGGTATTTACTTGGTTTATCTAATGCCTCCGGAATGTTTGATATTTCCGGTACCATGTGGTTAGTGACCCTGATGTTTGTATATGGATTAAAAAGTATTTGGATTCCGTGGTTATGGCCGGTATTTAACCAGGTTTTCTTAATGGTATACCTGTCGGCATGGTTGCGACGTTCAAATGTTACCACCGGGGCAGAATGGATTGGAACACGATTTGGTTTTGGCAAGGGAGCAGCATTATCGCACAACATTGTTGTTGTTTTTGCTTTAATAAGCTGTCTTGGTTTCCTTGCATACGGATTTATTGGTTTGGGAAAATTTATGGAAATATTTATTCCATGGGAAGTTGTGTCTCCCTATATACCTTTTCATGTAAGCGCAGAATACGTTCCCCATCTTTATGGAATTGTATTCACACTGTTTGCTGTGTTTTATGCTGTGTTAGGAGGTATGGTAAGTATTGTATGGGCAGATGTGGTGCAGTACTTAATAATGACCATTTCATCTGTTGTAATTGGAATTATTGCAATGAAAGCACTGGCAGTACATCCCTTAAACGTTCCTGACGGATGGGCAAATCCATTTTTCGGAGCAAGGCTTAATCTCGACTGGACCCATATAATACCGGAAGTAAAAGCTAAAATTGCTTCAGACGGATATTCTCTGTTTTCATTGTTCTTTGGTATGATGCTGTTTAAAGGAATATTAATAAGTGTGGCAGGTCCCGCGCCAAATTATGATATGCAGAAAATTCTTGCTACCAAAAGTCCGAAAGAAGCTGCAAAAATGAGTGGATTTGTTTCCATAGTGCTGAATCCCGTCAGATATTTTATGATAGCAGGTTTTGGTGTACTGGCAGTATTATTTTATGATAAGCTTGATTTAATAGTAGCCGGAAATATTGATTTTGAACAGATTCTGCCTTCATCAATAAATGAATTTGCCCCTATTGGAATTTTGGGATTACTGCTTGCCGGTCTTTTGGCTGCCTTTAATTCTACGTTTGCCGGCACATTAAATGCTGCACAAGCATATGTAATCAATGATATATATTTAAAATACCTAAACCCGAAAGCTTCTAATAAGCAGGTATCAAATGCCAATTACATTATCGGACTCATTGTTTTAATTATCAGTATTATATTCGGAATTTTCGCGAAGAATGTCAACAGTGTTTTACAATGGCTTGTTTCAGGGCTGTGGGGAGGCTATACGGTAGCCAATATTTTAAAATGGTACTGGTGGCGGTTTAACGGTCATGGCTATTTCTGGGGAATGCTGGCCGGAATTTTAACCGCTCTTATTGCACCTAAAATATTACCTCCTATGTTCCCGAGTATACCCCAGGATATTATACTGTTGTATTTCTTCCCCTTATTCCTGATAGTTTCATTAGCCGGTAGTTTAATTGGAACCTATGTAAAACCGCCCACGGATGAAAAAGTGCTTATGGCTTTTTACAGCAAAGTCAGACCCTGGGGATTCTGGAAACCGATTCATGAAAAAGTAGTTGCCCTAAATCCTGATTTTAAGAAGAATACCAATTTTAAAATGGATATGTTTAATGTTTTTATTGGTATTATTGGACAAACAGCAATTGTGGCATTGCCCATATTTCTTATTATTAAGAAATTCTCTTCAATGTCTGTTGCCATCGGAATTATTGTAATAACCATAATAATACTTAAGAAAACCTGGTGGGATAAACTTGAAGATTAATATATTTAAAAGCCCGGGGTTAATATTCCGGGCTTTACCCTTTTTAGGGTTACTAATGTATAAATAAAACAAATTGCCAGCTAAAACCTAAAAATCTGCATTCATGAAAATTAAATCTTTAGTTTTAATTGTTTTTATCGGATCAGCTCTTCTTACAGGGTGCACGCCTAACGACCAGCATCAATTAAGTGATATGATAAAAATTAACCAGCTGGGATATTTTCCGGATGGCGTGAAAACATTTGTAGTGGTGGATACTGCTGCCATAAAATTTGAACTGATCAATACAAAAGGAAAAAAAGTGTTTGAAGGTAATCTTTCAGGGACTAAATTCTGGGAGCCTTCAGGAGAATATCTGCAAACAGGTGATTTTTCAGACTTTAAAGATACCGGTACTTATATGGTAGTGGTTAAAAATCTGGGAAGTTCATATCCTTTTAAAATTGGCAGTGATATTTATAAGGAAGCGCTAAAGGCAAGCTTAAAGTCATATTATTATATACGGGCTTCAATGGAAATATTGCCGGAGTATGGCGACATATACAGCAGACCGATGGCTCATCCCGATACGCAATGTTATTTTCATGAAACAACAGGTTATCCAGCCGAAGATTTTATATCCTCTCCCGGAGGATGGTATGATGCCGGTGATTATAATAAATATATTGTTAACGGTGGAATTACCAATGCCACCATGCTGGATTTATATGAATTATACCCGGATGTGGTTACTGATAATTATACAAATATTCCGGAGAGCAATAACGGTATAAGCGATCTTCTTGATGAGGTGAAATATGAGCTGGATTGGTTTCTTACCATGCAGGATAAAGATGGTGGTGTGTTTTTTAAACTTACCACTAAAAACTTTGAGGGTTTTGTTAAACCTGTGGAAGCAGTTTCTCCCAGATTTATTATGAAAAAAGCAACAGCTTCTGCTCTGGGTTTTGCTGCCAATATGGCCCAGGCATCAAGAATTTATAAAAAAATTGATCCTGAACTTGCCGGCAAATATTTGACGGCAGCTGAAAAAGCCTGGAAATGGGCAGTAACCAATGATAAAGTATATTACAGGAATCCTGAGGACGTGCATACCGGTGAATATGGAGATGATGAAATATTGGAAGAATTTTTCTGGACGGCAGCTGAACTGTATATTACCACCAATTCAGAAGAATACAAAAATTATGTTCAGCAAAACTGGAAAAAATTTCAATTTTTTGAAGGCGACAGCTGGAGAAGGTATTTACAATGTTTAGCATATTATTCATTGTACACCAATGGATACGCAGCAGAATTTCCTGAAATTGAACCCTCCATAATTTCAGAAGCAGATAAACTGCTTGAAGAGAGTAAAGATTCTCCTTATGGAAATCATCAATTTGATTATGAGTGGGCTTCAAACTGTGATGTTGTTAATCAGGCAATGATTTATTGTTATGCCTACCAGATATCGAAAGAAAAAAAATATTATGATGCAATTCTCGAATCACTGGATTATATTTTTGGCAAAAACGCTACGGGATATTCATTTTTGACAGGATTTGGTGGAAAACCCTCTAAACACCCGCATAACAGGCTTATAGATACTGATGAAATTGATGATCCTATTCCCGGATTCCTGGTTGGCGGTCCGAATTTTTATAAACATGATCTGGCAAAAGTAAATGAAGTAGGATTAGAGTATCCTGCAGAACCGGCGAAATGTTATATCGACCATGTGAACAGTTTTGCATCAAATGAAACCTGCATTAACTGGAATGCACCTTTAATATTCGTTTTAGGTTTTGTAGAAAAGAACAAATAAAAATCCAACTACTAACCCTCGAAAAAGTCTCATTTAACGCGCTGTTATCTGAGACTTTTTTTTCTTTAATTCTATTCTCCCCAATATATTTTAATAAATACCATTTTCTTTTCAGGCATTGTCAAATTAATACAACGGAATACACTACCTTTGCAGGCCGAAAAAATTGAATGATGCAGGATATAAGAAATATTGCGATTATTGCCCATGTTGATCATGGAAAGACAACACTTGTGGATAAGATGCTGGTGATGGGGAAACTCTTTAAAGACCATGAAAAGCCCGGTGACCTGATTATGGACAGTAACGATCTGGAACGTGAACGGGGTATTACAATCCTGGCTAAGAATGTTTCTGTTGTTTATAAGAAAACAAAAATTAATATTATTGATACCCCCGGTCATGCCGACTTTGGTGGTGAAGTGGAGCGTGTACTTAATATGGCCGATGGTGTATTATTACTTGTAGATGCATTTGAAGGTACCATGCCCCAAACCCGTTTTGTACTGCAAAAAGCGATACAACTGGGATTAAAACCTATCGTAGTTATTAATAAAGTGGACAAGCCCAATTGCCGGCCGGAAGAGGTTCAGGAGCAGGTATTTGAACTGATGTATAATCTGGAAGCTTCGGAAGATCAACTCGATTTTCCTACAATATACGGTTCAGCAAAAGAAGGATGGATGTCGGACGATTGGAAAAAACCTACAACGGATATTTTACCGCTGCTTGAGGCCATTATTAAGCATATACCGCCGCCTAAAGTCCGCAAAGGTACCCCACAATTGCTGATAACTTCGCTTGAATATTCTTCTTATGTGGGCAGGATTGCAGTGGGCAAGGTATACCGCGGGGAAATTACTTCCGGAATGCCGGTTACCCTTGTAAAACGAAATCAGAATTTGAAACGCACCAGGATTAAAGAATTGATGCTTTATGAAGGTTTGGGAAAAATAAAAGCAGATAAAATTAATTCCGGAGAAATTTGCGCTATTGTAGGCCTCGAAGACTTTGAAATAGGGGATACTGTGGCCGATTTTGATAATCCGGAAGCCCTTGATCCGATATCTATTGATGAACCTACCATGAGTATGGTGTTTACTATAAATGATTCTCCGTTTTATGGTAAGGAAGGAAAATTTGTAACCTCAAGACATTTAAAAGACCGGCTTGACCGGGAACTTGAGAAAAACCTGGCGTTGCGGGTAGAACCCACCGATTCGGCAGACGCTTTTAATGTGTTCGGAAGGGGTGTATTGCATCTTTCTATTTTAATTGAAACCATGCGCCGCGAAGGATACGAATTACAGGTAGGACAGCCCAGGGTAATTATCAAAAATATAGGCGGTGAAAAATGCGAACCTATAGAAGAATTATCGATTGATCTTCCGGAGGAATATTCAGGAAAAGTAATCGAAATGGTTTCCAGAAGAAAGGGTGAATTACTGAATATGGAACGCAAGGGTGAGCGGTTGCATCTAGAGTTTTCCATACCTTCGAGGGGTATTATTGGCTTACGAAACAACATGCTAACTGCTACGGCGGGAGAAGCTGTACTTTCACACAGATTTAAATCATTTGAAGTGTATAAAGGAGATATCGAACGGAGGCAGAACGGATCGCTGATAGCCATGGAAACGGGTACCGCTTTTGCGTATGCACTGGATAAATTACAAGACAGGGGAAGCTATTTTATCGATCCGCAACAAGAAGTATATGCCGGCCAGGTAGTTGGAGAAAACACCCGCTCGGGTGACCTGGTAATTAATGTTACAAAATCTAAGAAGTTAACGAATATGCGTGCCTCCGGTGCAGATGACAAAGTTCGGCTGGCCCCTGCAATCAAATATTCCCTTGAAGAAGCCCTGGAATATATCCAGGAGGATGAATATGTGGAAGTAACCCCAAAATCCATCAGGCTGCGGAAAATTTACCTGGACGAAAACGAGCGAAAAAGAAGAAATAAAAAGTAATTACAGGTTCTTTTTTAATATCAGCATTCTTCTTGTTATTGCCAATAAATCGTTGTAAGAATTTTCTTGTTATGTTTTTGTAGTTCAGAAAGAAAATTATTTATTGCAATTCAAAAATATTTCCTGAAAAGATCTCAAAGAAAAATACTTTGTGAAATTTTGAATTGAAATTCCACTGATCAATTTTGTCAGGAATATTATATGAAGTAGATTTCTCAATAATTTCTGCGGTGATGATCAGCCACAATTCTTCTACCTTCTTTTTTCTGTATATGGGTAATTTTTCTTCTTTATTGTATATTGTTTTTTCAAGGTTTTCTTTGGTAAAAGGCACAGGCAAACTCTCATAGGGTCTATCTGAATGCAGGTAATTAAACGAATTGGGTTGTTTTAATCGGGTAAGCTCAATGCCTATTGCGCTTCTTGAACTTCTTTTAAGAATAAAATCCGGAGATTCGGTTTTGATAAGTTTTCCTGAGGGAAACTGATCATACTTTTCAGCAAAGTAGTGCATGATTAAGTTTTCATCCTGGTATTTTTCATCAGCCGTCATTGTTTCCTGAAATTTTCAACAAAAAACCTGATAACAAATCAATCCCGGTATAAAGTTAATTGATAATTTTTATTGTATAAAAAGGAATATAAAATTATATTCCCTTTTCAGGAAATATAGAACAATACGAATAGTATGGATTAAACCGGTTATTTTTTACGTGGTTTGTGAAACGGTTTTTTATTCCGGGTTTTTGAAGAAGGTTTTCCTTTTCTGAAATGGTTAAATTTCTGGTCAGAACGCGCTTTAGGATCATAAGCGGGTGCAGCGCCCAGATACTCCGGAACCTGGCCCTTTGGTACCGTTGAATCCAGAAGTTTTTCAATTTTTAAAAACTTGTACTGATCTTTATCGGTAATAAGGGTAATCGCTTCACCGTTAGACTCGGCTCTGGCGGTACGGCCAATCCGGTGAATATAATCTTCCCCGTCGTGAGGGACATCAAAGTTAACCACAAGCTCAATATCATCAATATCTATTCCCCGCGAGAGAATATCGGTGGCTACAAGGATATTCAATTTGCGGTTTTTAAAATCGGTCAGCACTTCCTCTCGGTTCTTCTGGTCGAGATCAGAATGGATATCCATAATGGCAAATCCCGATGTTTTAAGTTCCCTGCTTAATTGTTTGGCCGAAATTTTTGTGGAACAAAATATAAGAACACTCTTTAGATTTTTATGTTGTAAAATATCTTTAATAAGCGGAATTTTCTGATTATCATAAACCACATAAGCCAGCTGGGCTATTTTTTCAGGGGGCTTAGAAAGCGAAATATTAATTTCGGCAGGATTTACAAGCATTTGTCTGGCCAACTCCCTGATTTTTTTTGGGAACGTTGCAGAAAAAAGCAGGCTTTGTCTTTTTTTAGGAAGGAAGGATAATATTTTAATAATATCATCATTAAATCCCATGTCGAGCATTCTGTCAGCCTCATCAAGAATAAAATATTTTAATCCCGCAAGGTTCATGTATCCCATATTTAAATGAGCAATTAACCTGCCGGGTGTGCATATGGCTACATCAATTCCGCTTGTTAACGCCTGTTTTTCCCGGGCATAAAGCGAACCGTCACCTCCGCCATATACTGCAATTGAACTTACAGAAGTAAAATACGATAATCCTTCCATATGTTGGTTAATCTGTATCGCCAGCTCACGGGTGGGTACCACAACCATAGCTTTAATCAGCTCTTCATGCGGGTCGGTTATAATCTTACTTAATACGGGCAGCAAAAAAGCCGCTGTTTTTCCGGTACCGGTTTGTGCCGAAACAATAATATCTTTTCCTTCTAAAATAATAGGAATGGTTTGCTCCTGTACAGGTGTCGGGTTTTCATAACCCATTGATTCAATTCCTTCAAGTACTCTTGAATCAAGTCCAAAATTCTTAAAACTCACTATATTTTCCTCAAACTAATTAATACTTTTTAATATATTACTTTACTGTAATTTTGATATTGCAAAAGTAATAAATAATAATGAGTTAACAGGATTTTTAGTACAATGGTGTTTTGAAGATAGCAACAATTTAATTGATGTATGCCTATCGCTTCTTTAGTTCCATTATATTCTGTGGTTTTTCAAGGCTTTTAAATCCAAATTGTTTATAAAATTCGTGGGCATCATCAGTACCCAAACGCCAGGTTTTTATGCCATAAAAATCAGCAAAATCCAGAATATAACTAAACAGGTATGTTCCTAATCCTTTTTTTCTGTATGGTTCAATAATAAACACATCCAGAATCCAGGCAGTAACAGCGTAATCGGTAATCACCCGGGTAAATCCTATTTGTTCATGGTCTTTATAGAGTCCAAAACATACTGAATGATCAATAGATTTTACAACTTCATCGTATGTTCGCCCTTTTGCCCAATAAGACCGGTTACTTAAAAAATTGTGAATTAAGCCGATATCGAGATTCAGCTTATCAGTGGAAATGGTAAATTCTTCTTCCATGGCTGAGATTGAAGTGGATATAAATATGTGTTTTAAAGTTCTGACAATTATTCAAAGATAAAAACTATAAATAGTTTACCAAATTAATAGACTGTTCGTGTGCTTATGAAAAGATCAAAAATTAAAACAAAAACGGTTTTTTTGAAATTAATTTAACAGATCGGGAGTAAAAAAATAATTCTTTTTAGCCATAACTAAAAATAATATTTCTGCTTTCGGCTGAATTTCTATATTTTTGGCTCCAAACTAGCTTTTTATGAATAATAAAAACCTTCCACAGGTATATACAATAATTGTAATCGTTAGTATAATCTTACTTCTGCCAGCACTGTTAATAAATCTTGGTTTACTCAGACTCATAGATGATGAGGGAATACGTGCATTGGTAGCGCTGGAAATGAAGGTAAAAGGAGAATGGATTACGCCAACCTTATCAGGAGAATTATACTTTAAAAAACCACCTGTATTTAACTGGATCATCTTGCTCTTTTTTACCATTACGGGTAAATTTTCGGAATTTTATTATCGTTTGCCAAACATTGTATTTCTGTTAATTTATACTTTTTCAATTTATTTTGTAATTCAAAAGAGATATTCGCGGCGTCTGGGATTTTTGGCCGGTATGCTTTTTCTTGTTAGCGCCAGGGTATTAATTTATGAATCGATATTTGCATTGATCGATGTAACCTATTCCTGGCTGATCTTTCTAAGCATTATTTTCATTTATAATTATTATGAAAAACGACAATTTCTTAAACTCTTTTTAGTTTCATATACACTCACTGCCATAACAGTATTAATGAAAGGTATACCTTCAATTGCCATTCAGGGAATAACGCTGTTAATTATTTTTATTGGCAATAATAATTTCAGGAAATTATTTTCCTGGAAACACTTAGTTGGTGCCTTGCCATTTTTCTTAATTGTTGGCGGGTATTATTATCTCTATTATTTAAGAAATACAGAAAGTTTTCCCCTGTTGTTGGGATCATTATTTAGTGAATCAGCAGACAAATCTGCACTGGGATTTAATTTTTCTGAAACCATAAAACAATTTTTTAATAATTCTGCCGAAGTGTTTTATAGCTTTTTACCAGGCACCCTTATTGTTTTTTTCCTTTTTAAAAAGAAACCCTTAGAGCTAATAAAAAAGGATAGTTTTCTATTATACATATCACGTGTTTTTATTTTTAATATTCTTATTTTTTTATTTTCTCCTGTAGTATACATGAGATACTTTTTAATGTTAATGCCGCTGTTGTTTATCCTGTTTGTTTTTTATTATGAGCATCACAAACAAAACAATACGATACATGTAAGAATACTGGATTTTGTTTTTTTAATTATTTCTATTGCTATTGGAGCAGGAGTGCTTGTTTATCCGCTGATTAAACAGACGGGGTTTGTATCTTATGCATGGTTAAAGGCAATAATATTATTTGTGGCCATGGGAATAGTACTTGTTATTTTGATAAAACAAAAACAATACAGGCTGGAGTTGCTGATCATTATGTTGCTTTTTTTTCGGATAGGGTTTAATTTTTTTGTTATACCTTCACGTGTACATAACCATTGGGAAATAAGGGAAAGAGAAAATGCAATAGCTTTGAGCGCAGCAACAAAAGATGAAAAAATGTATTTATATAATACCAGGATTAATTACAGTACCTTGTATTATTTAACAGCCGCCCGTATGGATATTATTGAATGTACTGCTGAATTCGATCATCCCGGGTATTATATTGTATTTGATCCGGAAAATACATTCGCTGATCAAACAGTATATAAATTTCAAATTGCAGATCGTAAGAAAATAATGAGTGTAATTAAACTTGATTAACAAAATAGAATAATGAAGTTATCGGTAGTAATTTGTGTATACAACGAAGAATTAAATATTAAACCCCTGGTTTCAGAATTGTTTAATTCTTTGCAGGGAATAGAATTTGAAATCATCTATGTAGACGATGGGTCAAGTGATAATACAGTAACTGAAATTAAATCAATTAACAGTAAAAACATTACGCTTATTGAACTGAAAAGAAATTTCGGTCAGAGCTCTGCATTGGCAGCAGGAATTGATATAGCCACCGGAGAATATATTGCCACCATGGATGGAGATATGCAAAACGATCCGGCAGATCTTGCTGATATGTTAAAACTGGCCGAAGATGAAAACTGGGATATGGTAGCCGGAAACCGTTCAAACCGTAAAGACGGATTTATCCTGAGAAAGTTTCCGAGTGCAATTGCAAACTGGATAATCCGGCGTTCAACAGGTTTGAAGATTAAGGATTTTGGATGCACCATCAGGATTTTTAAATCCGAAATTGCCAAGAACCTTGGCTTATATGGTGAAATGCACAGGTTTATCCCTGTTCTTGCCTATTTGCAGGGAGCATCCATAACACAGGTAGATGTAAAACATCATCCCCGAACAAAAGGAAAATCAAAATACGGAATTAACCGGACTTTTAAAGTGTTGCCCGATCTTTTGCTTACGTTGTTTTTTAAAAGATACATGCAGAAGCCGATGCAATTGTTTGGCGGAATGGGATTGTTACTGCTTTTTATTGGTGTTGCACTGAATTTCTACCTGTTAGTTTTAAAAATTCTTGGAAATGATATTTGGGGTAAACCCCTGCTTATTCTCGCGGTAATCACACTTTTGGGTGGCATACAATTAATAACTATTGGTATTGTGGTCGAGATACAGATGCGAACCTATTATGAATCCCAGAATAAAAAACAATATTCCATCCGGCAAATTTCCAAAGGAGAAAAGTAAACGTTCATCAAATCCGTATAAAAAAATACCAGCGCATACTGGCATTATAATCGATTTACCCAAAAGTTTGTTTCTTTAATATAATTGGCGAACATACCCGGATTTTTAAAAATGGAATATGCTTCTGTAATTTCATTAATTTTTCTTCTTTAGTAAATCTTAGGATATAAAATTTTATTTATAAGATGACCTGAGTCTAATCGTCTAAAATCATGATTTTAAACATATATTTTCGATTTTAATTTTTGAATCAGGTAAAAATTTATTCTTTACATTTGTTTAAGAAAAACAGGTTTTAATTTCCTGTTATTGTATCTATCGATATCTTGAATTTAACTTTCATACGGAATTTTTTTCACGAACCTGATTATTTCAATTTTAAGGAATAAAAAACAGATTGTTACAACTTTTATACTGATTTATGAACAGCCGGCAAAAAATTAAAGAATTAATAGAATTAAGGGAAAAAGCAAAACTGGGGGGAGGTCTGGAACGGATCGAATCACAGCATAATAAAGGCAAACATACTGCGCGCGAACGAATCGATATTTTACTTGATGAAGGGAGTTTTGAAGAATATGATATGTTTGTAACACACCGATGTACTGATTTTGGTCTTGAAGAGCAAAAATTCCTGGCCGACGGGGTAGTCACCGGACATGGTACAATTGACGGGAGGGTGGTGTATGTTTTTGCCCAGGATTTTACAGTGTTTGGAGGCTCATTATCAGAAACCCATGCAAAAAAAATCTGTAAAATATTAGACCAGGCTATGAAGGTTGGCGCTCCGGTAATCGGTATTAACGACAGCGGAGGAGCGCGCATACAGGAAGGGGTAAACAGTCTGGCTGGATATGCCGAGATTTTTGAAAGAAACATACTGGCATCCGGAGTAATCCCTCAGATTTCTGCAATTTTCGGACCTTGTGCCGGAGGCGCTGTGTACAGCCCGGCCCTGACAGATTTTATAATAATGAATGATAAAACAAGCTATATGTTTGTTACAGGGCCTAAGGTTACCAAAACCGTTACCGGGGAAAAAATATCCATTGAAGATCTTGGGGGTCCGGAAGTACACGCTTCACGGTCAGGTGTTGCACATTTTGTATCTGAAGATGAAGAAGAAGGACTGTTGCTGATTCGGAAATTATTAAGCTATCTGCCGCAAAACAACCTGGAAGATCCACCTTTGACAGAGAATAATGATCCTATAGACCGTATGGAAGATGACCTGAATGATGTTATTCCAGATGATCCGATTAAGCCATATGATGTAACCGATATTATTCACCTGATTGCCGATGAACATGAGTTTCTGGAAGTTCATCAGAAGTATGCCCGGAATATTGTTGTTGGTTTTGCTACATTCGGGGGTATGCCGGTAGGGATTGTTGCCAATCAGCCAAATTACCTTGCCGGTGTGCTCGATATTGAAGCCTCGCGAAAAGCAGCACGATTTGTAAGGTTTTGTGATGCCTTTAATATCCCTTTGGTTACGCTGGTGGATGTTCCCGGATTTTTACCGGGCAGTGCCCAGGAATATGGCGGTATTATCATTCATGGGGCCAAACTTTTATTTGCCTATGGCGAAGCTACTGTGCCAAAGATTACCATTACCTTGCGGAAATCCTATGGTGGCGCTCACGACGTGATGAGTTCAAAACAACTCAGGGGAGATATCAATTACGCCTGGCCTGCGGCAGAAATTGCTGTGATGGGAACTAAAGGAGCTATTGAAATTCTGGAAGGAAAAAATATAAACAAAATTGATTCTTCCGAAGAAGCTCAAAAATATTTGGAAGAAAAAGAGGAAGAATACCGCCAAAAATTTGCCACCCCATATGAAGCGGCAAAATACGGATACATCGATGATGTTATTGAACCGCGTAATACCCGTTTCCGAATAATTCGCGCATTGCGCACCTTAGCCACGAAAAAGGAAACGATACCGGCTAAAAAACATTCAAATATTCCACTTTAATAAATAAAAAAAATGATTCCGGGATCCATAACATTCGATGTAACAAAAATTTCAGGTAATGAAATTATGATTTCCATTGTGGGGTATGTTATTGTTTTTATTGCCCTGGTAGTATTGTATTTTGTGTTTTTTAACCTGCCCAAGGTTATTAAGTTTAATATCAGACGGAAGTTACTTAAACTGGGAAAAATCAAACAAATAGATAGTATACAGGAAGATATTAGCGGAGAAGTAAATGCGGCAATTAGTATGGCCCTTTATTTACATTTTAATGAATTGCACGACGAGGAGAGTCATATTATGACTATTAAACGGGTAGCGAGGACATATTCGCCATGGAGCTCTAAAATTTATTCTGTACGTAATTATTTTAACCGACCATAAACTGAAGATATACCCATGCAGAAATTTAAGTTTACGATCCGAGGAAACGATTATGATGTGGAAATTAAAAATTTCGAAGAAAATATTGCCATTATTGAGGTGAATGGAACATCGTATGAAGTAGAAATCCACAGGGAGATTAAAACAACCAAAACACCAAAGCTGGTGCGTAATGTAATTTCGGGCAAAGAAGAAAAAATTGAAAAGAAAGATGGCGGCGCTTCCACCCCGGTTGTGGCCCCCTTACCAGGTATTATTCTTTCGGTGAAAGTAAATATAGGTGATATTGTAAAAAAGGGGGACACGCTGCTCATAATGGAAGCCATGAAAATGGAGAATAATATTATGGCTGAAAAAGAAGGGGTTGTAGAAAGCATTAAAGTAAAACCAGGAGATTCGGTATTACAGGGCGATGTTTTAATAGAAACGATTTAGCGTATTATGAAAAAGTTTATAGTTGTTTTAGTAATTCTCTCAATTATTTCCCTGTTGCATAGCGCATTTATCGAACCCGAAAAAAAACAGGAGAAAACAGAAAAAGATTACATTGAGAATATAAATACCTTACCTGCACACGAACATCTGAATAATAAAGCAGCATCGCTCATATTTCAGGGCCTTGAAAAGTTTTATGAATATACGGGATTTCGTAATGTTACACGCGGTCATGTAGTGATGATCTTGGTGGGATTGTTTTTTATTTTTCTGGCCATAAAATATAATTATGAACCATTGTTGCTAATACCTATTGGCACCGGAATTATTATTGGCAATATTCCCTTTCTGCAAGGTGAAAATATTGATCTTCAGCTGGGGATTTACCAGTCGGGGAGCGTATTAAATTACCTGTATTTTGGGGTGTTAAAAGGAATTTATCCCCCGCTTATTTTTCTGGGTATCGGGGCCATGACAGATTTTTCGTCCCTGATCTCAAATCCCCGATTAATGCTGTTGGGTGCAGCAGCTCAGATAGGAATTTTTCTTACTTTTTTAGGTGCGCTGGCATTGGGGTTTTACCCTTCGGAAGCCGGTGCAATTGGAATTATTGGTGGCGCTGACGGCCCCACTGCCATTTTTTTATCTTCAAAACTAGCCAACGGGATCAACATTTTACCCGATGGTACTACTGTAAAAAACCTTATCGGCCCGATTGCAATAGCTGCATATTCGTATATGGCGCTGGTTCCTGTAATTCAACCTCCAATAATGCGATTACTCACAACTAAAAAACAGCGGTTGATTAAAATGAAACCTCCGCGGGCAGTTTCAAAACCGGAAAAAATAATGTTTCCGCTAATCGGTCTTATCCTCACTACATTTATTTCACCCAGTGCGCTTCCCTTGCTGGGCATGCTTTTTTTCGGTAACATTTTAAAAGAATCTACAGTAACCAACCGCCTGGCTGAAACCGCCCGTACATCGCTTATCGACATAGTTACTATTGTACTGGGATTAACCGTGGGCGCTTCCACCCAGGCCGATGTGTTTCTGACCTCCGAATCCATATTGATTTTTCTTCTCGGGGCTATCTCCTTTATGCTTGCCACGGCAGGCGGAGTAATTTTTGCACAGGTAATGAACCTGTTTCTTAAAACGGGAAGTAAGATTAATCCGCTTATTGGGGCAGCCGGTGTTTCTGCTGTTCCGGACAGCGCCAGGGTAGTGCAGAATATGGGATTAAAAGAAGACCCGTCAAATCATTTACTTATGCATGCCATGGCGCCCAATGTGGCCGGGGTAATTGGTTCGGCTGTAGCTGCCGGTATTTTGCTGAGTTTTTTGTTGTAATTAAAAAAAGCTGCCTTCATCAGGCAGCTAATATTATTTTTACTATAGACAGGATTTATTCATCATCTTCATCCGGCGTGTAAAAATCATCGTATTCCGGAATATGATTGTCTGCCTCATAATAAAATATTTTAATACGAGCCGTATCTCTTAAAAAATCAATCCGGCCAATCTCAATTCTTCTGATAGTAATGCCGGTCCTTTCTTCCAGATCTTTTAATAACTCCTCACGCTTATCGGGACGTATCAGATTAATTTTTTCATATAAGATGGTTTTACTCGATTCATGCTTTAACAGAAAAACCTTTTCTAACAGAAAAGTAATAAGTACAATTACGAGATTGGTAAAAACCAGTTCAGCATAACTTACCTTTTTATTTGCCAGGGCATTAATTACCGAGATACCGATAATAATGAACAGATAGGTCATTTCCTTAATCGGGATCGGATTAGTACGATAACGAATGATCCCGAAAACGGCAAATAGTCCAAGGGCAAAGCCTAACTGCAGTTTTACATTATCCAGTAAAAAACATAATAAAAATACACTTGAACCAATAAGGATATTCGTGAATAAATAATCCTTACGTTGTGTAACAGGATAATATAAGTACCTGACCAGAATAACCGTAACTAAGAGGTTAAAACTAAAACGGGTAACCAGTTCTAAAAAATCTACCGAATCGATAAGATTTATTCCAAATATTTCGGGCGATTTAGCCGCGAGAGTAATTAAATTAAGCGTCATTGATAATTTTATTAATAGTTAATAACCTTGGCTTAAAGTTATTATATTTTAATTTGTTATCCAGAAGAATTCTTCCAATACAATATTTGCTCATGTTATTCGGAGCTATGCCATAGTCGTGTATAAATAATTTTTCAAGAACAGAATTTGCAAACGCTCCGTCGCGCTTAATTTCGGCGATGGCTAAATTAGATAAAGCAGCCTTATATCCGTTAAATTCGAAATTCAGATTATAATCCAGGGTAATGCGTTCTGTTAGAGCTTTGTTGACTAATGTAATTCGGTTAAATAAAGTCAGAATTTTTGGTTCAAGCTGGTCCGCAACCAGAGGAGTATTATCCTCAATAAATTTCTTTGAATCTATGCTTAAATTTAATTCTATCCCGTTTGTTTCGATACGATCTTTAATGGTGCGACCGTTTTTTGTTTTATATTTTATTTCAAGAAAACTGACCTGAGTGGAATCATATTCCCGGAACCGGACTTTATAACGGTTCATTTTTCCATTATGATGGTCAAGATAAAGCTTATCCCGGAAAGTATCGAAATATAAAGATTTATAACTGAAATTTCGATATCCGTTTACTACCAGTATGTAATAATCCGAAATAATCTTTTCCAGGATATCGGGCAGGAGTTTACTGCTGAATACAAATTTTGTATCTACCCTGTCCATCATCTTTACGCTATCCATTTTTTCCAGCGTAATGGGTTCAAATAAATCGGATATTTTATTAAAAGAATTCAATAGCAATAATTTTATGGAATGAATTCGTATTCGTATGTTTTTTTAGAAATCAGCGTATTTTTTGAATTATACACTTTTTTTGATGTTCGCAATTTTTCATCATAAGTATATACCACAGTTTCAACTATGTTTCCGTCTTTATCCAGATACACTTCTTTTATTTTGTCGTTATTGACATTGTAGGTATACTTTATATGTTTCTGGAACTTACCATCCTTATCATAATCCATTATTTCGATGGTATTACCAAGGGTATCGAATTTTTCATAAAGTTGTAGCACCTTTTTATTATCTGATAAATGGTTCCATGTTTTTTTTGAATAAACATCAAATTTCCTGATTTCTTTGGCAGATTGTGAAAACGCAGAGCCTGATAACAGGAAACAAAAAATTAACAGAATAAATTTTATTTTCATTACTTTATAATTACAATATCGTCTATAATAATATTTTCATAATTATTGTTAATGGTTACGGTTTTTTTAACCGGTATCAGTTGACGGACAGACGGATGATCCAGATTTTCTGACAACGCATAAATTGTATATGTTCCTTTTACAAGGTTATTAAACTGAAACGTGCCATCATAGCTTGTTCTTACATCATCGAAAAATACCGGATCGTTTCCGTAGATAATATATACTCTTTCATCGGGTCCGTAATAGGTATCTAAAAGTGTGGTAAGTTCAAGATCATAATCCAGTACAAACACTTTACCTGTTATACTTGCAAAACCTTCATCATAATCACCGGTTTCAATAACAATAAGGTCTTCAAGTTCAATTTCCTGATGATTTTTTGTGATATTCACGGTTTGTTTTACCGGTACTTTTATAATACTTTCACTATTGGTATCAATTGAATATACAAAGATTGTATAAGTTCCTTGCTGTAAATATTCAAATTGAAAACTCCCATCATAGTTGGTTTTAAAGCGGTCATCGTAAATTTCCCCTTCACCGTAAACAATATAAACATCTTCTTCCGGCTTATAATATTCATTAATTACCGAAGTAAATGTGTTATTAAATGTTTTTGAATATACTTTTCCCTTTATTGTGGAGCTTCCCCCTTCACCTTCTTCCACAGAACAATTTACAAATAATGTTGCAAGAAAGAATATCCATAAAATAACCCTAAAGAGACCTGTCATAAAACTGAAATTTAATTTGTGTTACTAAAAACGATAAAAATAAGCTTTTAATATTTATAATATAGCGGGTTTTAAGCGAAATGACATGTTGAGTCATTTTACTGTGAATACGAATAAATTGTTACATTTGCATTTTTGTATTTATAAACTTTCAATTATGATTAAATACCAGTGTACAATATGTGGTTACATTTACGATCCGGCAGAAGGGGATCCGGATGGGGGTATTGATCCGGGAACCCCTTTTGAAGACATCCCTGATGACTGGATATGCCCGGTTTGCGGCGTATCAAAAGAAGATTTTGAACCGGTAGAATAACAGAACATTCTTACCTGAAATATATCCCTTACATCAGGTTTTTTAATTTTTTGGAATGTTTTGCAAAACATCCAGCAATAATTTCCAGAATTTTTCTGTTGATTTAATATGTATTCTTTCGTCTGGTGAATGCGCTCCCTTAATGGTGGGGCCAAAAGAGATCATATCCAGATCGGGGTACTTTTCAAGAAATAAGCCACATTCCAAACCTGCATGGATTGCTCTCACAGCCGGTTTTTCTTTAAATAAGCCTGTATAACTTTTTTCTGTTATCCTGAGGATTTCTGAGTCGGTATCGGGAGTCCAGCCAGGATAACCATCGGTGTGTTTTATTGCTGCTCCGGCAAGATTAAATACGCTTCTTACCTGATTGGCAATATTTATTTTGGATGAATCTGCAGAGCTTCGCTGACTTGTTGTAATTTCTATTGTTGAAGGATCTATAAATTTAATGGAAGCCAGGTTGGTCGAAGTTTCAACCAGACCGGGTATATCTTTGCTCATGGCAACAATTCCATGCGGACAGGCATACAAACCGTTCAGCAGTTTTTTAATAGATTTATTTGTCAGAACACTTTGTACGGGTTCTGCCACCGGCTCAATTAAAATTTTTAATCCGGGTTCATTTTGTTTATGTTCTGCTTCGATTATTGCTACTTGTTTGTGGAAAAGGTCGAGAAAAGCCTTGGCTGATTTTTCAACAACCACAACTACAGCCTTTGCTTCTCGCGGTATGGCGTTTCTAAGGTTACCCCCGGACATGGTATTTAAAAAATATTTTTCTTCCTGCCTTACAGACCAAAGTATCCGGTTTAATATTTTAATCGAATTACCGCGGAATCTATGAATATCATCTCCTGAATGACCACCTGACAAACCGGAAATGTTAATTTCATACACCAGACCATTTGCAGGCGCTTTTTTTCTTTTACAAGGCAGGGTAATAAGCGTATCTATTCCCCCGGCTGATCCGATGAACAATTCGCCTTCATCTTCAGAATCAAGATTGATTAAAATTTTACTTTTAAAAAAGCCTGGCTGTAAGTTAAATGCACCGGTTAAGCCGGTTTCTTCATCTACAGTAAATAAACATTCAATTGGACCGTGTTTAATGGTATTATCTGATAATAAAGCCAGCTGTGCGGCTATTCCAATCCCATTATCCGCACCCAGTGTTGTACCTTTGGCTTTAATCCATTCCCCTTCAATAAAAGGCTGAATAGGGTCAACTTCGAAATTAAAATCCAGATCACTGTTTTTTTCACACACCATATCAATGTGACTTTGCAATAAAACAGGCCTGAGATTCTCATATTCCGGACTTGCCGGTTTGCTTATCAGAACATTCCCGATTTCATCTCTCTTCGTTTCAAGATTTAATTCTTTTCCAAATTTCAACAGATAATTTCTGATTTTCTCTTCTTTTTTAGAAGGTCTCGGAATTTTACAGATTTCTTCAAAATATTTCCAGATAATTGTTGGTTCTAATTTCTGAAGTTGATTCATGTTTGAATAGTTAATTATATTTTTAAACCACTAAATTATGTATATTCAGTTTCAAAATAAAAATAATTCTGAATAAGATAAATTAAATCTTTTTATTTTAAGAGTAAAAGAGTTTTAAATAAAATACATAGCAGTTGTATTTCTATTTTAACTTTTAAAGTAATATATTTTTAAGGTGTTTTCAATATAGGAATGTTGAAAGCTAATTTTTATTATGAAATATTATTTGCTACTTTCGCTTGCCTGAGCATAAAAGGAAAGCTTATGTATCCGTTCACACTATGCTGACATTCGACATTATACTTGTTTTTTTTGTCCTTATATTCATTCTTATTTCACTATATAGGGAAATTCTTGGCCCGGCCTTTACTTTTCTTATAGCCATAATTATTCTTGGAATCTTCGGAATACTTACTCCAACAGAGATCATTCAGGGATTTGCCAATGAACAGGTTGCTGTGGTTATTATGCTGCTATTATTAGGAGATATTATCAGAAGAACTTCGGTTATAGAGAACGTATTCGACCGGTTGTTCCGCTATGCTAAAAGTTATAAGGGGTTTTTAACCCGAATGATGGTGATAGTATCTACTTTTTCTGCTTTTCTTAATAATACTCCGCTGGTTGCCATTATGATGCCCTATGTACATTCATGGTGTAAACGAAATGATTATTCACCGTCCAAATTTTTAATTCCGCTTTCGTATGCTGCCATTCTGGGTGGTTCGGTAACATTAATAGGAACCTCAACAAACCTGATTGTTAATGGATTGTGGGTAGAACAGAATCTTTACCCTGGGGTTAAATCACTGCAGATTTTTGATTTTGCTGCTGTCGGTATTCCTATGGTTTTGTTCGGCACATTATATATTTTGTTTTTCGGACATAAAAAACTTCCGGATAAAGCCGATGCTCTGGATATGTTTAAAAACCAGTCGCGCGAATATTTTATTGAAGCAAAAGTTAAAAAAAATTCACGACTGATCGGTAAAACTGTTGATGAAGCAGGATTAAGCAATGTAAAGGGATTAATCCTGGTGGAAATATTGCGAAGATCGTTTCGGATTTCACCCATGGCCCCCGAAATAGTACTTGATCATGGCGATGTGCTTGTTTTTGCCGGTGAAACAGAGAATATTGCAGATTTGATAAACTCAGATTCCGGACTTTTAATCCCCGAGATGGGCATGCTTTCAAAAATTAAAAATGCCCAGGTAATCGAAGTAGTCGTATCGCAGAATTCACCATTAATTAACAAAACACTAAAAGAATTTAATTTCAGAAGCAGATACGATGCTGCGGTTCTGGCAATTCACAGGAATGGTGAAAAGATTGAAGAAAAGATCGGAAATGTAAATCTGCGGGCCGGCGATGTGTTGTTGCTTTATTCAGGTGAAGATTTTGCGAACAGGACGATGAACACCCAGGATTTTTATTTTATCTCAAAAATCAGGGATTTCAGAAAGCTGGAATGGTATAAAATTCTGCTGCTATTTGGCGGAACTGCTATGGCGATTTTGCTGTCTGCCTTTCACATTATTTCACTTTTTATGGGATTGCTGATTGTTATCGTTGCATCCCTGGCCCTTGATATTACCAAACCAAAAGAATTGCCAAAAAGTATTGATTATAACCTGGCGCTGATTATTGTAATGTCACTTGCATTGGGTACCGCCATGATCAAATCGGGAGCTGCTCTGCTTATTGCAAACATCCTGATCACCATATTTATGCCCATGGGAAAAGTAGGTCTGTTGTTTGGCACTTATCTGATCACTACGTTTCTGGCTGCCTATATTACCAATAAAGCAGCTGTAGGTATTATTTTCCCTATTGCTATTTCTATTGCTCATAACCTTGATATTAACGCCATACCATTTGTATTGACAGTTTCTTATGCTGCCGCAGCCAATTTTATGACGCCTATCGGATATCAGACCAACCTGATGGTTTATGGGCCAGGCGGATATTCATTTAAAGATTTTTTTAAAATTGGATTTCCACTTACAATTATTTATATGATTACAACGGTAGCCATTTTATCACTCATATACTTTTAAATTTTGGATATTAATTTACATGAACTCCTTTTTAATTCAATTTATGCTGCGCTTAGCGCAGGAGAGAAAATCATTGAAGTATATAACAGCAGTGATTTTGAGATACAGATGAAATCCGACAGGTCACCGCTTACTCTTGCTGATATTCGTGCCCATCAGATTATAAAGGAAATTTTAAAAAAAACTAGACTCCCCTTATTGAGTGAAGAAGGGGCAGATATTCCATATGATGAACGAAAGCTCTGGGAAACATTTTGGATTGTTGATCCTGTGGACGGGACCAAGGAATTTATAAAACGAAACGATGAATTTACGGTAAATATTGCCTTATTAATGAACCGTAAACCAAAGCTGGGTGTAATTTATGCCCCGGTACTTAAAGAATTGTATTTTACAGATCCGGTATCCGGCGCCTATAAAATTGGAAATATTGACTTGAAAGGTTTAGAAGATTTAAAAGATATTCAGGCTATAATAAATAATGCTGTTACATTACCTGTAGATAAACCTAAAGATAATTACTGTGTAGCGGTCAGCAGATCTCATCTTTCTTTTTTTACAAAACGGTTTATAAAAAAATTAAAAAGAGAACATCCCCGGTTAGAAATTATCTCAGCAGGAAGCAGTCTTAAGTTGTGCATGATTGCTGAAGGTGTGGCAGATATTTATCCGAGGTTCGGCCCTACCATGGAATGGGATATAGCTGCCGGACATGCACTGATTCTTGCAACCGGCGGTTCAATAAAGGAGATGAAAACCAATATCGAAATGGAATACAACAAACCAGAGTTGTTAAATCCCTGGTTTGTTGCAATTAAATAATGATTTCTTACTAAGACAGTTTTTACGAATTATAGAAAACATCTAATCTATAAGTTTTACACTGCCATATTTTGTGGTTATACTTACTTTTGATGTAGTTTTTTCATTATCACCCACAATGCCGTATACCTTCATTTCCGTATTTTCCTGAATGCGGTTAACCTTCCCGCTATCGGGAATATAAATTTTCGCATAATTGGCTTCGCCATTAATCTTATAGGATGCATTTTTATCGACTCCGATTTTATAATTCCCATACCGGTTTTCAATTTTTATTTCTTCAAATTCAGGCGGCATGTAACCTATTTTTACATCACTATATGCTGTTTCCATAATCAGTTTATCGGTAACTTCATCAAACTTAAAATTTGAATAAGCAGAGGTCGTTACAAAATTATTAAGTTTTCCGATCTGGTAAGTATCGTATTTAGATTCAGAAACAATAGAACTGCCAACATCTCCAAATACCTTTGAATATTTGCTTAGTACTACCAGCGCTTTGCTTTTTGTAATTTCAATCTTTGAATATTTCAAATTCAGTTTCAGCCATTTTCCTTCATCCACTGTTGCATTGGAATAGGCCAGGGTGATGGTTGATAACGGTTTTTCGCTCTTACTGTTGATTATATGCGCTTTCAGGTTACCATATTTTATCTCAATATTTGTTGTGGAAACTAATTCATTAATAAAAGCATTTCCATATTTCACATAAAGATCTAACGGAACCGTTTTTGGCATGTTCACAGAATAATTAATTTCAATATTCTTATCATTCATACTATTGCCCCAATTAAATTTTTTACTGAAGTTTTCATCAATTTCAGTAACTGCCTTGATAAGATTATCCTGTTCACTAAAATTTACAGAAATATATTCCAGGATTTTATCTGCCTTTTCTTTATTAGACGATTTTACAATAATTTTCACTTCAATGGAAATAGAGTTCTGATCCCAGTCTTTTATATCCACATTGCCAAACTGGTTTTGTATTTCAAGCCGGGTATTGGCATTCACTGAATATTTTTCCGAATAGTGTTTAGTATAATCGGTTGATTGGGCTTTTATTACAAGCCATCCTGAACATAAAAGGATAAGCAAGCTTGTGCTGAAAATAATTTTTTGTTTCATGGTACAGAAATTATAGTATTATTAACTGTTTCGAATAGTAATATTTAATAAATTATTGGTGATCTCCAATTTTAACTGATATTGATTTATAAGAGCATCAATAATTCTTTCGTCGTTAGGATGAAATTTAAGATCGTTTTTTACCTGTTCAATAGATCCGTCCATTTCTTTGAGTTCATTCAATACACTTGTTGTTATCTTGCTTTTACCTGCAAGGGGGTGATTCTTTATAGTTAGAATATT
The DNA here is from genome assembly GCA_016934395.1 of Bacteroidales bacterium. Classification (GTDB taxonomy): domain Bacteria; phylum Bacteroidota; class Bacteroidia; order Bacteroidales; family UBA10428; genus JAFGSZ01. The sequence continues at coordinate 41,469 of JAFGSZ010000068.1, forward strand.
TTTATTAATCATGTTGTTATAATATTGCTCAACTTCTAGTAATTCGCTATTTTGAGAAGTGATATTCAGGCTTTCTCCGGTAGCATTATAATTGAAAATTGATATGGTTAATGCCCCGGCTAATACAGCAAATATTAAAATTGCAGCAGCAATGTTGTCCAGGCGTTTATACCATATTACCGAACGAGTTCCTGCCTTTACTAAAAGTTTATTTCTAAATCGCCGCATATGGCCGGCTGATGGTTCATCAGTATCAAGCAACTTTCGATTCTCTCTTATTAATTCTTCAAGTGTCTTCATAATATTATAAGTTCGTTTTCAAAAGTTCGTTGAGTTTTTGTTTTGCCCGGGTATACTGCGATCGTGAAGTAGAGCTGCTGATATTCAGTATTTCAGCAATTTCGTTATGGTCGAATCCTTCAAACAGATAAAGACTTAAAATTACCCTGTAGCCATCAGGCAACTGTTTTATCCCATTTTTAATCTGCGCTGCCATTTTCCGAATATCAGCATTATCTGTTTCGTAATCAGAAGACCTGTCGGGCATATCCTCATTAACCTCTTCAAAGACCGCTTTACGTTTTCTCAGGCTATCAATCGATTTATTGATTACAATTTTTTTAAGCCATGCGCCAAAACTTACCTCACCTTTGTAAGTATTTATATTTGAAAAAGCAGATAAAAACGAATCCTGCATTATTTCTTCAGCTTCCTGTGGGTTTTTCATTATTCGCAAACTTGTGTTATACATTGATTTATAGTATAACTTATACAATTTGAATTGCGATCTTGTGTTCCCTTCACTACATTCGTCAATCAGCTTTTGGTGAATATTCAAATATTTACCTTCTTTTTTTTTCATTAATAGACGCAGATAAATTTCAGGTGCTGCATTATATGAAAATAAATTTATGGATTTTTAGGAGATAATCGCCGTTAAGATCAAATATTGATTAAAAAGGATAAAAATACCCGGAATAATATAATACGAAATACCTGAAATTACCGGGGAGTTTATAACTGTATATTATTCTTTACTATCAATATGTATGCGGATTCCAGCCTTTATCCATCTTCCCGGCTGTATTTGACTTCCAACATCTATATAATCCAAATCTAAAATGTTGGAGCTTTCTATATACAGGGTATAATAATTCTTTTCCCAATAAATTCTTCCGTCAAATAAACAGAATGGCTGAAAAGAAATTTCCTTGTTATTCCAGGATACTATATCGTAAATAATATAATTTCCGGTGCGTTCCTGAAAAGAAACCGACCAGTGTGCAAAAAGATCGGATATAATTCTGTGGGTAATTCCCACATCTATTTTTTGTTTTATATTATAGTATTTTGATACATTTTCTTCTGCCGATTTGTCTACATGAATAAATGTGTAATTTACATTAACATGTTGAAAGAAAGTGTTTTTCGGAGAATCTGATAACCGGTACGTTGAAGCAAATTCAAAACCTGTAGCACTGAATTTAGTAAGATTTACAGGACTGTATCTTCCGGTTTCGGGATACCATAACCAGTCAATAATATTTTTGCCCTTGTTGTAATACACTGATGCCTGAATGTGTATTCGTTTTGAAAAATATTTTATTCCTGTTTCAACAGATTGTATATGATCGGGTGCAAGGTTAATATTTCCTGAATTTTCGGGGCCCTGGTAAAATAAATCAGTAAATGTGGGTAAATGAACTGCCCGGTTATAACTCACAAAAAATTTCAGGTTTTGTTTTAGTGAATAGCTCATGTCAACTCCGGGAAAAATTTCGACACGTTCAGGATAATCGGTATTCCAGTTTAACATAACTCCTCCCGAAACATAAAATTTTCCGTATGAAATATTATGTTCCAGAAAAAAGCTAAGGTTGTTTCTGGAATATTCTTTTGTATAATAGGCACTATCAGTTCCCGGTATTTTAACAGGATCTAGCAATTCTTTTCCAAGATTGTTACTTATTATATTTTCCGAACGGATTTCGTAACCGGCAGAAGTGGTCCCTGCTCTTGAGGTTACCGATGCATTCAGGGTATTCCCAAGAATGTTGGTCTGATGATAATTCTCGTAAAAGGAAGGATTGCTGCGAATTAATATAAAATGATCATGACGTTGTCTCCAGAAAACATCCGCCTGTAGTTTTATTTTTCGGCCCGTTTTAAGTTTAACAGCCGCAAAAGTCAGATCGGTTTTTTCAAATTGTTCAGGAAACCTTGGAGAGTAGAATCCGCTGGCCCCAAATGCTTTCTGGTTGTGACCGACAAATACTCCAAGATTGGTATTGCCTATGGAAGTTGAGTTTTGATAAAATATATTTTTAATGTCAAAATCCGTATTAGAAGTATATCCGTCTGATGAAGAACCTGAAAAAGAAAGAAAATTCTGTGTTGGGCCTTTAATGATTGAACCGTTAAAACTTAATTTCCGAAAACCAAAATCTCCAAAAGAAAGGGTAGAGGATACATTATTTAATGTGGATTTTTGAGTTACAATATTTATAGCTCCTGTAAATGCATTTGCACCAAAAACTCTAGCCCCCGGACCATTAAGCACTTCAATTCGTTCAATACTTTCAAGATCAAAAGGCACATCAAGACTAAGATGGCCGGTTTGAGGATCAGAAATATTTATACCGTTAAATAATACCAGGGTATGATCGAAAGAACCTCCCCGGATATTAATATCTGCCTGTACCCCGTAATTTCCCCGTTGACGGATATCAACACCTGCAATTCCCTCAAGTATGTCGGGCAACGCCTGAACGGGCGAAGACTGAATCTCGTTTGATGAAACGAGCGTAACATGCCTGGCAATTTCGTTAAATATTCCATCGGTTCGTTGTCCGATTATTACAACCTCTTCAATATCTTCATGCGAAATTAATAATGTATCGGATAATAAAACATCTGAATTGGCCCGGGCAGATTTAGGGATTACAATTAAAATATATGAAAGTACCAGGGTACATATTTTTATACTTTTTCCAAGTGAATTAAATATACCGTAGTTTTTTCTAGTCCATTTTCTAAAAAAAACAAAATTCTCTCCTAAGTATTTCTTACTGTATTTCAGCATCTTGGTGAAAAATTAATTCGCGTAAAAATAAGAAAATGGATTAAAATAAATAAACAAAAAAGTCGGAATATATTTTTATAGTAAATAAATTTCTATAGTAATTTAATATAACCCGCATGAAATAATGCACTTATCGGGCAGAAAAAATTTTATATTCTAAATAATTTATTATTTTTGTTACAAATCCGATATTATAATTAATTCTAAAAATTCGTATCATGAAAAAACTTAGTTTTCTTTTCCTAGTTGTTGCATTGTTTTCATTCATAGCATTAAGTTCTTGCAAAAGCTCTACAAAGCCTGCTGAAGCTGAAGAAGTTGAAGAAGTAATGGAAGAAGTTACCGAAGAACCTGTTGAAGCTGATACAGCTGTTGTTGTAGAAGAAGTTGTAGAAGAAGTTATGGAATGATAAACAATTAGAAAAAAATATTAAAAGCAGGTATTAGCCTGCTTTTTTTATTTTTAAAACTTTCAATATTAGTGTTTTCAGTGCTTCCGATTAAAATATGAATTAGTATTTCGTATCTGTTAATTCGGAAATTCCCGGAATTTTTATTGTTTGTATCATTCCAGTTTTAATATCCCCGCTTTCATAATTTAATTCAGATCCCCTGGCACTATGAGGGATTGAAAATATAACCAGCATTACAAGCGCGGCAACTATAGTAAGATAAGGTCTCTTTTTGTTTGCATTGGCAAATACCGCAATAAACCAGAAAATAAATGCAATCAGCGTCTTATTATCAGTTAGGTCGAAACCGTTAGGAAACCCTGTCCAGAACTCCCCAAAGGCAAATTTTTGGACCACAGGCCCTAATATTAATCCGCCTGCAATTATAGATATCAGTGTTAATTTGGAAAACAGGATATATTTTTCATATTTAAACAGGGCCATAATCAGCGCCAGGTTCGACAACAACATGGCCAGGAAAATAAAAAATATATGTGGTATTAAAATATATGCCGGCACATCTCCCCTGAACCTGATAATTACAGGATCCTCATAACCTACAAGCTGCTCTTTACTATACGCGCTGAATTTAATATAGTATTGTAACTTGCCTGCAGGCGGCTGATGGGGAAGAAAAGCCACCAGGTTTTCACCCTCTCTTTTAAAAGTACCTGACTTCCATTCATCATTCAAAGGATACCTCTTCCAAATCAATTCGGCAGTATAAGTAGTATCTGGGATAAGCAACTCAATTTTACAGTCTGTTTCACCGCCATGGCTTCTGGGTAGCTCAAATTTATAGTATGTTCCCTGTTTTAATTCAATTTGTCCGTTTTTTGGATAGCTCGGACCTGTTTTTCGTTGATAAATGGAAGACCCCAGAGTTATAACTATGGCAAAAAGCCAGAAGAGAATTTTTTTTAACATAAATCTAAAGTTGAATAAGTAAAACTTCTTTTTTTTCGTTTCTAATAACTTCCACAGCAACAATCTGGCCTTGCGATAATTTCGATAACCTGTACATATAATCGTTAATATTGTTCACCGACTGGCCATCCATGGCTACAATAATATCTCCGTTTTGCATTCCGCCCAGATCTGCCGGTTTTCCTTTTGAAACAAAATCTACCCGCAATCCTTTTATATCTTCATTGGTGAAATCGGGCATAAATCCTAAAGTAACTTTAAACCTTCTGCCGGTATAACCTCCGGAGGGGCTTCCTGATTCCTGAAATGTAAGATTTTTTGGTGTATTAATAATAGTTCTCGCCAGATCATATACATAATCATCAATACTTTTCAATCCCTCATAATTAATTTTTTCAGCCACATCCCGGTGTGTATGATAATCGGTATGCGCGCCTGTGGAAAAGAAGAATACAGGTATGTTTTTACCATAAAATGAAGCATGGTCAGAAGGGCCATATCCTGCTTTTGAAGATACAAGTTTAAATCCGTGATCTTTATTAATTTTATGAATTAGTGAATCCGATTCCATGGATGTACCCACGCCTCCAATTTGTAAACCTTTGGCAGTATCCAGCCGGCCAATCATATCCAGGTTGATCATGGCAATTGCGTTTTTCAGACCAAGCAGGGGATGGTCAACAAAGTATTTTGAACCGTATAAGCCCATTTCTTCAGCGCCAAATGCAATAAACAGAACGTTTCTTTCAAGGCTGTCTTTGATCGATGCAAGTTTTTCTGCAATTTCAATCATCGACGATACCCCTGAAGCATTATCATCAGCGCCATGATGCACTGCAATAGTATCACCTGCACGGGTTGAAACATTCGGGCCTCCCATACCCAAATGATCATAATGGGCACCAATTATTAAATATTCGTCTTTATGTTTATTATTTGGCGCTTCAAGGAGTCCGACAACATTTTGAGTGGTTTGCTTCAATACTACTAAATCCACCTCGGCATATAATTGTATCGGGATTGCATATATAAAGGGTTTTTGAGTTTTCAGAATAGTGTTTTCAATACTAATCACCGTATTTCCTGATAAAGCAAGAAGTGAGTCTGCAATTTTTCTGTTAATCTGAATCACAGGAATGTTTACACTACCTTCCTTTCTTTTTAAACCGGTTAACTCATCATGAAGATCAAATTTTTCACCGGAAACAAACAGCACGCCGGCAGCTCCCAGGTCGGCGGCAAGCATTGCTTTATCACGATCGTCCCCGGAGTTTTGAAAAGCATTTTCTTTTCCAATAAATTCGGGATATCCGCGCAAAATCATTACCCACTTGTTTTTTACATTCAGGTTTTCATAACTATTCCAAATAAAAGTATCTGTTTTAATAGAATAGCCATAACCCGCAAATTCGATATCTGAAAAATGTGTTCCGTTTCCGGAAAAAGGAAAAGGAGCAAAATCAGTATAAAGTTTGCCTTCAAAATTGTTAAATTTTAATGTATTGTTTTTGCCGGTATCAAGCTGAGAAATAAATTCGAACGACTGAAATCCATGATCACCCAATAGTCGTATGCCTGAATTTACAAATTCTGATCGGATATAATCAGCGGCAAGCTGATCGCCATTTGTACCCGGAAAACGGCCACGTAACGAATCAGAAGACAGATAATATATATGATCAGACAGTTCATTAATAGTTATTTCAGGTTGTAGTTTTGTTTTTGTAATACACCCTGTTGCAATAACAATTGGCAATAAGAATAAAATAGAATAATTTTTCATTAAATATAGACTGTTAAATTGTTGAGATATTTTTAACAGCCAAAAGTAAGAAATGTTTAGAAATACACTTTACAATTATTTTTTTTAAAATATTATAGTTTTTTATTTGTGAAATAATTAAAATAATTACCTTTGACCATATGGTTAAATTAAATAGTTAAACTATATAATTAAATTTCACAGGTAGATGTTAAATGAATTATCTGATAATACAGAGCATAAGATTCTGGAGGCAGCAAAAACCGTATTTATTAAAGAGGGAATGAAAGGGGCCAGGATGCAGGAAATTGCAACTGAAGCGGGTATTAATAAATCGCTGCTGCATTATTATTTCAGAACCAAAGAAAAGCTGTTTGCCGCAGTTTTTCAGTTTGCATTTAAAGCTTTTATACCAAAGATCGATGAAATTCTAGGACCGGGTCTGAGTCTTCATGAGCGTTTTAGCAGATTCGCTAATGCATATACGGAAATTCTGATTGATAATCCGTTTATTCCATTGTTTGTTTTACATGAAATAAACAGGCATCCCGAGATTATCTACAAGCTTGTACAACAGGTTGGTACAAAACCGAAATTATTAGAGGAAATAATAACAGATGAAATTAAAAAAGGTGTTATTAAGCCGGTGGATCCAAAACAGGTTATTATTAATATGATATCACTTTGCGTTTTTCCCATAATTGCGAGGCCGATTATACTGCCGCTTATTTTTGAAGATGATCAAAAGAAATACAGAAAATTTCTGGAAGACCGGAAAACTGAAATCGCTGATTTTATATTCAATTCAATAAAAGTGCAATAGATATGAGAAGAATATGGATAATTTTAGTTTTGGTTTTTACTAACAGTATAATAAAAGCAGATGATTCTATTTCGATCCAGGATTGTTATGCATGGGTACAACAGAATTATCCTCTTACTGCTCAGAAAGAGTATAACATGGAAGCAGGAGATTTAAAAATCAGAAATATTCTGAATAACTGGTATCCCCAATTGAGCCTGAAAGGACAAGCAACCTATCAATCGGATGTAGTTAAAATAGCCATTGACCTCCCGTTTCCCGGAGTAAATTTTCCAACCCCGTCTCACGATCAGTACAAATTATATTTTAATATAAACCAGTCGATTTACGATGGTGGTACAACCAAAGCCCTGAAATCTTTGGAAGAACAAAAAACACTGGCAGATGTGCAACAGGTAGAGGTAAACCTGTACCAGTTAAAAAAGCAGATTAACCAGGTGTACTTCGGGATTTTACTTTTCGATAAAAATGTTCAAATTTTAGAAATGACCCTTAAAGAACTGGAGCAACGACGGATTTCTGTTGAATCGGGCGTAAAAAATGGAGCCATACTTCCAACCAACCTCGATGTGCTGGATGCGGAAATTCTTAAATTACAGCAACAACTGGATGAATTGACTATTAATCGTATCAGTTTTATCAATATATTATCCGAATTAACCGGGGTTAAAATTGATCCGCAGGCAGACCTGCGTATACCAGATGAAATTCTATATTCCAATGATTCACCCTATCGTCCGGAATACACCCTGTTTGATATACAAAAAAACATTCTTGATGCCGGTTATACTGTTTCTAAAACCAGCCGGTTGCCGCGACTCTATGCTTTTGGGGAATTTGGTTACGGTAAACCCGGCTTAAATGTATTTAACGAGGAATTTGATACCTATTATGTTGTGGGGGCAGGTTTAAGCTGGAACTTTTTAAACTGGGGAAAGATCCAACGCGAGTTTAAAATTAAAGAATTACAGAAAAAAGCAGTAGATTCAAACCGGGAGAATTTCGATAAAAATCTGAATATTGCTCTTGAGTTTGAAGATGTTAAGATCAGTCAGTACCAAAAAGCAATTGAAAAAGACACAAAAATTATCGAACTCCGCACCAGGATTCGGGAAAATGCAGCATCACGGTTATCAAACGGGGTGATTACTTCAACGGAATACCTTAGCGAACTGAATGCTGAATTACAGGCAAAAATTCTGATGGAAGTTCATAAAATTTCATCATTACAGGCAAATTACAATTATCAACTTTTAAAAGGAGTACAATAATATGAAACGTTTTATTCGGGTTATAGTACCATCAATTTTTGTTTTGATATCCTGTACGGGGAATAATAAAACCTCTGATGCCTATGGCAATTTTGAGGCAATTGAAGTACTTGTTTCTTCACAGGCGCAGGGTGAACTCACCAATTTTACGATTACTGAAGGTTCTGATATTAAACAGGGAGAACATGTTGGAAGTGTTGATACCGTAGATTTAAGTTTGAAGAAAGAGCAGCTTCTTGCGCAAATAAAGGTAGTATATGCCAAAAGCCGCAATGTTTTATCTCAAATTGATGTTCAGGAAAAGCAGAAACAAATCTTGCAGAAAGAAAAGAACCGAATATTAAACCTTTTAAAAGATCAGGCGGCCACTGAACAACAAATGGATGATATTCTGGGAAAAATTGATCTTGCCGCGGCACAGATTACTTCAATAAAAACTCAAAATGCCTCGATATTGGGAGAAATTCAGGTACTGCAGGTTCAGGTTGCCCAGATTAATGAACAGATTTCCAAATGTCGGATTACTAATCCCGTGAATGGTACAGTACTTGAAAAATTTGTTGAAGCCGGAGAGCTGGTAATGCCCGGAAAAGCTTTATACAAAGTAGCCAACCTTGAAAATATGGAGTTAAAGGTTTTTGTAAGCGGGGCACAGCTGCCGAAAATTAAAATCGGCGGGGAAGTGGATGTAATCATTGATAAAAACGAAAAAGAGAACCAGGTGTTGTCTGGCCGGATTTCATGGATATCATCCGAATTTGAATTTACCCCCAAAATTATACAAACAAAGGAAGAACGTGTAAATATGGTTTATCCTGTAAAAGTAAATGTTAAAAACGATGGTACAATAAAAATCGGAATGCCGGGAGAAATAAGGTTCCGGAATTAAACGTTTAATTCATTTTAATTCAAAAACAGCTATGAATATCCATTTTATTCTACATGAATCTTTTGAGGGGCCGGGATGTATACTTGACTGGGCCCGGCAGAAAAATTTTAATATCAGTTATACAAAGGTTTATGAAAATGAAGAATTTCCTGATCCTGAATCGCTGGATTGGTTAGTGATTATGGGAGGTACTGCAAATGCATTTGACCGGGCTAAATTTTTGTGGTTGCAGCCCGAAATAGTATTTATTAATAAATGTATTTCACAGGATAAAATTATTCTTGGTATTTGTCTTGGAGCCCAACTTCTTGCAACATCTATGGGATCCAGGGTTTATCCCGGACAGCAGAAGGAAATCGGCTGGTTTCCCGTTGAATTTAAAGTTTCGGAAGATGAAGAATTAAATTTCTTACCCGCTAAACAAACTGTATTTCACTGGCACGGCGATACTTTTGATATTCCTGAGGAGGCAGTTCATATTTTTTCATCTGAGCTTACTCCAAACCAGGGATTTATTTATCAGAACCGGGTAGTGGCATTACAGTTTCACCTGGAGGTAAAACCGGAGGATGTACAATTAATGATGGCGGGTGCCGGACAAGAATTAACCATCGGGGAGTATGTACAAACTAAAGAAGTCATTCTAAAAGAAGACCGATTTTATATTCAGAATCAAAAGTTTATGTTTCAATTGCTGGATTATTTATGGGTTAATCGATCAGTTTTTTAATTCAGACAAAATAATTCCGGAATTAAGGAGTAAAAATTTATAAAAACTATAGGTGGTTACCGATTCAAATATCATCCGTATTAAAAATGTTTCCAGAAAATTTGGTAATGTTAAGGCTTTAAACCATATCAATTTAGCCATTGAAAAAGGGTTGCTATTCGGACTTATTGGCCCCGACGGTGCCGGAAAAACAACCTTGCTCCGTTTAATTACAACCTTGTTGCTGCCGGATGAAGGAAAAATAACTGTTGATGGATTTGATACGAACAAAGATTATAAGGAAATCAGAAAGTTTATCGGTTATATGCCGGGCAGGTTTTCTCTGTACCAGGATTTATCAGTTGAAGAAAATCTGAATTTTTATGCCACTATTTTTAATGTTACTGTTAAAGAAAATTATCATCTCATACGCGATGTATTTATATACCTTGAGCCCTTTAAAAAACGGCTGGCAAAAAATCTTTCAGGGGGCATGAAGCAGAAGCTTGCGCTTTCATGTGCGCTTATTCATAATCCAAAAATCCTTATTCTGGATGAGCCGACTACAGGGGTAGATGCCGTTTCGAGAAAAGAGTTCTGGGAAAACCTTAAACAACTTCAGAAACTTAATATGACCGTGTTGGTTTCAACTCCCTATATGGACGAGGCTTCGATGTGCGATAAAGTTGCCCTGATCCAGTCCGGAACTATTATGGAATATAATACCCCGGCACAAATTGTTTCCGGTTATCAGAAACATCTTAAGGCTGTAAGGTCAGAAAATATGCATGCTTTGCTAACCGACCTCAGGGAATATCCGGGTTGTGAAAGTGCCTATTTATTCGGTCAGTATGTACATTATACTTCAGAAGAAAAACAAACAGTACCCGACCAACTGACCAGTTTCCTGGTTCAAAAAGGTCACACGGAAATACAGGTTTTAGATATTGAACCCAATATAGAAGATTGTTTTATTGCAAGTTCGGCAGGTATACCGAACCATACAGAAAATATAAAATGACTCGGGAACCCATTATAATAGTAAATAACCTGGTAAAAAAGTTTGGACACTTTGTTGCAAACGATCACCTTACATTTGAAGTGTTCAGGGGGGAAATATTTGGTTTTCTTGGGGCAAACGGAGCGGGAAAAACCACAGCTATCCGTATATTATGCGGGTTGTCTTTTCCTACTTCCGGTGAAGTGAACATAGCCGGTTACGACATATACCGGCAACGCGATCTGATTAAAAAAAACATAGGGTACATGAGCCAGAAATTTTCGCTCTACGAAGATCTTACCGTAAAGGAAAATATTCATTTTTATGCCGGGATATACGGAATTGGTATTACTGAGATTAAAAAAAGAACACAACAGCTTCTGGAAGAGCTGGAGTTAAAAAATGTAGAGAACAAGCTTATTAAAGAACTTCCGCTGGGTTGGAGGCAAAAACTTGCCTTCTCTGTAGCCATTTTTCATAATCCGCGAATTGTATTTCTGGATGAACCTACAGGGGGCGTTGATCCGGTTACCAGACGCCGGTTTTGGGAACTTATTTATGGCGCTGCTGAAAAAGGAATTACCATATTTGTTACTACACACTATATGGACGAAGCGGAATACTGCCACCGGGTTTCCATTATGGATCAGGGCAGGATAGAGGCGCTGGATAAGCCAGATAAACTTAAAACCCGCTATAACGCAGGTAATATGGATGAAGTATTTTTACAAATAGCCAGAAAAACCAAAATAGGATGATAGTTGAAGATTTTAGCGGTGATATTGCCGTTGTTTTTGATATGGATGGTGTAATTGTCGATAATCATGATTTTCATTGCGAAGCATGGTTAAGATTTTGTGAAAACCATAATATTCCACAAACGCGTGAAGATTTTAATCAGCATTTTGGAGGAACAAACCGTGAAGTGCTGAAGTTAATGTTTGGTGAGCAAATTTCTAACGACCGGATTAACCAACTGTCTGAGGAAAAGGAATCCATCTACAGGACATTATATAGTGATCATATAAAAACCGTTAAAGGCCTTGAGGAATTTTTAAAGACACTAAAATTGAATAATATTCCCTCAGCAATAGCTACATCGGCCCCGATAAAAAATGTAGAATTTGTGCTTGAGCAAACCGGACTGGTTGAATATTTCAATACGATTATTCATGAAGGCCTGGTTTACAAAAGCAAACCCGATCCGGAAGTGTTTCTAAAGGCAGCCTTTGCCTTACATATGGAGCCATCCGATTGTATTGCCATTGAAGATTCCGTAAGAGGTATCCGGTCGGCAAAAAGTGCCGGTATGCGCGTTATAGCGCTTACTACCACCAATACTAGCGAAAAATTAACAGAAGCGGATCTGGTAATAAACAATTTTACCCAATTAAATATGGCTGTAATTAATCAGATAATGGAAAGGGTATAGAACGAATGAAACGGTTTATAGGATTTGTAATAAAAGAATTTAACCATATCCTGCGGGACTACCGCACAATGATCATCCTGTTCGGCATCCCTGTTGCCCAGATCATTATTTTCGGATATGTGGTGAGAAACGAAATTCAGGATGTAAAAATTGCCATTCTTGATTTGTCAAAAGATGAAGTAACTCAGGAACTCACGAACAAAATTCTTTCTTCAAATTATTTTATTTTATATAAGAACCTTGAAAACAATAATGAAATTGAGGAAGTATTCAAAACCGGCAAAGTTAATGAGGTTATTATTTTCGAACCCGGATTTAGTCAAAACCTGGAAAAAGAAGGTACTGCGAATATACAATTGTTGGCTGATGCATCGGATCCGAATTTTGCCAACCTGGTAACCAATTATACAAACGGAATTATAAACAATTATGTAAGTGAGTTAAATAAGAATTCCGCGTCGCCATTTACAATCCTGCCGAATGTGCGTTTTTATTTCAACCCGGAACTAAAAAGCGCCTACATGTTTATTCCCGGAACTATCGCCTTGATCCTGATGCTGGTGTCGGCAATTATGACTTCCATATCCATTGCCCGGGAAAAAGAACTGGGTACTATGGAAGTATTGCTCGTATCGCCCTTAAAACCCTTGCAGATTATCCTTGGAAAAGTTACGCCTTATGTTTTGTTATCATTTATAAATGCATTAGTAATCCTTGCCCTCGGAAATCTTGTGTTTCATATTCCCGTAAGGGGAAGTATGGCCCTGTTTATGATTATCAATTTGTTGTACATTGTGTTGGCCCTGTCTCTGGGTATATTAATCAGCACATTCAGTAATTCTCAGCAAACGGCCATGTTTGTTTCTATGTTTGCCCTTATGTTGCCAACAATGCTGCTATCAGGATTTATTTTTCCAATTGAGAATATGCCTAAAGTGTTGCAGGTGCTTAGCAATCTAATGCCAGCCCGATGGTTTCTGGCAATTATTAAAAATATTATGATAAAGGGTACAGGGCTGCTGTATGTATGGAAAGAAACATTGATATTAATAGGATTTATTGTGTTTTTTATTGCCGTGAGTACCCGTAAATTTAAATACCGCTTGGAATAATATTAAATATGAGGACAATTTTATTAATCGTACAAAAGGAATTTCGACAGATTTTCAGGAACAAAACCATGTTGCCTGTGATTTTTATTGTCCCCATTGTGCAACTGGTACTGCTTGTTTATGCCGCCACCCTCGATATGAAAAATATCAACCTCTATATTATAGATAATGATCTTTCCGGTGCATCAAGGGACCTTGTAAGCAAATTTGAAAGTTCACCCTTTTTCAGGATAACAGAAGAAGGTTTTTCTTTGAAAAATGCTGAATCAAAACTTTTTAGCAATGATGCGGATGCAATACTTAATATACAAAGTGGATTTGAAAAAAGATTGTACCGTGAAAATAATTCCGAAGTGCTGCTTATTATAGATGCAGTAAACAGCCTTAAGGCAGGATTGTCAAATGTATATGGCACCTCGGTAATTCGCGATTTTAACCAGGAGTATATTAAGGATAAGGGTAAAAGCGTATTGACAGTGATGAAAGCTCCAAAATCGATAGAAATTACCAGACAATTCTGGTATAACCAGGAATTAAATTTTAAATATTATATGGCTCCGGGTATTCTTGGCATATTGGTAACAATGATTGGTATGTTTCTCACAGCAATAAATATTGTACGGGAAAAAGAAATGGGCACCATAGAACAAATTAATGTTACACCCATTGTAAAATACCAGTTCTTAATTGGCAAATTGCTGCCTTTCTTGATTATTGCATTATTCGAACTGGGATTCGGTTTACTGCTGATTAAAATTCTTTATGGAGTTCCTATGCTGGGGAGTATTCCCTTGTTATTTGCTTTTGTTGCCTCTTACCTGTTTGTTATAATAGGCTTTGGATTATTATTATCTACACTTGCCGATACGCAACAGCAGGTAATGTTTCTTACGTTTTTTTTCATGATTGTATTTATTCTTATGAGTGGGATTTTTACTCCGGCAGAAAGTATGCCGGTATGGGCGCAGAAGGTTAATATTTTAAATCCGATGGCATATTTTCTCCGGGTTGTTAGGTTGGTATTGTTAAAAGGCTCAGGGATTATGGCCATTGCCAAAGATTGGATTTATATTACCGTATATGGAGTTATTATACTTTCACTGGCCATTCTCCGTTATAGAAAAGTTAGTTAATGTTGTATCTTTCTGATTAAAAGTAATCGTATTGAAAACAATTTTATTGCTCCCGGTTTTACTTCTTTTATTTTTTTCTAATAATGTAAATGCCCAATCTGAAATACATTTCACTAAACAACAACACGATTTCGGAAAAGTAGCCAACCTCGATTACCCGCCGGCTTCATTCGAATTTTCAAATACGGGAAATGCTCCCCTTGCCATTCTTATGGTACATAAAAATCCAAATATCCGTGTAGGGTATGAAAATAAATTTTTTCAGCCGGGAGAAAAAGGAAGAATTCTTATTTTGCCTGATTTGAACAGTATCGGGCTCTTTACCGAACAAATTGAAATAATTACCAATTCGAATAATTCTCCTGTGATTCTTACTATTACCGGAGAAGTAATATCAATCCAGGAATGTTTTCCCAATAAAACCAATATGGAAATCAGAAAGGTTGTGATTATTGATGAAGTAACCAAAGAACCGGTACCCAATGCGCAACTTGCTTTTACTTTTAATTATAATTTTTCTTTTAATGATAAAGCCGATAAAAAAGGCGAGTTGGTGCGGGAATTAAAAATCGGGAAATATGCTCTAGGAATTCAATCTCCCGGGTATGAGCCTAAAGACACCACCTTCTTTTTACGACGATCTGTGCCCGTTTTATTTTTTGAACTTACCCCCTTAATTGCTCCGGTTGAGGAATATCTTGCCGAATCAATAATTGAGCAAAAAGATATTTTACCACCATCCGGTTCAGATGAATTGTTGCCAATAAATAAATATGCAGCCAATAATATTGTATTATTGGTTGATGTATCCTTATCAATGAAACAGGACCAAAAGCTTGAATTGTTAAAAGTAGCAGTTACGAATCTTGTTTTGGTGCTGCGATCAATAGATAATGTGGCATTAATTTCTTATGCTGATAAACCAACGATTTTGCTTCGGTCTGTGAACGGCACGGAAAAACAAAAAATTAATGAGGCAATAAAAAACCTTATCCCAAATGGGGTTACAAATGGTGTTAAAGGACTGGAGAGTGCATATCAACTGGCTGAAAAGAAGTTTGAACCTTCAGGAAACAATCAGATAATTTTGGCAACAGACGGGAAATTTTCAGGAGGCGGCCTTACGGATGAAGATTTTCAGAATATTCTTATTCAGTATGCTCGGCAGGGAATAAAACTTTCTGTTATTGGTTTCGGCGATGATGAAAAAGCTATTGGAAAAATGGAAGAAATGGCAAAAAGCGGGCAGGGGAAATACATACATATTTCGAATTCGGAAGACATTTCTAATGTACTTATTGAAGAAATAAAAGAAAATTCATTAATTAAATAAAAGAAATAAAGGCAAAGCCTGCTAAAAGGTTTAAAAAAAAATTATTTTTGAATTTTCAAATTAAGTTTACAAAGCAACTTATTAGCACATCAAATAATTATCAAATTAGCACATCAAAACATTAGCACATCAAAAAATCAACATATTAACACATTAAATAATTAGCACATCAAATAATTAACACATCAAAAATATGATTAGAGAAAGTGCACAGCGTTTAAAAGAAATGATTATTAAAGCAATAGACGATCATAAAATTACACGCGAGGAATATGATAAAATAATACACATTGCCACCGAAGACGGAGTAATTGATTCACATGAACGGGTACTGCTCGAACAATTACAGGATATGATCGAAAATAAAACGGTAAAGTTTGTGGCAAAATAAGTGAGGAGAAGTGCACTAAAATGCCTAAAGTTTAAAGTGCCTTGAGTGCCTGAATTTGAAGTGGACTAAATTCAAGATTACACTTTAAGTACTTTATGAACTTTAAACACTTTGCCACTCTCTGTAGTTGATTTTTTGGTATTGATGGTTTAAATCTGAAGACTTAAACCAGAATGGGACCAAAAATGCCTAAAGTTTAAAGTGCCTAGAGTGCCTGGATTCAAGATAATACAGTAACTTTAAGTACTTTATGAACTTTAGACACTTTGCCACTCATTTAAATCTTAAACTTATTATTCAAAGTTTTTCTTTATGAAAGTTTGTATTTTATTTACAAAGTGATAACTTTGTAATTACATTAAATTAAAATGACATGAATATTTCTGTTGTAAAGATAGGCAATTCCAAAGGAATAAGACTAAGTAAAACCCTGATAGAGAAGTACAATATTAAAGATACTATCGAGTTGATTCTTGAGAAAGGTTATATTATTCTGAAACCAACGACAGAACCCAGAAAAGGATGGGAAAAATCATTTAGAAAGATGCATGAGAACGGAGATGATAAATCATTAATGTCTGATGTTTTTGAAGATGAAACTTTCGATGAATGGAAATAAAACAATACGACATAGTTCTCGTAAATCTTGACCCAACAATAGGCAGCGAGATTAAAAAAACACGTCCGTGTACTGTGATTTCACCCGATGAGATGAACAAATATTTGAATACAATTGTCATTGCCCCTATGACAAGTCAGTCAAAAGCATATCCAACAAGAGTCAAAGTGAAACATGATAATAAAAGTGGTTGGATTGTTATAGATCAGATAAGAACAATAGATAAGCAGCGAATAATTAAAATTCTTGATAAACTGACTTACAAAGAGATTGAAAACATAAAGTTAATTATTAAAGAAACCTATGTTGATTGAAATAATACGATGGGCATATTGAGTGCCTAAATTCAAGATTTGCTTAACTTTAAGTACTTTATGAACTTTAGGCGCTTTGCCACTCGTTTAAGTCTTAAGCTTCTTTTTCGAAGTTTTCATACGAAGAAGACCTAAACCAGAATGGGAACTTTAAGTACTTTCTTACTCCGCAATTAATTTATCCAGCAACCGGGTAGTTTTTTCACCGTCCCATTTTTTAGCCCCGGTTTCCCGAACTACTATTTCACCTTTACGGGAAATAATATAGGTTGTCGGAATCGTCTTTGAATAAAAAATTTGCGGCGGTTGCTGAAACGATGTATACAGCGGCATATCGTAACCCTGATCACGTAAAAATTTAAGCTGTACTTCAGGTTGTTCAAAACTTACAAAAATAAACCTTACCTTGTCTTTATAGCGGTTATATAAATTCTGAATTTCAGGCATCTCAGCCCGGCATGGCGGGCACCATGTGGCCCAGAAATTCAGAAATATTACCTGTCCCTCAAAATTTTCAAGTAAGTATTTCGTGCCATCCAGTTTTGTAAGGGGCCATAAAAAATCTTCATTTCCCATTGTTTTCATTTTTTCCGGAGCAACCACATGAGGTTGGTTCATGGTAAGTTTCGAAATCAATAATTTTAATTCTCTGCGGGCGGGAGGAATTAAAAGAATGATCACCAATAATAAAAAAACAATATCTGAAATTTTTGATGATAGTGATTTTGACTTTTCTTTTTTCCAGAAATCTGAAATATACTTTTTAATTTTTTCCATGTATTAAATTTTTCTTAATTCAAATAAACCTTCATCGGTAGTATTGGCTTTAAGAACAAAATTAAAGCGGTTTAAGTTTAAACACAGGTCAAAATCTTCGGGCGGACAATAAGAACTTTTCTCCGGGTCGAAAAATCGTTTTCCGCTGGTGTTCATGATTATATTTACCATTTGGTTAAAATCTGAAAGGTTGTTTTCCAGGCTGTTTTTAATATATTCCGCACAAAAGGTATCTTCTTCAGTCGGGTGATTGGCGCTGTATCCCATACATACCAGGGAAACCTGTTCCGGTTGTTTTGCTTTGATATAATTAATAACAGCTTCAACATTTACAAAACTGCCGGTAAGTATTTCATCTGCATTTGTGGCATTCACTATTCCCTGGGTTCCTGCGCTTGTGGTATGTACAATCGTTTTTCCAAAAAAATTTACTCCCCTTACCTGAAAAGGGGAATTCCCAAAATCAAATCCTTTTGGCTTTTTATTTTCACGTTCACCGATAAGGATATAGTCCGGATGAGCCTTTTTAAGCTGATGAGCGAGATTTATATCTCCAACCGGAACAATCCTTTCCGCACCCTGATCGGTTAAATAACAGGCCAGTGAGAAGGCCCTGAATACATCAATAACAACAGTCAGTCCGCGGGCCTGTTTTGCCCCGGAAACCAGATGCACTATTTCTATTTTCATTTTTTTATGGAATCAAACGGCGGGATAATACAAATTAAAATCCAAACAGCAAAATTTCTTATTCATAATCCATGGTGATCTTTGAACCAAAAGTTCTGTCTTCAAGTTTTGTGGCCTCGGTAATAACACTTTTTCTGCCGCCGTTTTTAATAAAGTGCAATGCAGCATTTATTTTTGGTGCCATATTTCCTTCGCCAAACATACCCTGTTCAAGATATTTCACGGTATCGTTATAATCCAGAAATTCTGCAATTTGCTGGTTGGGCTTTTTATAATTCAGATAGATATAGGGAACATCCGTTAAAATATAAAACTCATCTGCCCCAATGCCCGAAGCCAGCAGGGCAGAGGCATAATCCTTATCAATCACTGCTTCCACAGGCCGTAAGTTTTTCTTTTTATCGCGGTACACCGGAATTCCACCGCCACCGCTTGCCACCACAATATTGCCTTCATTTACCAATCCCCGGATCACCTCAATATTTACAATTTCAACGGGCTTTGGAGAAGGTACTACTCTCCTGAATTTCCCTTCCGATTTAATTTCTTCCTTAAAAACCCATTTTTTTTCTGCTGATAATTTATCGGCAACCTCCTTGGAACAAGCCCTGCCGATACGTTTGGTAGGAATTTTAAATGCAGGATCTTTTTTATCAACCAAAACCTGGGTAATCAGGCTTACTACATTTTTATTTATGCCGTGCTTGTTTAACACATTTCGTAAAATACGCTCCACCATATATCCGATACCGCCCTGTGAATCCGCCACACAAATATCCAGGGGCATCTGGGGAATCTGGTACAGTTTTTCGCCGGCATCGTTGCGCAGCAGAATATTCCCAACCTGTGGCCCGTTGCCATGGGTAATCACCAGGTTGTAATTTTCTTTTAACAGGTACACCAGGTTCTCCAGGGTATCGAAGGTGTTTTGCTCCTGTTCTTCAATGGTCCCTATCTGAAAATCCCTGAGCAGGGCATTGCCTCCAAGCGCTACAACAGCTAACATAATTAAGGTATAATGTAAAAAAATAAAATTAGAGAATAAAATCGTTGCTTATTCATGATAATTCTCAGGATATAATATAAATAAGGATACCACCCTACATTTAAAATTATCTGTCATTCCGAAAGGAGATAGCCTGCCCGGCGTCAGACAGGGAATCTCCTGGTTTGTGAAGCAATTATCTGGAGATTTCTCACTTCGCTATACTTCGAAATCGAAATGACAATATTAAAGCAGGAGATTTTTATCTTTGTTCCAACAATAATCGTTACAGATACCATGAAAATAATATGCGCTTTTTTCTTTACCCCTTTATTTTTCTCAATTGCTGCTTTAGGCCAACAGGCAGCTTTAATTTCAGGCGAAGAAATTATACAACTGGCACAACCAGCATTAAACTGCATTCAGAAGGAGTACCCGAATAAACCGGGAAATGTATTAGGAAGCGATTTGGATGTATTGCCTCCCAGAGAAAAACATCCGGCATTTTATGGCTGTTTCGACTGGCATTCCTCCGTCCACGGACACTGGACGCTGATAAAGTTAATTAAGGAGTTTCCGGATATTCCGCAAAATATGGAAATCAGGGAAAAGCTTGCCACAAATATTTGCCCGTCAAACATCTCTGCAGAAATACAGTTTTTGGATGACACGAACAATAAAACTTTTGAACGCACATACGGCTGGGCCTGGTTGCTTAAACTGGCGGAGGAAATCTATACCTGGGAAGATTCCCTTGGATTAATACTGACAGGAAATATTAAACCACTGGCCGATACCATAGTAGCCAGATATATGGAATTTCTTCCAAAACTGAATTATCCGATCAGGGTGGGAGAGCATACCAATACGGCATTCGGACTAAGCTTTGCCTGGGATTTTGCAGAAAAATTCGAATTGAAAGAATTCAAAAATTTAATAGAATCCAAGGCCAGGAAATATTATTTACTTGATAAAAACTGCCCTTTATCCTGGGAGCCCGGTGGTTTTGATTTTCTTTCGCCCTGCCTGATTGAAGCCGACCTGATGAGCAGGATCTTAAATCCTGAAGAGTTTAAACAATGGATGCAGGATTTTTTGCCGGGAATAATTTCAGATCCCGACTTTAATTTGGAGCCCGGAGTGGTTAGCGACAGAAGCGATGGCAAACTGGTTCATCTCGACGGGCTGAACCTGAGCCGTGCCTGGTGCCTGTATTTTATTGCCAATAAACTTCCTGAAAAGAATGAGAGGATTTATAAATTGGCTGAACAACATTTACAAACTGCTCTTCCGCATGTAACCAGCGGAGCTTATGAAGGGGAGCACTGGCTGGCTTCTTTTGCCGTGTATGCCTTGTTTGCTGCTGAGAAAAAAAAGAAATAATGTTTAAGGCTTTTAGTTGGAGATTTCTCACTGCGCTTTACTCCGTTCGAAATGACAGGAAAGCAATGAAATATCATCATAAAGAAAATTTTAGCAAACTCTAAGTGATACATATGATTTATCTCAAAAAATCCGCCGCCAGTTTAAAGGTCTTTTCAAAATTCAAGTCAACCAGCGTGGATTGATTTCCTTTAAAAACCGGAAAAAGTGTTTCATGTGAATAGACGTAGGGATAATCCAGGAGATTTATTTTAATCAAAGGTTTTTTAAGCTTTCCGTTAAATGTATTGTTTATATGCTTATAGGGCATTACGTGATCATTTTTTAAGGCAATAACCTGCAGGCGTTCACGAGACTGACTAAAGACTTTTTCACGAATTTTTCGAAATCCTTTAGCCGACAGCATGGATTTGAATGCCGGACCGATTTTATCAGCAGCTAAGTTTTCTATAAAATTCCGGGATATTTTCCGCACCCATATTTTTTCATCAAGTAAAAAATTCCTGATTTTTTCAAAGGCTACCGTATCCATAATATATTTCGAGGCGGCATTTATCTTTTCCAGTACCGGTCCTCCGCAAAATAAAGTAACTTTTGAATTATCAAGCATGTTATCCGGATTGGCAATGAGCATTACCTGTGCCAGGTAGGCCCCGATAGAATATCCAAAAAAATCAATAACCGTGCCTTTTTCAAAATCAGGATGTGTTCCTGATTTAATGCCGGTAATCAATTTTAATACATCATAATAACTCTGATATCCTGAATATATAAACCGCTCGGGAGAATTGCACAGGCGTTCGCTGAGTGCAGCATTTACAAAGCTTGAATTTTTTACTGTTGAATACTGAATTTTTCGGTTTTCGGATAGTTTTGTCATTTCCCTGGGATTATGCCACAAAGCCGGCGAGCGGTTTACATGGAATGAAATGGGGAAGAGGATCACTGCTTTTCCCGTATGTTCAGCCAGGTATTGAGCCCAGCATAAATACTTGTCCCACGTGCGTTCATTTAATCCGTGAAGCAGAAGAATAGCGCCTTGTGACCTTATAACATTTATGTTTTTAAAAACAGAATAATTAAAACTATTGTTTTCCTGAATTTCCTCATCCGGAAACTGTGATAATGTTTTTGTTTCGTCTGTAGATGAAATTTTAATTCCGGGTAACCAGCTATTTTTGGTGGCAGTAAATAAATAATTATTGATTTCGAGGTTTAATTCTTCAATCCGCATTCTGGGGTTATCAATCTTAAATTTCTTTTTTAGAATATTGTAGTTTTCTGTATATAGCATATTGGTTGCTTTTTCAAACAAAGTAATACTTTATATACCGGTAAGATCAAATAAATGGTACATGAGAAAAAGCATTGTGACAAACATAACACATATGGGGTGAAATTGACAATACAGGGGTGAACAGAATAGCCAATATAATTTTTATCGGGGATTATTCCAGGAAGAAGATTTGATGTTTACAGGAATTGTTATTTTTGTTAAGAAATTAGACTCTTATGTTCATCTGGGAAAACAAAATACCCGATTATCTCATTGAAAAATCCAATATAGTAAGGCTTGTATTTTTTACTGCTGCTTTTGCACTGGCATTTATTAATATATACGCTCCGTTTGGTGTAGAATCCTGGTACGATGTATCACAGCTTGACTTGTTTTTTTATTCGAGCCTGGTTATTTTAACCGGAGTATTGGTAGTAGTGATCAGCCGGATTCTGATGTACCGGTATGCCAGAAAAAAGCCGGTAAACTATATTAAATACGGAATTTGGGTGTTTGCGGAAATTGCCAGTATGGCTGTTGTATATACAGTATTCGACAAGTTTATTATTAAAGACACCCGTCTGATTACAGATATTTTTAAGATAACTATAAAAAATACAACATTAGTATTGCTGTTGCCTTACATTCTGCTATGGCTGTATTTTTCGTGGAAAGACAAGTCCAGGAAACTTGAAGAACTTACCCAGCCCGATAAACCTGTTGATGTCACTAAAAAAATGATTTCTTTTTATGACGAAAAAGGATCACTGCGCTTTTCTATTCTTTCTGAAAACCTTCTGTATCTCGAAGCTTCGGATAATTATGTAACGCTTTATTATGAAAATAAAGGCGGAATGTCGAAATTCCTGATCCGAAACAGTATTAAAAATCTTGAGGAATATTTAAAACCCTATTTTATTATCCGTTGCCATCGTTCGTTTATGGTAAACATGGATAAAGTAAAAGTGGTTAGAAAGGAAAAAGACGGATTACACCTGGAACTCGACTTTTCAAAGCCGCTAGATCTTCCGGTTTCTAAAACTTATGTTGAAAAAGTAATTGAAAGCTTTTCAAATTATCCTTAAGGAAAATTTCAGATTTATTCTTTTCTTAACTTCAATTTATTAGAATCGAGTCTGTTTGAAAATATTTAATTGATATCCTTAAGAACAGAGTATAAAAATTAGTGTTGGGTTGTGTCTTTTTTATATATTTGAAATTCGATTGAACATCTCTTAATGTTTACAAAATTGGGATTACCTGCTATGTTTCATCTTGATTTAACTACGCTTATACTTATTTCTGCCGGTATAACCTTTATGATGGGGATATTAATGACCTATTTATGGAAAATCGCTCCTCAGGTAAAGGGTCCGGGTTATTGGTCTACAGGTGCTTTTCTGGTAAGTACAGGTATTCTGGTTTATGGTATTTATCCCATATCAGGTGATTACGGGGCTTTTGTAATTGCAGGTACGATGGTGCTTACCGGTTTGTGTTTTTTTCTAGCCGGCATCTGGAAATTCAAAGAAGTTAAATTTAATTATTGGATATTTTTTGGTCTTCCATTAGTTCAGTTGCTGCAGGGAACAATATTTCTACTGATTTTCCCGGTAACGGAAATCCGAATGCTATTCTATTCATTGCTCAATGTACTATTTGCCATACTGGCAACTGTTGAATTGCTCAGGCCATCTGCAAATACATTTAAATCAATAAACCGGATAGGTGCCCTGGTATTTTTTACATATGGAATTGTAATGACCCTTAGGGCTTTTGAATCTTATTTTTTCACTCCTGAGAGTGCTATTCAGGCAACAAAGATTAATATGGCCCTGTTTTTTGTTTCCGGTTTTTCCCAGGTACTTATGACTTTTGTTTTTGTAATTATGGTTAACCGGCGCATGGCCGATGAATTAAACAAACAGATTAGCACAAGAAATAAATTCTTTTCTATTATTTCTCATGATCTTATCGGACCAATCGGTACAATATCCGAATCGCTTAAAGTATTTCAGGCCAGTAATACTTTTGCAAATGACAATCAGCAAAACTACTTTAATGAGCTTAGTAAAGTGAGCGATTCCACCTATCAGTTATTAAAAGACCTCTTACATTGGTCGAGGAATCAGTATGATAACCTGACCGTTCAAACTGAAATTATCGATTTAAATAAGATAATAAAAGAAAACATACTGTTGTTACAGCAAATGGCCCACATGAAATCAATTCATATTGACTATAACGATTGCGAAATTAATTGTAAGGGAGATAAAAGAATGATTGATACCGCCATTAGAAACCTGCTTTCAAATGCTATAAAATTTACCAATACAGACGGATCTATTTATATCAACTGTTTTAAAGACCGGAATGAATCCTACATAAAAATAAAGGATACAGGAGTTGGAATGAGCAAAGAAGTATTGAATAATCTTTTTAGCTTTGAAAGTCCCTTAACCAGACTGGGAACTCAGGGAGAAAAAGGCAGGGGACTGGGCCTGTTTTTGAGTAAAGAATTTATTGAGAAGAATAGTGGCAAATTACATATCGACAGTAAAAAAGATGAAGGGACCGAAGTTACCCTGTGTTTTCCAAATCAATAATTCCGTTTGAATCTAACTGAATATAAAACTCATATATGATTAATCCTGAATCCTTATTCGATATCGGTTATGGCCTGTACATTGTTTGTTCGGGAAATGCAGACCGCAGTAATGGATTTATAGCGAATTCGGTTTTCCAGGTAACTGCTTCGCCGGTAAAATTTGCAGTATGCTGCAGTAAAGATAATTATACCTGTGAATTAATAACAAACACTAAAGTGTATACCTTATCGGTTTTAGCAGAAGACGCTGATATAAAGCTCATCGGAAGGTTTGGATACAGAACGGGAAGGGATTTTTCCAAGCTGGAGGGGATAGATTATTTAAAAGGAAAAACAGGCGCCCCGGTTGTAACACAGGATTCGGTATCATACCTGGAATGCAGGGTGTTTCAAAATATGGATGCCGGAAGCCACATGATATTTATTGGTGAAGTGGTGAATGCGGTGAAACTAAATAGCGGCACACCGCTTACCTACAAATACTATAGGGAAGTACGAAAAGGGAAAGCGCCAAAAAATGCCCCTACATATGTCGATCCGGAATCGTTGCGGCAATATACAGATGCTGTGTCTTTTTCAAAACACAAATGTAAAGTGTGCGGTTACCTTTATGATCCTGTAAAAGGTGATAAAGGCACGGGAATACATCCGGGAACCGCATTTGAAGATTTGCCGGCTACCTGGAGATGCCCGGTCTGCGGCGCCGCACAGGATGATTTTACGCTTGTCGTAAATTAAGCCCATAACACTGCTGGGGTTTTAATACCACGACAGGGTATTTGCCAGAGTGCAAGATCTGATAGATTAATTTTTATCTTACACCAACAGTTTAGTTACAAACTACACAGATTTTGGACTCTCTCCGATTTTTATATGTAATATGCTTCTTAGTGTGGATTAATTATCTTATTGAAGAGTAAATAGTATGTATTGGTGTTGCTGCATTTGTAAGGAAAGTTGGTTAAGCATAAAAATCTTAAATTATCTGAATTATGAAAAATAAATTAAAGTCTCAGTTACAGACTGAAGTTGATGCTTCATACCTTTATAAAACACTGGGTAAACATACCGAAGATCAAAATCTGGCAGGTATATATTTTAAAATGTCGGAAATAGAGGAGGGGCATGCCCAGAAAGTGCTGGAAAGAATACTACCGGATAATCCGGGCGTAATAATACCCGGACCATCTGCAAGAGCAAAGTTACAAGTAAAACTTGCCGGAATTCTCGGCTTTGGCTTTATACAATCCGGTTTATTGAATACGGAAAAAAATATTGCAGACAGTGTAATTAAGGCAAAAGCCACCAGAGGTGAAAAGATTACCGGAAGCGAGTACAATCATGTAAAAATTCTGGACAATCTGAGTCAGTCTAAAAATGGCGCAAGCGGAGGATTAATAGCAAAACTTGAAGGCAGGCATAAATCGGTTGGCGGTAATGCCTTACGCGCTGCAGTACTCGGAGCTAATGACGGACTGGTTTCCAACCTCAGCCTGATTATGGGGGTGGCCGGGGCAACTATCGGTAATAAAGGCATTATTATTGCCGGATTTGCAGGATTGCTGGCCGGGGCTATTTCCATGGCGCTGGGTGAATGGCTGTCTGTTCAAAGTTCACGGGAACTGTATTTACGGCAAATACAAACCGAAATGGATGAGCTTGAAAATTCCCCTGAAGAAGAGGCCCTGGAACTTTCACTGATTTACCAGAGTAAAGGCATAGAAAAAAGCAAGGCCGAAGAAATGTCCAGGGAAGTTTTAAAAAACAAGGATACCGCACTGGATACGTTGGTGCGCGAAGAATTGGGCATTGATATTAATGAATTAGGCGGATCGGCCTGGGAAGCAGCATTTACCTCATTTATTCTATTTACTTTGGGCGCTATTATTCCGTTGCTCCCCTTTCTGTTTATTTCCGGCGGGCCTTCCGTACTTGTAAGCTTATCCGTTAGCGCAGCAGGACTGTTTATTATTGGTTCGGCCATTACCCTGTATACAGGCCGTGGCATTCTTTTTTCAGGTATCCGGCAGGTAATATTCGGATTACTGGCTGCCGCGGTTACTTTTGGTATTGGAAAACTGATTGGTATTTCTATTGCAGGGTAAAAACTTAATATATCTTTACTGTATTTTACTTTTACTCCCTTGAATCAATATAGCGCAAGATGCAAAAATAATATTTGCTTAAAAAAAATTACACGGATGCAAACTTATTCACTATAAATAAAGATAAATTATAAATGATCGAGTTCTTTTCCGGGTGATAAATGTGATTCATGGTAGTTAATAATTTTCCATTCCCCATTTATCTTTTCAAAAAGAAATGTGGCGCCGGCCTTTTCCCAGATATCCTGCCTGCCTGTTTTTAATGTAGCTACAGCTTTATATACCCAGGAGACAATCACCAGGCTATCAGTTAAAACTTTGATATCCTCTTTTATAGTCTCCAGTTCAAATTTTGAGCAGGTTGCCAGATAATTTTTATTGTTTTCAAAAAAAGTCTGAAAGTCATAATAATTACCATCACCTGCAATCATAAAAAACTCAGGATTTCTCGAATAAGCTTTAAATGCTAATTCCATGTCCAACGCTTCACAACCTGATATGAGGAGATCCAATTCTTTTTTGACTTCAATTTTAATATTTGAAACTGCGGATTCTGATTCCATATGAGTATTGCTTTTATTGCAGGATATGAATACTATAATCATAATTATTAAAGGCATACTAGTTTTCATGGTCATTTTGTTAAATTCTATAGTTTTTGTGTATCCGGATTTCTGCTTTCAAATTAAAATTCCCTGGTTGTTATTTTTGTGTTGTAAAAATAAATAATATAACCAGCGTTGTCAAGAAGTTATACTTTAAAATTATTCTATATTAATTCATGGAACATCTGCAAAATAATTCAATGTACAGGTTAAATTAAAAGCTTAAAAAATAATTACTAAATGGAATCTCGAGGAAAAGAGAATAACTAGACAATTGATACAACCTGAGGGCAGTGATCATATAATAATTGGAAAATTAATTGCTATTTTGCTGGCAGGATAAAGATTAGTGACATCCCATTAAGGTAACTCAGGATGCAAATTCGAGGATTTTACTGCACCTGCTAACTACACTGAGCCTTATTAATGAATTTTACACATTAGTGATTTTTATTTTATGAAGACTATTTCTAAATAGATTTTTCATATTTTATTTTATTCGAATTTTTTTTAAATTGAGTCATGAAATTTATAAAATTCAGGTTAAAATAATTTGTTAGGTGATAAAGGCAGGAGTAAAGGGTATATAAGAAATTATGTTAATTATATGACAATGCTAATCCGGGACATTAATTAAAATCAATAATACTCAACTCTACAAAAATGAAAAAATTTGATGTTTTTTGTCTCATGGGACTTATGTTCATAGCTGCATGCAACTTTACCGTTGGTGCACAGACTGTTTATAATCTTACAGTTAATTCTAATCCATCATCAGGCGGAGGAACATCCCCCGGAACAAGTCAATGGCCGGCCGGTTATGTTGTACAAGTTACTGCTATACCCGCAACCGGCAGCGGATATGTTTTTACCGGATGGTCCGGGGCGGCAACAGGCTCTTCAAATCCGGTAAATATAACAATGAATTCAAATAAAACCCTTACAGCCAATTTTGCTATTCTTTATACGCTGACTGTTAATGCCAATCCCACTGGTTCAGGTTATTTCAGCCCCGGTGGAGGCACATACCCTGCAGGACAGGTAATTAACGTGACAGCAATCCCAGTTTCCGGTTATCGATTTACCGGTTGGAGCGGTGCAGCAAGCGGTTCTGCCAATCCGGTAAGCATAACAATGAATTCGAGCAAAACCTTAACAGGAAATTTTGAGCGAGTATATATTCTTACAACTACCGCAACGCCTTCTGACAAAGGGATTATTACACCATCAGGTGGTACATATTCTGCCAATACTGTCATATCGGTTACTGCCACACCGGCACCGGGATATATTTTCAGTGGATGGACCGGTTCGGTTACAAGTTTTGATAATCCGCTTAGCATAACCATGGATGCAAATAAATCACTTAATGCTGCTTTTATTCAGGAGATAAACTTTTGGAAGCAAAATAATTCCGATATTTACTTCATAGACGGGAATGTCGGGATAGGCACATCCGATCCTAAAACCGAGTTATCAGTAAATGGCACAATCCTGGCTACTGAAGTTATAGTACAACCTGATATTTCACAATATCCTGATTTTGTTTTCGATAAAAATTACAGTTTATCGACATTAGAAGAACTGGAACTTTATATTCTTTTGCATAAACACTTACCTGGGGTTAAAACTGCAGAAGAAGTCGGTCAAGACGGTTTATCGGTTAGTGAGATGAATACTGTTATGCTGCGTAAGATCGAAGAGCTTACCTTATACCTGATCCGCCTGAATAAGGAAAACGAAAATCTGAAGGAACGTATTAAAATTCTTGAAGCGGGTAATCAATAAAATTAATTAAGTAAATTCTTCTGAAATCAATAATAACCAAGCAGGATAAACTATAAAATATAAATAAATGGAAAGATACATAATTCACAGATGTTTTTCCCTGAACTATTTGTGTTTAATTTTGCTCCTTATTTTTGCAACCCGTATAAACGCTCAGAATAACAACATGGGTGAAAAACAGCAAAGAAAAACTGATTCGCTATATTTATCAAGCGGTATAACAAAAATTGCAGAACAAATTTATAAAAACCACTGGATTAAATATAAACCACAAACCCGCTTTAGAGAAAATGCTTTTTTTAAAGAAAATAAGCAGAAATATGGCCTTAAGAATCAGGATGAATTGATTCTTGACAAGGTGATCACCGATGATGCAGGGTATGCTCATTATCGCTATTTTCAAGAATATAAGGGATTAAAAGTTGAGTTCAGTGAAATCATTTTACATGTACAAAACGGTCTATTGATAAAATCAAGCGGGAGTGTCGTTCCTGATATCCATATTGACACCAAACCAACACTATCGGAAGACTTGGCCTTTAATTCCGTAAAAGACTACATTTCATCCCGGTTTTCTGAACATAACAAAAATAAGTCAACAGCGCTGAAAAAAAAGACAACAGAACTGGTGATTTTGCCACAAAACAGTAAACTGGGAATTTCTGAGGACCACCTTGTCTATAAATTTACTGTTTACCAGGAAAATCCGCTTTATGGAGCAGCTGTTTATGTCGATGCTAACTCGGGATCGATAATTTTTAAAGATCCGATGATTTACAGTGCTGATGCACTGGGTCAGGCGATTACACGGTACAGCGGACTCCGGCCGATAACTTCAAATTATATTGGAAATGGAGTATACGTACTTCAAGATTTCAGCAGGGCTTCGTGTATTAAAACCCTGGATATGAATAATGATTCGGTTTTTTCACATGCAGTAGATTTTATTGATTATAACGATAATTATTGGGGTCCAATGGACGAGGGTTATGATGTACATTGGGGCATTGAGCAAACATATGATTATTACTATAATAACTTCGGCAGAAATTCTTTCGATGATAACGGAAAAGAAATAAAAAGTTATGTCCATTATCATTATCAATTCGTAAATGCATACTGGAATGAAAGCGATAAATACCTTGTATTCGGGGATGGACGGCCTCCAGACTATAATCCTCTTACATGTCTTGACATTGTATCCCATGAATTTACCCATGGCATTACAAATTATACAGCCAACCTTGTTTATGAAAATGAGCCCGGAGCATTAAACGAATCCTTTAGTGATATTTTCGGCATTGTCATTGAAAAATATGCAAAAGGAAGTACTGATTGGTTGATTGGCGCAGAATTCACACATGATAATACCTATATCAGATCACTCAGTAACCCAAATAATTACGGAGTGTACGCCGATTCTGTCTGGACATTTTATTCGGGGCCTGATTGGGATCCACAAGCTACATGTGTAATAGTAAGGCATGGAATCGGACAACCCGATACCTATGAAGGTAATTTCTGGTATAGTAGATGGAACTGTTGTGCTCCGAGCGATTTAGCCAACGATAATAACGGCGTACATATAAACAGTGGTGTGCAAAATTATTGGTTTTACCTGCTTTCCCAGGGAGGGACCGGAACTAATGATAAAGGTTACAGTTATAATGTATCGGGAATCGGCATAAATAATGCTGCAGCCATTGCATACCGGAACTTAACAGTCTATTTATCACCCTCGTCCGATTACCAGGATGCACGCCAGGGTTCAATTGAAGCGGCCAGTGATTTATTTGGCAATTGTTCAAATGAAGTAACCCAGGTAATTAATGCATGGAACGCTGTCGGGGTTGAAGGGCCTGCTTTGGTGAATACCGATATTTATGCCTGCGGTGCCCTTGAAGACGGAGCCATATTAATTGCTTCAGATAATATTTATGCCGGCAATTCCTGCGGAGGAGATACGGCAATTATTGAATCCGGTAATAAAGTAATTCTCAGAGCGGGCAGCCGGATCAGCCTGGGACCGGTATTTCAGGCAAAATCCGGTTCCACCTTAAAGGCAAATGTGCTCAGTTGCGGAAATGGCGTTTTGAAAATTACGGGCCAGCCTGTACAAATCAAATACAATGAAACCCGTATTGACAGTTCATCAAACGACCAGTTCAACTATATAATGGCGGATACTGAATATCTGGTCTACCCAAATCCCACGACCGGTCAGATAAATATTAAAGCAAATAGTTATAAAGAGCAACAAATTTATATTACGATATATAGTCTTTCAGGAAACATTCTTTATAAAGAAATATTGAATATACCGGAATTTTCCGTTGACGTATCACGGTTTAGTTCGGGACTATATATTGTTCTGATTAATGATGGTAACAAAATAACCACGGCAAAAATCTTTAAGGAATAAAGCAGTTGCAGGTTATTTTACTATTATATATATCGCAAACAGATATTATTAACTGTGAATAGAACTTTATTCTTATATTCTGTTCCCGGTAAAAAACATGTAAAATTTAAACCTTTTAAATATCTGAAAGATAATAGTATATCTGATGGATAATCCTGCTTAAAGTAGTGAAACTAAGAAGTTAATTTATTCTTTTTCTTCTTCCATCACTTTTATAATCCTTACCTTTTCTGCACGAACTGTTTAGACCCTTTTAAGCGGATGGTTTTACCTGTTTTTAGTACCATTATAATTGTTCGTACTATTTTCTCAACTGTGGGGTAACTTATAGATAACACCTTTAGCATATTGAACTAATTGAGGTTTTAGTTACCACAAGTCCAAAGACTAGCGATTGTGGGTGGGGATTCCTGAAATGGATACTTTCGAAATCGGGGGAAAAACTTATTATAATGTATACAGGGTGGAAGGTGTGAATGATCCTGTTATTTCCAAAGAATTGAATAGTGCAGTCGCATTCTATTTTACTAAGAATGATGCTTTGTTGCAGCTTAAAACAAAAGGTGGTATTATATGGTCTATTTCGGGTGAAATTTAAGTTTTTATGTCAATATATTTGGTTAATAATTTTAGCACCAATCTATAATCAGAAATTTTATCAATGTCTGATCTGTTTTAATTATTTAAATTACATTGTATCTTGTTTACATCTGCAAAGTTTTTACTAACTTTTGTGCGCAAACCAAAAAAATAAAAAATGAAATATTTATATACCCGGTATTCAAGGCAAATAGTAGTTTTACTTTTTGCTTGTGTTTTGTTTTCTTCACAGGTTCATGCTCAGACCGATAAAAATGAAGTGAAACTTCAAAACCTGAAAAATAAAATTACCATGGCAGAAGCGAAGGTAGCTGCCGCTGAGGCGAAATTAGCCATTGCCGATTCGCTGATTACTAACGGTGATATGCGCCTTACCGAAGCTGAGGAGGCCTTTGACCGGATTGCAAATGAACAAAAGCAGCTGGATAAAGAGTATAAAACTAATTCCAAAACCCTGAATAAGGAGGCAAAATCTAAAGATACAGAAATAGCTAAAAAAGCACTGGCTGATCTGAAAGCTCTGGATGCCGGTTATAAGACAGATTCTAAAGCTCAGGATACTGAAATTAAATTGTTAACCAAACAGGCCACTAAGGCCAAGTCGGATATTGATAAAGGCATGGATATTCAAAAAGCCACAAACGCCAAACTCAAAGAAGCGCAAAAAGCGCTGGAACTTGCTCAGGAAAATTATGAG
Source organism: Bacteroidales bacterium (assembly GCA_016934395.1). Classification (GTDB taxonomy): domain Bacteria; phylum Bacteroidota; class Bacteroidia; order Bacteroidales; family UBA10428; genus JAFGSZ01. The sequence goes on from JAFGSZ010000068.1 coordinate 74,654, forward strand.
GCTTTTGTAAGTAGTCTGGAGAGTGAATAATAGTAAAATATTTTAGCAGATACCTATTTTACAAATGACCTGAAAAACCCTGGTTTATCAGTAGTCTGTTGTGTTTATTAAAATATTAATCTGCATTTAAAGCCTGGAAATTAACTGGCCTTTATAAACGCTATACTATTTAACAAGGATATTAGATAAAGTAAGGGATTCACCGATCCAGATCCGGCCATTAGGTTGTACCGGATTTAAATCCGATTGATCATCATAAATCCCCATAAAACGGAACCGGGCAGTATAATCTCCCGTTTCCATTTTATAATAATCTGAAGATCTAAAGCTAAAGCTTACCTCTTTTTCACTTTCAAGAAGATAAAAATCATTCATGCTTATGTTTGCCCAATCCGGATGGGAGACCGACCATCTTAAAAATGAAAACATGTTTGTTTCATTATTTCTAAAAAACAATCCCCCGGTATAATATACAAAATCAAGCTCTCCCATGGTTTCCGGGTGTAAAATGTAATAATTGGCTTTATCATGGTTTTTAATGGTAACCCCGCAAAATACCTCTGAAAAATCACTGTGGGAAATAACCTGAATAGTATCAATTGTACAACTGATGCCGTTACGTAATAAATTATTATTTTCCAGTGAATTGATAATTCTTGGATCGTTCCTCAAGTCGTTTGATTCGTCCTGGCAATCTACCTGTATACAATTTTTGCCATAAAAAAAACAATCAGAAATCGAAAATATGGAAAGTGGCAGCGAGGAAAAAGCACACGGATGTATAGTACCCTGGTAAATCTTTTCATTTTCAGCATAAACTTTAAAAAATGTAGGTTGATGTCTGAATTCCAAATCTTTGTTCAGAAAAAAAATGTGTGTTGAGCTGTCATAATAATATACATCATTTTGGTGAATTACCGTGCTGTCGGAAAATAACAAGTGAAAATTATTGTCTGCTAAATAATTATCTGTTTCTGTTTTTGTTTCTGTTTCACAAGAGGTAAAAAAACAAACACTAAGAAAACCGAAACTCAGAAGTATAAATAAGTTTTTCATGGCTTGGATTTTAATAGCACAAAGATGAAATTTCAGTTCATTGGGTTGCGTCTAAAAATCATTTTTTTAAACACATAAAAAATTTCTCTTGCTGCAAAGCAGCCGTAATTTATATTTATACTCTAGGAGTATTTTTAACGCCGGCAAATAATCCGTGAATATTTAACATATAACTGTGAATTTAGGCTTGTTTAAGTTTTTCAATATCAAACTTTTTCATTTGCAAAAAGGCTTTAGTAACTCTTTCTGACTTTGAAGGATCGCACATCAAATCGGCGAGTATTGTTGGAATGATTTGCCAGGATAGCCCAAACTTGTCTTTTAGCCAGCCACATTGACTTTCATGTCCTCCTTCTGTGAGCTTTGTCCAAAAGTAATCAATTTCATCCTGTGTTTGACAGTAAACCTGGAAGGAAACGGCTTCATTAAAGGTGAATATCGGCCCTCCGTTTAAGGCTGTATACGGCTGCCCGTTTAGCAGAAATTTTACAGATAATGCAGTTCCTTCTTTTTGTCCGTGAATTTCAAATCCTTCTTTTCCATACCGGCTTATATGCTCTATTTTTGAAATGCCCCTAGATGGTGTTGCGTTGTTAAAAATGGAAATATAAAAACTGGCAGCTTCTTCGGCCTGCTTATCAAACCACAGGCAGGGTGTTATTAAACTTGTCATGTGCCGGGTATTAGGTTATTTTGCTCTGCATATTTTTTAAAGTTGTTCAGGATAGCTTGCCAGCCAGTACGCTGCAATTCTATGGAGTTTGTGTTTTCTGCTTCAAAGGTTTCAATAATTTCAGTTTTGTTTTTATTAATGGCAGTAAAAACAATATTCACTTTTCTTCCGTCACCCAGGGTGTATTCAATTTGCTTATGAATAACTATCCTATCGTATACTCCTTCGAAATCAAATCCCACACTTCCATCTCTGGCTTCCATTCTGTAATTAAATTTACCGCCTGATCTTAAATTATTTTCAGCAAAAGGTGTATGCCAGTCCTTTGAGGCTGCATTCCAATTGATAATATCTTCAGGAGTGGTCCAACGCTTCCAAACCTGCTCAACCGGAAGATCAATTAATACCTTTACACTTATGGTTGTTGTTTCTTTCGGGTTCATTATCGTTTTTTTAAATTGTATTCCTGCTTTTCAACACAATTGAACATCCAGTGCACACCATATTTATCGATACAACTACCGTAATATGATCCCCAGAACATATCCTGAAGCTCCATCTCAATCTTACCACTGGCAGACAAGGCAATAAAAAACTTTTTTGTTTCTGCCCGGGTATCCGGTTCCAGGTTGATATATATGTTATTCCCCTTTATAGCCTTAAAACCCATAGATTCAGGAGCATCAGTGCCCATTAATACATGTCCGCCAAAAATGGGTAATTCTATGTGCATAGTAAGATTTTTATCCCCCTCCGCCAAAGGAGGCATACTTTCATCAGGAGGAATATCACTGAAACGCTCTATACCACCACAGCTAAACTCCCCGCTAAAAATGGATTTGTAAAAGTGAAATACCTCCTCTGCATTACGGGAAGAATTAAGATATGTGCTTACACTGGCCATAATGATAGCTTTTAGTTTTGAAACAAATTAACAAATACAGAACAGTTTTGTTTGTAAATTGAAAATTTACCTCCACCGAAACCCATTTAAAAATGAACATTTCTGTCTTAATCAGACTTGTCTTATAAGCCTGAAGTAATGGTTATCGCAATTTCTAAATATAATACTAAGCTATTATTACAACTTGTCGGTGCTTTTTTATAAACCGAATTAATATTTTGTATATTAGCTTTTTGAATGCAAAATTACTGTATTGATATTATTGCATTAATATTTTATTGTTAATTATGCTTAGTTTTTATGATTTAGTTTATCTTGTTATAATATAAAGTTTTAGCAGCCAACAACAAGTTATAGTTATATAGAACATATTACAGTATATTTTTTTTTTGTATCTTAAATAAATATTACCGGCAACTTATAGTTTCTGTTATGAAGGAGGTTATCACCGGACTCATTAATAATCTGGTCATTTTACTGGCCTTAAGTGTTTTGTATAGTTATGTATCCAGAAGATGGGAAACTACCTCTGTGTTGCGTAAGGTAATTGTCGGGATACTTTTTGGCGCTGTAACCATTGCAGGAATGATGAACTCCTTTGATATGCATAACGGAGTAATTTTTGACGGCCGTTCCGTAATTATTAGTCTCTCGGCAGTTTTTGGCGGAATATTAACAGCAATAATCACTTCCCTTATTGCTATTATGTACAGACTTTTTCTTGGTGGTTCCGGATCGCTAATGGGGGTTTTGGTAATTTTGTCATCAGCGGCCCTGGGATTGATTTTTAATTCTTTGAATCTTTTTAATCTTAGGTCCAGAAAGGTTTTATCTTTTTTTATTCTTGGACTTGCCGTTCACATTATAATGCTTTTGTTGATGTTTACACTGCCGGGGCATACCCAAAAAGCTGTATTTACCCAGGTTGCTGCTCCTGTGCTTATTATTTTCCCTATTGCAACTGCTTTTCTGGGTTTTATTCTTACCGATGAAGAAAGGCGGAATGTTGCCGTTACTGAATTAAAAAATAACGAAGCTTTATTAAATGAAACTCAGAAACTGGCAAAACTTGGTGGCTGGGAATATATTGTCGCAACCAAAGAGTTAATCTGGACCGATGAGGTGTATTCTATATATGAAATTAAAAAAGAAAAAGGGCTGTCTCTTTTTGAAATGAGTATTTCAGGGTTTTCGCCCCAGGATAGAAAAATTCTGGAATCAGCTTTTTCGGAATTGTTAGAAAACGGCACCCCATACAATTTGGAATTTCCAATGAATACCTTTAAAAACAGGCTTATCTGGATTCAGACATCTGCAAGGCCGGTTTATAGCAGAGGAAAAATAGTCAGGGTCTCGGGAAATATTAAAGACATTACTGAGAGAAAACATGCCAGCGAGGCATTACAGACTTCAGAAGCAAAATTTCGGGCGCTGGTGGAACAATCGTTAACAGGAATTTATATTTTACAGCCCGACAGATTTTTATATGTAAACCACCAGTTTACTGAAATATTTGGGTATTCAAGAGCAGAAATTCTTTCCGGGATGGGGCCAAGAGATTTGATAATTGAAGAGGATATTCAAATGGTAGTAAATAACATTCAACAAAGAATATCAGGAAAAATAAAAAGTCTGCGTTATGTTGCCCGGGGAAAACATAAAAATGGGAGTACCATATGGATTGAAATTCATGGTAGTAATCTTGATATTGATCGTGAATCCGTAATTGCAGGAACAATTTTGGATATTACCGAACAAAAGAAAACTGAAGAAAGAATTCAAAAAAGTGAAGAAAAATACAGGCAAATTGTTGAAACTGCTAATGAGGGAATATGGGTAATTGATGAACACAGCAATACCAGTTTTGTAAACCAAAAAATGGCTGAAATACTCGGATATACCGTGAATGAAATGCTAAATAAATCCTTGTATGATTTTATGGATAAACAAGAAATTGATACTGCTGAAATAAATGTTGAGAAACGCAAGCATGGAGTTTCTGAAGAACACGAATTTAAATTCAATCGAAAAGACGGCCAACCTGTATGGGTGCTGATTAATACAGTACCCCTAACATCAAATCGTGATGCATATACCGGAGCCCTGGCCATGGTTACTGATATTACCAGTCGCAAAAAAACAGAAGAAGAACTGGCTGAATACAGGAACCATCTGGAACTACTTGTACAACAAAAAACAAAAGATCTTGAAGCTTTCACTTATTCTGTATCCCATGACTTAAAAGCCCCCTTACGTGCCATTTCAGGATTTTCAGATATTCTGCTGGAGGATTATATTGGTAAAATGGATAATGAAGCTGTAAGGCTCCTCAAAATAATTATTTCGAATGCAGATAAAATGAGGTTGTTAATTGACGATCTTCTTGAATTTTCTCGCCTGGGTAAGAAAGAAATCCATGCAGCCAACATTCCTACAAACAAATTAATTGATGAGATTAAGTCGGAATTTGAACAGGAATTGCAAAACAGAAATGTTCAATGGGATATTGAAAAACTCCCTGAAATCATTGGAGATCATAGTATGGTTAAGCAGATTTTTGTAAATTTAATTTCGAATGCCATAAAATTCACAAGAAAACGTAAAAACACTCTAATTAAAATCGGATGTGAAAAAGAAGGGGAAAACAATGTTTTTTTTGTGAGTGACAATGGTGTGGGATTCGATATGAATTATGTGGATAAAATATTTCAGGTTTTTCATCGTCTGCATTCATTGGACGAGTTTGAAGGTTCAGGTGTTGGACTGGCAATAGTTCACAGGATTATTTTAAAGCATGGCGGTAAAATATGGGCTGAAGGAGAAATAAATAAAGGGGCTACTATAAAATTTATTATTAAAACAAAATCAGAAATCAAAAAATAAATTTGTACATTGGATTAAGATAAAGGATATTATAAATTTCCAATAAAAAATTAACTCTAAAAAAGATTACGATTTATTAAACTGATATGGAAGACAGACTCAGGATTTTGATGTTAGAAGATTTACCCTCTGATGTGGAACTTATTAAAAGGGAATTGGATAAAAATAGTCTTCAATATGATATGATATCAGTTGATAATAAAAGTGAATTTCAAAAACAATTATTAGGCTATTCTCCCGATTTAATTTTATCAGATTACAGTTTACCTTCTTTTACCGGCCTTGAAGCATTGCAACTCGTAATTAAGCATGGGGATAAAATACCTTTTATTATTGTTACCGGATCCATTAATGAAGAAACCGCCGTAGAATGTATTAAAGCAGGAGCATCCGATTATATTACAAAAGAAAACCTGTTAAGACTGGTACCTGCAATTGAAGGAGCACTGGAAAAATTCAAATTTATTAAACAAAAAGAACAGGCAGAAAAAGCCCTGCTTGAAAGTGAACGTAATTTCAGACATTCTTTTCAATTTTCAAATGTGGGAATGTGTCTTGTTGATCTTAACGGAAAATTTTTAAGAGTAAATCCTAAACTTTGTGATATTTTGGGCTATACTGAAGCTGAACTTGAACAGCTAAACATATATGATCTTACCCATAAAAAAGATATTTTGAAAACCAAAGAGTTCTATTCTAAATCAATAAAAGGTAAGCTTGAAAGTGCAGAACTGGAGAAACGCTTTATTCATAAAGATGGAAGCGAAATATTTGCGCATAATACCATCTCTTTAGCAGTGGATCAGCAAAATGAACCTTTGTATTTTGTATTACATATACAGGATATTACTCAAAAGCACATAGATGAAGATTTGATAAAGAAACTTTCGCTCTCTATTGAGCAAAGTCCCATAATGCTTATGATAACCGACACTGAGGGACAAATTGAATATGTGAATCCTAAATTTCTTGAAGTTACAGGGTATACTGTCGAAGAAGTTTTTTATAATTATCCGAGAATCCTGAAATCAGGAACCCTTAGCAGGGAATTTTATAAAGTGCTTTGGGATACTATTAAATCAGGAAAAACCTGGAAAGGTGAAATTCAGAACAAAAGGAAAAACGGTGAACTTTATTGGGACTCATCCACTATTTCACCTGTTTTCAACGCTAAAGGAGAAATAACACATTTCCTGGCAATAAAAGAAGATATTACCTCCCGGAAAAAGATGGAAGATGAGCTGCTAATAGCAAAAAACAAGGCTGAAGAATCAGACCGTTTAAAATCTGCCTTTCTTGCAACAATTTCCCACGAATTAAGAACCCCACTAAATGCTATTATAGGTTTTTCTGAATTAATGCAGGCTGGAAACCAGGATTCTAAAAATGTACTGGAATATTCATCGATTATATATCATAGCGGAAAAAATCTATTGGCTATTATTAACGATATTTTTGATATTTCGCTTATTGAAGCAAATGAGGTAAAGGTATATGCTGAACCGTTCTCCTTAAATGGCTTTCTTGATGAATTGTTTGATCTTTTTAAAAACAACAGGGAGCTGAAAGAAAAAAACCTTGAATTTAAAATCAGGAAAGAGCTCTTAAGGGGAAAGGATATGATCCATACAGATAAAAAGAAACTAAAAAAAATAGTAAGCAATCTTATATTTAATGCGATTAAATTCACAAATACTGGTTCTATACAATTTGGATATTATATAAGAAGAGATGAAACCAATAACTCTCTTGAGTTTTACGTAAAAGATACCGGCGTTGGAATTCCGCCGGATAAATACGAGGTAATATTTGAAAAATTCAGACAGGCAGATGAAACAAACACCCGGCAATATGGCGGATCGGGTTTAGGATTGACTATCGCAAAAAAACTAACCGAACTGCTGGGTGGCAAAATATGGGTTGAATCTGAACTTAAAAAGGGAACAAGTATCTTTTTCACCCTTCCTTATGAATTACTTGTCGACCATGATGAAATAGAGATTAAATCTGAAGATACAGGAAAATTAAACTGGTCTGATAAAACAATTTTAATTGTAGAAGATGTGGATACCAACTATCTCTATCTGGAAGAAGTATTAAGTGAAACCGGGATAGATTGTTTATGGGCAAAAAATGGCGCCCAGGCTGTTGAGCTTTATGAGCGCTTTAATACCAGTATAAATTTAATATTAATGGATATTATGCTCCCGGACATGAATGGGTATGAAGTTACCAGAAAAATTAAAGAGAAAGATAAAACTATTCCTATTATAGCACAAACAGCATATGCATTAGCCGGAGACAGGGAAAAATCGATTGAAGCAGGTTGTGATGATTATATTGCAAAACCTATTTCACAAATAGCTTTGTTTGAAATAATTAGTAAATATCTGAAGAAGAAATAAACTGTTAATTAATTGTTCAGTTAATGGAGTATATCTTACCTTAAATTAAAAATACAGGCTTTTTATCCCGCCTTTACTAAGATTTATTGTATAATATTCATGAGTTATTTTGGTTATCCAAAATCAGGTTATTGTTTAAGGATTTTTCCAATGCTTATTTTATCTCCAAGTTCTAATTTATAGATATACATTCCGGGAGAAACATGAGAATTATCGGAATCTTCATCTTTCCATTGTAATTCGTGGTATCCTGCCGACAGAATTTGAGTTTCAATCAGTTTAACAATGTTCCCGTTAATATCAAAAACAGTAAGTTTAACCTGCAGGTTACTTTCAATGGTAAATCCAATGGTAACATGTGACGTAAACGGATTTGGATATACTACTGACTCCAATTTTTCTATTGATTGTGTATTATCATATACCTGGTTAATTGATGTAAAACAGTTATTCTCAGCGCCCGGTGTACTCATTTCTGAAGATTTCCAATGAATAGCTAGAGCATTATCGTTTTCCGGATTCATTAATTCAAGCGTAGCCCCGGTGCCATTGGCATTTTCAGGCCATGGCGAAACCGGAAGATAATAAACAGAATCGATTAATTGATTTTTATAATCGAATAATTGAACAGCATCTCCTAAAGATGATAATCCGAAAGGGAAATTTCCTATACAGGGAACTTCAGGATATAATGATTTAAATTTTGAAGTATCTTTACATACAACAAGAAAATCTCCTGATTTTATTATGGTTGCTTCAGTAAATATAAATACAGAATTCTCTGTGGCATCTCTTAATTTCCAGTATTGAAGGTTTAATGGTACATTGCTTATGTTATAAAGTTCCACCCAATCACCTGTATTTTTAGATTCAAGAGAATTATAGTTAATTTCATTAATTACGACCGGACCAAATGTATTTCCATTATATTCAAAGTTCGCGGTATAAATTTTATCCATAGTCAAATTTACTTCCAGAGATTGGGCAGTGGAGTTTACATAGCCCGTCCATCCGGTAAATCGGTAATCGGGGCGGGGCATAGCCGTAATTGTAAAAGGTACACCTCCAAAGTATTTTCCGTTCCAGGGATAATTCTCAGGGACAATAGTATTTACCTTAATTCTGCCAAATGCACTATTATTTACATTTAATATTATAGTTTTTGCAGGATTCAGATCAAATTCACCAGCTATATGTCCAAAAACCTTTTGCTGTCTATTCTGTGCAAAGGTTTTCATATTTGTTACATTCGATGCCCAGTAGTCATAAGATCCATTCCACTTATATAAATGTGCAACAATTTCATCCTCAATACCCTGTTTCAGGCTGTCAATGTGCTGTTTTACTTTTTCTGGTAAAAAGGTTGTATTAAGCCGGTCGCAAAACAGGTTGATAAAGTCATTTTTAAATTCATTATTAAGCATTAAACTTCTGAAGAGATATGTAGACCATGTAGGATTAGGCCATTCATATACATCATCAGCCAATGCAAATTCGAGTGTATTATGGTCATATCGTTGAACATCCCAGGGGCCAAATCCATGGTCGGTATCAAAAATTATCCACCTCCATTTACCATTTGAACTGTTTTCTTTCCAGAACTTTATATTATTTCCCGGCCAATCAGTATTGTCAAAATAAATTTCAGATAGCTGGTAATTGATATAATTGTTTACATCCATCTGAGATTTTACAAATTCGTAATTGTCTTGGATACGTAAATCATGGGCTTCAATAAATCCAATCATATTATTGTAATCAGCAGCGCTACCAATTACAACATAACCGTTAGTTTCAAGAATGCTTATATTGTCAGGATCCAGGTTATGATTGGCAGCCAGAAAGTGCTCATTGATTTTTTCTCTAATATTTTGTATTCCCCAATATTCACCGTTTAAATATACAACTGCTGGTCGATATGCCTGACGATCAACGCCAAAATCGCGAATTAAGCTTGTCATCATAGCATCACGAAACATGGTATTATTCCAGTCGTTACCGGAATTTCGCAGCACTAATGATTTAAACTCGTTCAGATGTTTATCCTGAAATATTTTATAGGGAATCTTATTGGTACCATATTTTTTCCGTGCAATCACGGCAAGTGATTTCTGATCGCTCATTCTGCTCCATGCACCAATAATTTTAATTCCGGCATCTAATTCAAAAGCTTTAAGGCCCGATTTTTCATAAAACTCAATATGTGCCGGTTTTTCCCAGTCATTCCAGTAGTTGGCGCCATAATGCGGATCTGCACTATTTGCATTAGGTCCTTCCACATAAATTCCTGTATTATAATCCCATAAATTTTCCGGATTTGTAGATACGGATACTATCGGTAAATTATGATCAGCGCCAATAATATAGGTATTTACAGCGAGTTGGCCCGGCATAGATCCCTGTCTGAGTATCTTAGCCTTGATGACGCCCGAAAATGAAAGTGATAGCGGGGCGGTGTATATTTCAGAAGAATAATCGGGTACACTGCCATCGGTAGTATAATATATAGTATCACCTTCTGCACAAGATAAAACCAATTCGATAGTATTGCTATAGATACCCCCTGGATGAGAAAACCCGGGAATTCCTATTGAATCATTAACCAACATCGTTGTATTATTAGCTGATTCAGGAGTGCTTTCAGTAAAAAATCCCCAGGTATTGTGCCCGTCTGGTTGGCGTCCAAATGACACATCTGACGGTATAGGACCAAAAACTATATAATCAACCGTATCTCCCGCAGCATTTGAAAACATTAAACTTTCACCCCGGGAACTAATTTTAAAATTAGTATGTAATCTGTTTTGATTGATAGATATATATTCAGAAATGGAGTCTTCAGCATCCGGCAGATAGTTATACCCTAAACTAAAAAATGGAATAGAAGTTAAATCAGATGAACCTGAGCCGGCATTATGCACTTCAACTGCTAATACATTATCTCCGTTTACCAATAGCTTACTTATGGAATCAAAATAGAAAACCGCCGGCGGATTTCCTTTTACAATAAAGGGTTCAATGGCACCATCTGCAGGTTGATTATAGCTTACCACACTCCCGGGCTGGCCTATATTTGCCCTTACCAGTTCAACGCCATTCAGATATGCCACAAATCCATCGTCATAATCCATATGTAAAATGGCATCCGATATATCAGATTTATCCCCAACAGTAAAGACATACCGTTGATATACAGACATGGTACCATCAGGGACAATTGTTGAATCATCCTCATCGCCATAACCAAATCCACTCGGGCCTGAAGGCCAGGCAGAGTCATCAAAACCACTATTCTTCCAGTTTCCGGGAGTTACATTATCCGGAACTAAATAATTCCAATGATCTCCCATATCGACAATAGTCTGCCAGATTAACTGGGGTGTTTTAATGTCTTTTCCTGAAGCGTATATTAATAAAAACTCACCGGGATTCAAACTTACAGCAGGAAAAACCCATTTATCAGGAAAAGTATCATTATCGGTTATCCGGTAACCTTCAAGATTTATCTGGGTAATCCCCGAATTATATAATTCAAACCAGTCCGGAGTATCATTATCTTCATCAAATAATTTAGATACATTAGAAGACATGATTTCGTTTATTACTATTTCCTGAGAAAATCCATTAGCATTATTAAAAATAATGGAGATAAAAAGTATTATTTGAAAAAAAATGGATTTTGCTTTGAAGCAGTTGTGAGATATCATTAGAAAATCAGATAATTTATAAAAAGATGTTTTTTTATATACGGCAAAGAAGATACATAGTTCATTAAAAATTTATGATTTTTGGCGGTCAGATTAAGAAACTGACAATATTCAGAAAAAAAAGCAGAAATTACAAGGTCCAGCGACCATTAATTTTTGTCTGGCAATGATTACAAGCGCCATTGTTATTAAGATTATTTGTAAGGATGTGGTATCCTTTTCGTTCAATAACCAGTTTCTTGCATTCTGGGCAATAGGTGTTTTCAGCATTAGTTCCCGGAACATTTCCTATATACACAAATTTAATTCCGGAGTCCATGGCTATTTTACGTGCCTTTTCAAGAACAGAAACAGCTGTGGCAGGCAGTTGTGTGAGTTTATATTGTGGGTGAAACCTACTGAAATGTAAAGGATAATCATACAACTCATTGTCATATAACCAGTCACACATTTTACGGATCATCTCAAAATCATCGGTCCATCCCGGAACAATAAGATTTGTAATTTCAAACCATACATCTTCAGCCTTTAGGGTTTTTAATGTATTTAACACCGGATCGAGTGTACCGCTGGTAAGTTTTAAATACGTACTATTACTAAATGCCTTTAAATCAATATTGGCAGCATCTATATATTTTGATAACTCCCGAAGAGGCTTTTCATTAATATAACCATTTGAAACCCAAACATTTTTTATTCCTTGTGCCCTGGCCAGTTTGGCAGTATCGTACATATATTCGAAAAAAGTAATAGGTTCAGAATATGTATATGCTATTGATTTACAATTGTTTTCTGTTGCTTTTTGAACAAGAACTTTCGGCATAAGATCAGAGTTTCTTGTTTTTTTCGGACTGGTTTGTGAAATCATCCAGTTCTGGCAATTCAGGCAAGCCAGGTTACAGCCTGCTGTAGCAACTGAATAGGCCATGGTAGAGGGTAAAAAATGAAACAAGGGTTTTTTTTCGATTGGATCTATATGTACGGCGCATGGATTACCATATGCAATAGTATACAAGGTATTGTTTTCATTTATTCTGTTTCTGCAGTCGCTTAATTCACCTTCTTTCAGCGTACATTCGTTTGGGCAGATCAGACATTTTACTCCACGCGGAGTTTTTTCATAATACATGCCTTCTTTACTCCATTTCCATAATTCGCTATTGGAAATATCTAAATTTTTTAAATTATTAACAGGCTGTCTTTCCCCATTTAAATTTTGAGAATAACAAAATAGTCCGGCTGATCCAAGCATACCCAGTTTCACAAATTTTCTTTTATCCATCTTTTTCCATTTACTGAATTTGTATAAAAGGGAATAGTATAAAATTAATAAAAAGACGATTAAATTCCATTTTAATTTTAATGGTTAATTTTTTACAAAGGTAAGCATCAGGGTAATCAGATTTAACCCGCCAAGTAATAAAATTGTACTGATAATCCCCACTATAGGAATAAAAATTATAGAAACAAGCAGAGCGCCAAGTGCTGCTCCAATCAGATCGATACTATAAACTCTTGAAGCAGCTATCACCGGTGAATTATTTTGAAATTGTGAGCTGTAATAAAAGACTATTCCTACTAAAATGGAGATAACTAATGTTAAAATTGAAAAGATAATATGCACAGAAATTACATCCAGGTTGATTTTTTTAAGTAATGGCAGTAAGGCCGCCAAAATGAGAATATAAGATATAAATAGAAGCAATATTATCCGAAATTTCATTAATCCGGGATTTTTAAATAATTTATTACCATAAGCTGCCCCAATGGCAAGCCCAACCATAAACAATGCTATTATAAAGCCTATCATCTGATATATATAACCATACAAAACCTGTATGGAAAGAAGAAGTATTACTTCAATAGCACTGCCCGTAAAACCCGCAGAAAACATATTCAGATTCACCACATTTAATTTGCTGATTACAATAAAAACAATAGTCACCAAAACAAAAATTACAAGTACAAGTAAACTCGAGCTATGAAACTGACTTAACCATATTTTTACATTTTTAAAATATGCTACAGGTTTAAAGTCCGTATTTATCGGAACATCAGGTTTGAGGTTATTTAGAAATTCCAGGCTTTTTTGCTTTAATAATAATTCATCAATATAATACTGATTTACATATTGGTTTGTGACACCCAATTCTGCAATTCTTTGAGGGATATTTATAGTTAGATGTGCATCTGAAAAAAGGTAATATGTTTTTTCTCCCGGAACGATTAAAACATGCTTAAAAACTTGATTTAATGTTTTAAAAATTATTGAATGTTCATCAATACTTTCATCACTTTGATAATTATTAAATGCAGGCAGACTGAGGGAACCTATTGCGCCTGTGTGCATACATGTTTTCAATTCTTTAAAGAAATCCAAGGTATAATATCTGTTTAACTGTGCATTTTCAGGGGGAGGGAGATCAATAATTATTATATCATATCGGTTCGATGTTAATTTCACAAATAATCGCGCATCCTGAACAATAGGATGTATCCTTTTATTTTTCAGGTTCTCTGTGTATTCATCGGCAATTTGAAGTAACCAGGGATTTAATTCAACATAGTCGATACGATTCACATTATATTTTAAAATCTCATTCGTTGTGCCGGCAATACCTCCTGAGAGCAATAATATTTCGCGCGGACATTTATGCTGCACCATTACATAATGAACTGTTTCTTCATTTTTAATAGTATTTTCCGTGGTGAAGAGTAATACATTATTTTCATAAAAGTTGAATTGATCGGCTGTGGATGTAATTGAAAGATTGCCCAAAGGAGTTTCTTTAAAATAGACCAATTCCTGGTTTGGAAATAAAAAGTGTCTTGAAAAATGATCGGGTTTAATAAAATAAACTAATACACCAACGAGTAAAGCTGCTAATACAAGAATAAATTTTGTCACCCTGTTTTTAACATTAAAATAAAAAAGAAGTAATAAAGCTATAATTGAATTAATTAGAACTAAAACACTTAAAATCTGAAAAGTAGATAATAAACGAATAAGTATCAGACTAAATAATAATCCGCCGGCCATGCTGCCGATGGATTCAATGGCATATAGGCCGGCCACAGAAAACTTCTTTTTGCTCTGATTAGCAAACCCTGTAAGTAATGTAAAAAAGAATCCGGATATAAAACATATTGGAGCAAGAATTACAAGAACGCTAAAAAATATTTGGATTAATCCCTGGCTGGTGCCAACAATAAATATTATATTTTTTAAATAATGGATTAAAAATAGGTTTATAAGAGGTAGAATCCCTGTTAATACTAAGAGAAAAACCACTAAGCCTGTTTTATGGTTTATTTGATTGGATAATCTCCCTGAATAGGCTCCAAAGCCGGTTAAAAGCATCCATAAGGCAAGTATTATACCTGTAATAAGCTCATTGCCATTAAATACAGATATTAACTCCCTTAAAATAACTATTTGTGTAATTATAGCAGAAAAACCTAAAACAAACACAGGAAAAAGTGATATACCCCATCGCGATTGTATAAGGATTTCAGATTCTGTTGTAATAATTTTTGCTGTATCCGTAGATGTTTTATTCTTTGCAGAAAGAAGTTTTTTATAATAATTCCAGTGCCACAAAAAATGAAAAATGGCCACTATAGTCATACCTATCCCAAAATTTACATGATATTTTAAAATTTCACCAATAAAAGGAATTTGTAATTTATAATTAACCTGAATTGCTAAAATAAGGCCTAAAATGGCAGTTGATAAAAAAGTAAGAAGTAATAATACATTCCATATTTTTCTATGTGTAGACAGCTTCAATACAGAAAATCTGGAGAGGAGCAAGGTAAAAAAATAGAACACGAGGGCAAGTATTCCTATTGGCAGCAATAAGTAGGTTGATTTCATGTGCTCCTAAGGTTAAGAGCTAAATTTAACAATTTCACAATAAAAATGTTATAATATTTCCGATTAAAAAAGTAACGAACACTAATGAGTGAAAATTCTTATTTGCGAAAAATTGTGCTGTTTTTTTTGTTAATGCTCTTCATCCAAAAATCCAATTCTCAGGTTAGCGGATATATTCTGGATGCAGAAAATGACTATCCCTTAACAGGCGTTAATATTATTGCTTCAAACGGTAATTTTGCAATTACAGATATACAGGGTAAGTTCTCCATTAATAAAGATACCGGCATTGACACCCTATCGATTACATATATTGGCTACAAATCAATAAAACAAATAGTAACACCCAGAGACAGTATATTGATAATCCGTTTACAAAGCGCTTCATATGCTCTTAAAACAGCAATTATTACATCCTACCAATCCAGTCAGAATATTCTTTCAGTTCCAGGATCCATAAATGTTATAAGTTCCGGAGATATTCAAATGGAACATCCGCTGAATATTGCGCCACTTTTAAATAAAATTCCGGGTATTTATATGCATTCCGGCGCACTTAACACCAACAGGATAGTTATACGCGGATTTGGAAGTCGATCTCCGTATTCATCAAACAGAATTAAGGCATATTTTGATGATATTCCCCTTACAACAGGTGATGGACAGACTGTTATCGAAGACATTGATTTAAGTAATATCGGAAGTGTGGAAATTATAAAAGGTCCAACTTCAAGTATTTATGGATCTGGTTTAGGTGGAACCATTAATTACAAATCAAAAAATCTATTTTATAATCATCATTTAATGGATATAAATACTCAGATTGGATCTTTTGGTATGGTTAAATATAATATAATCGGAGGTTTAGGAAAAGATAATTTTTATATCAACACAAATTTTAGTAATCTTCAACGGGAGGGATATAGAGAAAACAGTCGGTTTAACAGGAACTCGGCAGTTTTATTAACTGGTTTTCGAAACACGAAAGTAACAGGCAAATTGCTGTTAAATTATATTGATCTTAAAGCTTTTATTCCCAGTTCTTTAAATGAAAACACCTACATCAATAATCCAAGTTCAGCGGCAGGCAATTGGCTTGCCGTTAAAGGATATGAGAAATATAAAAAACTGCATACCGGAATGGGATTGATATTTAATATTAATCCTAATTTATTCAATTTTACCACGCTTTATGGATCAATGTTTGATTCATACGAAACAAGGCCCTTCAATATTCTAAGCGAAAGTTCGGTTGCCGGTGGATTTCGTTCCAGGTTCATGTATCTTCAAACAAGTACTCGTTTTATTTCAAAATATATTATTGGGGGTGAATTATTTACTGAGAATTATAATTGGAAAACTTACCAGACTATTTCAGGTGTGCAGGGTTCAATATTAAGCAATAATGCAGAAAAACGACATCATTTAAATGTTTTTGGACAATATGACCTCACGATAAAGGATCAAACGCTTATCTCAATAGGTATTAATTTTAATCAAACTTTATATCTGTTAGATGATAAATATTACTCAGATTCAATTGATCAATCAGCTGATTTTACATTTAGACCAATTATATCACCAAGAATTGCTGCAAATTACAGTTTTCATAAAAATCTGGCGGTTTTTGCTTCATTAAGTCATGGATTTTCCAATCCTTCGGTTGAAGAGACCCTTTACCCGGATGGGGCTATTAATCCTCAAATAAAACCTGAGCAGGGCTACAATATTGAGTTTGGCTCAAGGGGATCTGTATTTGAAAACCACATTTTATATGACATCTCTGTATATTCTGCATTTGTTAAGGATCTGATTGTACCCATGCGTCTTGATGAAGATCAGTTTATTGGATTGAATGCGGGAAAAACAATACACAGGGGCTTTGAATCTTCTTTTAAAGTATCTGTTTTACCCGAAGATTCTGATGACGATATAATTATCTCATGTTTATATTCACTATCAGATATCAGGTTTAGGGAATTTATAAAAGATACTTTGAATTACGCTAATAAAAAGCTGCCCGGTATACCCAGACAGATTTTAAATACATCCGTATTCTGGAGACATAGGGAAGCATTTTATGGAATAATTAATTACTCTTTCACCGGCAAAATGTTTGTTGATGATGCAAATACATTGGCTGTTAAATCCTATAATCTGGTAAATATCAGCGTAGGATATAAAAGAAATTTCAACAACTTTTCACTGCATATATTTGCCGGTGTACAAAATGTATTAAACGAGCACTATGCTTCTATGATACTGGTTAATGCTCTACCTTCGGGAAATAATGCTCCCAGATATTATTACCCCGGTGATCCAAGGAATTATTATGCCGGGATAAATTTAAGCTGGAAAAAACCGGGTAAGTATCAATTATAAATCTTTCTCACTAAATATTATAGCTTCAAATGTATAAAGTTCTGCATCAATCCAACCATTCCAACCTAATCCGGCTTTATCTTTTGCACAATGACCCAAAAATTCATCCAGAGACCAGCCTGTTTGAGTAGCAACCTGAGGTAAAAAAGTGCCGGATTGATGGTCTTTTTTAATATAGATGCCATGTTTTCCCAATACAATTTCTTCAATTGAATTGATTTTTTTTAATGGGGTCAATACTGAGATTTCAATATCTAATTGATCAAGTTCATCAGGGGTTACCGGTGTAAACCGATAATCGCGGGTAGATGCAGCAATAGCCATATCCTGAATGACTTTAAATAGCGGTATATCGGGATCAAACCGCCCAATGCAACCTCTTAACTGACCCTTTTTATGGAGGGTTACAAAAGCTCCTGCGGGAGTTTTAAGGTTATCAGATAAAAGATTTTCTTCAATTGCAGGGCGTTTTTGAAAACGAACATAACTATTTACTGTATTGCGTGCAATCTTTATCAGGTCTTCCTTATCCTGGTGAGATAACAAAAAGTTATTCGTATTACTTATAACAGGTTTTTGTTCAAGGCATATTGAATAATATCCGACTACCCTCGATTTTTCACCATAATGTTCTACATCACCTGAATTTTTATATACTACAGGTATATATTGAACATCTGGTATATCCTGGGATAAATACATCAACGTTAAAACTGAAGTCCAGCCGCACAAACTGGTGGCCAGGTTGCTAATGTGTGATTTTTCATTTTTTTGTATCTGTTCCAGCAGGTTATCAGGATTATTACTTATTATTGCCTGGGCAGTGAGACCATCTACTTTTACAGCATTAGTATAATCAGGATAATGAGAAAAGTCTGAACTGATTACAAACAAATTATCCTGGTTAAAATAAGGTTTAAGTGCTTCCGCAATTTTTTTGCACGTGTTTTTATCCTGAGATCCTATAATAACAGGCACTATAGTAAATTCCTTTTCCAGGATATGCTGTAAAAACGGAAGCTGAACCTCAAGACTATGCTCGTAATTATGGGCATCTTCCCTGAATTTAAAAACATCGTATTTATTGATTAACATATTGGCAAGCGAAAGGTTAACTTTTACATCGCCAAGAGGGGTGCGGTAATTACCCTTATTATAAATTGAAGCTCCATTAAAATACGTTCTATGACTTGATCCGATCAGAAATATATTCTGGTATTGTTTTTTAGGATTTAATTGTTTGTAGCCTGCAGCTGCCACAGAACCTGAAAAAACATAACCGGCGTGTGGCGATATAACAGCAAGAATTTCTGGTTGATTGTTTATTCCCTTACTTGTCTTTTGATCTTTAACATCAGAAAACAGTTTAATCAATTCCGCATCCAATGCATCTTTACTCGCAGGATAGAACTGTCCTGCAACAACAGGTTCACGAGTCTGGTAATTTGTATCTTGCATCATGCTTGGATTTCGGGTTTGGGATTTACAACTGCTACTGAAACAGAAAAAACCTATAAAAATAATCCGGCCCAGCATTTGGGAGTTTTTAATAATTCAACTATAAATTTACATATAATACTAATTATTCCGAAGATATTAACCATGAAATTTTTAAGAAATGTTCTAATCTACAGATAGGTTGGCCGGTAATGACAAAATACATTTTATAATCTCAATTTCTAGTCAGATTATAGCAAATTTTCACAAAAGATACTTATTTATTTCCCAGACAGGTACCCAGATTTCGGGCGCTTTCTATCCAGGGATGATCGAATGGCACAAGTTTCTTTTTACCCACTATTTGCTCGAGAAGCACAGGTACAGTTGCTTCTCCTCGTGCGGCCACCATTACTCCGTATTGACCCTGATCTATTAGTTTAGCACAAGCTGTTCCCAAGCGTGTAGCTAACAAACGGTCGTAGGCTGAAGGTATTCCTCCGCGTTGTAGATGTCCTAATATCGTTACCCTGGATTCCACCATGGTAAGTTTTTCCAGTTCTTTTGCCAGTTGCATAGTATTCCCGAATGCATTCGCTTTAAATTGCTCAAGTTCTTTTGACAGTTTTTTCTTTTTTTCTTTATCTTCGGTTTTTTCAATCCTGTTTTCCAGAATATCCATTTTTTTCTTCTCTTCAATTGAAATGGCACCTTCAGCAACAGCAACTATACTAAAGTGTTTACCTGCTCTTCTTCTGTTTAAAATAGATTCGGCAACCAGTTCAATATCATAGGGTATTTCGGGGATTAATATCACATCTGCACCGCCAGACAGGCCTGCGCCCAAAGCAAGCCATCCAGAATTATGTCCCATAATTTCACAGATAATAATTCTGTGATGACTGTGTGCAGTACTGTGTAACCTGTCTATAGCTTCAACAGCCACACCAAGCGCTGTGTCAAAACCAAAGGTGGAATCTGTACCTGATATATCGTTATCGATTGTTTTGGGCAGGGTTATCACATTTAATCCGTTTTTCCAGAGATGATACGCGTTTTTTTGTGTACCTCCGCCGCCAATACAAACCAGGGCATCCAGATGATGCTTGTGATAATTTTCTGCAATTACTGAGGTCATGTCCATTTTTTTACCACCAATAAGCATCTTGTTAGGTTTATCACGACTGGTCCCTAAAATTGTACCACCTATAGTTAAAATACCGGATAGGGCATTTCCATCCAGGCGTATAGTTCGGTTTTCCATTAATCCCCTGAAACCATCACGGAATCCTATAACTTCCATTCCGTACAATCCTTGCGCAGTTTTACCAATACCTCTAATCGCAGCATTCAATCCGGGACTATCTCCTCCTGCTGTAAGAACACCAATATATTTAGTCATGATCTGAAGATTTATTTTATTTATATGATATGTTGGATAGTTTTGCCAGCGCCAGTAACAATGCCTGGGTACCTTTTTTTTGATATCCCATCGAATTTACGGCTATATAGAACTGGTGAACCAGTGACAAGCCCGGAAGTACGAGGTTCATTTTTTTTGCTTCATCAAGTACAATACCCATATCCTTTACAAAATGTTCAACAAAAAATCCCGGTTCGAAATCATGTTTTAACATCCTGGGAGCCAGATTATCGAGCGTCCAGCAAGCTGCAGCGCCTTTGCTGATGGACTGTAACATAACCTCCAGGTCTAAACCCGCTTTATACCCATATAATATACTTTCACAAGCCCCGATCATAGTTGCTGCAACCATTATCTGGTTACACATTTTGGTATGCTGACCTGAACCAGCCGGTCCGTGGTATTGGATATTTTTTCCTAAGATGTTGAAAAGGGGTAAAACCCTATCGAAAACCTCCCGATCACCACCGGCCATTATAGATAATGTGGCATTTCTAGCTCCTACATCTCCACCTGAAACAGGTGCATCAAGGGTATAAATTCCTTTTAATTTTGCAGTATTATAAATTTCTTTGGCAATACTTGGGCTGGTGGTCGTCATATCTACCAGAATACTCCCTTTTAAAGCATCTTTAAACAAGCCTTTATCTCCAAAATATACCTCTTGCACATCAGCCGGGTATCCTACAATTGAAAATACTATATCAGAATTACCGGCAACTTCCATAGGTGAATCTGCCCACTGAGCGCCCGAATCTAAAAGAGGTTGAGCTTTAGATTTTGTTCTTGAAAATACGCTTCCCCGAAATCCGGCATTAAGCAGGTGTTTGTACATTGAAGTGCCCATAACACCAGAACCAATCCATCCGATCTTTGTATTTGTATCCATTGGTTTACAATTGAATTCTATAATGTTTAATGAAATTAGGGATTTTATAAGTATAATTTTGTGTGTGGGAGGTATTTTTTTACCAGATTTTTTTGAAAACTTGAAAAATTATTGTTTTCAAGATGAAATTCTTTAAGATTTATAAGGCCGCTGATTTGTTTCTGAAGTAAGATAATTTTATTATTACTTAAATCGGCATATTCCAGATTTTCAAGGTTTCCAAATGTTTTCGAAACGGAATAAATCTTGTTACCGCTAAGATATAATTCCTTTAATGAACTTAGGTTCCCTATATTTCCATCAATGCGTTCTATTTGATTCCTGCTTAAGTTAATGTATTCTAAAGATTTAATATTGTATAGAATAGAAGGATCACTAATTTGATTTAACTCGAGATCAATTTTTTTCAAATTATTAAGATTGTTTGTATTAAATCCCAGGGTTTGAATTCTGTTAATGCTAATATTTAGTTCAACAAAGCCAGGAATATTTACTGAATTTCCCTTAATTGAGCTTAACTTATTGTTGGAGAGATTTAAATATTTCAGATTTGTTAATCCAGATAAATCTTCAGGTAGGCTTTTTAGCTGGTTTTTCTCAACATTCAAAGATTCTAATCCCGACATACCTGTAATTTCTTCAGGTATCTCAGTAAGATTATTTCCGGACAGGTTTAATTCTTTAATAATAGCCAGCCGACTTATACCGGCAGGTAAACTTTCCAGTTGATTATTACTGATTTTAAGTTCCTTAAGACTTGCACAATTACCAATATTATCAGGAAGTTTAATGAGTTTATTTTTTTCAAGATACAGGCTTTCCAGGTTGCCAAGCTGACATAATTCATCGGGTAAAACTTCAATCTGATTCCAGTTGGCATCGAGTTTCTGGAGTTTATTCAATTTTCCGATTTCAACAGGTAATTCAATTAACTTATTGGAAAACATGTCGAGTTCCTTAAGGTTAATTAAGTTACCAATTTCTCCGGGAACAACTTCAATGTTGTTTTCACCAAGCATTAGTTTTTGAAGATTTGTCAATTGCCAAAGTTCTTCCGGAAATGTAGTAATTGTATTATTCCTCAGGTAGAGCTCCTGGAGATTTTTTAATTTTCCTATTTTATCAGGGATTTCGGAAATATTTTTACCGTCAAGATTTAGAATATAGGTATGTTTTTTATTATACAAAGCATCATTAAGGTCTCTGTATACATGAGCCTTGCTTAATTGTTCTTTCGATTTTAATTTTTTCTGTCCGTAAATGATTCCTGACATGTTCAATCCAAAAATCACACCTGCCAGCATAATAGTCTTTTTCATTATTTTTCTCCTTTATTTATGAATAGTGTAATTGAAAAATATAGTAATACCTTATCAACGAAAATATAACAAAAGGATTATATCTTCAGAATGCTTGTTTAACTATTAATTAATAAAAATATGTATAATGGGAAGAAAACAAGTAACTTAAAGCTTATTTGGATTCTATTAACAAATTTTTCAGAAAATAAGTAGTTGTACCTTTCCAGGGTTTGGAACAAATATCAATATCTCCATCATTATCCACATCAGCGGCTACAGCATCAAAACATTCTATATCTGTAAGGATCTCATGGCGTTCCCATTTTTCACCCAATCCATCAATGTTTTCCCATATAAAACATCGTTTATGAAGATCTCCTGTCATTGGACCACCACCTGAAAACACATCATAATCGCCATCGTTATCAAAATCAGCTACACAAAGTGAATGGAGGTCCTGATTAGTTTCATAATCAATTTTATGGGTAAACCAGTTAATTCCTTTTCCATCTTTATTGGCATGCCAGGCAATTTTACCGGATGAATTATTCGATTCAGCCTGCACAAGGTCTATATCACCATCATTGTCAAAATCAAGTACCCAAATCCGCGAGGAATTGGCGTATGCTCCCTGACTCTGTACAAAACTTATAGTGCGGTGAGGCGACCAGTTGCTGCCATCTCCTTTTGTATTTTCGTACCATACATTGGATCGCACCACATCATTATCCCCGTCGTTATCTATATCAGCAACCGAATTAGGAAATATTCCACCCAAAATACCCTCACCAATATAGTTTTTCTTCCATTTTTTAGTTGGTTTTTCAGGTATTAAATACCAGTAGAGCCCTTCCTGCTCGCTTAAGGAAAAAAGTTCGGGTTTTCCGTCACCGGTAATATCACCAATAACATTATCGTAAGCATAAATTGCATCATTTTCATAGCGTTCAAAAGGTGCTGAAGGATTTCCTGTATTCCGAAACCATGTTCCTCCGGATACCTGATCGATAAAGCCGTCACCATCGACATCAAATGCCACTCCTCCTTTATCCGTTAAGGCGTCTTCGCCCAACAGATGCCTCACCCAATTTTCAGCAGACTGGTATTCAAACCACCATATTGAATTTCCGCTTGATCCTACAATCCAGTCCAGATCACCATCCTTATCCAGATCAGCAAGAGAGGCCTGTCCCAGTAAGTCTGTTTCAGTCTGTCCGATTGTATAATATTTAAATTCAGGAAATTGAGCTTTTAAAATTCCTGAAAATATTATGATGGATACAATAAAATGAATTAAATAATTAACTGGTTTTTTCATATTTAATATGTATTTGTATTTAAAAGAGTAACTAACCTATACTTTCTGGTTATAAAATGGTTTCAAATCAGCCGGATTATTTAATAGTCGATCTGGATTATTATTATGTGTAAAAATAAAAAGGTATATGAACTTTAGCTTGTTTTTAGTGTTATTTAATAGAATTTAATGACAATGATATAATTGTTTGAGAAAGAAAGAAAAAAATCATTAAAACTTGAATTGAAATGTCAACATTTAGAAAAATAAATTTTAATAACTCCATTAATATAGTTTTCACGCATACTTTAAGAAACAGGGTGGATGACTATTTTAAGACAAAGGGTATTTCGAAGCATGGGAATATTTTTATGTATTTAAAAACCCTTTTTATGTTTACCCTGTATTTTGCACCCTACTTTTTAATAATTACCCAAACCTTTAGTGAATCCTGGATTAATTTAATACTTGTTATGATCATGGGACTGGGTGCTGCGGGAATAGGTCTTTCAGTGATGCATGACGCTGTGCATGGAGCATATTCAAAAAATAAACTGGTAAATAAAATTTTTGGATATACTCTGAATTTGATTGGTGGAAATGCTATCAATTGGAAAATTCAGCATAATGTATTGCACCATTCCTATACAAATATTGATGGAGCTGATGAAGACATTTCACCGGCTAAGTTTTTAAGGTTTTCACCCCATGCAAAATGGCTTCGTGTTCATAAATACCAGTATCTTTATGCCTGGTTTTTTTATGGGTTAATGAGCCTTTTCTGGGTGATGTCAAAAGATTTATTCCAGATAATCCGGTATCAAAAAATGGATTTAATTTCCAAACATAAAACAACCTTGGGAAAGGAGATTACTATTTTAGTTTTTTCCAAAATCATATATTTCTTTTATATAATCGGTATTCCCTTACTTTTTACCAGTTTTTTATGGTGGCAGATACTTTTGGGATTTTTTGTAATGCATTTTATCACCGGATTTGTACTTGCCATTATTTTTCAACCTGCACATGTACTTTCACAAAACGAGTATCCTGTTCCGGGAGAGCAAGATAAACTGGATAGCTCATGGGTAATCCATCAGCTTAGTACCACAGCTGATTTTGGTCAGAAAAGTAGAATTTTTTCATGGTTTGTCGGAGGATTAAATTTTCAGGTCGAACACCACTTGTTCCCGGCTATATGCCATATTCATTACAAAAAGATTGCTGAAATCGTTCAAAAAACGGCACAGGAATTTCAACAGCCTTACCATAATTTTCCAACCTTCCTGCAAGCGTTGTTGTCACATGGCAAAATGTTAAAACTACTCGGAAAACCAGCCTGATACTTTAAAAGTAGTTATAAAAAAACAAAATATAATTAATGAAAATAAAATGAAATACCTGTATTTATTTTTATTTACTTTGGCAACGTTACATTCCTGCGGACAACAAAAGACAAGTGATATAAAAAAAGAGGTAAATATGAATTCTACTAATAAACAATCCGACAAACTGGAAATAGTAACCTTAGGTGCCGGATGTTTCTGGTGTGTTGAGGCTATATTTCAACAACTAAACGGAGTAGTTTCAGCAGTTTCAGGTTACTCGGGCGGCCATGTAAAAAACCCGTCTTATAAAGAAGTTTGTACGGGAACTACCGGTCATGCTGAAGTTTGTCAAATCAGTTACGATCCGGATGTGATTTCTTTCGAAGAGATTTTAGAAGTCTACTGGCAAACACATGATCCAACAACCCTTAACAGGCAGGGGAATGATATAGGAACTCAATACCGATCAGTAATTTTTTATCATAACAACAAGCAGAAAGAAATAGCAGAAGTTTTAAAAATGAATCTTGAAAAGGCAAAAATTTGGGACAATCCTATTGTTACAGAAATAGTACCCTTTTCGAAGTTTTACAAAGCCGAAGATTATCATCAGGAATACTATGATAACAACCCAAATCAGTCTTATTGTACTATTGTTATAACTCCGAAAATTGAAAAATTCAGAAAAGTATTTTCAGATAAATTAAAATAATCTTTTCTATATATTAATTAGGTTACAGGAAAATATTGGGTAAATTGTTAATTCTGCTATTTTTGTGAATACTTAATAATTTCTACTGATGAAAAAATTTCTTGATTATATTATTTCCACAAGAATGATGGCTATTCTTATAGCCATTTTTGGTATAAGTATAGCTGTGGCTACGTTTATAGAAAACGATTTTGGGACGGCTGCAGCCCGTTCACTGGTTTACAATGCCCGATGGTATGAAATTTTACTGTTGCTCGGTATTATTAACCTTATTGGAGTAACCATAAAATCGCAGTTATATAAGCGGGAAAAATTAACCCTTTTTATTTTTCATATATCTTTTGTATTTATTATTCTCGGAGCCGGAATAACCCGATATTTTGGATTTGAAGGGCTTATGCATATCAGGGAAGGAGAGAGAGTAAATTATTATGTATCTGACAACACGTACCTTCAAATTAAAATAAATAACAGGAAACATACAGAATCTTATTCCAAAAAAGTAATCTTCTCTGAAGCCGGCAGAAAGAAATTTAAAAAGAATTTTTCAATTGATAATAATACGATTAAAATCAGGGTAAAAGATTTTATATTACATGCTGAACCTGCAATTATGCCCGATGATAACGGAAATCCGCTATTAGAATTAATTACTGTTGGTACTGAAGGTAGGAAGCAGGTTATACTGGGCCTGAACGATAGCTATGTTTATGAAAATACACGGTTTGTATTTTCTGATAATTTTACTGATGCAGAAAACATTGTTTTTTCAGTAGTTAACAACCAACTCTTTTTTAAAGCTCCATTTCTGGTAACTGCTTCTAATATGGGTACTGGTGAGCAGTTAAAACTTGAAGCCGGTACAATTCATCCCCTGGTTTCAAGGCAATTATACAACTTTGGTAATTTACCTCTTGTATTACGGTCCTGGATTCCCCAAGGTAAAATAGTTCCGCAGCGTGCTGAATCGAATCAAGAGACCGGGCAAAATGCAGTAATCTTTGCAGTTGATCAAAATGACCAGGAAAAAGAAATCGTTTTATGGGGTAAGCCTGATCAGGTTGGAGAACCGGTTCAGATTAGCTTTGGTGATGTAAATATTAGAATGAGTTATGGGGCTAAATTATATAAATTATCGTTTGTTTTGGAGTTAAACGATTTTATTGTAGATCGATATCCCGGCTCCAATAGTCCCTCGTGGTTTGAAAGTAAGGTAACCTTAATCGATACAATCAAGCAGATAAATGAACCAAGAAGAATCTACATGAACAACATCTTAAAACATAACGGATACAGATTCTATCAGTCATCATACGATCCTGATGAAAAAGGCACCATCCTCTCTGTAAACTATGATTATCTTGGCACTATAGTTACCTATGCAGGATATTTATTAATGAGTCTTGGTATGTTCTTAAGTTTATTTAATAAAAACAGTCGTTTCCAGGTATTATCGCGGCAATCTAAAGAAAACAGCCGCACTTTACAGGGGGCTAAAATTGCTTCGATATTATTATTTCTGGTTTTTGTACCGCATTTTGCTTCTGCACAACAGGGAACAGTTATACCAATCGAGCAAGCAACTTCTTTTAGCAAACTGTTAATTCAGGATAAAGGTGGTCGTATAAAACCAATCAATACTTTTTCTTCTGAAATACTTCGTAAAGTTTCCCGGAAAAACTCGTTTAACGGACTTACAAGCGATCAGGTACTATTGGGCATGCTTAGTTACCCGGCATACTGGCAAAATCAACCAATGATTAAAGTAGGCCATGATCAGATTAAAGAAATGCTGGGAATTACAGGAAACCATGTAGCGTTTAACCGGGTTTTTGATCCGGCAACTTTTGATTACATGCTTAAAAATTATGTTGATCAGGCGTATCGAAAAAAACCGGCCTATAGAAGTAAATTTGATACGGAAATCATCAGGCTCGATGAAAGAATAAATATCTGTTATATGATATATACCTGGGATTTTTTAAATATTTTCCCAAATCCCAACGATCCAAATCAGAAATGGAATACACCCACCCAAGCAGGCGAATTTCAAACCGAAGATTCAGTATTTGTAGAACATATAATTCCTTTATATATTCAATCCATCCAAAGTTCCGCTCAATCAGGCAATTGGGATGAAGCGAATAAATTACTTCAGTCAGTAAAAAAATACCAGCACAAATTCAGCAGTAATCTTATTCCTTCGGATTCTAAAGTAAAGCTTGAAATTTTTTACAACAGTTCGGATATTTTTACGAGGCTTTCTTCATTATATGGTTTAGTTGGTTTTATTCTGTTACTGCTTCAGTTTACCGGTATTTTCTGGTCTAAACTTAATTTAAGAATCCCAACTATTATTGCCGGCATATTGATTATGGCAGC
This sequence comes from Bacteroidales bacterium, assembly GCA_016934395.1. Taxonomy (GTDB): domain Bacteria; phylum Bacteroidota; class Bacteroidia; order Bacteroidales; family UBA10428; genus JAFGSZ01. Next base: position 103,310 of record JAFGSZ010000068.1, read on the forward strand.
TTTTGTAGCGCATACGGTTGGATTAGGATTACGATGGAACATATCCGGCCATGCTCCATGGAGCAATGGATACGAAGCTTTAACCTATATTGCATGGGCTACAGTGCTTGCCGGAATTATTTTTGCAAAACGTTCTTCCATAACACTTTCATCCACTGCCATTCTTGGATCGTTAATATTGCACACAGCACATCTTAGCTGGATGGACCCTGAAATTACCAACCTGGTACCTGTATTAAAGTCATACTGGCTGGTAATTCATGTTGCCATAATTACTGCCAGTTATGGATTTTTAGCATTAGCTGCTATCCTTGCTTTTATAAACCTTCTGATTATGTTTTTTGAATCGAAAAAGAATAAAGAGCGGATTGATTATATTATATTAAATATTACCAATATCATAGAAATGACGATAATTGTCGGATTATACATGCTTACAATTGGTACTTTTCTTGGCGGTGTTTGGGCAAATGAATCCTGGGGGCGTTATTGGGGATGGGACCCAAAAGAAACCTGGGCATTAGTAACCGTATTAATATATGCATTTATTGCTCATATGAGGCTTGTTCCTGCATTAAAAAGTAAATTCGGATTTAATCTGGCTGCTCTTCTTGGTTTCGGTTCGGTAATTATGACCTATTTTGGAGTGAATTATTATCTTTCAGGATTACATTCATATGCAAAAGGTGATCCGCTGCCGGTTCCCTCATTTGTTTATTATACGCTTACCGTAATTATTATTATTTCGTTATTGGCTTATACCAACCAGCGCAGGTTGCAAAAAGTAAGTGAAAAATAAACCTGTAAACCGAAACATTCATAAGGGAACTGTGTTTATTCCCTAATAGTAACATTAAGTATTCTCATGAACCGGTTTGTTCTTTTATTGGTATTCTTTTTAATTTCTATCGAGGGAAAATCACTTTACAATAATCGCAATTATGGTATTAATGAATTTACAGGTAAAAAGATTAACGACGTATATAATCTTACAGATGAAAACTCTGAAACCAGTCTTTTAACTGAAATAATTGATAAACCCACTTTAATTTCCTTTGTATATTATAATTGTCCGGATCAATGTAACCGAATGCTTGATGGTATTGCTGAGATTATTGATTTATCCGATTTGAAACTTGGTGAGGATTACCAGGTATTTACAATTAGTATTGATCATAATGATACTCCTGATATTGCCCGTAAAAAGAAAGAAAATTATATTAAAGGGGCAAATAAACAACGAAAGGAAAAATATTGGAAATTTTTTACAACCGACAGTCTGACTATTGATAACCTTACCAAAGAAACCGGCTGGTATTTCTGGCATCAGAAGAATGTATTTATACATCCGTTGGTTACTATATTAATTACTCCTGAAAATAAAATAAGTCAATATTTTTATGGAACATTTTTTTTACCAATGCATTATAAAATGGCTGTTGAAGATGCCAGGCAAGAAAAAGTAGCCCCATCAAGAATTAAAACACTGAAGTATTGTATAAACTCTGATATTCCAAAAAACCGATATACAACAATATTTTTAATGAGCAGTGGTCTTCTTATACTTATATCTGTAATAGTTGTATTTTGGCTTATGTTTCGTCCCCAACATAAAAGAGAATCCCATGACTAATTCCAGAACTTCAAATCTTTTTTCAGTTATGCTGGAATTGAGCAAAGTTAAAATCACATTTGCAGTAGCATTTACAACTATTACCGGATACGTGCTTGCTTCCGGTAAGTTTAACCTGGGATTAATAGTACCTACCTTGGGAATATTTATACTGGCATGTGGGTCTTCGGTTATTAATCATATAATGGAAAGCAAAACCGATGCCTTAATGGAGCGCACAAAACTACGCCCGATTCCTTCAGGTAGAATCTCAAGAACAGGTGCAGTAATAATTGCTATACTGGAGATAGTTGCAGGTACTGTACTGCTCTATTTTGGCGCTGGTCTTATTGCCCTAATATTAGGTCTTTTAGCGCTAATATGGTACAATATAGTATATACACTTCTTAAAAGGATTACTCCAAATGCAGTTATCCCCGGATCGGTAATTGGTTCTATTCCCCCACTTGTTGGATGGATAGCCGGAGGTGGAACACTATCCGATTATCATGCGTGGATTATCGCTTTATTTTTCTTTCTGTGGCAGGTACCTCATTTTTATTTGCTAATCCTGTTGTTTGGAAAAGAGTATAAAAGAGCAGGATTTCCAACCTTAACAGACAAATACTCTGACAAAAAGATTAAAAACCTAATATTGGTCTGGATACTGGCAACGATTTTGTCCTTGCTGTTATTCCCAATCTTCGGATTAACTCAATCAATTATTAGTCTTATTGGAATTGTTATTATATCAGTATGGATAATTATAATTTTCTTATATCCAGCGATCAATAATAATGTTCAATTTTCGCCGCGAAAGTATTTTATGAGAATCAACTATTTTGTTCTTATTGCATTAATTCTGATGCTTTCAGATCATTTTTTTTAATCCGGAATCCCCAGAGTTTATTTTATAGAATTTTTTAAAGCCTGGTCCACATCAAAAATAATATCTTCGATATGTTCGAGACCTACTGATATGCGAATTAAATTTTGAGAAATACCAACCGCTTCCTGTTCCTCAGTAGTAAGACTTGAATGTGTGGTAGTTGCCGGATGGGTTACTGAACTGCGGGCATCACCCAAATTGGCCGTTATACTAAATAGTTGTAAGGAATTGATAAAATTCTTACAATTTTTGAAATCTCCCTTTATTTCAAACGAAACTAAACCACCACCCAAACGCATCTGCTTTTTAGCAATTTTATATCCGGGATGGGAGGAAAGGAAGGGATATCTTACAGAAGCAACTTCAGAATGGTTTTCCAAAAATTGAGCAAGTTTTAACGCGTTGCTGCAATGTTTTTCCATGCGTAATGGCAGGGTTTCTAAACTTTTTGACAATATCCAGCTATTGAAGGGAGATAAGGTCGGGCCAATTTGATTTGAAAGATTTTTTACTTCTGCAATTGCACTGGATTTTCCAACCACCGCACCTCCAATCGTTCTTCCCTGTCCATCAATAAATTTAGTTGTGGAATGAGCAATAAGATCAGCTCCAAATTCTATAGGATTCTGAATATAGGGAGTGGCAAATGAATTATCAACAATAAAATACAAATCGTTATCAGCTGCAAACTTACCAAGGTATTTCAGGTCAAATATATCGAGTCCCGGATTTGAAGGAGTTTCAATAAAAATCATTCTTGTGTTAGGCATTAAATTCTTCTTCCAGCCTTTTGGATCGTCAACATCAATATAGGTGTGAGAAATTCCCCATCGTGGTAAAACCTGGGTAATTATTTTATGAGTCGAACCAAATATATTTCTGGAGGCAAGTAAATGATCTCCCGCACGTAAGTGTGCAGCCATTGATATAAAAATGGCAGACATCCCCGAGGCTGCAGCCACACCATCTTCTGCGCCTTCAAGAACAGCTAATTTTTTAACAAATTCATCATTTGTAGGATTTGATAACCGGGAATACATATATCCTTCTTTTTCTTCAGCAAAAACCGATTGTGCTTCTTCAGCCGAATTAAACACAAAGCTTGATGTGGCGTAGATTGAAGATGTGTTTTCCTGATGCGAAGACCTTTTAAATTGATTTAATATAGCATTAGTCTCAAAGTGGTTTATTCTTTTCATTTCTCAAAAGATGTACTTGTTTAGTTAAAAATTTGTTTTTCAGATATATAAACAATAATGGAGGACATTTTTAATTATACCTCATAAATTGAACTAATCCATATTGAGGTATGATTATAATATCAGTCATTAGTGCCAAATTGATAAAAAGCATAGTATAACTAAGCATAAAGAAGCATTCTGTAATTAGTAACTGATTATAATGAGTTTCGAATGCCAATAAAAATAATCATAAATCACTCTATTCGTAATTTGAAAATTCCTTAATATTTTAAATTCAAATGATTTGAAATTATAAAAATCAAAATTACCTAAAATTGTTTTAATATTAATTTTATATTTTATATTGATCTTTTTAATTCAACAGTTTATCATTTTTTGAACAAATACATTTTATAAATGACATTTGCTGAACAGTTTTACTCCCTACCCATTGTAGGTATTCTAAGAGGGATTGAAGAAAAAGATTTATTTCCATTATCAGAATGTGTTAAATCTTCTGGATTATCTTTTGTAGAAATTACAATGAATACTAAGAATGCTGATACACTAATATCACGGTTAAATGAATTATCAGAAAACAGTTTTCAGGTAGGAGCTGGTACAGTGGTCACCATGGACGAATTATCTCGGGCGTTGAATGCCGGTGCCAGTTATATTGTAATGCCGTGTATTGTGGAGGATATTATTAATTATTGTGTAATTAACCAAATTCCTGTATTTCCTGGGGCCTTTTCGCCAACAGAAGTATATACAGCATGGAAAATGGGAGCAACTATGGTTAAACTGTTTCCTGCCTCTAAACTTGGACCAGGTTACATAAAAGAACTTAAAGGTCCATTTGATCAAATAAAGCTAATGGCCACAGGAGGTGTAAATGAAGAAAACATTGCCCAGTATTTTAAAATGGGGGCATCAGCTGTTGCATTTGGATCCGGTATTTTTAAAAATGAATGGATAATAAACAGTCAGTTTATAGAAATTGAATCGGCAATTCGAGGTTTACTTAAAGCATTTAAAAACATCTCTATTTGACTTTATTGTATTTTTTACTTTAAAAATTACAATTCCGTATTACAAAAAACTAACCAATTATCTTGCTAGTTCAATAACTTACGGTGTTATAAAAAATCCACATTTATGAAAAGGTATTGTTATGATTATCCGCGTCCTTCTTTAACAACCGATGGAGTAATTTTTGGATTCGATGGAAATAATTTATTTGTATTGTTAATCGAACGAAAATTTGATCCCTTTAAAGGAAAATGGGCATTTCCGGGTGGGTTTGTCGATATGGACGAAACTACTGATGAATGTGTAAAACGAGAAATAGCAGAAGAAACAGGAATAATAATTAATTATTTCTTACAGTTCCATTCATTTAGCGCTCTTAATAGGGATCCAAGGGGCAGAACAATAAGTGTGGCATATCTGTCCTCGGTTCAGAAACCCTCTGTATCACCTGTTGCCGGAGATGATGCAGGTAATGTAAAATGGTTTGATATTAAATGTCTTCCTGATCTTGCATTTGATCATCAACAAGTTTTTAATAAAGCATTCGTGAAACTTAAAGAGTATTTGCTTGTAACACCCTTAATAAAAAATTTCCTTGGTGATTCTTTTGCTTTAATTCATTTTATGCGACTTTTAAATTCATTAAATATAAAGTATCCGGGCGAACTACTTTTTAAAAAGCTCAGAAGTGCTGGAATGATTGTTAATGACTCTTCAGGAAATTTCCGAATAAATGAGGAATGGTATGCTTTAAATGCCGAAAAAAGTTTATTGGAAATTTGTCTTTTTCTGTAACGAATTTCAAGGCTGGTCGTCATAGAATTAAACAATTAATTTTTATGCCATGAAATACATCAAACATATTATTATCCTAATGCTGATAATACTAAGCGGAATTATCTTTCAAAGTTTTACAACCGACCATACTACAAAAATTAATGCACTCATGCGAAGCTACAGGCATGAACATGGTTTTTTTGGATTAACCGTACCCACCTGGATTGTTCGTCCATTTATAAAACATGAAGGGGAGGAAGTACAATTTCTTTTTAAAAAAATTAAGAAAATAAGATTTTTGGTTACTACCGATGAACTAAATCAAATTCCCTTGATTCAAGTTTGCAAATCCGATTTTGTAAATGAACTTAATAAATCTTTCTATGCGGATTTATTACAAATTAAAAATAATACGGATGAAGTACTCATTAAAGGGAAAATTGAAAATGACACCATATATGAAATTATAATTATGGTTAAAGATTCTGAGGATTTTGTAATTATTAGTCTAAAAGGTGAAATCCGCATGGATGATTTTCAAAGAGTTGTCAATAATGATAACTTTTTTGCGGATGAGATCAGAATCTAAAAAGATTTCATCCTGTTAATCCATGAAGCACACAAAAAAAAGTAATTATTTTTCAAATTTCTTTATCATCCATTTTCGCGCAAGTAACAGACCTATGGGCGATATTACAGCAATTGCGCCGTAGATTAACCACATAAATTCAGTATGCATTTCAACAGGTGGGGTGTCCATTGGACAATATTGAGTGAGAAACCAGCCAGAGTACAATGCAGTTAGAATTTTTGTTAAAAACCAGGGAAACTGACCAATACCCATATAAATTCCGGTCATATTTTTTGGTGCAATTTCGGCTACCCATTGAAGAAAACGGGGCTGCCACATAGCTTCTCCAATTGTCATTATTATAAGGTATGCCATCAGTGTTTTAATATCAGGTCCCAGAGCCAGTATAAATGCAGGAAATGCCATGATAAATGTCCCGATAATCATCATTTTATACGCATTGGTTTTTGAAGTAAAAGCGGTTACAATTGGAGTTAATACAAAGATTAATATAGGATTGAGGTTGACAAAAAATTCAAAATTATTGCTCACAAAACCATCGAATGCCCTGCTTGTATATTGAGGCAGCGTGAGCCAATTATGAGCAAATAATGTTTGTACGGGAATGAGTATAAAAATAAAAAAAAGAAAACGCATATCTTTAAGTGGAAAGTTTTTTAGATAATATGAGATTTTTTCTTTAGAACTCATGTTTACCAATTCATCCTCTTCATCTTCTTCCATAATTACAGATGTTTCGGATACTTCCTGCATTGCCTGTTTAACAGCCTTTTTGGTAATAATAAAATAAACTATAAAGATGCCAACAACAGTTAGTATTACAAATACCCAGAAAACTCCCGTAATACCAAAAGCCTTCCGAACCGGTGGTGAGATTATTCCGGGAAGAAATCCACCCAGGTTCATCAGTGCATAAAGCATGGCATACCCCATAGCAGAGGTTTTTTCTGTGGTGAATTTTTTTACGGCAGCATAAGCAGCAGGCTGATAAATACCATAGCCTATTATTATTCCAAATAAACCCAGTATAGCAATTATATGAGCAGAAGACCATAATCCGGGAATGCCTAATTCCGGTGCAAGGGTCAATAACAAACGGCCGATTAACATAAACATAAGCGACCATAAAAATGCTTTACGTACACCGAACCAGTCGACTGTTGCACCTAAAAACAACATACTCAATGTTATTCCTCCAGTTAACAATCCCAGCATATTTCCGGCTTTTATATCATCAAGTCCTATATATTCATTAAAATAAATCGCCAATAATCCAACAATTCCAAAATAGGTAAGACCTTCCAAAACATAGGAGAGGTTTACACCGAGTAAAGCGCGTGATGTGTGGAAGAGATCGATAAATGGCTGTACAATCTCTTTTATAATACTCCTTAACGGAGATATTTTATTACGATTTTCTGATTTCATAAATTTGAAAGTAAATATTTTGCCTTTGAAATAAAGGTTGAATTTGTAAATTATCTTTTGGATTACAAAGGATAAATATCACAAAAAAACCCCGGCTTATCACCGGGGATGCAGTTTAGGGAAATTATCTGAAAAGAATTCCCAAAATTTCGTAATTTCACCCATGTAAAATATTTATATACGCATAACGAAATTTCGGTATCATGGGTCTTAGGTGTTTGGTTTCAGGGTAATATAATTTCCCATGTGCATTTTATTCCAAATTTATAATAAAAGTAACCCAATTATTGAAATGTTTTTATAAAATATCAATAATAGTTGATAAAAGTATTTAAAATTATTACTCTGCTTCTTATTTTTACAGAATCTGAAGTTAGAAATATCATAGGCCATCTTATTAGATATTTCTATTAACTTATTCTTTGGGTGGATAATAAAAGCTAAATGATTATAATACTCACAAATTGAAATATTATATTCGTTGTTCCGATTTTAACAGCTATTTTGAAACAAATTAGTATATAAATATATTTTATCTGAATTTGAAATTAAGTATAAATTACTTATAATTGACAAATTTTTAAATTCTGAATTTTTAATTAATTGTATTATATTTACCCGGATTATCAAGAAAGATTACTATTATGGAGATGAGAAAAAACGAATCGTTGGAGGAAATGGTAGCTCGTAGAAATAAGAGGCTAAAATATCTTTTTTCGAAAAATGGTGTGAACGTTCGTTTGGTTGGTGATGATCAGAAACCAGCTATTATTAGAGATGAAGCAACCGTATTGTCATGTTATGTTAAAAATTTCGATTTACATTTTACAAAAGAGCCTTTTAGTGACGAAATTGTAAAAACAGTTAAACTGAAACACGAACCTGATATTACCCGGTATGAACTCGAAGAAGTACTTAGTATATGCAAACACCGGCCGGTTTTTAAGTTACGTTTGAGAGGTTCGGATTTATACCTGGTTGGTTATAATTACCTGAATTCAGAAGATGCTGTTGGCAGATATCCTGTTTTTGCACGTCATAAACCCAAGGTATATTTCGATTTTGAATATGCTCAGCAGGTTGCAGAAAATATCAGAACAGATAATTATGATATTGATATTGAATAGAAGATACTATTCAGATTATTAGATATTATTTTTATTTATCCTTTCGGTAATAGTACTAAGATTAATTTTGCATTCAGCTTTTCTTAAAAGGCTTATATTTAACCTTTAACTTTCTTGCCAAATGAAATGCATCGTTACAAGATAAAGGTGTGTACTATTTTTTTCGTATATTTTTAATTCCAAGAAAATTCTTGACTTCTTATTATATTTCATTACATTAGTATAAAATTGATTTATCTCTCTTCGCGATGTTTAATAAGCGTTCGCAAAATATTCCTCTTTCATCTTTTTTCTTTCCTGACAATATAAAAATATTCGACAGTAAGGAAAGCAAAGATTATCTGGCCCTGGAATTGCTTGAGAATCTGGGCTTAACCTTTGGAATTGGCAATGTTAAGCAAATATATGATTCGCATTTTAAATTAAATTCTCATCCGTATATACTAATTTCCGAAAAGGTAATTGTTCATCATTTCCGGATAAAAACAATAGAAAAGATACGATTGTCATTAGCAATTATTAAAAATGGAATTGCGAATAAAGAAGATATCAATTCATCTGGAATTCAATGCATTTTGCTTATAGCTTCTCCAAAAAACCAACCGGGTATTTATCTTAGATTATTCAATAAATTACAAATGTTATTTAAGGAAAAAGATTTTATTACGAATTTATTGACCATTACTGATACTCAAAAAGTATGTGATTTTATTGCAAGTACTGAGATGGAAA
>JAFGSZ010000069.1 GCA_016934395.1 Bacteroidales bacterium
GGGCACTATTGTAAGGACAAATAGGTGCTGATGTACATAAAACGTTGGCTAAGAGCAGGAATTCATCAGAAAAACGGCATGGAATTGGAACGTTTAACAGGCACACCTCAAGGAGGCGTAATAAGTCCACTATTGGCAAACATTTACCTACACGTAGTGTTTGACAAGTGGATGCAGATAAACTTCCCCGACAAGCCTTTTGAGCGTTTTGCCGATGATGTGGTGGTTCATTGCAAAACCGAAAAGCAAGCCAAATTTGTGCTTAAAATGTGTTAATAATCATTAGAAGTATACCACTAATAATCATCAAAAGTATACCACTTGAAGCTGTTTGAATCCTTCCGGAACGATAGTGGAGGAAGGAATCAAACAGCTTGTGGAACAATTTTTTAACCATGTCCTTTAAAACCAATAATAAAGGACAGCTAATGTATAAAATTGATATGTGGTATACAGTAAAAACATTACTTGATCGGGGGAAAAGCCTAAGGTGCATCTCCCAAGAGCTGGGAATCAGCAGGAAAACAGTTACTAAAATCAGGGATGAAATCACAAAAGGCAACATCAAGCCTCCTGAAATTAAAAAGGGTGGCATACTTGATGATTATTCCGATTTGATTTTATCCCTTTGTGAAAAACGATTAACGAGTGTATTAATCCATCGAAAGCTTGTGCAAGAAAAAGGGGTAACAGTCTCCTATCCAACAGTATTAAGGTTTGTAAATTCAATTAAGCAATCCGAGGTTTATGTTCCGGTAGAGTTACCTCCAGCAGAAGAGGCCCAAGTCGATTTTGGTTATCTAGGTGAATTTTACAAAGATGAGAAAAAAGTAAAGCTCTGGGTTTTTTCAATGCAATTATCTTTTAGCAGGTACGCGTATTATGAAATTACAACCAACCAGACAACAGCTACCTTTATTGGTTCTCATATCAACGCTTTCGAGTTTTTCGGGGGTGTCCCCAAGACGGTTAAAATCGACAACTTAAAGGCAGCCGTATTAGAGGCAAATTTCTATGAACCAGTTTTTCAGCAACAATACAGTGAATTTTTGTCCCATTACAATAGTGCCCCAATAACAGCTCGTGTAAGGCGGGGACAAGATAAAGGGAAAGTAGAATCCGGGATAAAGTATGTCAAAAATAATTATCTCAAAGGATTGGGGCACAGGGATTATTATAAAGCTGTTCAGGAACTGAAATCATGGAACATTAACATATGCAATACCCGTATACATGGGACAACCCGGAAAGTTCCATCAGATGTTTTTAAAAACACTGAAAAAAAGGAGCTTATTAATTTGCCTCCAAAAAGGTATGAAATATTTAAAATTGAAAACCGGGTCGTAAAACCCAATGGTCATCTTTCTTTTCAATTGAATTATTACTCAGTACCCCATATCTATGCCAACAAAGAGGTTTTTGTGAAAAGTAACGAAAATATATTGCGGGTCTATGATGGTTTTCAGCAGGTAGCCTTGCATACTATCGAGAAAAAACAAAACGGGGTATATATTACAATTGATGCTCATAAACCACCTGAAAAGCGAAGAAAACCTGAGAGTTATTATTACGAAAAGGCTGCAGGAATAGGGCCATATGTTGTTGAGTTCCTGGAAGCATTAAAACTATATAAGCCTTATACCTGGCAAAGAATGATTAGCGGTGTTGCCCAACTAGCCATCCGGTACGATAAACAAACTGTAAATATGGCCTGTAAAAGAGCATTGAGATATAAAGCAATCAGTTATCATAGTATCAAAAATATTTGCAGTAAAGGCTTACACCAAGCACCAACAGAAACATTATCGATACAATCAACAAATGGGTTTAACCACGATTTAAGAATTTATGACAATTTAAAAAATTAATAAACTAATTTATCTATGCAAGCATTAAAATCAAAACTCAGGGACTTGAAATTAGCAGGTATTGTCAAGTCAATAGAAACAAGGAACAAATACGCGCTTGAAAACAATATATCCTACCTGGAATTTATTGAAAGCCTTATTGAGGACGAATATGCCAACCGCTTAGCGAACTCTTTTCAAAAGCGTTTTAACAGGTCAAAGCTCAACCCGGAAAAAAGCATGGATGCTTATGATTTTAAATATCAACCGGAACTGGACAAAAAGCTTATAAACGAACTGGCTTCCTGCAGGTTTATTGACCAAAATAAAAACGTAGTGTTAATGGGAAAACCCGGGGTGGGAAAAACTCATATTGCAAATGCAATTGGTTTAGAGGCCGTCAAACAAGGCTATAAGGTCATTTTTATCCATGTTAACGAACTTGTCGAAAAATTATCCGCATCAAGGGCCGATGGTACTTTTAACACCACCCTAAACCAATATTTAAATACTGACATCTTAATACTTGATGAAATTGGGTTTAAAAAAATGCCTTCAATAGGGCTGGATGATTTTTTTGAGATTATACGAAAAAGATATGAAAAAGGCTCATTAATTATAACTACTAATAGAAATTTTGAGGACTGGGGGAATGTCTTTGGTGACAATGTCCTGGCATCTGCTATTATTGACAGAATTGTCCATCATGCTTATATCATTAAAATAAATGGTGAAAGTTTTAGAATTAAAGATTATGTTAAAACCAATTAAATTTTTTTATATGTTTGTGGTATACTTTTCGTGAATATTCCTGGTATACTTCCTATTATATTTAACAAGCTTTGAACATCCACCACCCATTGAAATAAACCTGATACGCTGAGCCAGTCGAAGCGCACAAGCCAACACACCCCACAGGGCAAAAAACCCAGCCGTTTTAATAAATGAAATTGATTGATTTTTAAAGGTATTTATTAAAACTCCCCCTGTCTTTTTTGCCCTTCCCC
>JAFGSZ010000070.1 GCA_016934395.1 Bacteroidales bacterium
CTAATTTTATTATTTTAATATCCTATTGAAAATCTTTGTTAATTATGAAATTTACAGAAGCCACGGCCGGAAGGATATTTATTTTGCGATTGGAAAACCGGGAAATAATACACGAATCCATTGAGCGGTTTGCCCTTGAACATAATATTTTAAGGGCCACACTTACTGTGCTTGGGGGTATTGATAAAGACAGCAGAATTATTGTCGGTCCGGAAGCTGACCGGGCTTCTGCTGTTCGACCTGTGGATTATTTAATCCGTAACATGCACGAAGTTACGGGTACAGGAACTATTTTCCCGGATAAAAACGGAAAACCGGTACTTCACCTTCACATTGCCTGCGGAAGAAGAGACCAGACTATTACCGGTGATGTGCGGCATGGTGTGAAGGTATGGCATGTGCTTGAAATTATTATAACAGAGCTGAAGGGAAGCACATCGCACAGAATATTTGAAGAATCTTCGGGCTTTGAATTATTAAATCCATAATATAAAACATTATATTTCCTTGAAAAAAATGATATTTTTGAATTCAGGTTTTATCCGCTTAATAAATATTTAAACCAAAACCATGAAAAAACATACCCTGCTGTTAATTACTTTTTTAATCCTTGTTTTTGCTAGTTGCACACGAACTAAAGTTGCTGACTACTGGGAAGACCCTGCTGTCTTTGAGCTTAATAAGCTGCCGGCGCATGCCACAAAAATTTCATATCCAAACGAGCAGGCAGCCATAAAAAATGATGTTACGGCCTCTTCATATTATATTAGCCTTAATGGAAAATGGAAATTTAAATTTGCGAATAATCCCGAAGAAGCCCCGAAACGGTTTTATTTAAAGAACTACAGTGTATCTTCATGGGAAGAAATAGATGTGCCGGCAAACTGGGAAATGCGTGGATATGGAAATGCCATTTATACAAATATTAGTTACCCGTTTATCCGTGAACATGAAGAACCCCTGAGGTCGGCAAATTATAACGACTGGTACGGTAAAATACAGCCTCCTTTTATCCCCCATGAACTTAATGATGTGGGATGTTACCGGAGAAAAATTGAAATTCCCGAAAACTGGATCGGCAGGCAGGTTATTCTACATTTCGGAGGGGTGAGTTCTGCATTTTATGTATGGATTAACGGTCATTTTGTTGGATATAATCAGGACAGCAGGCTGCCTGCTGAATTTAACATTACACCTTATATTAAAGAAGGAAAAAACTCATTATCTGTAAAAGTGTATCGCTGGAGTGATGGCAGCTACCTCGAAGATCAGGACCACTGGCGTTTAAGCGGAATTCACAGGGATGTATATATGTATGCTGAACCCAACATTCGCATTTCAGACTTTTTCGTTCAAACCGACCTGGATTTAAATTATGAAAATGCGGTTCTAAAAATCAGGCCGGAAATTCAGCAGCTTGAATCCAAAGACCTTTCCAACTGGAAAGTGGAAGCCAGATTGTATGATTCCTCGGGAATCCAGGTAAGTAATGATTCGGTTGAAATTTCGGTATCTGAAATATTGAATGAAAAATACCCCCAGCGGGATAATGTAAACTTCAGTCTGCTGGAAACCCGGTTGCTGAATCCGGAAAAATGGTCTGCTGAAAATCCTTACTTGTACAGTCTTGTGTTAAGCCTCAAAGATGATAAGGGAAATATTGCAGATTCAAAAAGTTGTAAGGTAGGGTTCAGAAAAATTGAACTCAAAAACGGTCAGTTGCTGATTAACGGAAAATCTGTAAAATTAAAAGGTGTAAACCGCCATGATCACAGTCAGACCGAAGGCAAAGCTGTAAAATTTGAAAATATGATGGAAGATATCCGGTTATTAAAGAAATTTAATTTTAATGCCGTGCGTACTTCCCATTACCCGAATAATGAAGTATGGTATGAACTGTGTGACAAATACGGAATTTATCTTATTGATGAAGCGAATCTTGAAACCCACGATCTGGGTGGCGCGTTGACCAATAATCCGGTATGGGCCAATGCCATGTTAGAACGGGCAATACGCATGGTAGAACGGGATAAAAATCATCCTTCTGTGATATTCTGGTCCCTTGGAAACGAATCGGGTATGGGGCCCAATCATGCCGCCATGGCAGGATGGATCCATGAACTTGACCCTACACGGTATGTACATTACGAAGGCGCCCAGGATACTCCGAAAGATCCGGCGTGGGTGGATATGATCAGCAGAATGTACCCCACTGCCGAAGAATTAAAACAGATGGCAGAAGATAAAAACGATGACCGCCCCATCGTGATGTGCGAATATGCGCATTCCATGGGAAATTCAACAGGAGATCTTATTGATTACTGGAATGAGATTTACTCTTACGACAGGTTGATTGGCGGCTTTATCTGGGACTGGACCGATCAGGGTATTTTAATGGAAACCACTGATGGCAGAAAATACTGGAATTACGGAGGAGATTTCGGAGAATACCGGCATGATGGTAATTTTTGTTTAAACGGGCTGCTGAATGCAGATCAAACACCTCAACCCGCTATGTGGGAATGTAAAAAGGTAATGCAACCCGTATGGATTACTCCCCTTTATACCCTGGGAGGTTTATTCAGAGTGGAAAACCGCTTTGATTTTACAAACCTGAACACACTGGAAATAAGATGGTCTGTTGCAGAAAACGGCATTGAAATTCAACAGGGAACAATTGATCCGGTTGACATAAATCCGGGGAAAGCCGCATCGGTAAAAATTCCATTCGACCGCCCGGCAATTAATGCAGGCAGTGAGTATACCCTGAAAATCGGATTTTTTACAACTAAAGATTATGACTGGGCGCCAGCCGGACACGAAGTTGCCTGGGAACAGTTTGTACTTCCGTATTATGTACCTGTGGTTAGGCTCACGGACTTAAAAACTTTACCGGAGTTGTTGTATTCTGAAAAAGATACCTCAATTCAAATTCAGGGAGACCATTTTAACCTCACTATAAACAAAGAAAACGGACAAATTTCCGAATACAGGTATAATCAGGAAAATATTCTGATAAAAGAACTCAAACCAAATTTCTGGCGCCCGCTCACGGATAACGATCTCAGAAACAATCCTTCAGCGCCTTACAATACACAGGTAATATGGAAAAATGCGGCACAATACATTTCAATTAAAGAGATCGATATACGGCAACCAGCGCCTCAAAAACTGGAAATTGAAATAAGAACACAGCTGGATTCGGTAAATTCGGAATATATATTCAATTATACCGTGTATGGTACCGGTGAAGTAGTAGTGACAGGTACTTTAAAACCTTCAAAAAACCTTCCCGACCTGATACGCTTTGGCATGCAAACCGGTATACCTTTGGCATTTAACCAGGTTAGCTGGTATGGCCGGGGCCCGCAGGAAAATTATATAGACCGGAATACAGGAGCGGCAATAGGCTATTATTCATTCCCTATTGAAAAGCAGATTTTTAATTATGCCCAGCCTCAGGAAAACGGTAACAAAACCGATGTTCGCTGGATGGCCCTGACAAATATCGACGGAAGCGGAATTCTGATTACAGGAATGCCTGCTATCTCTGCCAGTGTATGGCCGTATTCGCAACAGAAACTTGATGAATCAAAACACTTACATGAGCTCGTTAAAGATAACTATCTGACTGTAAATATCGATTTCAAACAAATGGGATTGGGCGGGGATGACTCCTGGAGCGAAAATTCAGCGCCGTTGCCTCAGTATCGTTTGCCGGCACAGGAATATTCTTATTCATTCAGACTTATTCCGTTAAATAAAGGTGAACATAATTATGCTGAACTGGCGGCTGAGAGGTTGCCGTAAGGGGGATTTACGATTGTTGATTGTTGATTGTTGATTAAGAAGCTGCATTTGGTTGGTAGTAGTTAGAAGTTGTCAGCAGGCAGGAGCCAGTCTGCAGTATTAATCCCAAATCGTAAATCCCAATTCGTAAATGGTAAATCGTAAATCGTAAATCGCAATTACTTACATTTTCTCATATGCAGCGATCACCTTATCCATAAAATCATTATTTTCCTTAACTATTCTTTTACGTGCCGGATCAGCTTCAAACCATTCTAATGTGCGTTTAAAGCCTTCTTTAAACGGAATTGTGGCAGTAAACCCCGGAACAAAGGTTTTGATTTTGGTATTATCGAAAATAGCGCTTACGGCTTTATCTCCCGGCAGGTTGCCCCTCATCCACTCCATACCGGGCGTTTGGTCGCCGATTTTACAGATAAAATCCGAAGCAATATGCACGGCATTTAGTTTTACACCTGCTGCTTCAGCCACATCTTCATAAATCTGGTTCCAGGTAAGCACCTCGTCCGATGTTATATGAAAGGCATGCCCAATAGCCTGCTGATGTCCCAACAGTCCGACAAATCCTTTTGCAAAATCATCGGCATGGGTAATGGTCCAAAGGGAGGAACCATCACCGTGAATGATTATCTTTTTACCCCGCTTCATCCGGTCGATTATGGTATAGTCTTCCCAGCTTCCAATGGCTACAGGAATTACCGTGTTATAGGTTAACGAGGGCCTGACGATAGTCACCGGAAAATCCTGTTCCCTGTATGCCTTCATTAAAATATTTTCACAGGCAATTTTATCTTGTGAATATTCCCAGAATGGATTTTTCAGCGGACAGGATTCTGTAATATATGGAAATACCGGAGGTTTCTGGTATACCGATGCCGAACTGATAAATATATATTGAGCGGTTTTTCCTTTAAATAATTTTATATCCCGTTCCACATCCTGAGGTTTAAAGACAATAAAGTTAACTACCACGTCAAAATATTGATCTTTCAGTATCTTAATCACTTCATCAGAGTTATGGATATCAGCATGTATAAAATTAACACCGGCAGGGACTTCAATTTTTGATTTTCCACGCGTGAGCAAATACATATCTATATTCTTCTCAAGGGCGGGTTGTATGCAGGCGCTGGAAATATTACCTGTTCCGCCAATAAATAAAACTTTCATAGTAAAGTAATAATGAATTAAAAAATGGATAATTTTTGAAAATTAGCTGATTTTTTTCAGCCGGCAAAATTCAAAACAACTATTTGTTATGGAGTATTACTTTGAATTGACAGCCATTCGTTTTTCACTTTTCTGTGAGATTGCGCTTAGTTTCCCGGCATATTCATTTGCCTGGTACATAAAAGCCTGAAGACGGGTTTCGATAGAAGCATCATCTTGTCCGTCATAGGCTATATCCACCCAGGGAATATTATTATGGTCGTGGCGGAATGCAGCAGATGTAGAGACAATGAGCGTTCCCGGCATACAGGTAAACGGAAGAATATTTACAATTCCGGAAATTCCTTTATTAGCAAGCGCCGAAGCTGTTCCCAAAGCAACCGGCGGATCACCGTCGTAATCTTTATGTACGTATGGATTGCATAATTTTAGCATAGTTTCAACAGGCACTTCTTTTTCCATATCGATAATATCCTCTACAACGGCATATAACTGTTTGGCGGAAAGATGCTGCGTCATTTCCTGAATACGTGCTTTAAGCAATCCTTTCCGGTCGCCCTTCCATTTACTGTCTCTGATATACCTGTAAGTGGAATACTCAAGCCATTCCGAAAACGGTGAGATAAGTGTTTCTGCTCCCAGGGTTTCCAGTTTTTCAATCAGGTGCCCGTTACAAAATGCATTGTCGCGCATAAAAATTTCACCAACAATAGAAACAACCGGTTTTCGGGAAGTTTTTTCCAATTCCACGGCTTTAAAATCCGAAACGGCATTTTTAAGCACAACCTTAATATTTTTTGCCCCGCTTTCGATACAGGTTTCAAGCGCTTTTAGCGACCGGCTGTAGACATCATCCACCGAACCCCTTACTTTTTCGTAGGGACGCCGTTCCTGCTGCATTTTTCGCAAAAGGTCGAATGCCACAAAACCACGCCATGTATTAAACCTGAATTTTTTACCCTGGCCTCCGGAAATATCTTCATAAGAACTATCATTAGAAGGGGATATTATTTTGACATTCTTATATCCCAACCGGTGAAATAAAATAGTCTGCAACTGGTTATACTGACCAAACCGGCACGGGCCATTATGATCGGGCATAAAAAAGCTGATTTTATCAGGATTACTCCCGGGTTCCTGAAGCTTCCGGATAAAGCTCCCTGTAGTACAAATCATGGGGAAACATTCTTTCGAAGAGGTATACGTTCTTCCAATTTCAAGATCATCTTTGGTTTGCCTGGGTAACGAATACGATTCAATACCGCAACTTCTGGCCGCGGCGGCAATAATAAACGAGGCATCGTTCATATAAGGAAAATACAATACTCTGCCTGCAACAGGAGCAGCCTGGCGATCTCCCGGCCGGTATACTTCTGAAGATATTTTGTTCTTTTTGTCCTCTCGTTTCAGACTGTCCATAAATGCTTCCAAACGGGTTACCAATCCGGCATCGGCAGAATGTTCATCGATTTCAAGTTGCAGATAAGGTTTCCCTTTCATTTCCTCCCGTACAAAGTGAGAAAGAAAAGAATCCGGCCCGCAACGGAAATTGCTGATATATACGGCATGTAGTTTTTTATGCTCTGCAATAAAGCGTGAAGCAGCAATAATCTTTTGTCCGTTTGGCCAATACATATTCCTGTAATCCTGAAAAACAGTGCCAATTTTCAAGGGTAAAAAATCTATAGGAATGGGCAACACATCCAGGTTTAATATTTTCTCGATTAACCTGAGGTTTAATTCCGGATCACCGGTATTATAAGGACGACCAATAACAACCCAGGCCTGTTTATCTTCAGGGAGGTTATCAAGTATATATTTACCCCGTGCTGAAACAGCATTTAAAAATTGTTGTTGAATTTCCAGCGCTTTGTCTATTGCGTTTTTTACCGCTCCTTTTCCCAGGCCAAAAGTATGGAACATAAAATTAGTAATTTCAGGAATAAAGGCCCTTTCAAAATACCGGGGATGAAGTGTGGGGATCAGCAGTTTATCCCTGGGGATCTCCATACCTCGGGCAGATTTAATCATAAACGGATAACTCTGAATCCAGGGGCAATTGCAGTTTGTTGTCGGGTTGTCTTCTCCGGCTTTTGCATTTACAATAAAAGGAGTAAAAATATAATCCACTTCTTTGTGCAGCAAATCCTGAACATGGCCAAACATCAGTTCTACAGGAAAACAGGTTTCTGCCGATACTATTTCAAGGGCATTGGATACCAGTTTTCTGTCGGAAGGTTTAGACAATACTACCTGGAACCCCAGTTCCTGGAAAAAAGTTCTCCAGAAAGGAAATTCCTGATAAAAAATCATTAATTCACGCGGGATACCAATGGAAATATTTCCTTTATTCTTAGATTCATCATAACCGTTAAGCAACATGTTATATCGTTCCTCAAACAGGTTTACTATATCTTTTCCTTTACCCTTACGTTCTGCAATCTCATATTTTTCGCAGCGCCCGCCATAATACAAAGGGCGTTTTACGCCTTCCATTCTTACCCTGCGTATTTCACATTGGTTGGAACATTCCTTACAGGTAAACTTATCGAGGGTATAGGAAGTGTTGCGCACATCAAATCCCCTGAATGCAGTTGTTTTATTATCCTTTTTCACAGCATCTCTGGCGAGCATAGCCATACCAATAGCTCCTGTAACATCAAAATTGGGGGGGATGGTAATTTTTTTTCCGGTTACCTGCTCAAAGGCGGCTACCACGCCGGCATTATTGGCAACTCCTCCCTGGAAAAAAATATGGTTCCCCACCCGTTTATCTCCAACAACTTTTTGCAGGTAATTATTTACAATGGAATAAGCAAGACCGCCAACCAGGTTTTCATTAATTTCACCACGCTGCTGGTGAGCATTCAGGTCCGATTCAATAAAAACGGTACAACGGTTTCCCAGAGCTGAAGGCTTATCTGATTTTAATGCCAGTGTTCCAAATTCTTCAATAATATTTATGCCCAGTTTTTCAGACTGCTCCTCCAGAAAAGATCCCGTGCCTGCAGCACATACTTTATTCATTTCAAAATCTACTACTACTCCGTTTTCGATGGAAATATATTTCGAATCCTGTCCCCCGATTTCAAAAATTGTATCAACAGTATTATCATAAGCAATGGCTGCTGTAGCCTGGGCTGTAATTTCATTTTGAATGGTATCGGCGCCGATAAAATCACCGGTAAGATAACGTCCCGATCCGGTGGTGCCGCAGGCTTTGACCTCCACTTTTTCGCCGACTTCTTCATAGATTTCGGTAAGTCCACGTTGTATAGCTTCCAGCGGCCGGCTTGCAGTGGGCAGGTACCTGCGCGCAATTACCCGGTTTTCGTTATCAATTAATACCAGGTTGGTACTCAGGGAACCGACATCCACTCCAAGGTATACAGGTATAATCTTATTATTTTCCTTAATGTTGCGAACTTCTTTAATAATCGGCGAAACGGATTTTTTAAGTTTCGGCATCCCTTCCTCTGGTCGTATGTTGCTGTTAAGGTACGATTCAAGATGCTGCAATCCCCTGAACGCATTATTTTTCTTTGAATAATAACAGGAATAGATTACTGAACCGATTGCGCCCATCGAAGCAAAATATTCGGGAATTATCAGTTCTTCCGGCTTAAGATTTAATATTTCCCTGAACGCCCTAATCACGCCGTTATTTGCAGCCACGCCTCCCTGAAATATCACCGGAGGATTAAAATCCTTGCCCCTTCCAAGGTTACTTTTAAAATTCCGGGCTACGGCGAAACACAAACCGGCAACAATATCATGAACAGGCGTAGCAATCTGCTGTAAATGGATCATATCACTTTTGGCGAACACACTGCAACGTCCGGCAATCCTGGGTGGATTTTCTGATTTTAAAGCCAGTTCACCGAATTCTTTTTCTATGGAAATCCCAATGCGTTTCGCCTGCTGATCAAGAAAAGAACCTGTTCCGGCAGCACAAATACTGTTCATAGAAAAGTCAGATAAACTGGAATGTGCATTATAACGGGCACGTTCCATAAAAATAAGCTTGGAGTCTTCTCCCCCCATTTCAATAATCGTTTTAGCTTCAGGGTATAGTTTTCCAACTGCCGTTGACTGAGCTATAATCTCATTTATAAATTCACCGCCGATTAACTCACAGGCCAGTTTGCCACCGGTGCCTGTTATGGCAACTTTCTTTATCTGAGCCGGGTGAAATCTGGATAAAATATCCGTGAAACGACTGAATAGTATATTAAAAGGCCTGCCCTTGCAATATTCATAATAATTTTCAACAACCTGTAATGAAGCATCCAAAATTACAGTATTCAGGGAGATTGAGCCGATATCAAATCCTAAAAAAACGGATTCATCTGTTAAAGTATTGCCGGATAAAGTTTTATACATAGCCAAAGGTGGTTTATGATTTCTAAAACTCTATTATAACGTGATTTAATTTTAGATAGTATTCACCAGAACAGTAGTAAATGTAATGAATTCAACATTTAAAACCAATATATATAAGCAGTTATCAGGAATAACTTATTTACTCTGTGTAAAATATTACGCATCTGGATTTCGAGTTAATATCCATCGGGAATGTTTCCAGCCATAATACTTTGAGGTTAAATATTCAAAATATAGACATTTATACATATCTGGATAAAATATATTTTATAACTTCGTGACCTTAATTTTAATGAACCCCGAGCCGGTATCCTAAACGTTTTCGCAAGGAAAAGCGGCCGATGGGTGCAGTTGGAAACGGCTGTGCCTCCCGCGCTCTGAAAAATCAGGGCAAATTGGAAAGGGGAAATGAACTTACCTATAAACAGGTTGGTTATTCCTGCTTTCCTGCCGGCAACGGGTTGTTAAATCTTACTTTATGGAATTATTATTTTTAGTATGTCTCTTTATAGTGGCATTTTTATATTCTTCTGTGGGGCACGGCGGGGCCAGCGGTTACCTTGCCTTAATGGCGTTATTTGGAATAGGTACGGCATTCATGAGACCCTCCGCCTTAATACTTAATCTTTTTGTGGCAGGTACAGCGTTTATTATGTTTTATAAAGGGGGGCATTTTAAATGGAAATTACTGTGGCCGTTTATTATTACTTCCATCCCGCTTGCCTACCTGGGTGGTTCGATTGATATAAATCCTGAAATTTATAAAATAATTCTTTCCATAAGTCTTATGATTGCAGTATTCAGAATGTTATTACCCTCCGGATTATTAAGTGATAAAACCAATGAACTGAAAATTATTCCGGCATTGTTAATCGGGGCTGTTATGGGATTTGTCTCCGGATTAATCGGCATTGGCGGAGGCATCATACTTAGTCCGGTATTACTGATTTTAGGATGGGCTACTATTAAACAGACAGCAGCCGTTTCAGCAGCATTTATTTTTCTGAATTCTGCAGCTGGGCTTCTAGGAATGGTGCAAACCGGTCAGCAGATATCACCTTCAATTGCACTTTGGATTGTTATAGCTTTTGTTGGAGGTTTAATAGGTTCAAATAGCGGAAGTTTCAAATTATCCTTTGCCCAGTTAAAATATATTCTAGCTACAGTATTGGTTTTAGCCAGTTTAAAATTATTCTTGTTTTAATATGAAGTTACGAATGCTTACAGGAATTATTATTGCCGGGGGTAAAAGCAGCCGTGTTGGCGAAGATAAAGGATTAAAAACCTTTAAAGGGAAAAAAATGGTGGAGTATCCCCTGCAATTACTTACTCATTTATGCGATGAAATATTGATCAGCAGTAATAATATAAATTATGGGCAATTTGGTTATCCGGTTATTCCCGATTCGGTTGCAGATATCGGCCCGGCCGGCGGATTGTATTCAGCTTTATTACATACACATAATGATTATAACATCGTGCTTTCATGTGATATGCCTTTTATTAAACCCGGGCTTTTAGAATTACTGTTAAATGTAAAGGAAGACTATGCAATTATTATTCCCTTTACTGAATATTCGGGCTATGAACCTTTATGTGCGCTGTACCATATTGATGTGCTTCCGGTATTGGAAAAAAGCATCCAAACCGGGGATTATAAACTTCAGAACCTTATTACTAAAGTACCTTCAAAAAGTATATTATTAGATAATTCATATCATTTCTTTTCCAAGGATTTGTTCAGAAATTTTAATTTTCTAAAAGATTTTGAAATATAAAAATGACCAATAGTATTTACTCAAATATTTTGTTGATTGCCGGGGACGGGCAAAATGTAGGAAAAACTACCCTGGCATGCAATATTATTAATAAATTTTCACGACAACAGGATATTATAGCAATTAAAATATCACCGCATTTTCATAAGGTAACAGAAGATGCAAAAGTTCTCGTACAAACTGAAAATTATATAATTCTTGAAGAAACAGACCTAAGCAGTAAAAAAGACAGTTCGTTAATGCTGCAATCCGGGGCAGCTAAAGTTTTCTTTATTATGGTAAACGATAATTTTTTAAATGCCGCCCTGCAACATTTGTTTGATTCTATCGAAATAAACACACCCATGGTTATTGAATCTGGCGGATTGAGAAAAGTCTTACAGCCCGGAGTTTTTCTCTTTGTAAGAATGTTATGCTGCCGGGTAAAAAATCTGGACAAGATCGAATATTCGAAAGTTGCTGATAAAATTATAACCAATAACGGGCATAATTTTGATTTTGGTCTTAATGAACTAAAACTTGAAAACAATGAATGGAAACTACAACAAAATGGTTCAGCTTGAACAGGCTCTGGAACAAATCAGAAATGTTGAAATTTCACCTGAAACTGAAAGTGTTCCCCTTACTGAGGCTTTGCACAGAGTTTTGGCAAACGATGTATTCTCGGATACAAATATGCCACCATTCAATAAATCTGCCGTTGACGGTTATGCCTGTAAAGAAAACGATTTAAAACTTGCACTGGAGGTTATTGAAGTTATTCCTGCCGGAAAATTCCCGGAAAGAAAAGTAGGTTCCGGACAGTGTGCTAAAATTATGACCGGTGGTGTAGTTCCTGAAGGTGCCGATACTGTGATTATGATTGAACATACAAAAGAAACCGAAAATGGCAAAATTCAGTTTATTAAGGAAACTTCAAAATCAAATATCTGTTATACCGGTGAGGATGTAAAAACCGGCGATAAAATCCTGAAAAAAGGAACACTCCTTAAGCCCCAGCATTTGGCTATTCTTGCCAGTACCGGTTGCTGGGAACCTTCAGTATACGTGCTTCCCAGCGTTGGTGTAATTACAACCGGGGATGAACTGGTTGAGCCCTGGGAAAAACCTCCGGTTTCAAAAATAAGAAACAGCAATGGTTACCAGTTGATCGGCCAATTACAAAGTATGCATATTACAGCGAAATATTATGGGATAGTAAAAGATTCAAATAAAGATATCGAAAATACTATTTCAACGGCGTTGATGGAAAATAGCCTTCTACTTATAACCGGTGGTGTGTCTATGGGTGATTTTGACCTTGTACCCGGTATATTAAACCGGTTGGGTTTAAAAGTGAATTTTGATAAGGTTGCCATTCAACCCGGAAAACCGTTAGCAATGGCCACCGGGAACGGGAAATTTTGTTTTGCGCTATCGGGAAATCCCGTATCCTCATTTTTCCAGTTCGAAATCCTGGTAAAACCATTTTTATATAAAATTATGGGGGGTAATTTTACTCCCCCGGTTTATTCTAATGTTCTGAGTAAAACTAAAACAAGAAAAAAAACCGAACGTCAATTGTTTTTTCCGGTGAAACTATCTGAAGATGGTTTAGTTGAAGCAATTGAGTTTCATGGTTCGGCACATATAACTTCACTGGCTTATGCCGATGGAATTGTGTCTTTTCCCATAGGGACTTCAGAACTCATTGAAAAAAGTATCGTGCATGTACGACCAATTTAACCGGCATATATCCTATCTCAGAATTTCTGTTACCGACAGGTGTAACCTTCGTTGTACCTATTGTATGCCCGAAAATGGTATAAAATTACTTCGTCATCAGGATATTTTGACTTTTGAAGAAATTAGAGATGTGGTAAAAACCGGCATCACACTGGGAATTAATAAAGTGCGCATTACCGGGGGAGAACCCCTGGTAAGAAAAGGTATTGCTGAACTAATTAAAATGTTGTCGGAATTGAAGGGTATACAGGATCTTTCCATGACAACCAATGGAATATTACTGAAAGATCTGGCGATACCTCTGGCAAATGCAGGATTAAACAGGGTAAATATAAGTCTCGATACTGTGGATCCTGTGCGCTATAAAGAAATAACAAGAAATGGCGGAATTAATAGTGTTTTTCAGGGAATTAAAGCAGCAAAAGACGCAGGATTAGAACCGATAAAAATTAATTGTGTGGTATTTAAATCAAAAAATGAACCTGATGCACTTAAAGTAGCACAATTCGCATCAGACAATAATTTATTGGTACGGTATATTCACCAGATGAATCTTAAAACCGGCGAATTTTCTGTTGTTGAAGGCGGCAAAGGCGGTAATTGTGCTATCTGCAACAGACTGCGGCTTACGGCAGATGGTTATATCAAACCCTGCCTGTTTGCTGATTTAAAATACAATATTCGTGAACTGGGAATAAAACAAGCTTTTCACTTGGCTGTTTCTAATAAACCTGAATGTGGCAGTTATAACCTGAGTGATGAATTTTATAATCTGGGAGGATGATGGGATTTACGATTGTCGATTGACGATTTAGGATTGACGATTGACGATTGGCGAATTCGCGAATTGGAATATACGAATAATAAAAAATTCTAAATTCTAAATTCTAAATTCTAAATTCTAAATTCTAAATTCTAAATTCTAAATTCTAAATTCTAAATTCTAAATTCTAAA
>JAFGSZ010000071.1 GCA_016934395.1 Bacteroidales bacterium
CGCCCCAGGCAGGTAAATTAGCCTCAGTATTGGTCCAGCCAATAAAAACATATCCTGATTTTGCCGCTTGCCATCCATAACTGCCTCCCCGCATCCAGTGGTTGGTATTTGATAATGTAACACATCCCATACCACCGGTATCTGCCAACTTCATAGCTCTTTCAGTGCAGAATGTTGCATTTAATGGCCCAGGCCCGAGATTTCCATCCCATTGTTCGATGGTACCTAAAGTATTAATAAGTTTTGCCTGAGCATTTACATCAATATAATTGCTTTTAATATAACGGATAAACATAGAAAAACGATTTACACCATGGGTATAAATTCCATCCAGGCTGTTGTTTGTAAAAATAGAAGCACATCGTTTTGCACGATCCGCCGTAAAGCCATATTTCAGGAGTTTCTTTTGCAATGTATTTTCCATCTCGGTGTATGGTATCCTTATTTTTTCAAAAGACATTTTTTATAAGTGTTTATTTTTATATCAATCAAATTATTTAAACAAAAGAGTAGGGACAGACTATTCATTAGGTGTATTGATAAAATATTAGTTGAGTAAATTTTCAAATATAAATAATTTATTTTACGAAATTTTTTATCACTTTTTGTAAGTTGTTTACCGGGAAGCATGCCGGAGTAACTTTATCCATATTACTGCAATGAATGCTCCGGTAAAATAATAAATAAAATCTGCTGAATTAAATGTTGTTCCGATTAAACTTTGCCCAATAAATGTTGATCGTATTTGATTTAATAGTGGTGTTTTAATTAGTTGCGTAAATTCAATAGAACTTGTAATAATAAAAACATAAATTGATATTTTAATAAATGAGATTCCCGGAAATAAAAAATATACAAATAAGCACCAAAATAAAACATAAAAAACGCCTCCGAGTGAATTGTGTACCCAAAGATCTGCAATACCGGAATATATCTTCGAAAAAAAACCGAGTGGGACAATTATCAGCATGGAGATAAACAAAAATATTCGTATTTTTAGGTACTGTCTGTATTTCATAAATTTATTGACAATTCAATAATATGCCTCAGAATTTCCAGGTAATTTAGTTAATTCTGAGATACTAAAATTTTTAGAGTTTAAAACGAATAAAATTTCCATGAGATTCCTTGTCAGCTCTGCTGCGAGTAAGTCCATTATTTTACCAGGATTTACATTATAAAAAATTTAACTTTTAATTCATCTTAAATATGCCTGATAATACCATTTCAATCTTAAATTTGTATAAATTTAATACTAATATACTGTAATTAATATGGAAAATTCCACATCAAACAAAAGTCAATCTTCTGCAAAATCCGGAGAAAAAACTTCAACCGAAAAGAAACCATTATCTCAGGAAAATGCAAAACAAACTGGTAATTCACGCATTGTAAAAAAAGTTGGTTCTGCAAATTCCTCATCTGCTGCAAAAAAATCTCCTGTTAAAAAACCGGTTGCCTCCGCTAAAACAACTGTTGCTGCATCTGCGGCAAAGAAAACGGCATCACCTTCTAAATCAATCCCGACGGCCAGAAAAAGAACTCCGGTAAAACCAGGTGTTACAAAAACCGCTTCCGGGAATACAGCTAATATAAAAAGTGTAACGGCAAAACCTGAAATTTCAATAATTCCGGAACCAGTTGTAAACAGCATAGCATCAGATAATATTCCTAAAATATTTCCTGAAAGGCACGTAAAAAAAGTCAAGAAACCTAAAGCAAAAAAAGCTGTGAAAACCGATTTAAGTAAAAAAGTAAAATTAGCCAGGAAAAAAGTAAAAAAAACCGAAGAAAAAGTAAAACAGCTTTCACATGATTATAAGAAGGCTAAATCCAAAAAGAAAAGCAACAAAAAATTGAAGAGTATTACAGAAAAACTGGCCAGTGCAATTAAAAAACTGAAAAACAGAAAGTCAAAATTAAAATCAAAAAAAGGAAAACTTAAAAAACAGAAGAAATAATTACTTTCCAAATGTAGGAACACTTGCCTTGAGTATTGCCTCTTTACAAAATATCTTTCCTGCATAAGGGTATAAGTATTGTATTTTAAAATTATATCTGCGGCCGGAATCGAAAAGATAGGTCATTAATAGAATAGGAATCAAGCTATTTTGTTTTCAAGTAGGGATAGATTTTGTCTTTTTGGTAAAGGAATTACCAACAATTAACATGTAAAATAATCTGGTAACATACCTGTTACACTAATTGGAATTACTTCTGTTTCAAAAATATGTGCACGATTTCCTGATGATCATTATTAGGGGATAATAGATGCGAAGTGATTAATTTAATTTGCATTCTCCATAACGTCGCAGGAAGATATTTAATTTATATAGTTTCTGATATTTTTAGTCAACCTTTGTAAATATTAATTCAGGTTTGAATCCCAATATATTTTTTATTCTTTTTGGGATGGAAATTATTTTGTTGAATGGTATCTCTGGGTTCATTCAGAGGAACCTGAAAGTTTTTAAATTGTTCCAGTAATTCTTCCATTCTTTTCTCATGATCCCGGAAAGGATCACCGAACATTTCATTAAAATGATCATTAAAATGTTCAAAAAAATCTTGCTGGGAAAAAGGTGTTAAGCCAAATTCCGGAAATTCAGGAAAATCAAAATATTTTTTTATAAGTGAATCATTGTTGGTATAATAAAAATTTTGCCAAATGGAATCTGCATTATAGAAAGAACCTAAAGAATCATTGTAACTGAAGAAATTATTTCCAAATTCCTCCGGGAATGTGTTACTGTTTAAATTAAAGGGAAAAGAATGCTCAAAATCCGGAAATTCAAAATGAAATCCAAAATTATGAAGCTGCTGCATAATGGAGTCGGGTATTTCTCCATTAGAAGACCATGAGTATGAATAAGTAGAATCAAAACGGGTAAGGTTACCGTTCTTATCATATTCGCGGTTTACATCTGTTTTAATCCGGGGCTGATTATTGTTTTGTGCTAAAACCATAATAGTTCCGCTCCATAGAAAAAATAAACAGAATGTGCTGCTTATAATAATTGTTTTCATATTCCTGTTATTTTTAATTCTAAAACAAATTTAATAAAAAACAAGCCTTATAAATCTTATAACATACTGATTTTAACATTATTTAACAATATTTAAGATTCCCGGTTCAGTTAAAAATTTATAAAATAATTTTTGTAAATTCACTTCCAATTGAGCCTTGATTAAACTAATAAATAATAGCGAACACGAAGCGTAGAACCGACCGAAGGGAGTTCACCGGAGCTAATTTCCTACACTTTTTTATATTTGTAGCTTGTGTTGTATATATTTCTGTTAATTGCAATCGAATTATTCCTACCGGAAAAAAAATTAGAGACCAGTCAGCAATACACTAAGAAAGGCATACAAGCAAAAGAATACTGGAAAGTATTAACGAATGCACTGAAAGTAGAAAAGACTGGTTTTTAATGATTTTTAAGCATGCTGCAAAAAATCATAAAAGGAATAACAAATATCAGGTATGGACACATGAAAACCATGCGATAGAATGGTATACAAATGAAATGTTCAACCAACGTATTGAATGTATAAATATGAATCCTTTAAAGGCAGGGATTGTGACTAATGCCGAGGATAACTTATAAAGTAATACCTTCCAGGATATTTATTTTGTAGATTACTTTGAAATTTTTATTTATATTTGATTAGTTGTTAGGGAAAATAAATGTTTGTTGATGTTAAGTATAACTTTTTATATATTATTAAAAGATTTCATATTCAACCTGAATAAATGTATGGGTATAATGGCATAATGATGATTATATTTTATCATTGATAATGTAAATTAACAGCCGGATGCTCAGGAAGTTGTTATTACGAAAAATAGCCCAGGACAACCAGTACAGGTAGATAGGAATTTTTCCCGGTATTAATTAAATATTAATTAAAATTCAAATCTAAAATATGAAAAATCAATACATTTTTTTCGCGATTATTACAACCGCATTAGCTTCGGGCATTTTATCGGGTTGTGAGCGGGATGACCCCAAAAAGCCGGACAATCCCCTCAACGGGAGAACAACCGCCGTTTTTAACCCGGACAAAAATTACGGGACAATGGCCGACATTGACGGGAACCTGTATAAAACCATTGAAATAGGAAGCCAGACCTGGATGGCCGAAAACCTGAGGGTTACACACTACCGAAACGGCGATACATTGCCCAATGTAACAGGCAACACGGAATGGAACGGATTGACAACCGGGGCCTATTGTAATTACAACAATACTACCGATCTGGACACCATTGCCACCTATGGCCGCCTGTACAACTGGTACGCCGCGGCCGACAGCCGTGGCCTTGCCCCCGAAGGGTGGCGCGTGCCAACCATTGCCGACTGGACTATACTTATTGAATACCTGGGTGGCGATACCATTGCCAGCAACAAAATGAAAGAGGTTGGCGATACCCATTGGGAAGATCCTTTTGAATCTGACAATGGTAGTGGGTTTACTGCATTGCCTGGTGGATCAAGATATCTTTCTGAAGGTTTCGATGATGATATAGGATTTTATGCAGTATGGTGGACTTCATCGGATTATAATAGTTCATCTGCAGGATTTCTATATCTGTATTATTTTAGTTCAAATGTAAATAAAGGTGTTAATTATAAACAAAACGGGTATTCTATACGACTAATAAAAGAAACGTATTAAAAAGCGAAATAAATATTAACTAAAAATCAAACGTTATAAGAAAATTATTTTATTACTTATGTGCTTTGTTTTTGACACTTCCAAGCGGGCTTGTTTTGGGCCAGGATGATTTTACTGTATCAATTGAAGCAACAGATAAATATGGCGGTTTTTTTACACCAATTAAGGCTGGGGGAAGCTTCCAGTTTAAGATTGAAGTTAAAAACAACCTGGCAGATACCTGCACAGTCTCCGTTAGAAAAAGTACCCTTGACGACGTGGAAAACTGGGTTACTATTGACGGCAACAGCCTGGTCCTCTTTCCTTCACAAACAAGGGACTTCCTTTTAAAAGTAAGCGTACCTTCAAACGCTGGGGATTATGATTACATCATGAAGTTAAATTTTGATGCTTATGATAAAGATAACAACCACTATGAGTTTGATTATCGCGACCAGATCATAATTGTTGATAATTCTGCACCGGAAACCCCATCGTTTTCTGTGAGCCAGACAAGCACCACCATTTTTGTCAATTCATGGTACAGTTGGGATGATCGTTCGAAAACTTACACTGACTTGAATCAATCATCAGGCATTGGCGGGATCAAAACCTACACAGTGGCTGTCAAAAACCCGGATGGCACGGTCAAAGCAAGTATTTCAAAAAATGCTGCCGACTATAGTTATCATACTTTCACAGGCCTCACACCTAATACAAATTACAAAGCAAGTGTAACTGCTATTGATTTGGCCGGCAACCCGAAAACCCTGGAGAAGGCTGCAACCACAGTTTCTGCAGCACCTACCAATTTATCGGCCATCGATGTAAGGTATTTCAGTTTCACGCTGGGATGGAATGCCATGCCGGGGGCCACCAGCTACGAGGTATACGATGTAACCGGCCAGGAGGCTATCCTTATCGGTAATCCCACCTCTCCATTGTTCGCTGTTAATGATCTGTTACCGGGCAGATATTATAAGTACGCCGTTAAATCAGTATCCGCCGTAGGGAAATCAGATATGAGCAGTACACTCACGGTAAGAACCCTCATGCCTTACATAACCGGCCCCACAACTATTTGCTCGCAGGAAACCTACAGTATAGGAAGTTATCTTGTTGGTGCTACGGTGCAGTGGAGTTACACCGGCAAGGTTATCCTTACCTCCGGTCAGGGGACGAGTAGCGCAGTGTATACTAAGAACGGAGACGGAGTGGGCGAAATAACAGCAATAGTAACCTACCAGGGAAAAAATATTACCCTGGAACCATTTCAGGTGAACGTCGGGGTTCCCCTACGCCCTTATATCTACGACGGCACCACTACCAAAACCACCGCTTCGGTGAGTTACGTCATGACATATGGCAGCCCCACCACCAGCCTGCAACTGAACTTTATCCATCAGCCGGGCAGTTTTTCCGATAACTGGGTTACTCAAAAAGGTTTGGGTTCCGACTTCGATCTGGTTGATAATGGCGCTTATGTAATTATCATTCCTACCGATGTAGGGGGGGGTAGCTTCACGGTGCAAGGGGAGAATGAGTGCGGAATAAGCAGTCCCACCAATGTTTACATCACCATCAGAGAAAGTGGTGACGGTGGTGGGAGAGACCTGCCGGTTCTGCCCACGAACTTTACCCTAAGCCCCAATCCCGCCACTGACCAGATAACAGTTACCCTGGAAACAAGTGAGACAGGAAACGCCGCTACGCAGAGCCTTTCTTCAGGTGCAAGCTTTGAAGTGCAACTTTGGGAAGAATCGGAGTTGATTAAAGTTGTTCAAGCCAGCGGGCGGTCAGTACAATTGCCAATAAGCACTCTGCCTGCCGGAGCCTACTATATCCGGGTGGTTCACAACGGGCAGTCGAGCAGCCATATTTTCTTTAAATATTAGATACCAATCTTATGGGTGTTCAGAAACCAAAAGCAAGGTGGTTAGCGGCACCAACTGAGCGTAGTTTAAAAAACAAATAAAAACGAGCATTAAGCGTAGTAATCCAGATAGTTATCGGGATTACTACGCTTTTTTATATTTGTAGCTTGTGTTGTATATATTTCTGTTAATTGCAATCGAATTATTCCTACCGGAAACTAAATTAAAGACCAGTCTGCAATACATTACAAAAGGCATACAAGCAAATGAATACTGGAAAGTGCTAACGAATCCACTGAAAGCAGAAGAGACTGGTTGTTAATGCTTTTTAAGCATGCGGCAAAAAATCATAAAATGAATAACAGATATGAGTTATGGATACATGAAAACCATACAATAGAATTGGATACAAATGAAATGATCGACCTACATATTGAATATATACGTTTGAATCCTGTAAAGGCAGGGATAGTGGCTAATGCCGAAGATTATTTATTTAGTAGCTGTAGAAATTATGCAGAATTGGAATCAGTGATGGAGATTGATGAAATTTATAGATAATAAAGTGTAGCATTCACTATGCTTAGTCGAGGGAATACATATTCAATTAAAAATTTATAAAATAATTTTTGTAAATTCACATACTTTTCCCAGGTTAAATTTCTTAGAATAGTTATATTTTATTTAAATTTTGAATGGAGGAATATTATGATGCATCCTAAATTATTTCCTACAGTTGATGATGATTTTTTTGGGAATAACGATATTTCACAGTTATTCGAAGTCCAAAGAAATTTGTGTATACCGGCAGTTAATATTTATGAGTTGCCGGATAAGTTTATTGTTGAAATGGCCATACCCGGTTTTCAAATTCAGGATATTAGTATCCGAATGGAAAAGAATGTTCTAATAATTTCTTCTGATGCGCATAAACAAAAAGATGACCCGCAAAGCACCTGTCTTAGAAAGGAGTTTTGTTATAAGTCATTTATCAGAAAGTTTACCATTCCTGTTAATATACTCACAGAAGAAATTAAAGCGGTGAGCAAAAATGGGATATTAAAAATTAGCTTACCAAAGAATATAGCCGGTAACTAACTCATTTAAAAATTACATAATAAAAAAGCTGCCTTATATGGCAGCTTTTTTATTATAATTCTTTAGGTTCTTCTTTATCTACAGACTTTGTTTTTTCTTTTTTTACTGTGCTATCGGGTTTTTTTTCGCTGGCTGGTTTTTCTGGTTTGGATTCTGGTCTTTTTGATGTTTCAGCCTTTGGTTTTATAGCATCTTCTTTTTTGGTTTTTACTTCAGGTTTAGTTTCAGTAGCCTTTATTTCCTTTTCTTTTGCTACCGCAGTTTTTGTAACTTTTTCTTCAACAGGAGCTGATTTTACCTTAGCTGTAGCCTGCTCTTTTTCTTTTGATGCAACCTCAACTTTTTTTGTCTTTGATTTTTTTGGGCGGGTTCGTCCGTAAGACTTTGAGAATAATTTACCACGCCTTGTTTTTTTATCTCCTTTTCCCATATAATAATTGGTTTTTAATTATATGTTATTAATAAAAAAACAAAAATAAGAATTCCTGCCAGAATAGGGTAATAAATTTAATTAATTGTTTTTTCTTAATTCTTAACTGTCTAAAAAATCAGTGGATCGTCCTTAAAAAAACCGTTTGAAGATATAAGCCAGCAATGAAATTATCAGACTAAGCAATAACATAGTTGCAATAGGAATATATATCTTAAGGTTTTCTTTTTCAATTCGGATATCTCCTGGAAGCCGCCCTAACCAGTTTAGTTTATCGCCGGCAAAATAAAAAATTATACCGGTAATTATGAATAAAATTCCGAGGAGAATAAGTATTTTGCCGAAAACAGACATGTACCTTTTTTAATAATATGTACAAATTTAATTATAAAAAATGTTTCAGAATATAATTTTCGATCTAGACGGAACACTCACGGATTCAAAAAGAGGAATTATTAACTCATATTTGTATGCAATTGAAAAACTTGGTTTGGAAACACCTTCACCCGAAGTTATGGATTCTTATATTGGTCCGCCATTGCAAGAGATATTTGAATATAAATTAGGTCTCTCTTCAATTAATGTAAAAATTGCCGTAGTGCATTTCAGAAAGTATTTTAGTGAAAACGGGATTTATGAAAATAAAGTCTATCCGGGAGTTTTAAACGTTTTAAAGGCTTTACATAAAAACGGAAGAAGAATATTTCTGGCAAGTTCAAAACTTGAAAAATTTGTACACGTTGTGCTAAACCATTTTCAACTATCATCCTTTTTTTCGGATGTAGCAGGGGCAGATTATGAAGGAAATAGCTCTGACAAGTCTTTCCTTATTAATAAGATTCTTGAGAATAATAAAATTACGGATAGAAATCAAACCATTATGATTGGCGACACAACATATGATATACTAGGAGCCAGGAATAACCGGATAAAATCGCTGGCAGTTACTTATGGCTACGGAGTAGTTACAGAACTCAAAAATTGTGATCCTGATTTTTTGGCAAACACAGTGGAAGAAATGGCTTCATTATTATTACCTCGCTAGGTATTACTGTATTTTAATAAAATACTACCAATTGTTTTTAAAAAAGATTTATTTGAAAAAAGCATTTATTTATATTTATAAGATATTTCAAACAATTAAACTTAAATCAGCATGATACTTGTAACAACAGAAACCATTCAGGGAAAAGAAATTACTGAAATGTTGGGTGTAGCCCGCGGAAGCACTGTAAGGGCCAGAAATATCGGCAGGGATATTTTGCCGGACTTAAAAATATTGTTGGCGGTGAAATATCCGAATATACAAAATTACTTGCCGATGCACGCGAAGAAGCTATTTACCGGATGATAAATGACGCCCAGAAATTAGGTGCAGATGCCATTGTAAACATCAGGTTTATGACCTCAGCGGTAATGCAGGGCGCCTCTGAAATGCTGGCTTACGGTACAGCGGTAAAAATTAAATAGTATATGGGAATACTGTTTTTCGGTGGATTATATGCAATTGCTATAATTGCTGTAATTGTAATCCTGATTTACTTA
>JAFGSZ010000072.1 GCA_016934395.1 Bacteroidales bacterium
ACAAAATAATAATTACTGGGCTTAACATTGGTAGCTGTTGCATATCCACTATTTGTAGCGAAAATTAAAATTGATTTTACCGTTTAAGAAATACCGGAATTAAATTTTATTTTCAGAAGGAAAGATATAAAAAACAATAAAATTGTAATCATTAGAAAATGGATTACATTTATACATAAAGAACCCTTTAATTTGTAATAATCAATTTTAGAATCCATATAAAAAAAGAATATGAAAAGAACACTAATAAGATTGATCATCCTTAGTCTGATTTTTTCTGTAAATCTTATTGCGCAGGATGCCCCTTCTTTAAAAGGCAAACATGTACTTTTTACCTATGGCGGATGGGACGGACACGAACCCGTAAAATGTATTGAGCTGCTTAAACCATGGATGGAACAAGAAGGAGCGCAGGTAGATACGTTTACCAACCTTGACATTTATGCGGACGAAGAATATATGAAAACCGTTGATTTAGTAGTTCAGATTGTTACCATGTCGAAAATTACCGAAGAGCAGGAAAATGGCTTGCTGAGAGCTATAAAAAACGGCACAGGGATAGCTGGCTGGCATGGTGGCATGGGGGATGCTTTTAGAGAAAATGTGGAATATCAGTTTATGACAGGAGGACAATGGGTGGCACACCCCGGAGGTATTATTAAAGAGTATAATTTATCCATAACAGATAAAGAAGACCTTGTTACCGCCGGCATCAATGATTTTAAAATGAAAAATACCGAACAGTATTATATGCATGTGGATCCGAACGTGAAAGTATTGGCCATAACCACCTTTACTGGAGAACACGCCGATTGGATTAAAGGTTGTACCATGCCTGTGGTGTGGAAAAAGATGTATGGCAAGGGCCGTGTATTTTATACTTCCCTGGGACATGTTGTAAAAGATCTGGAAGTTAGTGAAGTGAATACAATACTAAAGCGCGGAATACGCTGGGCCTCGGAGAGCAAATATGCACCATCTGAAACATGGATTTCACCTGTATACAAAAAGTAAATTTCTTGCGGGTTTTACAACCTGGAATTTAATCAGTGGTTAGGCAGAAAGAAAATTTGTATTCAAAGGTACATTTCCATAAGCAAAATATATCTGTTCTGGTATCCATTTTTTTGGCTAATATCTTGAATATACATGTATGCCTGGTTTAGTATGTATCTGTCGTACATTTATTGACTTTCAAGATTAATAATACTAAATGTGCTTAAAGCAACGGGAAAGCCAATAAAGCATATCATAACACAAGCTTGTATCTCAAAGCAAACATAATTCCCTTATTCCTGTAAAATTGCAAAACATCTTCAAAATTTATCAATTCTTTTATGTAAATTGTAATACATAAAGTTGAATAATAGCGATTTGATTGCTGATCTTTATGATGGATTACTGGTTCTTTAAATAGTTAACGAACAGGAAGTATAAAAAACAGGATTAAAAACTTTAGAATAAAATGCGCTATGGTGTCTGATTCTAATATACTTATTATTGATGATGATTCTGCAAGTTTGAAAACCATCACCCGGTTGTATGGGGCTTTCAATTGTAAAATTCAGTCTGTTTCAAATAGTAAGCTTGCCATTAAAACCCTGGAGAAAACAACCATACATCTTATTCTGCTTGAAATAAATCTGCCTGAAAATAACGGTTTTGAAGTTTGCCGGCAAATAAAAGCAGATCATAGGTTTTCTGATATTCCGGTTATTTTTCTTACCTCACAAATTAATGCGCAAATCAGAAAACAAATCTTTATATCCGGGGGAGTGGATTATATCACCAAACCTTTTGTAGAAGTAGAGTTATCAACCCGGATACATACCCAACTTGAACTTTTTCGTATTAGAAAATCTTTGGATATTCCGGATTATGAGAGGATTACCGAACTAATAAAGAGTGAAGAAGGCTATCGTACATTAATGCATAATTTTCCCAATGGGGCTGTTCTTCTATATGATTTTGATTTACGGTTTCAGATTGCAGACGGAACCGGTTTATCCGATTTTGGTATTACAAAAGCAGACATGTTGGGAAAAACAATTTGGGAAGTTTTCCCCCCTGAAACCTGCAAAATTATTGAACCGGATTACCGGAAAACTTTGGAAGGAAAGTTGGTAACTAGCGAAGTTCCTTATGCAGGCCGGATGTATTACAACTATAATCTGCCGGTTCGAGATTCTGATGGAAAAATTATAGCGGGCATGGTAATGACTCAGGATATTACCGAACGCAAGCGAATAGAGGAAACACTTCGGGAAAGTGAGGAGAAACTTCGATTGGCGCTGGAAGGAGCTGTTGCCGATAGTTGGGATATGAACCTGAAGACCGGAGAATTAATGTATAGCGATCAATGGGCCCGTCATCTAGGCTATAAAACAGGTGAAGTACCCTATACTATTGAAGGCACGACAAACATTTTGCACCCGGATGATATACCTGGCAATCAAAAGGAACTTGAAGCGTATTTAAGCGGTAAAAAACCAATTTACGAAACTGAAACACGCATTCGGAGAAAGGATGGGACCTATGCCTGGATCCTGTCGCGTGGAAAAGTTGTGGAGCGCGATAAAAAGGGCAATCCTGTAAGACTTATCGGAACAAACATCGACATCACGGAGCGTAAAACGGCAGACGAGGTGTTAAATTATCATAAGGAATTGCTTATTGAAATGGGGAGAGTGGCTAAGATTGGTGGATGGGAGTTTGATCCTGTTACCGGAAAGGGGACCTGGACTGAAGAAGTTGCCAGGATTCATGATCTTGACCCTAATGACGAGACAAACATGGAACGAGGATTAAGTTTCTACCAGGGTGATTCACGATTAAAAATCGAAAATGCCATCAAAGAGGCTATTGAACTTGGAAAATCCTACAATGTTGAACTTGAGCTCATAACAGAAAAAGGTGTTCATAAATGGATTCAGACTATAGGGCACCCAAAGGTGGAGAATGGTAAGGTTGTTAAGGTACGCGGTTCTTTCCAGGATATCACAGAACGCAAACTGGTAGAAGAAGCAATTTATCATAGTGAAGAACAGTTCAGGTCTTTGTTTATGTCCATGGGTGAGGGTTTCTATCTCTCGGAGATAATATATGATGAACATGGCAATCCATGCGATTACAGGTACCTTGAAGTCAACCCAAAGTTTGAGCAGATCTTGGGACTAAGTCGTGATCAGATTATAGGGAAAACATATAAGGAATTAGTGCCGGTTGATACCACAAATTGGTTGGACAATTATTTCAAGGTTGCTCGCACTGGTGAACTGGCTACCTATGAGTTTTATTCCGCTGAATATCAAAAGTATTTCGAGACATATTCCTACAAACCGGCCAAAGATCAGGTAACGGTTTTTGTATTAGACATCACTATGCGTAAGAAAGCAGAAGAAGAGTTGATGAAATCGAACGCTTTCATACAAAGCATTATTGAACAGAGCACGCAGGCCATGTGGATTTCTGATGAGAACGGCACCCTCATCAGAATAAATCCGGCCTGCTGCAAACTACTAAACATTAAGGCGGAAGAAGTTATTGGCAAATATAATATTTTTAACGATAATATTGTGGAAGAACAGGGCTACATGCCAATGGTTAAGGGAGTTTTTGAAGAGGGAAAACCTACGCGCTTCGAGATTTTTTATAATACTTCACAGCTTAAACACCTGCAATTAAAGGGAATGGCAGATGTTGTACTGGATATTATTATATTCCCGGTACGGGATATATACGGAAAGATTACAAATGCCGTCATTCAGCATATAGACATTACCGGACGGAAACAGGTGGAACATGCTATTAAAGAGTCTGAAGAAAAATACCGGACGTTATTTAATAACAATTATACCGTAATGTTGATTATCGACCCTCAAACCGGAAAAATTACTGAGGCCAACCCGGCTGCCTGTAAGTTTTATGGGTGGACTTCCAGTGAATTCAAAAGGAAAAGTATAACAGAAATAAACACACTTTCAAAAGATGCTGTTTTAAAGAAAATGGAAAACATTCGAAAAGAGGGGCATGGTCATCTTTTCTTTCAACACAAGTTAGCTAATGGTGAAATTCGGGATGTGGAAATACATAGCGGACCGATTACAATTAAAGGAAAATCTTTGCTTTATTCGATTGTTCACGATATTACAGAACCTAGCAGAACATTGGCCTTACTGCATGAAAGCGAGGAGCGATTCCGTAAAGTTTTTGAGGAGGGGCCGCTTGGAATTGCAATGGCAGGATTTACCGACAGTCACTTTATAAGTGTCAACAAGGCTTTTTGTGAGATGTTGGGATATACTGTAGAGGAATTAAAACAGCTTACCTTCCTCGATGTCACCCATCCTGATGATGGTAAGCTGGACATAGAAACTGTGAGGAAATTAAAGGAAGGACTGATTCAGCAGCAAAATACCGAGAAAAGATACCTGAAGAAAAACGGTGAGATAATCTGGTGTTCCCGGGCCCTGACAAGAATCTTTAGTGCCGATGGTAAAACATCTTACGCTTTAGCAATGATTGAGGATATCACCGAACGCAGAAAGGCAGCAGAAAAGATTCGGGAGAAGGATATACAGTTCAGAAAGCTGTCTTCAAATGTGCCCGATTTAATTTTTCAATTTACTCGAAGACCTGACGGAACCTACTGCGTCCCCATAGCTTCAGAAGGTATACGAAACATTTTTGGATGTTCGCCTGAAGATGTACTTGAAGACTTTTCCCCTATTGCCAGGGTGATTTTTCCCGGAGATGTAACCCGGGTAATTAATGACATTGAATACTCTGCAAAACACCTCACAATTTTTACCTGTGAGTTTAGAGTGAAAATACCCGGTAGGGAAATACAATGGATTTATTCCAGGTCAACACCTGAAAAATTACCAGACGGAAGTATTACCTGGTATGGTTTTAATACAGATATAACTGAACGAAAAAAAGCTGAAGAAGAAATCAGCAAACTCAATGAAGAACTTGAATTACGGGTGAAAGAACGTACCTCAGAATTGGAATTGGCAAATAAAGAACTTGAAACTTTTACCTATTCAGTATCTCACGATCTGAAAGCCCCGCTTCGGGGCATTGACGGTTACAGCAAGCTGCTTATGGAATATTATGGGAGTAGCCTGAATGAAGAAGCACAAAGTTTTATTTCGACTATTCGCAGTTCAACATTAAAAATGAACCAGCTTATTGAAGACCTGCTGGAATACTCCCGCCTTGAAAGAAGCGAAAAAAGAAATGAAAAAGTTAAGCTCAAAGCGCTTATAAATTCTGTTTTAACCTTGTTTAATGAAGCATTAACGGAGCAGAAATTTACAGTAAATGAAAATGTTCCGGAGGAAATTGAACTCATAGCTGATTCTAAAGGGCTTACTATTGCTATGCGAAATCTTTTAGAAAATGCCATTAAATTTACCAGAGGGAATCCCAATCCGGGTATTGAAATAGGATTGAAAGAAAATAAATCTTCATGGATTATTTTTGTGAAGGACAATGGAATTGGTTTTGATATAAAATACCATAACAGAATTTTCGAAATTTTCCATCGCCTGCACCGTGCGGAAGATTTTCCGGGAACAGGCATTGGTCTGGCCATGGTGGCAAAAGTTATGCAGCGTATGAATGGCAAAGTTTGGGCAGAAAGCACACCGGGTAAAGGATCTGTGTTTTATCTCGAAATACCTAAACCTGTCTGAAATTATAATCACTTAATTCTAAATTGATATACCATTTTGTAATTAAGGAGCCTGATTTTATCCTTGAGAGGATTTGAAAGCGAAGTAAACAGAATAATTTTTTTATTTCGATGAAATTACCTTCCCTATTATTGAATTAACTATTAAACCGATAACTTGTTATATTACTAAATAGTGTAATTTTAAAACAATTATTTCATAGCACCTAAACTATGTCAGGAGAAACCATAAAGAATCTATTCGAAAATTTAGAAACACAAATTTCCGGACTTAACCGGGTGGTTATTGGCAGTTTTAATCAGACAATATCTGAACATTTGGCAATAATTGAAAAGATTAAAGCCAATATACTTTCATTAAAGGGTATTAATATCTCATCAAAGATTGGGAAAGCAGATATAGATCAAATCCTTAACTATCATAATCAGAACCTGGAGATTTTAAATAGGTTTTATACAGATATTACATCCGAAACGTTTATAGATCCATTGATCACAAAATTAAAGAATGACCTGCACCTGTTTTATAAGGATAT
Organism: Bacteroidales bacterium; assembly: GCA_016934395.1. Taxonomy (GTDB): domain Bacteria; phylum Bacteroidota; class Bacteroidia; order Bacteroidales; family UBA10428; genus JAFGSZ01. The sequence goes on from JAFGSZ010000072.1 coordinate 6,235, forward strand.
TCCGGATGTGGTTGTAATCGAATATTCCAATGATTATTTTAAAAACAAAGAGCGGAAAACAATTACTGAAAAAACAATACTCAGGATTGAAAAATGGCACCTTCAGATTAAAAAAATACAGAATTCTGTTGCCAACAGATTCCGCAGGATATTCAGACTAAAAACAAAAACTTTAAAAACCAGAACCCAGCGGGTCAATTTCAGAAGTCTTGTAGAAGGTTGCACTGTTCCCCTGTATTTTAATGAAATCGGGTTATTAATTCAGGATATTAAGAAGCAGATTGCGGAATCTTCGAAAGTTTTGTTCGATTTGGAATATGCAATTATTTCTGGTGGTTATAACCCGGATATAAATAAACTGGCTAAGCTCGAATTTAATTTCACAACAAATTTTGAGAAAGCTTTATCGGATTTTTGTAGTACACACAAACAAGAATTTTTTACCCGGCTTGAGAAATCAGGGAGTTTACTATCAATGGCCTTCTGGGTTAACTTTAAGAGAAGGCGGGGTTTTAAAAAATCGTTTGAGAGTTTAAGGAAAACAGACAGGATATGGCAGAGTACTTTTTTTGCTTTTTTTGAAGACTGGCGTTTTAGAGAAAAGCTATATAGTTATTTAATTTTTGTAAAATCAACCTACCTCAATGTAGAATCAATATATTCAAAAAGAGTATTTAGTTCTTTAATTCCGGAAGTTGGCACCCAGATAGATTATACCAAAAATATATTGCAAAATCTCCCCGATCCTGAAAATACGGAAATGGAACCGATTCGGAGATTTCTGGTTGCCGAATTGTATAAACTTAAAAAAGAAAAGATTAAGCGCGATCAGAATATACAGGCAAAAGAAGCAGCAGAAGATATTCCCAGACTGATTCAAAAGTTAGAAAATGAAATACTAATTAAACTTGAAGATGTAGCCAAAAGGGTGGGAGTGGTAAAAAATCCGGAATACCACAAAGGTGTAAAACAATCGGATATATATTATTTTTCACCGAAGGAGTTTATTGAATTTGAGATTTTACCCTCATTCAAAAATGAAAATGCCCGACTAAGGACCCGATTAGCTGAAAGTCTTGAAACCATAGTTAATGAATTTAATGAATACGATCAGATTTTGGATTTTTACCTGGATTCGGCCATAGCTCTGACCGAAAAACCAGGCGTTTCGGAACAGCACATCATTGATGTATTTAAGGAGGGTTTACAAAGAATACTCAAGATAAGCAATAAAATTTCAGACCTGCTGAAATCTGTATTGCAGGATACATTGTCGGAAATTGCCGAGAATGTAAACAAGTATATATTCCGTATTGAAAAACTGGAAGATAACAGTAATATTATTAATATTTATACCCGGCTGTTAAAATCCAAAGCGCTTATAGAATCCAAAAATAAAAGAATGAAGATTATCCGCTTCGTTCAAAAGACATATGAAAAAACAAATACCTTTTTAAAATCACATCTTTTTTGGCTTCGCTCCTCTTATGCCGATATCAGAAAAAAACTGAAACTGGATACTTCCTCCAAGGTTATTTCATCAGAAATTTCCAATTACCTTTCCGATATTCAAAAGAGAATTTATAAGCTCCCGATAATTTATCAGCATGTTTTTGAAAATGCTCCAATAAAAGAATTTAACCTTTTTCTTTCCAGGGAAGATGTTATTAATAAACTTAATGCCGCTTATAATGACTGGGGGATTGGTAATTTTGCCGCCACCCTGTTAGTTGGGGAAAATGGAAGTGGAAAATCCTCATTGCTGCATTATTATTCCAAAACATTAAAGTCGAAATATCCTGTACTAAATTTTCATGTATCCGGGTTTTATTACCTGGAAGAAGATTACTTCACACTGCTTAATGAGATATTTAATCATAAGGGATTAAAAAATGATCAGGACGTGAATGAATATGTTTCCTCGCTTCCCGATCGTAGAATAATTATTGTTGATGGCCTTGAACGATTATTTCTTCGAAAGCTCAATGGTTTTGTGTGTTTACAGAAATTGTTATCACTAATTGTATCAACAAATTCAAAATTGTTCTGGATATGTTCCGTTTCTCTGAATGCCTCGGTGTATTTAAATAAAACTTCGGGCTTGTCTGAGTACTTCGATTATACAATAAACATTGACAGCCTGACCAGTGAGCAGATAAAAAGTATTATTCTTAAACGGAACCGCATTAGCGGCTATCAGGTTAAGTATTTAAATGAGAACAATGCCGGTGATGGAAACAGGCAAAATAATAGCAGTCAGAAACAACTCGAAGAAGAATTTTTTAATGAGCTGACCCGGTTTGCGGATAGTAATATCAGCTTATCTCTTATTTACTGGCTGCAATCTATCAACACTGTTAAGGGGGATGATATATTTATCGGGAAATTTATACCCCCGGATTTTGATTTCCTTGAAAACATTTCACCTGAAAAGGCTTTTTGTCTGCTTCTTGTATTGCTTCATGGCAAATTATCTGTAGAACAGCATGCGCTAATCAGCAATCAGAATTATGATCAGAGTTACAGGGTGCTTACCATACTTAAAGAAGATTCTATACTGATTAAACAGGATGGGTATTATATCTTAAATGGAATTTTATACAGGCATGTTATAAAACTGCTAAAAAACAGAAATTTAATTCATTAATACATATATGCGAAGTAAATTAAAAAAGATAGTTCTGATAAACCTCCTGGCGGGAATTGCGCTAAACCTGTATTCCGCCGCTAAGGATACTATTGCCTCTGATACGCTCAACACACCACTAAAGCTTGTGTCTGAAGTAAGCTCTGAAACCAAAGCCATGTCGGGTTACTTTTCATTATCCAAGATTATTATAAGTATTATTATTATTACATTAACCTATGTTTTTCTTCGCATTATATCAGGGTTGCTGTCCATCTGGGCAGAAAGAAATACAAAGCACAGGGTTACCATAAAAGGTTTTATCCCGCTTATCAGAATATTTGTCTGGTTAGGAGCATTATCCTTTATTCTTGTGGCAGTTTTTCGTCCGCCTTTAGCATCTGTACTTGCTTTCTCAGCATCAATTGGCGTGGCCATTGGTTTTGCATCACAGGATTTGTTAAAGAATATTTTTGGAGGGATTATAATTATTATCGATAAACCTTTCCAAATAGGCGACAAAGTACAAATAGGAGATTATTATGGTGAGGTTAAAAGTATCGGACTACGATCAACCCGCATAACAACCCCGGATGACAGCCTGGTAAGTGTTCCCAATGCCGAAGTAATGAACCAGTCCGTTTCCAATGCGAATTCAGGTGAAGAAAACTGCCAGGTGGTAACAGAGATTTTTTTACCACTCACGGCAGATATGCATAAGATTAAACAATCGGCTATTGAAGCTGCCCAGGTTTCAAAGTTTATTTACCTGAATAAACCCATTGCTGTTTTGTTTTTCCAGGAAAATATTGGTCTTAAAGTAATGCTTAAAGTAAAAGTTAAGGCTTATGTGAACGATATCCGCAATGAGTTTGCCTTTAAAAGTGAATTAACGGAAATTCTTACCCATGAATTCTCACAATACTATCAGGACGGGCCTGCGGATTCCGATGAACTAAAATAAATGTATTTAATAATCCTTATAAAAGTCCGCGGATTTATTATTATTTTTAGTGGCTTGCCGGTTCCCCGGAAAAGGTGAAGCTTAAAATACCCGGTATATATAATACTTGTGTATCCTGCTTGTATTAAAATGGTGATTAAATTGCCTGCCTGGTAAAAAGTAACTAAAACCAGATATAGCCGAAACGAATTTTGTTAGAATTTTAATTATTAATTGATGACCGTTAACGAACTACAACAGAAGCTGCAGGAAGCTTACAGCATTAAAAATTTAAATAAGATATCGCTTACGTTAATTAATCTGTACAAAAATCAGCAGTATACCATTCTCCAAAAAATTGCAGAAATAATAAGTGATTTTATAGCTATTGAAATTACCGCCGAAGGCAAGGGATTTTCAAAACTTATTATGTTGTATCATCCGGATAGGGCTAAATACAGTATAAACGAAATTAACAGGCTGGCAGAGCAAAATAATTACGACGGACTTCTTGAGTATTCACATATTTTAAAGCTCGAGCGTATTGAAGAAATAGCAAATTCACTGAACAGTTACGAAGATATTGATTACTCTCCCGTTTACGATTGGGATTTGGAGGCTGAGGGTTATAGTATTATTAATGATAGTGACAAGGCAAAAAATATTAAAAACTCCAGGCCAATAGTATATGATTTTTACGATGCAGTTAAAATAAGGCAATACGGTAATACAGATATTGAATTTCCGACGTATTACCTGGAAGACATTGATGAGTTCGAATTATCCTCTTCAGATATAAATGACCTGGATGGAGTACAATACTGTAAACATGCTAAAACCATCGATTTATCCGATAACCGGATTACTGATCTCACCCCGCTCGCAGGACTTATATACCTGGAAGAATTGAACCTGTCTGATAACCGGATTGAAATAATTGATGTTTTGCGTTTTGTAAAAAACCTAAAAAGAGTATATTTATCCAATAACCATATTGAAGATATTCTGCCGCTTTTAAAACTTGAAAAACTCGATTATGTTGATTTGTCAGGAAACAAAATCAGTAAGGAGCAAATAAACCAGCTAATTGAACTGGGGGTTACAGTGGATTATTGAGAATGGAATAAATTATATTGGTCGGCTATACAGGTGAACTAACTTATCCTTATTCATATAAAAGATTTTTTACAATGAAAAAAACCTTAATACTGCTAATCGCCCTTTTCGGGATTTTAAAATTATCTTTTTGTACCGATCCGGTAAAACAAATAACCAAAGTATGGGAAACGGACAGCATTTTCTGGACTCCGGAATCTGCTGTATATGACAATGAAAGTGGATTTTTATACGCCACTAATTTTAATGACAGGGGAGGATTCAGAAAAAAGGAAGACACACTGTATAACGAATGTATTACAAAAATGGACCTGGACGGGAACGTCATTGAATTTAAATGGGTCGATAGTCTTATTGGCCCTACCGGAATTACAATTTATAAAGATAAGCTGTATGTGGTAGAAAGAGGATATCTTACACAGATCGATATTAAGAAAGCAAAAATTGAAAAACGTTTTCCCATTGATTATCCCGGATTTCCGAATGATGTTACTGTAGATTCGGAAGGGAATGTGTACATTTCTGATAGCGGGAATAAAACCATTTATAAACTAAATAACGGCAAAGTTGAACTTTGGTTAGAAAGTGAAGAGCTAAGAGGTATAAACGGGATTTTGTCTGATAATGATAAATTGATTGTGGGTGCAGGCGATAACTATTTAAAGTTTGTGGATATTCAAACTAAAGAGATACAAAACATAGCTTTTATGGGTGAAGGGGCAATAGACGGTATTAAAAAATGCGGAGACGATTACCTGGTTTCTCATTTTCAGGGGAACCTGTATCTTGTGAAAAAAACCGGAGACGTAATAGAATTAATAAACACCCGGGAGCAGAACATTACGATGGCAGATTTTGAATATATTGAGGATAAAAATATGATGGTTATTCCTGCCTTAATGAATAACCGGGTGATTGGATATTTATATAAATAATAGTTACGTAATTATTATCTCATGACAACTTCTCAGCAAATTACTCCCAAAAAGAGGATTGTACTCATTGATGCATTACGGGGCTATGCCCTGATGGGATTGTTTATCGTTCACATGATAGAATATTATGAGGTGTATTGGTATAAACCTGAACCAAGCGTGTATAAGAACATTACATTTTTTCTGTTTGGAGGGAAAGCCTATGCGATTTTTGCCCTTCTTTTTGGTCTGAGTTTTTTTATTATCATGGATAGCCAGAAAAAACAAGGCGTTGATTTCAGGGGAAGATTCAGCTGGCGGTTGTGTATCCTGCTGATGGCCGGGTTGGTGCACGGCGTTCTGTATGGCGGAGATATTTTGCAAATACTGGCTATAACAGGTTTTATACTTATTCCGGTGTATACTATGCGAAATTACCTGCTAATTGGACTGGCTTCTTTTTTCCTGTTGCAAATCCCCTCGGTAATACATCTTCTTGTGAATCTGCTTCAGGAAAAGGCTATTTCTCAGAATCCCCTGCACTGGTCTCTTATGGCAAACGTTCATGAAATCTATGCTCACGGAAGCTTTAAAGAGGTTGTTGAAACCAATTTATGGAAAGGGGCATTGGCCAAATGGACTTTTACGCTCGAAAGTGGCCGGTTGTCCACAATTACGGGGATGTCAATTCTTGGTTTCTGGCTGGGTAAAATTGGTTTTTTTAAAGAACACAGTCCGTTGAAAAACAAATACCTCCCGGGTTTTTTAATAACCGCAATATTAACGGCAATACTTCTAATCGGAAAACCGTATATCGCAAATATAATCAATCCCAAACAGTATTGGATGACCAATGCCATTATTAACAGCCTGGTTGACCTGGTTTTTACCTTTGCCACTGTTTTTGGATTTATCCTTCTTTATCAGTGGCATGTTGGTCAAAAGGTGCTGAGTTTATTAGCGCCGAACGGCCGGATGAGCTTATCGACCTATGTATTTCAATCTTTTGTGTTTATTCCATTTTTCTATGGGTACGGTCTTGGCGCTTACGGCTGGCTGGGTCAGACCTTAAGCTTTTACCTGGGGATTGTATTATGGATCGCACAGGTATGGCTGGCACACTACTGGATAAAAAGATATTATTACGGCCCGCTGGAATGGTTATGGCGTTCGGCAACGTATTTAAGAAGGGACATTCAGTTTAAACGACCCCATATCACATAGATAAAATTGTTAAAATAGTCTTTGCTATTAATTATTTTAATTCATTACAAAAGATAAAATAACCAAATCATGAAAAAGCTTTCCTTTTTGGTAATCCTTGTTTCTTCAATAACGCTATGTGCTCAGCAGGCAACAATACGAATTGATCTTAACAGAACCATCGGCGAGATAGACCCGAATATCTACGGGGTTTTTATGGAACCAATTCATATTGATCCTGCAAGATTTGGGATGCCGGATGCACCCCATAGCAATACTATGTATGGAACATTGTACGATCCCGATTCTCCCCTGGCCAATGAAGACGGGTTCAGAACGGATTATATTGAAGCAGCCAAAGAATTAAAATTAACCAACATGCGCTGGCCCGGGGGGAATTATGTAGCCGGCTACAATTGGCAGGATGGTATTGGCCCCAAAGACCTGCGTCCCGCGCGGAAAGAGTTGGCCTGGGGAACCATCGATAACAATCAGGTGGGTACCGATGAATGGATTAAGCTCAACAAAGCTATAGGTACAGAAAACGTAATTGCCATTAATATGGGTACCGGCACGCTCGATGACGCCAGATATTGGGTGGAATACTGCAATTCACCTAAAGGTTCGTATTATGCCGATTTAAGGGCCAAATACGGAAATGAAGAACCTTACGGAGTAAAATACTGGTGCCTGGGAAACGAGGTGGACGGATCACCCTGGATTATGGGATATAAGAACGCCGATGATTATTGCAAAATGGCGCTGGAAGCGGCCAAGATTATGCGATATACCGATAACACGATTTCTTTTATTGCAAACGGATCTTCCAACTACGACCCGTATGGGAAATGGATCGACTGGAACTGGAAAATTATTACCGAATTACGAAATGTGGCCGACTATGTTTCCATACACCGGTATTGGGAAAACCCCGAAGATTATTATGAATTTATGGGCCAGTGGGGTATGGATATTGAAGAGAAAATAACCACTACTGCATCCATCATCGATGTGGTAACAGCTAAATACAAACTGGAAAAACCCATCTACATTTCCTTTGATGAATGGGCTTCACACAACAGAAGTTTTATGGGTACACTGGCCACGGCCCAGTTTTTAAATTCCTTTATCCGCCATGCCGATGTGGTAAAAATGGCAAACTTCACCCTGCTTACAGGGATATTAGGACAGGATCGTGAAAAAGGGACCTTCAAAACTCCCTTGTTCCATACCTTCAAATTATTTTCAAACAACTGCCTGGGCACATCGCTGGATGTGGGGGTGGAATGTGATACATTCAGCACAAGCGCATATTATAAAAATATTCCGTATCTAGACGTGACTTCGGTGTATTCAGAAGAAACACATTCTTTGGTGATTAATGTGGTAAACCGTCATAAAGATAAAGCTATCAGCACTGAAATAGTAGACAGTTCGGGTAAGTTTAAAGGTAAGGCTACCGTTTATGAAATGAACCAACCGGATATTAAAGCGCTGTTTAGTTTTGAAAAACAGGAACAATACTTTCCTGTGGTGAAGGAACAAGCCGTAAGTGGGAGCAGTTTTATCTATAGCTTTCCGGCCCATTCATTTACACAAATAATGGTGAAGGTGGAATAATTAAGTTGATTAAAAGTATTTTACTTACGCCGCTAGTTTATCCTGGTTTATCGGGAGTAATTTGCAGCCCGTAAATTCTGACAATTGAATCTTAAATTAAAGCTACGGTTGTAATAACCATTTTAATAATTGATTCGATTTTTGTAAGTTTATTTTTGTTATGGCAAAGTGTGGTGGTAAAGGGAATTTGTAAATAATTAAGGAAAAAACATGGCAGATAATTTTAAAACCAGGTAGCACTGGTTGCATTGCCTATAGGGATGTACTTAGGGTGGTTACAGCTACAGGATAATTGGCGAAAAGCAAATAATGACCAGATATATAAAATATCGTTAACTTTACAAAAAGGCAAATAATATGAACACAGTAGATTTGAAAAAAAGTTTTCATGATCTTATTGATAGCATTGACAATGAGAATTTACTTATAAGCTTTTATGATCTGATAAAAAAAAGAACCTCAACCAAAGAAGGACAGATATGGAGCAGATTAACAAAAAAAGAACATGAGGATTTGTTATTAGCAATGGAAGAGAGCGATAATCCTGATAATTTGATAAGCCACGAGGAGATGAAAAAAAAGCATAAAAAATGGCTTTAGAAATTTATTGGTCGAAAAGAGCCGATAAAAAGTTTGATAAAATTCTTGAGTACTTATCAGAAGAATGGGGAGAACAGGTAACCAGATCTTTCATAAGAAAGGTATATGATTTTTTGGAAATTTTATCTGAATTTCCTGAGATCGGAACAATTGAAAATAAAGAACAAGGGATAAGTGGTTTTACTATTGTAAATCAGGTAAATATTTTTTATAAAGTTACTGTTGAACACATTATTTTACTTGATTTTTTTGATAATCGACAAAATCCGAAAAAGAAAAGATTCTAAAGTCTGCATGTTTTAAGCTAAAACATTTAGGTTCGAGATACGAAAAAGAATATCGTATGGTAAAAAGTAATAGTAGTAATAATGTTAGGAATCATGGTCTGCTTCCATTTGATAAATCAATTATCGCTAAAATGTGCTTTGGTATAAAAACTCACCCAGTAGATATTGAGACAATTAGAGAAATTAACACAAAGTATTATAACAATAATATTAAATTATCTAAGATAAAGGAAAAACAAAGATCATTTAAATTTAATTTTGATATGTTGTAATAACATATTTTGGCTATTCAAGTGTCATTGTGCATTAAAAAGAACTTTACGCCCAACGATTCCCCTAAACATAACAAAGGATCATTAAAAGTTTTACAAGAAACATGGCAGAATTCTGGGAGCAAAAATTCATCGACGAAAAAACTACCTGGGGATTTGAACCTTCGGATTCTGCATTAATGGCTAAAGAATTTTTTGCCGGAAAGGGAATTAAAAAAATACTGATCCCCGGGGTGGGATATGGCAGAAATGCATTGGCATTTTATAATCACGGTTTTGATATTACCGGGATTGAAATATCACAAACAGCCATAAACCTTGCCAAAGAAAACAATTTAAATTTTCCAATTTTTTGTGGTTCGGTTACCGATATGCCTTTTGATCATTCAAAATACGAAGGTATTTTTTGTTATGCATTAATTCATTTGCTCAATAAATACGAGAGGAAAAAATTTTTAGCAGCTTGTTTTAATCAACTTCTTCCGGGAGGATATATGATCTTTACCGTGGTATCTAAAAAATCGGAAATGTATGGAGATGGCAGGGTATTATCCACTGACCGGTTCAGAGTTTTAAAAGGGCTAAATGTATTTTTTTATGATGAAACCTCTGTAAAAAGGGAATTTGGAGATGTTGGGCTATTTGAATTTTATGAAATGGACGAACCCATCAAACACATGAAAGACATGAGTCCCCTTAAATGTATATTGATAAAATGCAAAAAAAATTAACATGAAAAATATCCGGCAGGATGCTGAGCCTCCATTGGCAATAAATGAATGGGGCTGGAAATACCATCATCTGGGAATTCCGACAACAAAAAAAATGCCGGGTGAACGGTATTTGCCACACTTAAAATTTTATGTATCCGGGTTTAGTACCAGCCCGTTTGGCATTGAATGGATGCGTTTTGAAAAAGACTGTCCGGTTGCAGAATTAATTAAAACAGTTCCGCACATAGCCTTTGAAGTTGAAGATTTGGACAAGGTGTTGAATGCACATAATTTTGAAATTATAGCTGAACCGGGTGTGCCTTCTGAAGGAGTAAGGGCTGCAATGATATTACATAATGGAGCGCCGGTAGAATTAATAGAATTTAAAAAGAGTACTAACGAATTCCTTTAAACAACATACCATAATTTTGTTATCTTGAAAACTCCACAAGTGTTTTAATTGTTAAGCATTTCAGTGTAATGAGAATTTTCGTATTTTTACTTAAAATACTCTTCTATGAAAGATTATAAACAGATTATTACGTTAGAACCCGGAAAACGAGGCGGTAAACCATGTATTCGTGGTATGAGAATAACTGTTAGTGATATACTGGGATGGTTAGCTTCAGGTATGTCTATACAGGATATATTGGTTGATTTCGATGAACTGACAGAGGAAGATATTTATGCTGCTTTAAGTTATGCTGCGGACAGAGAAAATAAAATTTATCAGGCGGCAGTATGAGATTTTTGTTTGATCAGAATATTTCTCACAGGATACTTCCACAACTTCCAATACAATTTGCGGGATCAACTTCCGTCAAGCATGAGGGATTAATGAATTCTCCGGATAAACTTATATGGGAATTCGCTAAAGAGCATGATTATATAATAGTGACTCAGGATTCTGATTTTAACGATCTGAATTCACTATATGGATTTCCTCCAAAAATTATCTGGATACGTTCAGGCAATCTCAAAACCAGCGTAATTCTCGATTTATTAATTCATCATATGAATGAAATAGAAAAGTTTATTGATGATAAAAAGTTTGGTTGCTTTGAGATAATTAGCCTGAGTGTGAAATAAATCCTTTTTTTGATACGATTTATAGTATTGTCTTTTTTAATTGCCAGGATACATAGGAAAAAGAAATGCCTGGAATGAATTTTTTTTGAAAAAAATAGTTAAATATTTACTATACGAAAAACTTACCAATCGGAAGGGTAATTTGATTTGTGAAGTATCTGACCATTTCGAACTGGGTTATATCTTCAGGAAAAGACTTGTTAAATAGAATTTAATATTATTAAAGG
>JAFGSZ010000073.1 GCA_016934395.1 Bacteroidales bacterium
AAAAATTAAATAATTATATCTATATTACAAAATTTATTCAATAATTATTTAATAAATACAGGTCTAATGAGATTTTCCATTATTTGATAATAAATTACATCCTTTTGATTATAAATTGCATTTTAAAAAATTACTTTTTTTTTTATAAATCTAACTAATAATAGCTTGCAAGCTAAAAAAAAGGAGATATATATGAAAAGACTCATGTTGCTTTTTGTGTTAGTACTATTAATTTTTAGCGTATCTACATTAATATTTGCTGAAGATGTAAAATTAACATTTGTATATTGGGGTAGTCCTAATGAAGACTTAGCTATGAAAGAGGCTTTCAAAGCATTTGAAACCGCTAATCCCGGAATAAAGGTCGAACCAATGTATATCCAGGGTGATATTTCCGGGACAGAATATGCCGCTAAATTAAGAGCAATGGCCCAGTCAGGAACATTACCTGATCTCGGTTATTTCAGACCGGACCAGTTTGGCGAATTTGCTGCAGCCGGCTATATGATGGATTTAACTGATTTAGTTACAAAAGAAAATCTTAAAAAAGATTATCTGCCACAGGTATGGTTGAAAGTTAAGGGGAAAATCTATGGTGCTTATACTGCTGCCGAATGCCAGGTAATGTTCTATAATAAGGATGTTCTCAAAAAAGCCGGTGTACCTTTACCTCCTGCAGATTATTCTAAAGGTTGGAAATGGGATGAATTTGTAAAGTATTTAAGAAAAATCACAACTGATTCAAACGGAAAACATCCCGGTGAAAAAGGTTTTGATTCAAGAAGAATTACAACTTATGGCGTTAGTTATCAATTATGGCATGCAATGCTGACACCGCCATTATGGAGCGGCAATGGCGGAATAGTATCAGCTGATGGAAAAAAATTCCTCATGGATACACCTGAATCTATAGATGTAATTCAAAAAATTGCTGATTTAATCAACAAAGAAAAAGTAATGCCTTATACAAGCCCTTCATCGACTTCGCAGGCAGGACTCCCCGCACCTCCTGTAATGCTTGCAAACGGACAATTGGGATTCTACATTACAGGACAATGGGAACTTCTGGATATTGCCAAAATGAATTTCCCGATGGGTATCGGTGCTTTACCAATCATAAAAAAACCTGCACAAATGTACATAAGCGGTGCATCGGTAATATTTAAATCAACAAAACATTCGAAGGAAGCCTGGTTATTGCACAAGTGGATGATGAATCCTGATAAAACACTTAATCTTTATACCAGCGGATTATGGATGCCGACAAAAGCGTCATGGTATAATGATCCAACAGACCTTAAAAAATGGACAGCCAATACAGCTCATCCAAATGAATTCAAAGCGGCAGTATTGGACTCTATGAAAGTTGCTCAAACAATACCAGAAGTTGTAGTAAAAAATTATACTCAGATTATCAATGAGTGTGTCAATCCTCAACTTGATAGAGTATGGCTCGGCGAAATTTCTGCCAAGGATGCTTTGAAAAAAGCTGGAGAATTAGTAAGAAAACAAAAACTAATGCAGGGAACCTGGTAAATTTTATTTACAATAAATCCTCCTCCAGATAAAAAATTATATAATCAAAAACTGAAACGCATTTTTACCGCGTTTCAGTTTTATAATAATTCGGGAGATTTGAATGAGTGTTAACCTCCTTAAATCTGAAAAAAATAGTAAGAAACCAAAAAATAGTAAGTTTTTATCACGATATAATAATTTTTGGGGCTGGTTGTTTATTACTCCGGTTGTACTCGGGCTTTCTCTCTGGGTTTTATTTCCCCTGGGATTGAGTCTTGCAACAAGTTTTACAAAATGGGATTTAATAACAAAACCGACATTTATTGGCCTAAAAAATTACGGAGATATGTTTACATTTGATCCATTATTCTGGCAATCTGTTTTCGTAACTCTATATTATACTTTAACCAGTATCATTTTACAAATAGTTATCGCATTATTTGCAGCATTGCTTCTCAATACAAAAGTGAAAGGAATGCATATTTTTCGTACGATATTTTATTTGCCATCCTTAATCCCGATTATAGTAAGTTCGGCTCTATGGATGTGGTTATTTAATCCCCAATTTGGATTATTTAATATAATCTTAATCGCCATTGGTGGATCTCCTCAAAAATGGGTTTATGGAACAAAAACAGTAATTCCAAGTCTAATTTTAATGAGCCTATGGAGTATTGGAAATATAATTATAATATTCCTTGCAGGATTGCAGGATACTCCCAAAGAATTACTGGAAGCCGTGGAAATTGACGGTGGAAATATATGGCATCGTTTCAAGTATGTTATATTCCCATTTTTAACACCAACAATATTATATAACATTGTAATTGGAATAATTAATGGATTTCAAACCTTCACTCAACCCTATATTATGACAAACGGCGGGCCGGCTAGTGCCTCCTTGTTTTACGTATTGCATTTATACAGACAGGCTTTTATGTTTTCAAAAATGGGATATGCCTGTGCTATGGCATGGTTTGTATTTATTATGACAGCTTTAATCTCAATGTTGATTTTTAAAACCTCCGCAGGATGGGTATTTTATCAGGGAGGAGACAAGAAATGAGATTTTTAAATAAAAGAAAGTTTTTTTTTCAAACCGGTGTTTATGTATTTTTAATAGGAATATCATTATTTTGTTTAGGGCCATTAATCTGGCTTATACGAAGTTCTCTAATGACTTCACGGGAAATCTTCACATTACCACCAACGTTGAACAAAACCGCCTGTGGCGGTGGCTTTTTTAATATCATTATAAATTTATTGCGAGATTTATTCGATGCTCTTTGTATAAC
>JAFGSZ010000074.1 GCA_016934395.1 Bacteroidales bacterium
CCTGTTTCATTGAAAACTACCCCGAAAGAGTTAGGGCGATGAAATAAAATTCTGATTATCAGTATAATTTCAGGTAATGAGGCCAACGCAGCCCCTATCCCCTTGAGGGGCAAGCCATCGCACGACATAAACAGCGGGTTGGCCTCCCCCCCGAAAGCTTTCGGGAAGGGAACAAAAGGGCAGAGTAGGAAATTAAAAATATAAATCTCTCAAGCTAATACAAAAACAATAAACCCGGCAGAGAAATTCCACCGGGTTTTTTACTATCAAGCTTTCCTACGAAGGTTCTACAATTCCCATGATCTCCAAATACTGCGGTTTATCTTCGAGTGCTACACGTGCAATTTCAATGTAATCACTGTACCAGTATTGCAATTTATCAACAGCTTCATCCCTTTCTATGGTTGCATCCTGTGCTTCACCAAGTTCTTTTCGTTGTTTGGCATAAGCTGCTTCTGCATCGTTTACCAGTTGCTGCCCTTCCATTAATTTCTCCCCGGTTATTCCATACTCCTGCATTTGCTCTACCAGCATTTTATCCGATAAAACGTTCGTATAAAACAAGCCTGCTTCTGCCAGCCAACCCGAAAAAGATTTCTTTCTTTTACCGTTTAGCTGCAGCTTGTCCCAGTCACCCACCTTGTTCTTTAAAGCCACACGGGCTATTTTCACATGTTTCATGTACACCAGGTTTGCCTTTAGCCTGGCTTCCTCCATTTCGCGGGTAGCGTCATACTGCTCCCCATACTCCATTACCTGTTTCTGATGCAACTTTTCGGTTTCGTCGCATAACTCCCTGCCTTCATTTATCCTGTTCGCATCATACCCGTATTGGGCTAAAATTTCAGCCAATTCGGGATTTTCAATGCCATTGTAAATAGCAACATTTGCTTTTACCAGCAAATTTTCAATTGTTTTACTCATAATGTTTAAAATTTAAATTAATAAATAATAACGCTATTTTTTATATATAACGTTGATTGCCGGAATTTTTCCAAGCTTCTTTAATTTCCTTATGTTTAATTGAATTTATCCGTTCCGCAGCGGTATATTTGCGGTAACCACTCATTTATTTTCGGGCCTGAATGATTTTTTTATGGTTACGGATGATTTATTTATGGTCCTGAACGATTTTTCTGCGGGCCCGGGTAATTTATTTGTGAGATTGAGCCATTTATTCGCAGTTTCTGATGATTTTTTTGTGGTGCTGAACGATTTTCAACTGTTCCTTGATGACTTTTTTGAGAAACTGAGTGTTTTTTTCGCCTCTCATAATAAGAATTTGACCTCATTTTACGTAACATTTTAACGTTTAACAATAAATAACAACAATAAAAGCTAACAAACAAATTATATCTTTCCTAACAAAGTACATAGGTAAAAAAATATTTTTAAAAAACAAAAACATTATCTTTTAAAATCTCTACAAAACAATTTATTTCTTAGTATATGTCATTCCTGACTTCCTGCCAGGGCAGATAGGCATTCCAAACCTTACCGGTCAATTTGCAGGAATTATTTACTGTCTTATCGAACCCAGTACTCATGGAATGCTTACCAAGCCATGCACTTAAACAGATTCCTTATTTTGTTTCAGAAATTCTCATAGGCCAATTTCAACTGTTATTAAATTTAATGGCTAATGTAAAAAGTGCGTTAGCCAGGCCAAACGGCGGGCAATGGGCAGGTGTGAATGTTTAATCGTTTAGATTAAATAAAAAGAAGCTTGCCTCGCTTTTTGATTTTAATCTTGCGATTAAATAGAGCGAGGTGAAGCATTGTTTGGCCATGATTTTTGCTTCTTTTTATCATAGAAAAAGAAGAATAATCCTTTGGGCCATGCATTGTACAAAACAGGAAACAGGTATTGCAGGAAGCTATTATTTTAGGATGATGATAAAAACTTTTGAATAAAGGTGTCATTAAGAGATTTAAATCGAAAAAAAATATAATAATTTTCGATTTTATTCGAATAATTATATATTTGTAAAAATAATTATAAATGGTCAATAGAAACCTGGAAAAAATAATTCACCAATTTCTTTTTAAAAAGAAAACTATCATCATATATGGAGCCAGACAGGTAGGTAAAACCACCCTTGTAGAATCAATAACTGCTAAATATAACTATCCTGTCCTTTTCTTAAATGGGGATGACCCTGATGTTCGTGATATTTTATCAAATCCGGGAATTGCCAAACTTCAACCATACCTGGCAAATTATAAATTAGTAATAATAGATGAAGCACAACGTATTCCGGAAATCGGTTTGGTATTAAAAATAATTCACGATAATTTTAAAAATATTCAACTAATAGCAACTGGTTCTTCATCTTTTGAACTCGCAAATAAAATTCAGGAACCACTTACCGGACGAAAATTTGAGTTCTATCTTCATCCTTTCTCCTTTGGGGAAATGGTAGCCCATCACGGCCTGTTAACTGAAAAAAGCTTATTAGAACACCGTCTGATTTATGGTTATTATCCAGATGTAGCGTTGAATAATGGATTAGAAAACAAATTATTAAAATCACTTACTTCAAGCTATTTGTATAAAGATATACTTATGCTCGATCAGTTGCATAAGCCTGCTTTACTTGAAAAAATTTTAAAAGCTCTGGCACTTCAAATAGGAAATGAAGTATCTTATAACGAACTGGCCAGGCTTGTGGATTCTGACAAAGGTACTGTAGAAAAATATATTGATATACTTGAAAAGGCTTATATAATCTTTAAATTGAATGGCTATAACAAAAATGTAAGAAACGAATTAAAAAAAGGGAAAAAAATATATTTCTTTGATAATGGTGTTCGTAATGCTATAATATCTAATCTTTTACCTTTATCATCAAGAAACGATACTGGGGCCCTCTGGGAAAACTTTATTATTAGTGAACGATTAAAATTGAACTATAATAACGATATTTCTTTTAAGTCCTATTTCTGGAGAACAACCCAGCAACAAGAAATCGATTACATAGAGGAAATTGATGGGAAATTGTCAGCTTTCGAATTTAAGTGGGGTCATGGAAAAAAAGCATTTTTATCAAAAACTTTTTCAAATGCCTACCCTGATACTCTATTTAAAGTAATTACACCTGATAATATTCACGAGTTTCTATTAATTGCTTAATGGATTTTACCTTAATAACATATAATACTTTATTAGTTTCCCTTCAGAAACAGGGTTTTTCATTTCAAACATTTGAGAGTTTTATACAGAAACCAAAACAAAAATGCATAATTCTCCGCCATGATGTAGATCGCTTACCACAAAACGCTTTAGAAACAGCGCAAATTGAGAATGAATTAGGTATTACAGGTAGTTATTATTTCCGCACTATTCCTAAAAGTTTTAACGAATATATAATTAAACAAATAGCTGAACTCGGCCATGAAATA
>JAFGSZ010000075.1 GCA_016934395.1 Bacteroidales bacterium
AATAATGTAGATTTTAATATAAGGAATTACAGAAATTCTGATCTTGAAGAAATTGTCAGGTTGATCCACTATACAGCCGGTTATTGTTATCCGAAGGTTTATCCTGTTGAAGTAGCTGAATTTTTCAAAGAATATCATAACCGGAATTACATTGCCGAAAGTGCTGCCCTGGGATATACACTGGTTGCTGAAACCGGGAACCGGATTATCGGTACCGGTAACCTGAACAGAGAACATATGGGTGGTGTATATGTGCATCCGGAATTTCAAAAAATTGGCATAGGTCGGCAAATTGTGGAGCTTCTTATTTTAAAAGCAAAAGAAGATAATCTGAAAAGAATTCTGCTCGACTCCACTTTTATAGCCAAAAGGTTATATGATACCCTTGGATTTCGGACTGTACGTAAAACATTTCAGGAATTAAAAGATAATAAACGCCTCGATTATTTTGAGATGGAATTGTTATTATAAATCTATTCGCATTGGCATTAAATAAAATTCGAAATTTACCTGTAAAATATTCGGTTTTAAATTACTGCTTAATAATTTCTGAAATTCACAGATTTGCAATTTTGAATTTAATTTTTACATAAAAAAGGCTGTCCGTATAGCAACGGGCAGCCTTTTTTATCTTTTATCTCAACTTAACAGTTTATTTCACATATGCTGCATTATTCAAAAAATCGAGACTTAATTTTACGCTTTCGAGAGCATTAAAATTATATTTTTCCACTTCCACAATAATATATTTCATACCGGCAAGTTCTGCGTTTTCAAATATAGGCTGGAAATCCATTTTCCCGCTTGCTCCAAGTTCAGCTTCATCTTTAACATGCCATAATTCAAATCGTCCGGGATACTGGTTGAAATAATCAATAGCATTAGCTCCGCCTTCCTGTATCCAGTAAAGATCCATCTCGAACATTACTTTTTCAGGATCGGTGTTTTGGAGCATATAATCATAAATGGTAACACTGTCAATTTGGGTAAATTCCCTTGAATGGTTGTGATATCCAAAGCGAATTCCTTTTGCATTACATTTTTCACCAATAACATTAAAATATTCACAATATCTTTTTAGTACATCCATGTTTTCATATGCTTCACTGATCATCGAAGGCTGAACAAGGAACTGCACGCCTGCTTTTGCATGGGCATCAATACACTGGTCCCACCAGGTCATAACAGAATCCCATGTTGCTGAATCCGGAACAGGTTGTCCT
The DNA here is from genome assembly GCA_016934395.1 of Bacteroidales bacterium. Taxonomy (GTDB): domain Bacteria; phylum Bacteroidota; class Bacteroidia; order Bacteroidales; family UBA10428; genus JAFGSZ01. The sequence goes on from JAFGSZ010000075.1 coordinate 1,224, forward strand.
GTATGTGAACCTAAAAAGTCAAGTCCGTTTTTATTAAGTAAAGTTTTAAATGAATCGGGTTCCATGCCATAAAACTGACCATTTGCATAATTGGCAGCTTCAACAAACTTATAACCCATAGCGCCAATTGCTTCTATGGCCTTTATTGGATCTTGTTTAATAGTATCTCTTACAGACCATAACTGAAGTCCAATATATTTTTGTTCCTTTGGCTGGGTGCAGGAAATCAATCCAAGAAATAAACTTATTAATATTACTCCTGTAAGGGTTGGGGTTAAATTTCTTTTATTTTTCATTGTAGTTTTATTTTTAAAATGAACAGGTCTAAAATTATAATTATTATAGGGATTATAAAAGAAAAAATATTATTTGCTGCAACCCGAATAAAAAAACAGGGAAAACTGCAAATGTTTTTCATGCTGTTCCCTGTTATTTTTTATGGATTTTCGTATTTAAGTTCCAGGTAATCTGATCTTTGTTTTACCGAACTTCAAATTTAAACTGGCTAAAATATAAATTTCCTTTTCTATCAATACCCTGAAGCACACAAACAAAATTACCGGTAACTCCGGAATTGAAGAATGATATATCAACCTCATTTGTATTATTAAAAGTTAAATCGGTATCCCAATAGAGTGTTGTCCTGTTTCTGATTTCAGCATCAGAATTATTTTTTGCAGTTCCGGGCACAAAAGATTTGTCGTATAAGATATCCGTATTTTTATTGGTATTATTTTCAACCGATATATCTGATAAAGGTTGCTCCTTTGTTGTTGAAATTACAATTACTCCCTGCGTGTTCATACTAGTATATATCATATATTCACTCGGTTCGGTAAGAATCTCGATATTCTCAATTAAACTGGGGGATAAATTTCTAAGAATTCCTATATCGGTTCCTGTTTTAGCGCCATCAATTACAATCAATGCTCCATCCTGATAATTTATTGAAGTTGGGCGGAAAACAATTTTGTTATCCATAACATTAAAGTATTTCATGGTTTTTAAGATATCAACTACACTTGTGAAACTTGAATATTGTTTTTTATCATATTGCTTATTCTTATATAATACATCCTTCTTTTTAGGGGATTCATAAGGTTCTGAATACAATATTTCCGGAATTTCATATTTAGCCAGCAACACATATTTGTCTTCCTGCCAGTCATGTATATCCGATAAAAACGTTTCTGATACTTCAGATTCGAATGAATTATCAAGTTTTATAGCATAATTTTTAATTTTTTTATCAGAAGTGGCAGAAATCTCCAGGTTATCTAAATTAATATATTCTGTATTAAAGAACGTGCTGAAATACCCGGTAGTATCGGAATTAGTAACAAATATTTTTTTATCCAGATAGTCAGTTATGGTTATTACTGCATTATCTATAGGCATATCTTTTTTATCATAAATCCTACCACTAATACTTTTCCCCAGAAAATCTGCCGGATTACTATCCTGCCTGTCATCCAGTTCATACCAAATTGTTCGATTATGAAGTTTTTCAGATAGAAGGCATTCATTATAGAAATCAGAGTTTCCATGTTGCAACAGATTATTTATCTGAAATTCGTTTTTAAATACAGATTTAGCCTCAAGGGATTCTTTCAGGGTATTTTCAGCGATGACAGCTAAAGAAAAACTTCCTGCACTGGCATTAAAACCGACAGGGGCATGAAGCTTAAGATGTACTTCTTCGAATGGTTGATAAAGGTTTTTGTCAGATGAAATTGAAATTTTGCTTAGGTTATCATTAACAGCAACAGTCATGTTGGCCAACAGTTTATTTGTTTCATCAAATACTGAAATTTGCTGAATTCCCGAAGGTATATCTTTAACAGGAATCAATACATATTTTATTTTCTGAAAATCAATTTGTGCGCCCCAAACAACTTTATTGTCTTTTGTAATTACCAAGTATGTGGTTTCAACCTTATTGGCATTTGAAGAATGCAAAATAAAAAACAGTGAACTATCCCTAAGTCCTCTATAATTCAATAAATATTTGTTATTACTTATATCCGGTAAGGGATAACTTTTATCAATTCCAAAATTTTTATCGAGCAGAATGGAATATTTACTTCCTTCTCTTGGTGCAAGAAAAAAATATCCCATTCCATCCTGATCAGTTGTTACTTTTGTAATTTTATTCAAGTTATCAGTAACATTTCCACTGATACTTACAGGTATATTGTATTCATCGGTGGTATGGATATAAATTTTATTGGTAACCCCATTAATTATGCTACCGCTTTCAGGGTAGAATTTCATATTTATTTTACCCGGAACAACGGGAATTCGTTTTATTCTCTTAAGAGGGTAATTATTATTGTCGGATGTGATTTGAATAAATAAAAGATCTCCGGCATTCTCAGGAAGTAGTATTTGTTTTACTACTTTTCCTGACGGGTTGGTGTTTACTATATCATTTAGCAAAATCCCATTCTCGTCAAATAATTCAATCATAAGCTTTAAATCAGGGACAGCCTTGCCGTTATTATCCATAATTTCCATTTCTGCAACCAACATCTCTCCCGGGTTATAGAACGATTTGTCAAAACGAATGGTTGATTCTACAGAATTTTTAACGAATTCTCCAACCAGGATGTCTTTGGTAAATACTTCATTTGCAGGATTATTTCTCATCCAACCGGTATAAGCAATAAATTTATATTTGCCGGGAATGAGTTTCTCAGGAAGGCTTTGATAACCTGTGAATGTATTGGAATCAAGTGGGTAACGCAGATAAAAAACATTGTTTCCGAATTCATCACATAAACGTACGAATACTTCCGAACTAACCGGAATGCCTAAATTTTGTGATGAGAATACATATCCTTTGAACCACATCGCCTCGCCGGGTGAATATTTGGTTTTATCAGTATGAATAAAAATTTTTTCAGAAGGAAATTTTGTGTTATATGATTCCAATTTACTTGCCAGATTAAAAATAAGATTTTCATCAGGCGGCGTGAAGCCTGCTGTCAAAAGAAATGTGGCTAATAACACAATATTCACTTTAATTAATCTGTACGTCATATCCAAAGGTTTTAAGTATGTAAAAATGTAAATAATCTGGTTATATTCTTTTACTAAACACAACATGCCAACTTTATTCCTGGCTCAATTAACTATAATGATAGGGCAGTATTAAAATACCCTACAGCAATTATCAAATATTTTAAAATTAAATTATAATTGTCTGCATGCTATCAGGATGTATTTTTAATCGAAGAGTTAAGAACAATTCAACCTTTAACATTACATTGCAGGGGTAAAAAAAGCACAGTTAATTTTTAAAATATTATATTCGCAATCAAATATAGTTAAACAAAATGATAATTGAAGCCAGGGCATATGCACGGGCAGGTTTATTAGGAAATCCGTCTGACGGTTATTTTGGCAAAACAATTTCTGTTATTGTTAGAAACTTTGGCGCTATTGTTTCAATATACGAAACACCGGAACTGGTTATTGAAGAACAGTCAGAAGATTTAAACCGGTTCAGGAACATTTATCACCTTACAGAATCAGTTAATTTATCGGGATATTATGGAGGAACCCGATTAGTGAAAGCTTCAATAAAGAGATTCTGTGAATATTGCGAAAAGAATGATATTAAACTCGAAAGCAAAAATTTCACCATTCGGTATCAATCTTCTATACCCAGGCAGGTGGGGCTTGCCGGTTCCAGTGCCATTATTACCGCAACCATTAAAGCCCTGATAAAATTTTATGATATTGAGATCCCGCTGCCGATTTTACCAGGTCTGGTGCTTTCTGTTGAAGTTGACGAACTGGGTATTAATGCCGGTTTACAGGATCGTGTGATACAAGCCTATGAAGGTTGTGTGTATATGGATTTTAACAAAGAATATCTTGATGAACATGGTTACGGAATATACAAACGACTGGCACCTGCCAAATTGCCTAATTTGTATTTAGCTTATAAAACCGAACTGGGCAAAGTATCAGGTACCGTTCTTAATACCATTAAACAACGGTATTTGAATGGAGATAGGCTTGTACATGATACACTTGCTGAAATTGCTTCCCTTGCCGACGAAGGGAAAAAAGCTATTGAAGGCCGGGATGCTCAAAAATTATATGAACTGATTAACCGTAATTTTGATTTACGATGTTTAATAATGGATATATCCGATAATAATAAACAAATGGTGCAGGTTGCCAGGGAGTGCGGCGCCTCTGCAAAATTTTCGGGATCGGGAGGTACAATAATCGGAACATACGAGGACGATGAGATGCTCAGGCGCCTGATTGTAAATCTGAAAAAAATTAATGCGAGAGTAATTAAACCCTATATAGAATAATATAATTAAATATGGTTAAAAAAGCTGTTATACCTGCAGCCGGTTTGGGTACCCGGTTTTTGCCCGCAACCAAAGCACAGCCCAAAGAGATGTTACCTATTATTGATACACCCTCAATACAATATGTGGTTCAGGAATGCGTGGATTCTGGCATTGAGGATATACTCATTATTTCCGGAAAAGGCAAACGTTCCATAGAAGATCATTTCGACCGCAATTTTGAATTGGAGGAGCGCATTAAGGCTGATGAAGATGAGGTTTTATATACCCAGCTACGACATATTGAAAATATGGCCAACATTCATTTTATCCGCCAGAAAGAATTAAACGGTTTGGGTGACGCTATTCGATATGCCCGGTATCATTGTGGAAACGAACCATTTGCCGTATTGCTTGGCGATACGATTATTGATTCGGTTATTCCTGCTACGCAACAATTAATTGACACCTACGAACAATATAAACAAACCATAATTGCTGTTGAAGTTGTGCCTAAAGAAAAAGTTTCACGGTATGGAATAACGGGAGGTAAAAAGATCAGTGATAAACTAATGCAAATTGATGAACTGGTTGAAAAACCAGAAGTAGACAAAGCCCCTTCAAATTTAGCGATTGCCGGCAGGTATATTCTTACTCCTGAAATATTCGAAGCATTGGATAAAACCAGCAGGGGAAAAGGAAATGAAATACAGCTTACGGATGCTTTAAGGTTGTTATTACGTCATGAAGATATTCTGGCTCAAACTATTGAAGGAAAAAGGTATGATATCGGTAATAAGCTGGATTTTATAAAAACCACAATCGATTTTGCACTGAAACGTAAAGAATTTTCAAAGCCCATCTCAGCATACCTAAGAAATATAGTGAAAGATATGGATAATAAAGTTTAATTTTTGAGGATTATTTTGAAGGACTAAAAATAGCCGGCAGTAGCTTAAAAATAAACACGAATTGTTGGATAAATCAAATGAGTTATTATTTTTGTGACATAAATCATGTTTTGAATGAATTTGGATTATAACAGTAAATTTTGGTGGCAAGGCTGTAAATAAAATCTGCAGCATGAAACACCAGACAAAAATATCAAAGGCATGCTGTTAAGCATGCCTTTTTTCTTTTTAAAACCTTAACTAAAAAAATAAATAAATATGAGTAAACTAAGAAAAATTGTCCTCTCAGAAGATGACATGCCCAGACAATGGTACAATCTGGCGGCAGATTTACCTATTAGTCCTTATATGGGACCCAATGGTCCTGTACCACCAGAAGCCTGGGCCCCGGTTTTTCCGATGAACCTTATTGAACAGGAATATAGCCAGGAACGATGGATAGATATCCCGGAAGGTGTTCTTGAATTGCTTACACGCTGGCGCCCGGCACCCTTACATCGGGCATATAATCTGGAAGCAGCTTTAAAAACTCCTGCAAAAATATATTATAAAAACGAAAGTCTCTCACCTGCCGGCAGTCATAAACCGAATACTGCCGTTGCCCAGGCCTGGTATAATAAAGAATTTGGTATTAAAAGACTAACCACCGAAACAGGGGCAGGACAGTGGGGGAGCGCTTTATCCTTTGCATGTTCGCTGGTTGGTTTGGAATGTAAAGTTTTTATGGTAAAAATAAGTTTTGATCAGAAGCCTTTCAGAAAGCTAATGATGCAAACCTGGGGTGGTAATTGTATAGCCAGTCCAAGTACAGAAACAAAAGCCGGCAGGGATATTCTTAAAAAATACCCGGATACTCCAGGTAGTTTAGGAATTGCCATTAGTGAAGCTATTGAAGCGGCAGTAACTGATCCTACCGGTCAAACCAGATATGCATTAGGAAGTGTACTAAATCATGTAATGTTACATCAGACTATTATAGGTCTTGAAGCGAAAAAACAATTAAAGATTGCCGGCGAGAAAAAAGTAGATGTGGTTATCGGATGTGCTGGAGGAGGAAGTAATTTTGCGGGATTATCTTTTCCTTTTGTTTATGATAAAATAAATGGGGCTGATATTGATATTATTCCCGTAGAACCTTCATCTTGTCCTACATTAACAAAAGCTCCTTATGTGTATGATCATGGAGATACGGCTAAAATGACCCCACTGGTGGCCATGTTTTCACTGGGTCATAATTTTGTACCTGCACCTATACATGCCGGTGGATTAAGGTATCATGGAATGTCGCCCCTGGTAAGTAAAGCCGTAAAAGAAGGATTGATGAATCCTTTAGCATTGCATCAACTTGAATGCTATGAGGCTGGTTTATTGTTTGCTAAAACTGAGGGTATCATTCCCGCACCTGAAACTACTCATGCTATAGCAGCAACCATAAGGGAAGCAAAAAAAGCTAAAGAAGAAGGGAAGGAAAAAGTTATTCTGTTTAATTTTAGTGGTCATGGATTAATGGACCTTGTGGGATATGACAAATATTTGAGCGGACAGTTAACGGATTATGAATTACCCGATGAAGTGATACAGAAAAATCTGGAGGAAATTAAAGATTACCCGAAACCATAAATCCAGATTCATAATAATATCAATAAAAAAGTCCCGGAAATTTCCGGGACTTTTTAAGTTTAAAATTTAGGGATTGTGAGATGCAGATAATTACATATTATAAGCATTTTCGCCATGTTCATAAACATCCAATCCTTCTTCTTCAATTCTTTTCGATACCCTTAAACCATTTGTTGCTTTAAGGATTTTGAATAAAATGAATCCGGTAAGTAATGCCCATGCCCCAACTGCTAAAACGCCTAATACCTGCACACCTAACAATTTAAACCCGCCTCCATAAAGAAGACCGCCGTCGGTAGCAAAAACTCCAACCAAAATTGTACCCAGTGCTCCGCCAACACCGTGTACGGAAACTGCACCAACAGGGTCATCAACTTTCAGCACTTGATCAATAAACTCAACACTAAATACTAATACTATACCTGCTAATGTTCCTATAATTACTGCTCCCCCAGGACTAACAATATCACAACCTGCGGTGATAGCAACTAAACCTGCCAGGGCACCGTTTAATGATAAACTTAACGAAGGTCTTTTATATCTCATCCATGCCACAAACATAGCTGCAACTGCTCCCGCTGCTGCAGAAAGGTTGGTGGTTAATGCAATATGACCAATAGCAATTGTATTTTCAGGGCCTGCAGCACCTAATTGTGAACCAGGGTTAAATCCAAACCAGCCAAACCAGAGTATAAATACTCCAAGTGCACCTAAGGCCAGGTTATGTCCCGGTATCGCTTTGGGCTTGCCTTTAACAAATTTTCCAATCCTTGGACCCAGTACTACAGCTCCCATTAAACCAACCCAACCGCCAACAGAATGTACAATTGTTGAACCGGCAAAATCAAGGAATCCTAATTGATCTAACCAACCACCACCCCATTTCCAGTGTCCTGAAATCGGATAAATGATTAATGTAACAACGATACTAAACATTATATAGGCATTAAATTTTGTTCTTTCTGCCATTGCACCAGATACAATAGTAGCAGCTGTTGCGGCAAAAACAGTCTGAAACATCAGGTCGGTTGTATTGGCATAGTCACCAATGCCATTATCATTAAAAAACAGACTGGGTTTTCCAATTAACCCTAAGATAGAATCCCCATACATAATGGTATAACCGATTACCCAAAAAACAAGTGAACCTATAGCAAAATCCATCAGGTTTTTCATTAAAATATTAGCGGTGTTTTTTGAGCGGGTAAATCCTGCTTCCACCATAGCAAAACCGGGCTGCATGAACATCACAAGGAAAGCGGCGACCAATACCCAGACATTGTTAATAGATATATTAAGATCGGATATTGACGTTGCCATTTCAGACATTGTTATTGTAGTCTCTTCCATAATTTAAGATTTTAATATTTTTTTATACTTTTTATCATTCTTCACCTTCGATATACAGTGATTTGTCGCCTTTTTCACCGGTACGGATCCTGTAGGCTTCACCAATTTCAGAGACGAAAATTTTACCATCACCAATCTCGCCGGTTTTCCCTGCTTTTAAAATAGCGTTTACAGCAGGTTCAAGATATTTTTCTCTTACATATATTGAAAGGATCATTCTTTCTATAGTACCTGTATCGTATACTATACCGCGGTATGCTCTTTCTTCACGTGCTTTTCCAACACCACGCACTTCCCAAAATGTGAAGAATTCTATTCCTGCTTCATTAAGTGCTTCCTGCACTTCAGCAAATTTTGTTTTCCGAATAATTGCTTCGACTTTTTTCATAGAAGAATATTTTACGATTTATGAATTTGTAAAATCAGGTTCATTTACCTTTAGAAAGAAATACCTACAACAAGGTTAAATTCTTCCTTATCGGGGTTAACTGATACCATGCCGCTTACCGGAAGTGAAAACGAATCAGATATTTTAATTTCTTTGCTTGTACTAATTCCTATGTTACAAAGAGTAAATATATCATCACCATTATCTTCATAAGTAGTATGCCATCCATTACCGGCACCAACAAAAAGACTAACTGATTCAAAACTGTATCCTAACTCAAAATACATATCTCCACCGTCAGGTTTATTGGCGGGGCCACCCATAGAGGCATCGTTAAGAATATAATTTGCGCTTATCGAGAATCCGGAAATTTCATATGTGGCGTTAATTTCGAAAGCATGACTGGATGTATCACCACTGTATTGGAAATACGGAAATCCCTGATAGTAATAATCTGTTACACCTAGTGATAAACCAAAATCAAAACCATATGAAGCATACAGATCAGCTTCGGCAAAATCTGCAAACTGATGGAAGCTGAATGAACCCCAAGCGCCCAGGGTAAAATTTCCTAATCCAAGCTCAACATAAGGTTGAATATTAGGACCGGTACCAATTTTTGAACCTCGCCACACATAGCTGCTTACTAAATCAGCTCCAACTGAAAAGGGAGAACTTGACTCTTCTCCCTGGGCTGAAACTGTGGTTGGATAAATAAATATCATAACAACCACTACTAAAATGAGTTTTCTGAGATGTTTCATGATCTAAAAATTTAAATTATTAATTAATTGACGTTTCAAAAATACAAAAAAAAATCATATACCCTAATAAAATGTAATAAAAAAATGATAAAAAGTAATAATATATAATATTAACCTTAAAAAAATAGGGGTAT
>JAFGSZ010000076.1 GCA_016934395.1 Bacteroidales bacterium
ACGGAAATTTCCGTATGGGTGGGATTTAAATATTTATCGCGGTTGTGAGCATAAATGCCAATATTGTTATGCCATGTATTCGCACGATTACTTGAACGACAATAATTTTGCCGGGAATATTTACATAAAGACCAACATTGTTGAAAAGCTGGGAATTGAACTTAGCAGTAAAACCTGGAAACGCGAAATTATTAATATTGGAGGTGTTACCGACAGCTATCAACCCTGTGAGGCAAAATATAAATTAATGCCCGAAATTTTGAAATTGTTGATAAAGTATAAAACACCGGCCATTATTTCAACAAAATCAGACTTGGTGCTTCGCGACTTCGAATTAATTGATAAATTATCGAGAATAACCTATATCAATATTGCTGCTTCAATTACAACAACCGATGAGAAAGTACGGAAATTGATAGAGCCGGGCGCTGCCGAAAGTTTAAAACGGTTTGAAATGCTTAAAACATTCCGGCAAACAAATGCATCTGTAGGCTTGCATGTAATGCCTATCATTCCTTACCTGACCGATAGTTTCGAGAATATGGATGCGCTTTGTCATTATGCCCGTGATGCTAAGGTACATTATATGCTGCCCGGTACCATGTACTTAAGGGGTAAAACCAGGCAATCGTTTTTCGATTTTATTCAAACCCATTTCCCTCACTTGCATCAAAGCTTTTTAGATTTGTATAAAAAAGGAGGGGCAACCCCGGAGTACAAGAATAATCTTTATAAAATGGTTAATGAGCTGAGGGATAAATACCAATTATCAAAAAGCTATTCAAAACCAATGAAAGAAAAAATGCACAGAAAATGAATGCTATTATGTCCAGAATTAAACAATTTTTGAATAGCTATTGGCTATTGATTTTTTTCATGTCCATAAAAATAGTGGTTCAACTTTTAGCAGTGAACCCTGTATATGAATTGCACAGGGACGAGTTTCTGTATCTTGACCAGGCAAAACATATAGCATTTGGCTTTATTTCAGTCCCTCCGCTTTCATCCCTGATATCGGCCCTGATTTTTTCACTTGGGGGCGGGGTGTTTTGGGTGCGGTTTTTTCCAGCTCTTTTTGGTGCGTTCACCATTTTATTCGCCTGGCTGACAATTGATAAACTTGGAGGCAAATTTTTTTCAAAAATATTGGTTTCGTGTGCCCTTATATTCTCTGTATATATTCGGCTAAACATTCTATACCAGCCCAATGCTTTTGATATACTTAGCTGGACAGCTGCCTTCTACTTTTTGGTGCGATACATCCGCGATGCTGACAACAGATGGTTGCTGTTCCTGATGCTTACCTTCGTGTTGGGGTTCTACAATAAATACACTATCATTTTTCTTTTTGCCGGAATATTATTGGGTATTTTACTTACCCGGCACAGAAAAATATTAACCCAAAAATACTTCTACATTAGTTTAGCGATTGGTCTGATTTTGGTTTTACCAAACCTATACTGGCAGGTGTCCAATAATTTTCCAGTACTGTATCATATGCAAGCCCTGAAAAGCACACAATTGGATTATACCAGTACTTCCGGATTTTTAACCGAACAGCTTATGTTTATGAGTGGCTCATTATTAGTTGTAATAGCTGCTCTTGTGGGTTTATTTGTGTATAAAGAATTTAAGGAATATCGGTTAATAGGTCTTGTGTATTTAATTGTTATTTTAATTTTTATACTCCTTAAAGCAAAAGGATATTATGCCCTTGGATTGTATCCGGTGCTTTTGGTTTTTGGTGGTGTTTTTTTTGAATCAATACTTATAGGATTCCGGAAAAAGTTGGTTTTTGGCTTTTTAATATTAGCAAATCTTATATCATTCCTTTACATATATGATTCAATGTTGCCGGTTAAAACCCCGGAGGCAATTATAGCCAACAATGAGAAATTTGAGCGGTTGGGGCTGCTTAAATGGAATGACGGAAAAAACCATCATATTCCACAGGATTTTGCAGATATGCTTGGTTGGAAAGAAATGGCTGAAAAGGCTTTGATAGCGTATAAGTTAATACCAACTGATGAGAAAGAACAAACACTTGTTTTTTGCGACAATTACGGGCAAGCCGGTGCATTAAACTATTATAACAGGTATAAAATGCCTGAAGCTTATTCGGCAAATACCGATTACATTTTTTGGTTACCCCGGATAAATAAAATAAAAAATGTGCTGCTTGTGGGTAAAAAACCAAGCGATGAGATAACCGCGATGTTTAAAAATATCGAATTAGTTGGTGTTGTCAAGAACGGATTTGCTATTGAAAAAAATACCGGGATATATTTACTGTCCGGTGCTAATGAGGATTTTACAGACACGTTTTATCAGATAATGGACAAGCGGATATCAGATTTTGATATTTTTTAAAAAGGATAAATTATATGAAAATTTGCAAATCAGACATTGAAGAATTGGAATACCGCCTTATTGAAGGCATAAAGAAAAGTGATTTGGATTTTTTGGATAAGGTAATGCACGACGATTTATTGGGAATTGCACCTAATGGACAAAAAATCACAAAAGAAATGGATTTAACTTCTCACAGGGAAGGAAATATGCTTGTTGACAAAATAGTCCCTCATATTGAAGAAATTCGAATTATTGAGGATATGGCCGTTGTTATTATTACGTATGATACAAAAGGAAAAATGTTAGGAATTCCTATTGAAGGAAAATTCAAATATAACAGGATTTGGAAAGCATTTGATGATGGGCTGAAAATTATTGCGGTTAGCTGTATGCAGGTATGAAGAAAACATACGACTTAAGAATGTTAATCAAATTTAACTCCGCTGATCCGGATTTTCAAACCGGATTTTTTACCCATAATATTCAGACCATTAAACCGCCCCCTCGCTGCTGCGGTTTTGTAAACCGCGGCTTTAAAGCTAAGGATTTTTAATCCTTCTAAAATTTTTTTTCTCGCTCGATTTCAAATCGCACGTCCCGAACAGCCCTGCTTACAGAATCCCTTTAAATGAAAATTGTTCCCGTATTAATTCAGTTTTTAACATATTTGTTTTTTTAATCCAATTGTAATAATTATTTTATTCAATGTTTGCCAATAATCTTTTTTACCTTTAATTTTGAAGGTGTTAAACTAAAAACAAACACAATATACTGCACATCTTCCGAATGCATCAGGAAAGAAAGTTGGGAAAAGG
>JAFGSZ010000077.1 GCA_016934395.1 Bacteroidales bacterium
ACAGAGTTCCCGGGTGGGACTTAAAATTAAATATTGTGCCGATACTTGTGTTGGATCAGTATTCTGAATCAGGGGAATTCCAAAAGCTGCGGTTTTCCCGGTACCGGTCTGAGCCAGTGCGATAATATCTCCACCGGGATTGCTGATCAACTGCGGAATTACCTCCGCTTGTACCGGCATGGGGTTTTCGAAACCCAATTCACTAATTGCAGACAGAATCGATTCCTCGATCCCGATTTTTTTAAATGAAATCATTCTCTTCCTTTTTGATAAGTGTCAATAGACCGTTATTTTCCAGGGGTCGTTAAAAAGTATTACCATGAGAGATCAATTCGGTTATCTGAACTACTCAGGCGGTTCCAGTTACTCATCCGTGGTAAAATGTACGGGCTGGTTATTAGAATTCCTGCAATATAACTATTAATTTAACGGATTGTTCCTGCTAAATAATTTAGCCTGCATTATTCCCAGCCACGAAGGCACAAAGTGAGTAATATTAATGAATTAAAGAACTTACAAATTAGATAAGAATATAATTTTTTTCAATTCTAATCCCTGTACTATCACTTTTTTGGTGCCTTGGTGATTTAGTGTTCCCGGTCTGCCGGGACAAATGATTCGTTTAACCGGGATTAAGGGATAAAATCCTGAATGAGTTGAAAAATTATACAGAATCACACCAAAGCTCAGGGTGAATATTGTGAAACAGATTAAATCTTTATAACAGGTATAAAAAATGTTATCGCTGTGTATATCAGTTTTTTTACAGGCATTCTCCGTTTAAAATTCAGGCTTTATCATGCAGAAAAATTCGTCGATCTGATCCAGTTCCCACACCAGAGGAAAGCCTGTCAATCGGGTCCCCGGACTGGGGCAAAGTACAAATGCGATTTTTTTCGCTCAGACTTCCTGTTTCACATTCTCATTTTTTAAGAGATTTTTTGTTCATCCGGTGTCAATACCGATGAATAAATCTATGTATATTCCATTTTAAATTTATGATTCCATTATAAATTTCAATTCATCACATCCAAATCCGAAGATTATGGCTTTAGAAATGAATTCTGTGACATTTTTAGAGCAATACTGTAAATTGGAATATTTTAAAAGCATTACTGCATTTTTTTAATTATAGAGAGAGCAGGAAAGATGACGGTGATTACCCCGGGTCTGCACTTTAAAGAATGTTTGGAATAGAATTCTTCGGATAATTTATATTGTCACCGGAGTTCAATAATGAAAAAAAACTCTGCATCGTCAGAAAAATAAAAGCTTTTTCCTGGTCAAAGTGAAGAAATTATTCATTGTCTAAAAATATCCGGATCAATTGATTTTGTACCGAATAAGCGTAAAACCTCACTGGTGGGTGGATAGGAGAAATTAATCGGGCTGATTTGTGAAAAGAGCATTGTAGGCATCGGCGGCAGGATTGGCGCCGACTTCATCAAGAGCGTTTTTGAATGCAGCTCTGACATCCCCGCCGGTTCGCAGTTTCAATGTTTTTTAGAACCTCATATATATCTTTTATAATTATCACATAGTAGTTATATTTATAGGATTTGGATTATTGTTTTTTAATTGGCATAAAATTTTCACATCAGTCGGATAGTTACTTTTTCTTTGTACAGCTGAAAATTTTAACGAAAATAAAAATTGACATTTAAAAATGGAACGTGTTGAATTGAAAATAAACAAAGATATATACACTGCATTGGAACAAGAGAATAACATATTGAAATCCATATTAAACAGCTTGTTGGAAGGGGTAATTGTAGCTGATAAGAATGGAAAATTTATATATTTTAATACATTTGCAAAAAAAATTCTGGGAATAGGTTTAACGGATGTAAATTTAACAGATTGGTCGTCAGTATATGGATGTTATTATCCTGATCAGATTACTCCTTATCCTTCCAATGAATTACCATTAGCCCGAACTATAAAAACCGGTGAAATTACAAATGATCTTATCTTTATCAGAAATCCGGAACGGCCCGATGGGATTCTTATTGATGTAACCGCAAGTCCTATTAAAAATTCGCGTGGAATTGTGACGGGCGGTACTGTAAGTTTGCGGGACGTCACTGAAAGTCAACAGGCAGAAAAGGCGCTGCGGCGAAGTGAAGAACGAAATAGAGCACAATTTAAGGGATTCCCCATTCCAACTTATGTGTGGCAACATGATGGAGATGATTTTGTCCTGCTGGATTACAATGATGCCGCTGAAACGATCTCAAAAAAGGGAATTCGCAAATTCTTAGGTCAGAAACTTCATGAAATGTATGCCAATTCTCCTTATCTGGATATAATTAAGTCCGATCTACTGCAGTGTTTCAATCAAAAACAAATTATCGAACGGGAAATGACCTATTGGCTTCAAACAACAGGTGAATTCAAAGAACTGTATGTTCGTTACATTTTTGTTAATCCGGATTTAGTGCTTGTGCATACCGAAGATTTTACAGAAAGAAAACGTAATGAAGCACAAATAAGAAAACTTTCTAGTGCAATAGAACAAACTGCAGACAGTGTGGTGATTACCAACAAGGAAGGTATTATCGAATACGTTAATCCGGCCTTTGAAAATATAACTGGCTTCAGTAGCAAAGAGGTCATTGGTAAAACACCCCGTATGCTAAAATCCGGTATACATGATAGAAAATTATATAAAAAATTGTGGGAAACCATCCTCACCGGGGATCCATATCGTGGAACGATAATAAACAAGAAAAAAAATGGTGAGGTATATTGGTCTCAACAATCTATTACACCAATGAAAAATGAGGATGGTATTATTACTAATTTTGTCTCAGTTATGAAAGATATAACTGATTTGAAAAAAATGCAAGAGCAGGAATTCCAATTACGTTTAGCCAGAGAACTTCAACAGTTATTATTCAAATCAAATTTATCCATTCCGGGTTTTGATGTTACAGGTTCAACCCATACAGCATTAGAGACCGGGGGGGATTATTTCGATGTTTTTCCGATGCCCGATGGATATTATGGAATGGCAGTTGGAGATGTCTGCGGCCATGGAATTGGATCGGCATTGGTTATGACAGCCACTCGTGCTTATTTGCGTGCTTTTGCGAGAACCGAGTCTGATCCGGAAATTATCCTTACCCGCCTGAACCAGGAGCTTTTTGGAGACTTGGATGAATATCATTATGTGACGCTCATATTTGTCAGGCTGGATCCCCAACACAAAACTTTGGACTATGTAAATGCAGGACATGTACCGGCATATATTCTAAATAGCCATAATAAGGTAGAGCATACGCTGAACGGTAACGGAATTCCGCTGGGTTTTTTGAAAGATGTTAAATATTTAAAAAGTAAACCAATAAAACTTTTATCTGAAAGCATTCTTGTGTTTTTAACCGACGGAATTACCGAAGCAAAAAATCCTGATAAGGATGAATTTGGGTATAAACGAGCTCTGAGAGTTATTCAAAAACACCGAGAAGAATCTGCTAAACAAATTTCAGAGCACCTTTATAAAGCCCTCCGCTTATTCTCCGGGGTTGAGCATCAAGAGGATGATATTACTTCCCTTATCTGTAAAATGACTGACATGCAATAAAATACTGTCTTTTAGGCTTATTGTTAACCTGAATAATTCACAAATCCCATTATAGAAGGGCACAAAGTCAGGCACATTCATAAAATATCAGAACTTATCATCAAAGAATA
>JAFGSZ010000078.1 GCA_016934395.1 Bacteroidales bacterium
GTAGTCATGGTGAGTTTTCCAAACTGAAGCTCGGTTTTCAGCCCGAATAAACTCTGACTGCCGGTAATTAATGAACCCGGTAATGGAAAAGTAACATTACCGGCTTCTATTTTTTTTATAATCTCATCTTCTTTTCCATCGTACTCAATTTTTGTTTTATTCTCAAAATCAAACGTAGCTTCTGTATTGTAATTTAATCCTACCTCCATTTTATCCCCGATGCTGCCGGTAACATTCATCTGAATTTTATTCTTGAACGTAAATGAACCGTTTCGTTTATTTCTTTCCGACAAGCTGGGATTGTCAATTTTTGAAATGTTATACCCGAATATAAGCTCAGCGGAACCCTGGGGAGTTATATTTACAGCATCAGTGCCGAATACTTTATTCAGGGTTTCGCTTCCCAGGCGAAGATTTTGCATAAAAGACGGGCCGGCGCCTCCTGTAGATTCTTTTGCTTTTTGATGCCAGTAATTCTTTAATGCTTTGTTTTGTTCATATTCCCTGTATTCTTCGTAGGACATTGATGAAGGGGTGCGATAATTAATGCGGCCTACAGTTTCTGAGAATTCATAACGTTTGGTTTCAGGATTAAATACAACTGAAGATTTTACATTTGAAGGATCGTCCAGAAACAGAGGAGAGACAATTGTTGTAGGAACCGCGGACTGACGGTCGTCCTTAAAAGGATATTTTAGTTGTGTTGTATCCTGTGATAAAGAATCGGGAGGTAGCACCAATAAAGAAACTTCACCCGCAGGGGTGCCATATACTGGTGTTATTGTACGGCTTGCACAAAGAAGTACCAGAATAATAATTATTAAGATATATTTAACCCTGCCCTTTAAAAAATACACCCGAAATTAGTTATCAATTATAGAATCTTTAGCGCTTTTTTTACCAGCTCTTCAACCGATATATTTTTATTCTCTAAAATTAATTTAGAAATTACTTTTTCAACACTTTTTTTTGCAAAACCAAGTTGTACTAAAGCAGATAACGCTTCAACCTTAATTGTATTGTCTGTAGAAAGGAATATATCATTATCCCCGGAATCTCCACCAAGTTTATCTTTTAGGTCAACAATTACGCGTTGTGCCGATTTTTCCCCAATACCTTTAATGCTTTTTAATACCTCCACATTCCCTTCAATAATGGCTTTTCTTATTTCACCCGGATTTATTGACGACAACATCATACGTGCGGTATTAGCACCGATTCCGGATACAGATATCAGTTGCCTGAATATTTCCCGTTCCGGTTTATCGGCAAATCCAAACAACTGGTGCGCATCTTCGCGAATTACCTGATGAAGATAAAAAAGAGCAGCTTCACCTTTTTGTACCTTGCTATAGGTGGTTAGTGAAATGTTTAAAAAATATCCGATCCCTGAATTTTCAACAACAACATGGGATGGTGATAAATCTTTTATTATTCCCTGAATGTATTCATACATATTTAAGAAAATGAAAAAGGTATTATTAAATGTAAAATAATGTGAAAATAAAATAATTTTGGAGATATTTATTGAAGATCAGCAACATCATGAAATTTAAGAGGATTCGCAGAAATTTCCTTGTACAATTCCCTGTTATTATAGATATCACAAGCCATGTATATAGCCTTTCTGAGTGAGTCCGGATGGGCTTCTCCTTTTCCGGCCAGATCATAAGCTGTTCCATGTGCCGGTGAAGTTCTGATAATAGAAAGACCTGCAGTAAAATTAACTCCGCCCTCAGTACTCATCGCTTTAAATGGTATTAGTCCCTGATCGTGATACATGGCCAGAATGGCATCAAACCTGGTGAAATTCGATGAACCAAAAAATCCATCAGCAGGGTAAGGGCCAAAAGCCAGTATATTTTCGTCTTTAGCAGCCATAATTGCAGGAATAATTTCTTTTTGCTCCTCATCTCCAATAATACCATTGTCACTGGCATGGGGATTTAAACCTAACACGGCAATTCGCGGTTTACGTATTCCAAAATCTATTAACAATGATTTGTTTAGAATTTTAAGTTTATTCAGTATACTGTCTTTGGTAATATATTCGGAAACTTTTGAAACAGGAATATGGGTTGTAACTACCCCGATTTTAAAATGTTCATTTGCCATAAGCATTAGAACTCCGCCTTCTGATTTAAACCGGGCTTCTAAAAATTCTGTATGCCCGGCGTATGGAAATTTTTCCGATTGAATATTGTATTTGTTTATTGGGCCGGTAACCAAAACATCAATCTTATTTTCGGCAAGGTCTGAAGCTGCCTGCTCAAGGGCCAGGAAAGAAGATTCACCGGCTTCGGCAGTACTTTTACCCAGCTCAACCCGTATATTTTCATCCACACAATTAATTATATTGGCCCTTTTAGGATTGGCCTCATCGGCCGATTTAATATGATTAAAACTAAAATTATCAATATTAAGCGCTTTTCTGTGATATGCTGCAACTTTTGGGGAACCATATACAACAGGGACACAAAAATCGAGCATTCTGCTATCCAGTAAGGATTTAATTATCACTTCATAACTAATGCCGTTAATATCTCCGTGTGTTATTCCTATTCTTATTTTTTTCATCTTATACAATCTATTTAATCGTTGATATCTGCTTTTACTGCAGAAAACAACCTTCTTTACAATATATTATTTTGATATTTAATTGTGCCTGCAAAACATAGTAGTTTAATTCTTCTGCTTTTATACTATTATTAAAACAGATTTTATGTAATTCTATTCCTGAAATGGTAAATTTAATAATTTAGAAGAATTAATCAGGCATGGTTAATTTTTAATATTTCAAGAACCTGAAAAAAGCCTGAAATCTTTCATATCCTGCCGCTGAAATGTTCTCTTAAAATTACTTTTTTTAATTCGCGTTCCAGGATTAATTCCGTGATTACTTCTTCCAGCATTTTATCCAATGAATCCTCTGTTCTTTTTACAACGGTTTTTTCGCTGATATCAATCCTGTATAAAAGGTTATAAAGATTTGGCCTGTTTTCATCCATTAGATTTCTGATAATACGGACCAACTGATCGTAAAATACTGAATAAATCCATTTCAGGTTGTCGGGAAAAGTCAATTGGATGCCACAATGATTAAAATCCTTAACAATTTGCCCGGCGGTTTTTTTTAAAATATCTTCTTTATCCCTGTATTTAATAATTTCGGAATTTATTCTGTTAACATCCATCGGCAATATGCTTTAATCCTTTTGTCCGTCAGGAATTTCAAGAGAATAAATAACAGCTTCCAGTTGTCTTACGAGCTCTCTTTTATTCTGGCCGGGTGCGTAAGCAAATCCTTCCACCGTAATCACCTGGTTTCTCTTTTCATCGAGGGTGGTAATACTTACAAAGGGGCCTCCCATAATCAATCCCTGATCCACTTTCCACAATCCTCTTAACTCGGCAATATATTGTTTGTTTCTTAAAGATAATTCCGTAAACCGGGGTGGAAATTCACGTTCAGTTAACATAACTGCCCCTTCTTTTTCAGTGGGAATATTGTTTCCAACAAATGAATCTCTTTTTGCAATTAAATATTCCGGAGTAAATGTATTTGGATCGGTATAATTATAATGATAAATACAAATTCCCATTGTCCCTTCGCCACGTTCCTGTCCCATCCAGACAAAATCGGCTGAATCTACATAGATATTATAACCATTAGGAATGGTAAGTGTAACATTATGCTCTTTCTCAATCCTTAACTTCAGGCCTTTGTTCTGATTTTTTTTATACGTGGTCATTAGTCGTTGCCGCTCCATATTCTCAAGGAGTGCCACCATTTTTTCCTCACTATCCTTAAGCAACTGAAGAAGCGCAGAATCATTGGCAGCTAAAACATTTAATACAATCTGGGGTTTAGCCCAAACATCTTTTTGAACAATAATTTTAGATTCCTTATAGGATGGGGAAATTTTGGTAATTAAGATGTTACGCTGGGGCCTGAATAATTTATCAAATGCGGAGGCAGGAACAAAAATAAGGTTAAATAACTCTTCATCCTGGGGTAATCCTGCCATATACTGCCCCAGGATTCTTCTGTATTCATCACCAACCGGACCTTCCCAATCGGCTTTATCCATTACCAGGGTCACATCTCCGGGCATGCCGCCAACTGATGGCAGCAAAGGTTGCTGATCGTTCTTACAGGAGATTATCAGTAAAAGTAAAATTGCGAATATTAAAAAGCGTGATGAAGTCATAATGTCAGAATTTTATTGTATTACGATAATTAAACTAATAAAGTACCTGAGCCTGTTTTTTGGATTGTACATCTTTCTTTTGAATCCAGATTTCAAGTTTTTGTCCCGGATATAAAAAATTCCCGGACAAATTATTCCATGTTTTTATATCCCCGGCAGTACATTCATAATACATTGCAATCTTATGAAAAAATTCTCCCTTTTCCACAATATGGATCAACTTTATCTTTTCCTCTATTGATGCAAGGTCGCCGGATTGTATTGCTGCTCTGTGATTATAATCCGAGCAGGTAATAATGCCCGTTTCATTTTTTAAAAATAAATATATTTTTTCTTTGGGTAATACAAGTACCGACGACTTTTGCTGGTCGGGAATATAATCTTTTTTGTATACGGGATTCAGCAGCCTGATACTGTCTACCGGATAAGTGGTCCACCGGGATATGGCATCGAATGAAACCGGATATCCGATATGGACGGTATCCAGATCACTTTGCCTATAAATAATTTTATCCGGAACCAGAGAAAAATCTTCAGGATAACTCATTAAGCAGGATGCTGCAATAAATGCAGGAATATAATTTTGAACTTCACGCGACAGATAGGGACGAATTTCCCAGTACCCTGTTTTTCCTCCCGCTCGTTCCATGGCTTTTTGTATTTCACCGGGACCTCCGTTATACGAAGCAATTACCAGTAACCAGTCGTTAAAAGTTTTATGTAAATATTGAAGATACCGGCAGGCTGCTTCTGTAGATAAAAACAGTTCACGCCGTTCATCAATGTAAGAGTTAATTTTTAGGTCGAATAAATTTCCGGTATTGTACAAAAACTGCCATATACCCACTGCACCGGATTTTGACACTGCAAAAGGATTAAGCCCCGATTCAATTACGGCAAGATATTTTAGTTCGAGGGGCAAACCATATTTATCCAAACATGCTTCAATATATGGAAAGTATAATTCAGCCCTTCCCAGAATTTTGTTGAACTCTTCTTTCCGATCGATAGTAAATCGATGAATGGCAGAATATACTTCAGCGTTAAACTCAAGCTCAACAGGCGTTTTTCTGTTTAGTTCTGCTATCCGGTATTCAATAAGCATTTCCGGAAATAACCTGCCGGAATCGGATAAAGAAAGTCTACGGGAAGTGTTTGTAAAAGCCTCCGGGGTTTCCGGTTCCGAACGGGTATATACTCCGGAAACATTTAAGCAAAACTGAAGAAAACATATTATAAATATTTTGCTTTTATTTTTAATCACCTTTTTGGTTCTAATTAGAAAACAAACATAATTTTATGTTTTCAAACACCAAAATTATTTAGAGTGATTTTGACCATTAAAAACATAAAATTAACCCAAAATTGTCATTAAGCATTTATTTTCTAATGGCGGTCATTAGAAATTATACATGATTTCATACTGTATAACAACTTGTTAAAATGA
>JAFGSZ010000079.1 GCA_016934395.1 Bacteroidales bacterium
CCAACCGAGAATAACAGTGATAAATTTAACCAGAAAGATATATATACAATAGCAATCAGAATGAAAAAATTTATCCGCATAAACTCTTCAACAGTAGGTGGAATACCAATAGTTATCAGACCAATGCCGATAACAAGGTATCCGAGTGTAAAAATAAGAACGCTGATAACTATTAAGGCAGCAACAAATTTTGCGTTTATTAGAAAATCACGGTATATGGGCTGTGAGAGTACCCTGCTTAATGTTCCATTGTTTTGTTCGGAATTTACGGCATCAAAACCAAGAACTATCCCTAAAAGTGGACCAAGAAAACTAATAAAGACAAAAAATGAAGGCAGGGAACCGTCAGAAACTGTCAGAAGTTTTAAAAAAAAGAATGAAATGTTTAAATTATCAGACTTGGCTGTTTCAGCTATATTTGATAAAGCAGTATACATCGACCCCAGACAGGTTAAAACAATTATACCTACCAGGATCAAAAAGCGCCAGCTTCGGACATGGTCTGTAATTTCTTTCTGTACAATTACCCGGAAGGGATTAGTAGTTCGTGTATCTTTTTTCCCCGTATTTTTCTTTATTAAGTTCAGAAAGTAGGGTAAAATTTTCAAAGATTTTGGCCGTAAAACATGCTGCACGTGTTTTGTTGAATTATTCATGATTTTGACCTCCTTCAAAATAGCGGTAATAAATATCGTCTAAACCATATTCCTTTTTATTCAGAAAGTTAAGGTTTGCACCCGATTCAATAACTTTCCTTGCAATTAAAGGCGTTAAGTCACTTGAGCATTCCATAATGAAAGTATTTTCACTATTTCTAACAGATAATACTCCTTCAATATCCCTTAATACTTCTAACAAGCTTTTCGGGAATTGCTTTTCTTTGTAATTGCCGGCACCCGGATTATAACTGATACCGGCTTTTATCGTGAAGGCATTATTTGCAAAAAGTTTCTGCGACAATGTGTTCAGGTCACCTTCAGCCAACAGTTTTCCTTTTACAAATAAACCGACACGGTCACAAACTTGCTGAACCTGATGAAGATGATGAGAAGAAAACAAAACGGTAAGGCCATCTTCCTTACTTAATTGAACAATTAATTCAAGAAATTCCCTTACACCCGCCGGATCAATTCCCAGTGTGGGTTCATCAAGAATAATTACTTCAGGATTTTTAATCAAAACATCGGCAAGTCCGAGACGCTGACGCATACCCCTGGAATATT
This sequence comes from Bacteroidales bacterium, assembly GCA_016934395.1. GTDB lineage: Bacteria > Bacteroidota > Bacteroidia > Bacteroidales > UBA10428 > JAFGSZ01. The sequence goes on from JAFGSZ010000079.1 coordinate 1,224, forward strand.
TTCCAGCTTTCTTCTGGGCGTCATCCGATAAACCAACCCGTTGAAGTAATTGTTTCGATTTTTCCCTGGCATCATTACGGGGAAGTCCGTTCAGCATTGCGGTATATATTAAGTTTTCCAATCCCGTATAATCATCGTAAAATCCAACATCTTCGGGTAAATAACCAACTTTCTTTTTTACTTCAACAGGGTTTCTCGTAGAATTAATTCCGCAAACTTTAACCGATCCCGAATCCGGTTCTGTTAATCCCATTAACATCAAAATTGTTGTTGACTTTCCTGCCCCGTTTGGCCCTAATAGTCCGAATATTTCACCTTTTTGAACGGTCAGATTGAGGTTGTCGACAACAGTATGTGATCCGTACTTTTTTGTCAGATCAACCAGTTCTATGGTATTTCGATCCATGGTTTACCTCCTTCCGTATTTTCGGAACAGGTAGTAAACACTTCCCAGTGTGGCCGCAATAATAAAAACACCCAGCCAAGCCCATAACATGGGCGTTTTTACCTGAATTCTGAAAGAAGCATTAGAATCAACTTCTTCTGTTCGTGCTGAAATATTGGTTGCATAATCTCCCGGAATAGCTTTTTCGTATGCTTTTATGGTAGCATATATTCGTGTATTTTCGCCTGATCTGAGAAGTTGAACCGTATCGGGTTTGAAACTTACATCCCAGTTTTGGGGTTTTGATGCGGTGAATCTGATATTTTCTAGTTCAACCGAACCTGTATTCTTTAAAAGTAATTCAATCCGCTTTTCTTTGCCGGCAGTAATGTCTGAACTGAGTAATCCGTTTGGTGTTGTTAGTTCCATTTCATAAGAGCCGCTGATAACTACTTCGAGATCCAAATCAACCAATGTGGAATTGGTGGCAGCACGCACCGGGATTTTGTATGTGCCTGCTTTAACATTATAGGGTGGTGTTATTTCAACACTGATATTTGAAGTTCCATTGGCTTCTATTTCTACCGCAGTTGCCTGTTTATAATTAGGCTTAAACGTAACATTCCACCCGCGAGGCGGATTGGCACGCAGTGCATAAAACTGCTTCTCACCGGTAAAATTTTTCAATTTTGTTGTAAATGTAAAATTGGATTTGGCGTGGCCTTCCATGTTTGCCTGATCTGAAGTAAATTCCGTTTTAAAAGTGCCTTGCTCCGATACATTCACCATTAAAGGAAGCACATCAAATCCAGCAGCTTCAACTTTTAGTTGGTAATTGCCTTTGTTTACCTTAAGTGGTATATCTACCTTAAAAGAAAGTGATTTCATCTCACCCGGTAGAATGGATAGTTGGCGAATATTCCAACCACCCGACTTCAAAGTATATCCCCATCCTTTAGGCATTGCAGATACTGAAATATTTACATTTTTTATTTCACTGCTGCTGTTTTTAACATCTATAGTATAATCAACAGATTCTCCCGGCGGAACAGAAATTTTGGTATAGGGAGTGTACAAATTAACACCTTCAGCCGCAATGGCCGTGTTCCATGTTAAACCAAAATTAAGTGAGGGAGTTAAAATTAAACTAAGGACTACCGTACGAATTAACATAAAAAATCCTCCATATTTTTTAAATGATTAGACATACGAGCTGCAAATTTAAAATTTAGAAGAAAAAATAAAATCAACTGTAAGGCCCTTAGCAATATGAAATTGGATCTTTAATAACAAAACGAACAGATTTTCAGTATCTTGGTTTAATTGTTAAATAATCTTAAAAAATCTTAATTTAAGTTTTAGAAAAAAAAGATAAACAAAAACCGGTCGTTTCCGCATCCATTAACCGGATTTTGATCTTTTTGTTTTGATGGTTTCCTGATTGTGTTGAAAAAAATTTCAAGGGAAAAAAACAGAAACATATGTCATTTCCATTTAATTTGTTTTTGAAGTAGTTGCTATATTATCATTATTTTTATAATTCGGAAAAGGGTTGAGCAGAGCAGCACGCTGTTTACCAAACCGCTGCTTTTTATGGTAAAGCTAGAATTTTAAGGATATGATCACCCATTCGCACTAATCATCAATAACGATTTTTTATTTTTAATTTCAATCTGTTTATTTGAATAACTAATAATCCCGTCTTTTTCAAATTCGGATAATATGCGACTTACGCTTTCACGGCTGGAGTCCACAAGATTTCCAAAGTCTTCCTGGGTGATCGGAATGGTAAAATGGTCGGAGAAAAAAATAAAATCAGAGAGTTCAAGCAATACATCGGCTATTTTTCCTCTGACCTGCTTTTGTGTCCTCCTGGCACATCTGTAAAAGGCCTCCAATTCGTTTCTACACAATTCTAGCATGATCTCATAGGAAAAGTCGGAATTTTCTCTTAACAAATAACGAAATGTACTTATGTCAATAAAGCAAACCTCAGCATTTTCTATAACAGTTACTGAATATTGATTTATTTTATCACCGATAGTTGTGGGTAATCCCAGGTAACTGGGTGCCTTAACAATACGTACAATTTGCTCATGGTAGGGGCCGGCAATATGGACTTTAGCCAATCCGCTTCGTAAATAGGCAACATTCGTGGAAAGTACTCCCTGCTTAATCAACGAATCTCCTTTACTGAATTTTGCAAGCACACAATTAAATGAGAGTTGTTTTACCTGATCTTCATCTAGTTTTGAAGCTGCTTTCGATTTAATATTGCAGAGTTTGCATTCGTTTTCCATATTGTAAATGTATAAAATGTGAGCTATATCACAAAAAAATATAAGCACTCTCACAGGCAAAATTTTCGAATAAATAAAAGCAATGAGTTCTTTTGTTAAATAATTAACAAATAAAATTTCACAATATGGAAAAGAAAAAATTATGTCTCGCACTTTATACAGGTAGTGTAGACAAACTAACTGCCGCAGGAGTTATACTCAGCGGTGCTGCCGCTGATGATATGAGTGTGGATATTTACGTGTTATTACAAGCTGCCCGGGCTTTTCGAAAAGATATCGGGGATGATTCGGATAAATTGCAAATGGCTGAAAACCCAAACATGAAAGCTGAGTTTTTACAATCCTTAAAAAATCTGAAGGTAAAAACATGGGTTGAATTTTTTAAAGAGGCAAAAGAAATTACCGATGTAAAAATTCATATCTGTGGACTTGCAGGAAAAGTATGGGGAGGTGAGAAGCTGGATGACTTCATAAACATTGCTGATGATATTTGTGGTATTGGAGCATATATTACCTCGGCTCAGGAAGCAGATGTGAATTTATTCATTTAAAATACAGCCGGAAAAATTATATAGAAGCCATAACGCACATTAAAACATTTAATAAAATACATTATGATACTGGAAGACATAAAGAATATAAGCGTTACAAAATCTGTTGACGCTAGGGGAACAGCTTGCCCGGGACCTCTGTTGGAGGCAAAAAAAGCAATAGGCACTATAAAGCCGGGAGATATTATGGAAGTATTGTCGGCCGATGAAGGCACAAAAGTGGATATTCCAAAATGGTGCACCAAGCAGGGGCATGAATATATCGGAACAGTAGAAGAAAGTGGATATTTCAGGATTTTCCTGAAGAAAAAATAAGATTTTCATGACAGGTAAGGGTACTCAAAGTGCTAAAATCCTTGTATTTTCCACTGAAAAGATATCTGATCCCGCCATCGATATGGCGGGATTACTTAAGTTACATTACCCACCCACAGTATATACTATCGCTGTTCCTTGCTCAAGCAGCATAAAATCTGCATGGATTTTACATGCATATGAAAAAGGATTTGACGGGGTTTTTATTGCTGCTGACGGGAGTGATTGTCCCTATGGTGAATCATGTACTGAAAAAACAGGAAAAATAGTGAGCCGTACTCACGAAATGATGAAACAGAAGGATATCGAACCTGCTCGCTTACGAATGGCTGCAATATGTTCGGTTTGTAGCGAATCGTTTGTTAAACAGATGAAAAGCTTTAATGAATACTTGCTCAAAAATTCAAATATGTAATTATGCCAGGGAAAATTATAAACAACTCCTTTGATGCACTTGTTATTGGAGGCGGAATTGCAGGGGGTGAAGCAGCTTTAAATATTGCCAATAACGGATTTAAAGTCCTGATCATTGAAAAGGATCTTTCAATAGGTGGTAAAATGATTTTATTGAGCAAGGTATTTCCAACATTAGATTGTTCTGCTTGTATTACAACGCCAAAAGTGTCTGAAATTTCAAGGCATCCGGGGATCACCATATTTACCGGAAGTGAAGTAAAGAATATTGCTAAAATAAAGGAAAATAGTTTCGAAGCGGAGGTGGTTAGAAACCCTCGTTATGTAAATGTGGACGATTGCACGGGCTGTCAGTTGTGTGAAGAGGCTTGTCCTGTGCTTGTTCCCGATCAGTATCAGTATAATCTTGTGGGGCGTAAAGCCGCTTTTATTCCCCATAGCATTGCCAGTCCCAGGGCAGCAGCCATAGATATCGAAAACTGCACCTTATGCGGCGCATGTGAAAAGGTTTGTCCTGCAAAATGCATCGACTTTACCCAGGAAACCGAAACATATCATTTAAAGATAAAAACGGTGGTCCTTGCTACAGGTTTTAACCTGTTTGATCCTTTAAAGATACCACGATATGGATTTGGGCAGTTTAAAAATGTAATTACATCCATGCAAATGGAACGGCAGTTAGCGCCCACCCGGCCGTTTAGTACTATTCTGCGCCCGGGGGATGGAAAAGTTCCCGATAAGATCGCCTATGTGCTATGTACTGGTTCGAGGGATGCCACAATCGGAAATCCTATTTGTTCGCAAATTTGCTGCATGTACTCAATTAAACAGGCCCAGTTATTAATGGGGGCGTTGCCTATGGCTGATGTAACGATTTATTATATTAACATACGTTCATTTGGTAAAGGCTTTGAGGAATTTTATGATCAGGCAAAAGGAATGGGTGTGAACTTTATAAAAGGTAAAATTGGGAAAATCTCGGAAACGGATAAAGGAAACCTTATACTGAGGTACGAGGATATCAATGAAAATATAGTGAAAGAGACCGAGCATGACATGGTGGTTTTATCAGTAGGCGTATTGCCTAATCCTGAAAATTCATCATTTTTCCCTAATGAACAACTGAAGCTCGACCCCTTCAATTTTGTATATCAGACCGATTGTCTCGCCAGTCCTGCATTAACGAGCATACATGGGGTTTTTGTTGCCGGAACAGCATCCGGTCCCATGGATATTCCGGATTCCATTCTTTCAGCAGGTGCAGCTTCTTCTGAGGCAATAAGTTATTTAACTCAAAAAAAATGAATAAGAAATTAGGCGTTTATATATGCCATTGCGGTGGGAATATTTCCGATTATGTTGATGTAGAACAGGTAAAAAAGGCCATAGAATCTGAAGAGGGTGTTTTTTTAGCTAAAACGACCATGTTTGCCTGCAGCGATTCCAGCCAGAAAGAAATGGTGGAGGATATTAAAAAAAATGAACTGGATGGAATTGTTGTTGCTTCCTGTTCTCCAAAACTCCACCTGCTTACCTTCAGAGCCGTGGCAGAAAGAGCGAATATTAACAAGTATAATTACGTGCATGCTAATATCCGTGAACAGTCATCATGGGCCCATTCCGATGATAAAACAGGGGCCACTGAAAAAGCTGTTTTTCTTGTGAAAGCTGCGATTTCCAAAGCTCGCTATGCCGAATCTCTTGAGCCGATTAAGATTAAATCAAAAAAGGCGGTGGCAGTAATAGGCGGAGGAGTTGCCGGAATGCGGGCAGCTATCGAACTTTCTGATATGGGCTGTCCTGTAACCCTTATTGAAAGAGAACCTTTTGTTGGGGGCCGGGTCTCCCAGTTTGACATCTTATTCACCACTTATGAAACCGGAAAAGATTTAGTAACAAGGTTGTATAATAATCTGTTAGCCAGAAATAATATTAGCGTATACACAGGGGCGGAAGTAATTGAGAATTCAGGAAGTATAGGTGATTTTAAATTAACAATTAAAATTACACCCCGGTATATTATGGATAGATGTAACGAAGGGCGATTGCAGAAAGCTATTGATGCTTGTCCTGTTGAAGTGCCCGATCCGTTCAATTTTAATATTACAAACCGTAAAGCTATTTACCATAATTTTCCGAGCGAATATCCGCATAAGCCGGTTATTGATATAGAAAATTGTACACGATGCGGTGAATGCGAAAAAATATGCGAGAGTGTTGATTTTTCTCAAAAAGAAGAAATAATTGATATTAATGTAGGATCTGTACTTATGGCCACCGGTTTTGATCCTTACACCCCGAAAGATGGCGAATTTGGTTTTAACCAGATTAATAATGTAGTTACTCTTCCACAGTTTAAGCGTATTCTGGCCCTGAGTAATGAGCCGCTTATATACAATACCAGGGCAATTAAACATATTGCCTATATATATTGTGTGGGAAGCAGACAGGTTGAAGGAGAAAATAAATATTGTTCCCGGTATTGTTGCACATCTGTAATTCATGCCTCCATTATGGCAAAGAAAAAATTCGGGAATATATTCAATTATCATTTTAACAGGGGCATAAGGACTTATGGTAAACAAGAAGTACTGTATAACGAATCGCTGAAGTCGGGCGATGTCTACCTGCAATCTTATGAAGATGACCCGCCTGTGGTTACGCAGCAAGGGAATAAAATTGTTGTTACGGTAAATGACATTCTAACAGGTAAAAAGCAGATGGCCGTTGAGGCGGATTTGGTAGTGCTGGTAACCGGTATGGTGCCAAGAGCAGATAATTCAGTGGGATCACTTTTTAAACTGCCAAAAGGCAGGGATAATTTTTTCAACGAGATACACATGAAATTACGCCCGGTGGAAACAGTGATAGATGGGATCACGATATCCGGAGCTTGCCAGGGGCCCAAAAATATTCTCGAATCATCGAACTCAGCACTCTCGGCTGCTACAAAATCGTTTTCATATGTCAGCAAAGGAGAACTGGAACTGGAACCTATTGTAGCTGAAATTGATAAAAACCAGTGTACCTGGTGCGGTGCCTGTGCAGAAGCTTGTCCTTTTGATGCCATAAAAAAAATAAAGGATGGTGATAAAGAGATAGCAATGGTCAATAATTCAGTATGCAAAGGTTGTGGCATGTGCCTGCCCGTTTGTCCGACAGATGTCATAAATTTAATTGCATATTCAAACCGCGAAATTGAAAGCATGATTGACGCTCTGGCAGGTAGTTAAATCTAAAATTAAATCGCTTAATGTTTTTAAAAAAAGCAGGAAATGGAAGTTGAAAAAGGAAAAACCTTTAAATATCTAAGAGAAAAAAAAGGGGTTAACCAGGAAGTAAAAGATAACCTGAAGCATTTTACTAAAATAAAAAAAGTTATTCTTGACGCGCTTAAGGAAAAAGACCTTACCGTAGAAGAGTTAACACAACAACTTAAAATGCCAAAGCATGAAGTTGTGTATTACCTGATGTCACTTGTAAAATATGGATTTGTGAAGACCGGTGTGATTGATGATATGGATGAATATTTTAATTACAAAATTAGCAAATAATGGCAACTATAAATCCTGATTTCGGAGCAGAATTAAAAAAATACGGGGCGTTCGATTTTAATGCATGTTATAATTGCGGCAATTGCACCGCCATATGTTCCCTTTCCACCGAAGAAGATTCATTTCCAAGAGAAATGGTGCGATTTAGCGTTTTAGGTTCAACCTCTGATATTAAATCATCTCTTAAGCCATGGCTTTGTTATTATTGCGGAGAATGTTCCACACATTGCCCTCAGGTAGCAAATCCGGCCGAATTAATAATGTCGCTGAGAAGATGGCTTACTGCTGAATACGACTGGACGAAACTTTCCGGTGTATTGTACCGGTCTTTTGCATTTACAATAATTGCCTTTATAATTGCAGCTTTAGGGGTAATAGGTTTTGGTTTTGCTGAAAATTTTAACATGGAAACCATAATGTTATTCGGTCATAAATTCGAGATGATTGCTATTATTGCTGTGTTTGGTATTATCTTGCTTCCTAATGTAATTCGTATGTGGTGGTTCATCATTTTAAAACCTAAAATTAAAGTACCATTTATAAAATATCTTACCGGGATTTGGGAGTTGATTGTCCATATGTTCACACAAAAAAGGGCTTTGGGTTGTGACGATAATCAGTTCAGGTGGTTTGAGCATTTTATCCTTGTAATCGGCTATTTAGCGTTGCTGTTTACAACAGTGGCACTGGATTGGTTTTCTACCGGGAATTTATTTATTATTATACTCGGGTATGTTGAAAGTATCATCATATTTATTGTCACTGTTGATTTTGTGTTAAGCCGTATCAAAAAGAACAGGGAGATAAGCAAATTTTCGATGCCCTCCGACTGGATGTTTGTTATCTGGTTATTTTTAATGGGCCTTACGGCGTTTATAGTGCGGTTATTTATTGATACAGGGATTATTAAAAATAATATCTGGATGTATATGTTTCATTTGATTATCCTGGTGCAATGGGCGCTGATCATCGTACCTTTTGGTAAATGGACACACTTTTTATATCGCTCCTTTGCCATGTATTTTGCAAAACTAAAAGCAGCGTAATTATTTTGTTTTTTATTGATTTTTTACACAAAAGCGTTTCTCTTTTTTAAGTTTTTTGCACACACTGGTAAAAAGGCATTCTTTTCTGGAAATACCCGTAATCAATAATAATTTACCATAAAACAATTCGTTTTGTTATAGTTACTTTTATAACAATTAAAAATAATTGTTCATCCGATATTGAAATAACCTAATGTCAAAAAAGGCTAAGCAAGACAGGCAATTCTTTATTATAGTGATCGTGATTGTGATCTTCCTAATTTGGTGTTGCACCGGTGATGACGATGTGGATTTTATTAAATTCCATAATCCGCTGGAAAACCCTGAAGATGGTCCTCCTGCAGGAAACCCCGACAGCGAATACCCTGTTCCGCAAGAAGCGGGCCCTGAAGATATTTCGGAACCCGATTTTATAATTGGAGATGGAACTCCCGAAAGCTGCAATAGTGAAGATTTTGTTGAGGCAGTTGTCCGCGGAGGTAAGATTGTATTTAATTGCGGCTCCGATCCGGTAACCATTGTTATGAACAGGCCGGCAAAAGTATTTAATGATGCTAATCCGGATATTGTAATTGACGGAGGGGGCCTGATAACCCTTAGTGGCAATGGCAGAACACGAATTCTCTATATGAACACATGCGATGAAAACCAGCACTGGACCACATCGCATTGCCAGGATCAGGATCATCCCCGTCTTACAGTGCAGAATATCAATTTTGCCGACGGTAATTCCACAGCAGAGCGCGAATATGATGGAGGAGGCGCTATATGGGTGCGGGGTGGCCGATTTAAAATGGTGAATTGCCGGTTCTTTAATAATGTATGTGCCGATACAGGCCCGGATGTTGGTGGAGCTTGTGTAAGAGTATTTAGTCAGTATAATAATTTGCCGGTATATGTGGTGAATTGCACTTTTGGCGGTGCAGAAGGATACGGGAACCGGGGCTCGAATGGAGGTGGAATAAGCAGTATCGGCGTGTCGTGGACAATAATAAACAGTCTGTTTACGCATAACAGCGCTATCGGAAATGGAGGTAATCCCTCACAATCCGGTACCCCGGGTGGAGGAAGCGGGGGCGCCATTTATAACGACGGCAATACCATGACGTTGACCTTACTGGGAACCCGCATTGAATATAATGAGGTGAATGCCTATGGTTCGGCCATTTTTTTTGTAACAAACGACCATTCAGGGAATATTCAGATCGACCAGTCTGTAATTCGATATAATATTGGCGGATCGTGGTATCCGGTCTATCCGCAAATTTCTATGCACAGCGACACAAGAATAACGGTTACTAATTCAGTTATTGAGTAAAATATTGTTTATCCGGGTTCCGGCTCAATTCTTTTTATTTTATTCCTTTCTATTTTTTATTCTTCATTTTTTTCAATTCTTCAAGGAGGTAAAAGCATAAATCTTTCAGTTACTGTAAAGGGCTGAATTTGGGCATGAGCCCTGCATAATAATTGAAAGAATAAAGATAAATTAGTTATAGTAAACAGATTTTACAGCGATACCGTGACGCCGGATAGAATTATAGTAGAATATAATCCCGGATTATTTAATGTTTGGACATTTGGCTGCTAAAAAATTAATTTTTACATTTAGCGAGGGTTAGGGGAAAGCAAGCTTTATTAAATGTACATTTAGTGGTGTACGTAAACAACATACAAATTTTGTTTTAGCTTAAATTTAAAATAATTACCATGAGAAACATAATTCACTTATGCCTTGCATTAATTATATTTTCCATACAATTTAGTTTTGGACAAAAAGAATATAAACCGGGATACATTATTTCAAATAACAATGACACGATTTCCGGATTTATAAACCTGAAATCAAATTATAGTAACAGCCTTGAATGTGATTTTAAAAAAACAAAAGAAGAAAAACCACTTATCTATTCACCTGACGAAATTAGTGGGTATCGGATTGAAAACAGTAAATTTTATGTTTCCCGGGAAGTGAAAATAGATAGTCTGAAAACCAGGGTATTTCTGGAATATCTGGTAGATGGAATTGTTGATCTTTATTATTATCGGGAATTGACCCGTGAATTCTATTTTATAGAGAAAGACAGTGTTTTAATCCAATTGTCAAATGAAGAAGTAGAGCGAGAAATTAACGGGGTGAGCATGGTTGGAAACTCAAACCAGTATATCCGGATGTTAAATTATCTGTTTAGTGATAGTCCTGAAATTACACGTGATTTGAGAAATGCAGAATTCGGATATAAACCGCTGATTAATCTTACTAAGAATTATCATAATGCTGTGTGTAAAGATTATGATTGTATTGATTATACCAAATCTACCAGATCGAATATTTATATTGAAGGATTTTTAGGCGGTGGTGTTTCATGGATGGGATTTAAATATTCTGAAGATTACCTGCAGACCATTAATCCCAATATGGGTATAATGTTCCGATTCATGCCTCTAAGAATGTTTCACAAATGGAATTTGCTAACAGGTTTTAATTATTCAAGAAATAATTTCGAAGGAGAAATTTTAGACGAGAAAGATTACGTATCCAGAGATTATGATATCCTGGCAAATTATTCTTATATAAGTTTTCCGTTTATTATTGAATATTGTTTTGTGTCTTCAAAGATTCAGCCGATTATTTCTTTTGGATTGAATAATGTAATCATTTTTAATGAAAATCACAGAATAAAAGCTGGCCGGTATGATATAGAATCGGTTTTTCGAAAATATCAGTATGGTATTGCTTTCGGTGCAGGGGTTAAATATCATTTTTCGAATTTCAATTATTTATTTATTAAAAATGATTTTGAATACAGGTTGCCAAGCGCAAACCTGGGTCATTTTTTTGATTTACATCATGTAATATCAAGTACTGTTAATGTTGGTTATGGACTTAAATTAAAATAATCCTTAATTTTCCGAATATATAAAAAGCCGTGGAAAGCCAGAGACCATGAATATTTTAACAGTAAGAAATTTATCTCATGTAAAAACTAACCATTGGAATAAATAAATAAATAAACCACACAAGAATAACTTTTATTATACAAGCTTATGGGCCAGGATAATCGCTTCCACCATACTGTTTTCATTAGCTTTTCCCTGCCAGGCAATTTCAAATGCGGTACCATGGTCTACTGAGGTTCTAATAAAAGGAAGACCTATAGTAACGTTTACCCCTGTATTAAATCCTAAAAGTTTAAGCGGAATATGTCCCTGGTCATGATACATAGCCACTACAATGTCGTATTTGCCTTCAACAGCCTGGAGAAATACAGTATCCGGTGGTATGGGGCCTTCAACTCCGATACCGGAGGCTTTCATATGTTCAACAGCCGGAATAATCGTTTTTATTTCTTCATTACCAAACAACCCCTTTTCTCCGGCATGAGGATTTATACCGGCAACAGCAATTCTGGGTTTATCTTTTAAGATTCTTTTCATAAATATATCTGCCAGCCGGATAACCGTTTCAATTCGTTTTCTGTTCAGGGAAGTAATTGCTTCAAGCAGGGATATATGGGTAGAAACATGAATAACTCTCAGTTTACTGTCGTACAGTAACATAGCATAGTCGCGGGCGCCTGAAAGAGAGGCCAGCAATTCGGTGTGACCGGGAAATTTCTTGCCGGCCAGATACATGGCTTCTTTATTTAAAGGAGCAGTTGTTATTGCGTTTATATCTTTATTTAATACCAGTTCTACAGCCTTTTGAATACATTTATATGCAGCAAGTCCTGAATTTGCCTGAACACTTCCGGGGCGAAATTCATCTATATCTATTAGTTGAAGATCCAGAACATTTAGAATTCCGGGGCTAAATATACATTCATTAAAATTCAGTGCCCTATTTAATTTATAAGATGTAATTTTTAGCATTTTGTAAGCGGCCATCATGATTTGAAAATCGCCGATAACGACAATTCTGCTGTTTCTAATTTTTTCTTTTTCGAAACTTTTTAAAATAATTTCCGGGCCGATTCCTGAAGGATCACCCATCGTAATTCCAACAGTTGAAGTATCTTTTTGTATCATTTTTTTACCTGTTTTTTAAAAAGTTTAATACCTGAACAATTGTTTCTTCATTACCAAATCCCCCGGCTTTTGTTACTATGGTAATATTTCTATACTGCTCTTCTATATAATGACCATAAGGCACCCCGGGTAATATTTCATCTTGAATAATTGTGCCTGTAATATTTAGCCGCTGAGCAGCTTTTATAGCGGTATCACCGCCGGTGAACATAATCCCGTTAATCTTGAATTTTTGCAAAATATCCTTTGTTATTTCACCTAGGAACAATGCAATGGTTTCACTCACTTTAAATCCATCCAAACCATACTTACGGCCGGTTTCAAAACTTTTGGCTACTGTTTCTTTCGATGAGGCACTTCTTATTATAATATCTTCACCATTTTGGGTGGATTCTTTAATAATCTGAACAATCCGGGTTTTTTCCAAATTTTGTTTGCCTGATAATAATTTTTCAATGTCAATATCAATTAACTTAACTGCTAATTTTGATTCAGCATATTCTAACTGTTTCCGTGTCACTTCACTTACACTTCCTGCAATAATCAGGTTGCTTTTTTTCTCCTTTTTTATATCTAAGTATTCTGGGAGATAACCGGCAAGGCCTGAAGAACCGGCAATCAGTATTTTTTCTTTAAGGGAAGTAATGGCAGAAGCGATCAGGCTGAGATCTTTATTTTCCTGGGCATCAATAACAATTATTTGGATACCGTTTTTTATATGTTGCTGCAGTTTTTGGATCAGGTGTTGTTTACCTTCCTGCACGTCTTTATAATTTATTAAACCTGTTTTTTTGTCTGTTTGCTGAGAAATAATCTTTGGAATGTAAGATTCTTTTACCGGAGTTTTAGGGTCTCTTGCCATTTCTGTTTCTGCTAACAGAATTTCATTTAGGTATACATTTCCGTCTTTTATAATTCTTCCATATAAAGGTAATGCCGGCACCACAACAGCATGGTTAATATCAAGTGAATCCATCAGGCCGGAGATTTCAGCACTAATGTTTCCGCGCAGGGTGGAATCCAGTTTTTTATAAAAGTACTTTATGTTTTCAGCCCTGGCTTTTTTTCCTACTTCAAAGGTTTTTTTGTAGGCGATATCCTTATTATCGCTTCTGCTTTCAGTATCCATGACCAGGACGTCATATTCCGTTATAAACTTTCCGATCTGCTTGTTATTAGTAATAAGAACGCTTTTTAGCTGTTTTTTACTGAACTGAACTCCGGTATCGGTAGCACCCGTATAATCATCCGTAACAATTAATAATTTATTATTTACAGAAGAATCCACGGATGTGTTTGAATCTGTAGTTAGCTTATAGCGTTTTGCAATATACGCAGTTAATATTGGGGTTAAAATGGCAGTTGTCATTACAGATGCAGCAACCTGTGGCGTAGCAATCTGTGATAATGCAGTAAGGCCGGGATCTGCCAGTGCCACTGCAGCAGGGGTTGCCACAGCATTACCCGCAGTACTTGAAGCTGCAGCACCTGCAATTCCGCTTCCTCCGGTAATCCGGTCAGATAAAATATTAAAAAATCCTCCGATAAAAGTCGTAAATACACCCAATAGTATACCGGATAAACCGGCTACTATTAACATTTTAAAATTGATTCCCGTGCCCAGGGCAAATGCAAAAAATGGAATTAATATCGGACCTCCTGCCATTAAAAACTTTTTCATCTCATTATCCAAATTACCCAATATCATTCCAGCTACTATAGGTATTAGTACTCCGATAAGACTGTTTAATGGGATCGTAGCAATTCCGGCTGTACCCAAAGCAATCATAGTCAGAAAAGGGCCGTCGTTCAAAGACAGTACTGCTATGGAACCGACATCTGTTTCATCTCCGAATTCTCCTACCAGCGCTGCAAACAATCCTCCGTTGCTGTTGGTCATGGCTGCAATTACAGCAAGTGATGAAAGCCCCCATAAACCTTTGGTTCCGAAAAACCGGGCAATGTTAAGACCAATTGCTACACCAATCAGAAATTTTGTGACAGTTATAACGCCTCCTTTTTTTAAGGCTTTGGGCGCTGCCTTAAAACTAATACCTGCGCCCATACATACCAGAAACACTCCGATCAGAGCGGCAGAACCATTAGCTATAGCCGTTGTAAATCCACCGATCTGTAAAGCTTTTGGTGATATTGTATTTATAACAGCCCCTAATATCAAAGGAAATATCATCATCCCTCCGGGAACTTTTTCAATATTTTTTTTAATGTTCATCTTTTGGTATTTTTTAACTCATCATATTGTAGAATGGAAAATCAGGATGAATATAAATTTTAACATGTTACGTAATGTTATCAAACTGTCGTTTATAACTTCATGGCCATAGTTGGGTTAGTAAATTCCGCAAGGTTAAAACTTTATTGGTTTATTAAAGCCAAAGGGGTCTAAATTTATTCATTCAGGCATTTGTTACCCAGGTTTATTTGTTTTTATACTTTTCTTAATATGTATACAACTGCATCGATTTTGAACGAAAAAGTTTACATCCGCTAAAACTCCCCTTTTAATATCCGGTTATTTAACAAATATAAATTCATTAAAAACTTCAAAATAAAAGTAATCTCATTAATCAGGATATTAAGTTGATTTAAAGATAACAAAAATGTCTAATTCCGAATTATTGATAATATTACGGGACATTACAGGCCCTAAGTTTAATTTGCCCCATTGATGCCGGTACATAATTTATTTTATAATAGTACCGATTTAATCGGGTTCGGTGAGTAATTGAAATTTTGAAAATTGCCAGATGCATGTATTTGTAATATATTCAGCAATAAAAAAAATTAAAACTTGGCAAACCTGCTTATATTATTTATTTTTATTGAATTACTTTATATTAAGATTACATCTTGAAACCAGAGGAAATAAATATTGCACTTTTGCGACCCGGAATAATAATGTATTAATTTTTCACCTGCTAATATTATGAAGAAATTTGTGTTTTACCTTTCTGTACTTACTTACTTTCTGCTATTCCTAATGCATAGTTTACAGGCTCAAAACCCTCTTATTCTTGATCAGTTTACTGCTGATCCTTCTGCCAGGGTTTTTGAGGGAAAAGTGTATGTCTATCCCTTACACGATATTCGGATTGATACTGGAAGGTTTGCCACCTGGTTTTGTATGGAAGATTATCATGTGTTTTCATCAGAAAATCTTACACAATGGAAAGACCACGGAGTAATTGTATCACAAAACGACGTACAATGGGTTGATCCGCAAACCTACAGCATGTGGGCGCCTGACTGCATCTATAGAAATGGCAAGTACTATTTCTATTTCCCTGCAATTACTAAAGATAAAACTGATGGAAGAAGAATGAGCGTAGGGGTAGCTATTTCAGATAAGCCATACGGACCTTTTATACCCGAATCCAAACCTATTGAAGGAATATCAGGGATCGATCCGAATCCTTTTATTGATACTGATGGGCAGGCCTATATATACTGGGCGGGTAATAAACGTATATTCATGGCAAAACTCAACGATAATATGCTGGAACTTGCTTCTGAACCGCAAGAGATTGCAAACCTGCCGGAGAAATTCAAAGAAGGACCTTATCTTTTTGAGCGAAAAGGAAAATATTATCTGACATTTCCCTTTGTTCCGGATTCAACGGAACAAATAGTCTATGCAATGGGTTATAATCCCATGGGACCGTTTACATACACCGGAGTAATCATGGACGAATCACCTGTGGGTTGCTGGACAAATCACCAATCTATAATTGAATATAAGGGTCAATGGTACCTGTTTTATCACCACAATGACCTGTCTCCGGATTTTGATAAAAACAGATCCATACGTGCTGACAGCCTGTTTTTTAACGAGGATGGCACCATACAAAAAGTGATACCTACCTGGCGGGGTGTGGGATTAACTTCTGCCCGCGATACGGTTCAAATCGACAGGTATAGCGAAATTAGTAATGAGGGTGTTTCTGTTGAATTTCTTGATACACTCAATAAGCAGAAAGGCTGGAAAACAAGGCTAAATGGAAAAGGGGCATGGATACAGTATAATAGCATTAACTTTGGTAATAAGGATTTGAATTCCATACTAATTAAAGCTAAGTCTTTATCCGGGAGTATTGTTGAAATACGACTTGATCAGTTGAACGGACCAATGCTTGCTCGCTTAGACATAGGCAAAAGTAAGGAATGGGAAGTTGTAAATTCAGCTTTGCTTGATATTCCTGAGGGTATACATAATCTGGTATTTTTGCTTAATGGTACCAATACTATTGATATTGACTGGATAAAGTTTGAGTGATCTGACGTCAATATCTTATCGTTTATTAACTATACAACTTATATTTTCAGGTATTATTTATTTTACTTTCACAACGGCCAATTCAAGATCCCCAAGTTTGCGCCATTCTCTCCATAAGAATATGGCCACAATAACTGCCGAGGTAAAATCGGCCAAAGGGAAAGCTGTCCATATGCCCTTTAGGCCCATAAAACCGGGTAAAATATAAAGCAGGGGAATAAGCACAATAACCTGCCTTAATAAGGACAGGAACATGGCAATTTTTGCTTTACCTATCGACTGAAACAGGCTACCTGCCACCACCTGGAAACCGATTACCGGCCATACAATAACTACTGTCCTTAACCCGAGGTGAGTAATCTGGTAAAGAACATCACTGCTGTTGTTAAAAAGCCGGATGATAAAATGAGGCATCAATTCTATAATAAATGCAGCACTGGTTGAAATAATGGTTGCAGCAATCAACGCGATCCGTAAAGCTTCTTTTACCCTTCCAGAATTTTTGGCGCCAAAGTTAAAGCCAATAATGGGCTGAGAGGCCATATTTACAGCTACAATGGCCATAATAACCAGAGTTATTACCGAATTAATAATCCCCATAGCGCCTGCAGCCAGATCACCTCCATAAGTAATAAGTTTTTTATTTAATAAGCCTTGTACAACACTGTTTGCAATTTGCATGGAAAAAGGGGCCATTCCGATAGCGACAATGTCTTTTACTATCGAAAAATCTATGCTCATGTATTCTTTTTTGAGTTTTATTACTGACCTGTGGCTTCGGAAATGAAGTACTACCCAGATTAATAAAATAAACATGGAAATAACTGTAGCGTATGCTGCTCCTTTGACACCCATATCAAAAACAAAAATAAAGATCGGATCGAGAATAAGATTGGTTCCGGCACTGATGATCATGGAGTACATGGCTATTTTAGCATTACCTTCAGCACGTATCACATTGTTGAGCGAAAATCCTGCCACCTGAAATACAACACCCCAAAGAATTATATTTAAGTAATCATTGGCATACCCTATAATTTCTTCTGTAGCGCCAAAAGATTCAAGGATTGTTCTTTTCAGGGCAAAACCGATAATCATAATCAGGGCTGAAACAATCAATATCAAAATTACGCTGTTCCCAAGAGTTTTCTCAGCGCGGTTTTTATCTTTTTTCCCAAGATTAATTGAAACCATAACACCGGTGCCAATCCCGATAAGCATTCCAAAAGCCATCATGATGAGCATGATCGGGAAAATAACCGATACTCCTGATAGTGCTTCAGCGCCTACTCCCTGTCCGATAAAAATCCGGTCTACAATATTGTACAAGGCATTTACGAATACCCCGATAAAAGATGGAATAAAGTATTTGAGCATTAAAGGCCCGATCCGGGCTTCGCTCAGCTCCTTAATTTTATCCATATTTACTTTTGATTTTGAAGGTGCAAATGTACCGAAATATTCAAACAATTCCCGGTAAGAAAAGTTTTGGTTTATTTCTTCAATATATTTTTATTCAAGATAAAACAGCAAATTTCAAAATAAATATCTTGCTTTTTAAGGGGTTCAGAAATTTCAAGGATAGCTAAAGATATCTAACCTTAAGTTCCTTAAAATGAATAGAATTTATACAACATTTGGATATGTATTTTCGTATCAAAGAGAAATTTGGATTACAACGATTCATCCATATCCGTTTCAAAAAAGGATACCTGGAATCCTGGCATTATTTTCAATTTAATTATTAAAATTATGAAAAGTCTATTTACAAAGCTGTTGCTGGTTCTTTTCTCTACAGGTCTTATTTTTCTTTGTTCCTGTTCAAAAGATGATGATAAAATTGGTAGTGGAATACAGGTTTACTATGTTATTGAGGGAATTTATGATGCAAGACCTGACGGGCCTGTTCCCGAAGGACAAGTTGAGGTTATTGCTTCAATGACTATGCCAAGTGGTGGGGCAAGCCAGGGTTTGGTATCAACACCTTATACATCCTCAACCCGGGAATACACATCGGGTATGACTGTAACTGTTTATGCAGAATCCGTGCTTTCATATACTACAATTACCGTTAAAATTTTCAGAAACGGCGAACTTTGGAAAACGGATACGGCAACAGAGGTTGGCTATGGTAATTATGCAGTTGCAACAGTATCGGGAACGCTATAAGTTAAATTATATTATCTCCCAGGTTATTTGTATTAGTAGTAATAAAGGTCAAAAATTACATAAATACCGATTAAGCATAGCTCATGTTTTTATGCTATTAGATAAGTGTGTTTAATTCTGTCCTTAGACTTTCTATTTACTAAAATACATGGAAACTATAGAATATTTCAGAAGCAAAGATATATGCTAGAATTGGTTTGATTCTAATGCCGTTACTGATCTGATCAAAGGGAATATTTCCGGAAATAAAAGAAGAATTAATGTGTGCATTTTGAGTAACCATTAATATAGTATATTTTTGAGCCAACGTATGGATATAAAAAACACAAGAAAAAACATAAGCACAGACCAACCGAACAATCCATTGCATGGAATTACGCTGGCAGAGATACTGGAATACCTGGTAGCAAAGTACGGCTGGGCTGAATTAGGCAAAAAGATTAATATCCGTTGCTTCAACAGCGATCCTTCAATTAAGTCAAGTCTTACATTCCTGAGAAAAACACCATGGGCCAGAGATAAAGTAGAACGATTATATCTTAAATCAGCTAGGAAGTAATAAAATATTGAGAGTTAGCCCAGATGGCAAAAAACTCCGGCCCAGTGCCCCCAAATTTGCACCACTGCAGCATTCGCTGCGAATTCCAATAATATCGGATTCTAATTCTTTATGCTTATGTGATAATCCTGTAACGATCTGACTTTATATTCTCCGTTTCTTCTTTCTTTTATACCCAAGGTAGCAGCTAGGGCAGCAGAAGTAGTTGTAATATACGGTATTTTATATTTTATAGCATTTTTTCTTATGTAAGAATCATCGTATTCACTCATTTTTCCGGCCGGGGTATTAACTACCATATTGATTTCTCCGTTTTTAATGGCATCAACAATATTTGGTCTGCCTTCATGAACTTTTTTAATGCTTACAGCTTCTATTCCATACTTATTAAGAAACTGTTTTGTGCCTTCTGTTGCAAGAATTTTAAATTGCATATCCCTGAAATTCTTGGCACTCTCTACTATTTTATCTTTGTCCCTGTCGGCGATTGTAATTAATATGGTTCCCTCAATAGGCAATGAAATTTGGGTGGCTTCCTGAGATTTGAAAAATGCAAGTCCGTAAGAATCTGCCAGGCCGAGCACCTCACCGGTAGACCTCATTTCAGGGCCCAATAGCGGATCAACATCCGGAAACATATTAAAAGGAAAAACAGCTTCTTTAACCCCAAAATGTTTTATAATATTATTTTTCAGGTTAAAATCACTAAGCTTTTTACCCAGTAATATTTGTGTAGCCAGCAATGCCATAGAAATATTGCAGACTTTTGATACCAAAGGTACTGTTCGTGATGCCCTTGGATTTGCCTCTAAAATATAAACCGTGTCTTCATAAATGGCATATTGAATGTTCATCAAACCAATAACATTTAATTCAGTGGCAATTCTTTTTGTATATTCCCGAATTGTGTTTTGGTGTTTTTCAGGAATAATAACCGGAGGAATAACGCAGGCCGAATCGCCCGAATGAATTCCGGCATATTCTATATGCTGCATTACAGTTGGAACGAAGGCACTTGTTCCATCAGCAATGGCATCTGCTTCAGCCTCAATAGCATCTTCCAAAAATTTATCTATTAACAGGGGCCTGTCAGGCGAAACATCAACAGCAGCAGCAACGTATTGTTTAAGCATATTTTCATCAAGAATAATTTTCATTGCCCTTCCGCCTAAAACGTATGAAGGTCTAACCATTAACGGGTATCCTATTTTATTGGCAATTATTAGCGCTTCTTCAAGCGTACTTGCCATTCCGGATTCAGGCTGGGGAATACTAAGATTATCCATTATTTTGCGAAACCTGTCGCGGTCTTCAGCTAAATCAATTGTTTCAGGGGTTGTGCCCAGTATTTTTACACCTGCTTCTGCCAGCTCACTGGCGATATTCAAAGGGGTCTGGCCTCCAAATTGAACGATAATTCCTTCCGGTTTTTCTTTATTGTAAATACTCAATACATCTTCCACTGTTAGCGGCTCAAAATATAATTTGTCTGAGGTATCATAGTCAGTCGATACTGTTTCGGGATTACAATTTATCATGATGGATTCATATCCGGCCTTGCGAATGGCAAATGCCGCATGAACGCAACAATAATCAAATTCTATACCTTGTCCTATCCTGTTGGGTCCGCCTCCCAATACCATAATTTTTTTATGATTACTTACTTTTACTTCATTGGGACCATTGTATGTTGAGTAATAATAGGCGGCATCTTCAACACCACTTACAGGTACTGCTTGCCAGGATTCAGCCATTCCCAGAGCAATACGTCTTTCCCTGATCTCCCTCTCCGGAACTCTCAGTATTTTAGATAAATATTTATCGGCAAAACCCTCTTTTTTTGCTTCTATCAGAAGCTTATCCGGTAACATACTCCCCTTATAAGATAAAATCTTTTCTTCAAGTCCAACGAGTTCCTTCATTTGCTTTATAAACCAAACCTTTATATGTGTTATTTCATGAAGTTTATTGATATCAGCTCCTTTTCTCAATGCTTCATACATAATAAATTGTCGTTCGCTGGATGCATGCTTAAGCATAACCATAAGTTCGTTCAGCGATTTTTTATTAAAATCTCTGGCAAATCCTAATCCGTACCTACCTATTTCAAGTGAACGTATCGCTTTTTGCAATGCTTCTTTATAGGTTTTCCCAATACTCATTACTTCACCTACAGCCTGCATCTGTGTACCGAGTTTATCTTCAAGGCCATCAAATTTTTCAAAGGCCCAACGTGCAAATTTTACAACTACATAATCTCCTGATGGTGTATATTTTTCAAGAGTTCCATCCCGCCAGTAAGGAATTTCATCCATTGTCAGACCACCTGCAAGAAGTGATGATACCAGGGCAATAGGAAATCCTGTAGCCTTGGAAGCCAGTGCTGATGAACGTGAAGTACGCGGATTGATCTCGATTACAACAACCCTGTCTGTTTTAGGATCATGGGCAAATTGCACATTAGTACCGCCAATAACTTCAATGGCTTCCACAATATCATAAGAATATTTCTGCAGTCGTTTCTGGAGTTCAGGAGTAATCGTCAGCATTGGGGCAGTACAAAATGAATCACCTGTGTGAACACCCATGGCATCTACATTTTCAATAAAACATACGGTGATCATCTGGTTCTTGGAATCCCTTACAACTTCAAGTTCTAGTTCTTCCCATCCAATTACCGATTCTTCCACTAAAACCTGGTTAACAATACTGGCAGACAGGCCCCGAGAAGCCACTGTTCTCAATTCTTCCACATTATATACAATTCCGCCGCCAGTGCCCCCCATTGTATATGCCGGTCTTATTACTACGGGATATCCAAGTTGGTCCGCAATTTTTTCGGCATCTTCAACTGTATTTACTGCTGTGCTTTTAGGCATTTCTATACCCAGGCGGTTCATGGTTTCCTTAAATGCAATGCGGTCTTCACCACGTTCTATGGCATCAATGTTTACACCAATAACTTTCACATTATATTTTTCCAGAATACCCTTTTTTGCCAGTAATGAAGAAAGGTTCAAACCTGTCTGTCCTCCTAAATTCGGGAGAAGTGCATCCGGTCGTTCTTTTTTAATGATTTCAGTAAGCGCATATTCATTTAATGGTTCTATATATGTAGCATCTGCTATTTCAGGATCGGTCATTATTGTGGCCGGATTAGAATTTACGAGTACAATTTTATAACCAAGCGAACGAAGGGCCTTACAAGCCTGTGTCCCTGAGTAATCAAATTCGCAGGCTTGTCCGATAATAATCGGTCCTGATCCTATGATCAATACTTTTTCAATGCCTAATAGTTTTCCCATAGTTTTAGTTAGGTTCGATATTCATTGCAATATAGAAAATCAATTTTATTCAAAAAAATATTCAGAATTGAATGTAACTATAATTATTCAAGCCTTTCGGTAAGGATAAAAAATCAGAAATTAAGCATACCATAAGCGAGGCACTAAATCGTGGTTATTGTTGGTTTTTTCTTCCTGTATTTTAAGTAAGGAATAATGTCTTCATTTTTTATCCCTGTAGTTCCGTCGTATTCTATGGTTACCACGGGCACTCCGGTCAATTCCTCAATTTTTGAGGTCATGGCTTCAGTTACCAGTGAGGGACAACAATACGAGGGATTTGTCTGTATAAACAGGTCCAGATCGGGATGTTGCGTAATAAGCCTGTGAATTTTCAGAATATTCTCCAGTGACTCGCCCCGATGCAAAATGTTCAATCCAAACTGATTCAGCCAGTCGTCTGTTTCCCTCGAAGTGATAGCTTTTATCGCTCCATTATAACGGTGAAAATATTTTGTATAGTTGTCTTCTACCAGGGGAATCAGTGATTTCAGAAACTTATTTTTAACATACTTCATATAATGGCCTTCTTTAAAACTTCTTTCAGTCAAAGGATCGGCAATAATTTTTATATATTCGCTGTAAGGCGTTGTGATCACTTCGCCTCCATTTTTTTCTACTGTTTTTATCAGATCCTGATTCATCTGGTCGTTATCACGAACATACAGATCACCAAATATGGCTACTTTGGGTCGCAGATACTTCTCCGTTTTTATGGATTCGAAATTCTCTATAATTTTTTCCAGAACAGGTTCTTTGGGTTTACCCTGCCTAAAGGCATCAGTTAACATGGATAATGCCTGCCGTATCTTGATGTCGGTGCTTCCTTTGTGTATTTCATAAGGCCGGATGCTACAGCCGATCTTTCGGATATAACCGCCGAACATATACGCCAGATAAGCATTTATGGCCGTAGCTAATGAAAAATCATAGAATATAACATCCCCCATATACACAGAAACCTGCTCCATACCTTTACCATAGTTGTTCAGCAACTTTTTCATATAATAAGGGAACATACTCAGGTTACATGAAAGATCGGACTTCATCATCCAGAGCGCTGTATCCCGGGGATTCAGATGGTTTTCTTTGATGTAGTCAATAGCATTCTGAACAATAATATTTAAGGGCAAACACTGACCTGTATTCGAACTCAGACTTAACTGAGTCGATTCATCTGAACTGTCTACCAAACGAACATTAATATTACTATTTAACAATACTGCCTCCAATAAAGGTCCTGTATAAGGATCCCATGCCGGTAACAATAATGTTTTATTTTTTACATTTTTTGCACCAGTGAAAATAGAGTGTGACATATCTTTTTCCTGGACTTCAATCTGTTGAATTATCCGGCTGAAAAGTTTAAAGTCTATTGCATGAGCACGGAGAATACCGGAAGCTTCGTGGACAAGTTTTTTGATTTGATTTTGCCAAACCAGGTTGGCAGGTGATTTGCCTTCTGCTTGTGAAGTCTTTATTTTTTCTTCTTTTCCAGGCAGTTTTTTTTCAATATCTGTTTTTTTTCTTTCCCGGTGATTCCGGAATGCCCTGATACCGGCTTCAATTCTTGTCTCATAACCTACAGATGAATCATGTTCATCGAGTTGTAGGATAAGATAAGGCTTCTGATGAGCATCAAGAATATCTTTAAAATATTCAATAACAAAAGAGTCGGGTGTGCATTTAAAAGACGTAACCAGCACCGGATAACAATTATCTGTTTTTGCAACTATTTCGGCTGCATGCAGAATTTTTGAGGCAAATTTCCATTGTATGGTTTTTACGAGTTCATCGGCTTTTGATATCTCGGTTTGATTATTGTCCAGCATATCCATAAAAAAGGTTTTTATCCCCATTTTTTCGATAATCTCGGGAATATAATTATTCATAGCCGAAGACAAAATAGTATAAGGCCGGCCAAGCAACATAATATGGATATCTTCCATCACTTTTGTTTCCTTCGCGTAAAGGGCCTTCCATTTTTTATTCGCCAATTGAAACTGTTTTTTTGCCTTTTCATAAGCAAGGCTGAGCGTGAAAAAACCGATATCGTTTATACCAATTGCCTTAAGCATCCGGTATAATTCGAGCCGGATAGAAAGCTCACCCTGGGAAGATTTTAACAACGGGGTCAGCAATTTTTCGCGGGATGTAAAATTTTTCTGCACTGATATAACCGATGAAACAAACTGCGTATAATAGCAATATTGTTTGTTTTTTTGAGCTTCCTGTGTTTCCTTAAGGTAAACCGGCAGAAAAATATAATCGGCCTTATTCCTGAGATAATTCACATGCCCGTGCATGGCTGCAATCGGCGCACAAAATTCTGCTCCGCATAAATTCTTTCCGTCTTTTACAGCATTATTATATTCCTCACTTGTAACGGTTCGGATATTAAGAAAATCGAAAAATTTACGCCAGAATAGTATTTCTTCATACAGGTGCAAACCGGCAGGAATACCAATGGTAAGGTTTACATTGTCGGCTTTGGCTTTAAACCGGAACAACTCTTTCCGTTTACGGATCAATTGAAAATGAATGGATTTGTTTCTCACATATTTATTCAGGTGATAATCCCTGCCGCATAAAAATCCATAGGCTTCAATTTGATTATCGATTTCAGCGATTTTAAGTTTACAATGATTGGTGCAGATTTCACAAACTTCAGACCGTACAGGTATATTTTTTTTATAAAGATCAAGACCCTTAAATGTGGTTGTTTTAAATGGTTTATCGTATAATTCAAGCGCTACCCCCAGAGCGCCGGTTAAATGACAATACCGGGAAACCATGATAGGTTTGTTCAGTTTTTGTTCAAATGCCGCTACAAGCGCTTTGTTTTTTGCTGTAGCGCCCTGAAAAAAGATCTTCTTTCCTATAAAGCCTTTAATCGCTACTTTTGTGAAATAGTTCTCACGGGTGGAATGTAAAACAGCTGCCAGTATTTCATCCGATGAATAGCCGGCCATAAGATAATGGTTTAGGTCCCGTTCCATAAATACAGTACACCGGTCGCTTGCCATGGGAGCCTGGACCCTTTCAGCCCGTGATGAATATTCAGACAACAAACAACCGAGTTTTTTGGCCTGTTCTTCAATAAAACTTCCGGTTCCGGCAGCACATACATTATTCATCACCGAAAAAGTTACCATACCATTTCGCAGGGTGGTGAATTTGGAGTCCTGGCCTCCAATTTCAATTATGGTATCTGTCTCCGGGTCTAATTCGTAGGCAGCCCGGGCATGGGCCGTTATTTCATCAGGGATAATATCTGCACCGATAATCTTTCCTGTAAATTTTCTTCCCGATCCGGTAGTGCCGGCTCCTGAAATGATGAACTGAAGCTTTTGTGTATTTGCAAAATCGCTTATGGCTTCAAAAATTATTTGCACGGCTAATAACGGTTGTCCCGAAGTGCGTGTATAAAAACCGGCTATAACTTCCTTTTTTTTGTCGATTAAAACGGCTTTGGTGCTGGTTGAGCCGATATCAATACCAAGAAAAACCTTTACAGGACTCTTGGCTACAATAGATGAATAAACATCTACTTCAACCGCTTTTTTTCCGGGAAAACAAACAGAATGGAATTCGTATTTTTTATGTTTTTCGAAATCGGGATATTCAGACAACTTTAGTTGCAACGGAGGATAAAAATATTTTTTATCTTTTTTTTCGGATTGTATTATATCTTCAATGCGGTTTAAATTACTTTTTATCTCAGATTTTTCTTCCTTACAATTTATGGCTGCCCCTATGGCGCCATATACATGTGCATATTTATCAACTGCAATACGGAGTTGTATCAGTTCTTCTATATGGCCGATAACTGCATTATTTAATGCCACACCGCCCGCAGCAACAACATTTGAAAAAGCAGGGTTCTGAAAAACAGTATCGACAATATTTTTTGCCAGGCCATAGGATAAACCGTCACATATTTCGCTGAGCGAATACCCTTCCTGCTGGGCATGAATAAGATCGGTTTTGGCAAATACGGCGCAACGGGATGCTATTTTAGGGAAGCTTCCCGTATTCTCATATGCCAGTTTAGTAAATTCCTGAATATCGCGCAGATTAAGCCGCTCGGCCTGCTGATCGAGGAAATTCCCGGTTCCGGCAGCGCAGGCGGTGTTGGATTTGTAGTTCAGGTATTCACCGGACGTATCAAAGGTGATAAGACCGAATTTCTCGGCGCCTATAATTAATAGAGACTGTACCTCAGGGTGAAAATATTTGGATGATGTTATAAAGGCAATCCTTGTGTCAACAGATTTTCCATGGCGAAAAATGGAAGGGGAAGAAGCAGTATATCCGATCGCTTTAAGTTTTTTTAGTTCAATACCGCTGAGAAGCTTCAACAAATTTTCTGTGATCTGCCCCTTATGAAAAGTATAAGCAGTCTGAAGAATCCGGTTGTGTTCATCAAGCAGTGCCAAAGCAATAGCAACCGAACCAATATCAATTCCCAGGTAGTTATTTCTCACAATGAATACCTCCTTATTTAGGAACGATTTACCGATAAGAATGGAAATCCAAAATACTAAAAAAGAATAAATCCCCTTTCAAATGTAAGCCCTAAATACGGATAAAGAACAACTATTTTCATTTATTTTAGTGTAATTTTAATTTAAATTCAGATAATATTGTAGGGTTTAAATGGTACGTTTTGTTCAAATCGGAAAAATTCTGTTTACTAAAAATTTAACGTGCGCCTGCAAATAATACCGGCTGTTGTTTTGTGCTCCTAAATTTGCCCTATTATGCCGAAATTGGGAATCCTGATGAAAATATCGGGATGTAACAATCTCTTGCTATCAAATGAGTATAACAAAACAAAGGCTTTCACTTTGAGATCATTTCGGAATTATTTGCCAGCCCTTTTGCCTATCATTAATTCCTCATGATGACGTATAATACCTTGTACAGTTTCACTGGCGCGCGTTTTGTTTAAACCGAAAACGTCCTGTTTACCGAAAATTTAACGCGTGCCCCCACAGATAGCTCAACACTTGTGCCTTGTGCTCCTGAATTTGTCCTAATTTACCTTCATTGCCCATGCTGATATTAAATCGGGATGAAAGAATCTCCTGCTACCAAATAAGTATAACAAAACAAAGGCTTTTACATTGGGATCATTTCGAAATTACAGGCCAACTTTTTTGCTGCCTAATAATTCCTCATGATGACGGTAAAAAAATAGTATTTAAGACTTTTACTTTTTTAATGCATTTATCAGTTCCGCATTAGTAACTTCCCGGGTATTGTATTCCCTCAAATATTCCTGGTGTTCAGTGTCATTTGGATAAGATTCGTCGGGGCCATAAGGGTAACAGCTCATGCCATGGAAGGGCAGGGGTTCCACCGTCTGGCCGGTGGCTGTATTTAAATCACCGTCTTTTACCCAGCCTACGTTATAGATCATAAAGTCTCGTTTCCAGCCATCTTTTAATACAGGTAATTTATCTGTGCTGAATTCCAGGGATATTTCGTCACCGGCGTTCATTATAACGTATTTGCTGTCGGGTTTATCGAGCAGGGGTAATACATCGCCAAAGCGGGTATACATACCGGTGAGGTCGCGCCATTTTTTATCTTCTGAAACCTTAGTGTAGTCAAACCAATGCGGACCGTATCTTCCTCCTTTTCTGAATTCGGCTGAGAAACCCCGGTATTGAAGATCGGCTGTTTCGGGTTTCAATTCGTTGGTAAGCAAATGTTTATTGATATCGGTATATGCATAAAAAATCAAATCCCAATAAATTTGCATATTTGTGCGTATGCGGATGCACCGGTCAGCCGACAGGAATTTGTTGCCCAGCTTCACCACTATGGTTTTATTTTTTCCCATAGGGAAACTCAGGTCCCGGATCACTGTTTCCCATTCCCCGTTTTTGTTCACTACCTGTATTACCGGCATTTCAGATTTTAATTCCGAAGATTGCGAAAGTGCAAAATTTATGCTGGCATCCGTGGGGAATACCCAGCCGTTTAGAAAGAGGTAAAGATTATCTGCGGGTTTCACCTTGCCCAGATCCAGGATCAGGTCTTTGGGTACGGTAATGCCCTGGTATTTTCCAAGCTTAAAATTAGAGATGTAGTTATCATCTTTTTCAATGATGTACGGGAGCAGATCGTTACCTTTATCATCGGTTGCAGAAACCGGAAAATATTTTTTACCGGTAACATATACATCAAAATAGGGAAAGGGTGGGGGAGAAAAACGTTCGTCCACGTAAACATCCACCGAATCGGGATGGTCTACGGCAATAAGCCTTATTTTGTCCATATAAATAGTTTCCCATAATTCAGCCGTTACCTTCAGGGAATACTTTCCGTCTTTTGGCTGCAACAATTCTCCGGGAATTTTATAATAATCATCCGATGCTTCGGGAAATCCATAGGTAGTAGTTCCCCCCATAATTCCTAAGGGCATTCCCAGAGCGCTTCTCCATAGTATGTCCTTGGCCAGTACATATTCACTTCCGTTCCAGGTATACAAAAACGGGCACGAACCTTTTAAAACCTGGGCTTCGATAATCGACTGGTCGGATCCCGGGAAAAAGATATTCTGGGGCACCCCGTTGGTCCAGGTAATCCGTATAATATCCGATTTCTGTCGACTACCCAGCCCGAAGATCACATTCGGATCGGTAACCACCTTGGTTTGGTAAAGGTCTCCCGAGCGCATTTCAACCTTGGCGCCAATTCCGTAATAATTGTTTTTAGCGCTGCCGGTGCGTAATCCCACCAGTTTTATTTTCACAAAATGGTTCAGGTTGCCGCCATCATTCCGGAGGAGGCGCACTGTTCCGTTAAAACCTGCAATCAGTATATCCACATCACCGTCTACATTATAATCGAAGGTGGTGATTTGCCGGCCCGATTTTAAATCTTCAGGTAATAAGTAAGAAACATCGTCGTAATTATCAATACCGTTATTATGAAATAAAAACACCCCGTTTCCGTCTTTTTCAGACGATTCTCCTACCACCAAAAGATCAAGGGCCCCATCGTTATCAAAATCGATAAATTCAGCATCATAAACGCTAACATTTTTTAATTCCTTAAAAATCTCACCCGACTTTTCATCCTTTGTAAATTTTCCTTCACCGGCATTAATATATAACTTTTGGTTCCCCCCCTCTGAAGTGCCGATAAAAAAATCGAGGAATCCATCGTTATTATAGTCACCCACAGCCACGGCACTTGAGTGAGTATTATTTTCCAGTCCCGATTCTTCAATACTATTTTTAAACTGGTCCTGCCGCTGATTAAAATAGAGTGCATTTTTCGCATCCTGGTTAATCACAAACAGGTCAATATCGCCGTCTTCGTCAAAATCGCCAAATGCGGCATCACGGCTAATGGTATTCCCTCCGTCTATAAACATTTTTCCGGCCTGTTCCCCGAAGGTTCCATCTCCGTTATTGCGGAAAAGTACATTTGGTCCTGCTTTAGGTAAAAATAAATCCAGGTCGCCGTCATGATCAATATCAAAAAACAGGGCTTTATTTCCTCCGGTTTGGATATCTAAGTTTGCTTTGCGGGAAACATCCTCAAATTCTCCTTTTCCGTTGTTCCTGTAAAGAATATTATTTCCTTCGGTGATAATAAATAAATCGGGATAGCCATCATTGTCATAATCGTCAAATTTTGACCCGAGTTCGTTACCTGAATGCCTTATTCCGGCATCTTTTGCCACATCGAAGAACTTTCCCATATCGCTGGTAAACAGGTAATGCCTGTAGGTTGACGATTTCACATCAAAGGTTCCTGCATACAGGTCAATATCCCCGTCGCTGTCATAATCATTTACCGAAACGTGAGTTAATCCCGGTGTTGTATTTTCACTGATTTGATTTATAACATCCAGGCCTGCAGAGGCTGTGATATCTGTAAAGCTCATATTTTCAAGTATGGATACCGGTTTGTTTTCATCTGAAAGTACCTGCTGATCAAAGGTAATTACAGGGAACCCGATGAGAGAACCCCCGGGGCCTTTAAGATCCATTATGCCTGCCTGATATGGGGACGTAACTTTCAGATAATTATGAAATATTATAAAGGGTGTGATTGCTTTTTCATAATCTCCTTGTTGCAGTATATCCAGGCATCTATCATAATACTCTTCTGCCTCTCTTGGAAATTCAGGAAAAAGTTTTACAATCTCTTCCAGTTGTTCCAAAGCAGGTTCGGCTTTACCGTTCCGGATAAAAATTTCGGTGAGGCTTAAACGCGGAACCAGGTTTGCCGGATCGTTCTCAACGATTTTAAGTAAATAAAATTCCCGTTGTTTCTGGTATGAGGTATCTGTTTGGTTTGAAAATAACTCAGAAAGATTATACAGGGTTTTAATATGTGTGGGAGAGTATTTCAGGGATTCTTTTAGTTGTTCGATGGCCTTTTCTTTGTCATCGGCCATTTCATATACAGTGGCAATTATTAACCGTACATCCGGATCTTCAGGATCAATTTTTATGGCTTTTTTTAAGATTTTTTCCGCTTCCTTATATTTTCCCATCCTCAAATACACCAGCCCTAAATTGGCATATCCTAATTTTTCTTTTGGGGCGAGTTTAATAAATTTAAGGAATTCCTGCTCCGCTTCGTCAAGTTTGTTTTCTTCAAGGTAGGCGAGTCCAACTGTGCGGGCTGAAATCAGTTCGAGTGATTTTTTCTTTTGTTTTTCTTCGTTATTGGTACAGTTTATCAAAAAGAGAGAAAAAATACCGATTAAAAGATAAGAATATAAGGTCTTCATGGCTGTTTACGATTGCTTTTAATAGAAAGAGAATACAATATTATTAAAATCCTGAGGAAATAGAGCTTAATAATTACAATTAATTGATCGAAACCGGGTAATATTCAGTATTTTATTTTCCTGCATATTATATTTTTTCATCGTTTTTCCGTTTCTAAGCGAATTTAAGTGCCTAAAGTGCCTAGAGTGTCTAAAGTTAAAAATTTAGCCAAAATTTATGAAATCCAAACTTCATGAACTTTAAGTACTTCGATGTATGGCTGAAGTATTTTTAGAATAATGAAAACTTCAAACTACAAAACACCAATAATATCCAATTTTAAAATTCCAAATCTGCTTCAAACTAAAAGCTGCTTTTGATATTGAAAATTGGTCATTGATATTTATTTGATATTTGATTATTGAGTTTTGTGATTTTATTCAAAAAACCAGGTTTACTTTTTTCATTTAGCTTCAACAGGCTTACCATTTCTGATTTCCAGTAAATCAGGTATTCCTTTTCTATTGCCATACCTTTCAAACTCTATTGATCCGGTTGCTCCATTGTATTGAAGTGATTTCATGGATTGTATTATATTTTCTCTATCGGTACCTCCCTTTCTGATAGCTTCAATTATTACATTCATTCCATCATAAGCATAAGCTGCCACCGGACCCGGCAGATATCCAAACTGCTCCAGAAAATCATTTTGAAATTCCATCCCTTTTGTTGTAAACCAAAAATCTGCAGAAATAAATACTCCTTTTTCAGCGTATTTCCAGAATTCCTTCAGGGTGGCGCTTTCACCTAAAACAGAAATCGGGCCATACAGGGTATAATCCATTTCAGTTTCTGACAATTTTTTAATTAACCGAAGTGAATTTTCAGGTCCTCCAAACAGTATTATGTTTTGTATTCCCGATGCCTGAATTTGATTAAGCAAATTGTTAAAATCAGGCTTCAGCAGATCATAAAACAATTGTTGCGGAACAGGAGATTCTATTTTTTTTAATTGTTTTACAAAACAACCGGCAGCCAGTTTGCCATCATACCCGTTGTCTGATACAATTATAAATTTACTGGGTTTTCTTTTATTTATTATTTCATCGGCAAGTACTTTTGCCTGCTGATTATCGTCTGGCACGCATCGGAAATACCAGGGAACAAAAGCCTGTGAAAGGGTGGGATCGGTAGCCCGCGATGATACCATCATCACTTTTGCTTTTGTAGCTACCTGTTCGATTAAATGAGCATTTCGCCCATCCAGCGATGCAAGAATAGCCGTAACATTATATTCAGTAATCAGACTTACTACTTCTTTAGCAGCGGCACCCCATGGCCCGTCGCAATAACGTACCAATAGTTTAAAATCTTTTTGATTAAATCCACCTACGGAATTAGCATGGTTTATGGCAAGTTTTGCTCCATGAAGGGCAGCCAGGGCTAACTCACTTTTCGATTCCCTGGTGCTGAGCATTAATCCAATATTAGTGGTTTCTGTACAGAAATCATGTTCAGCGACAACTGATGTTACTTTTTTATCCGATATATTTACCGGTATTTTTATTTTAGATGAATCTTTATTAACCGTATTTGCTTTTATAGTTTGTTTTTCCGTTTTCGAAGATATATTTTGACATGCAGCGAATACAATTAAGCTAGTAAAGCTCAATACTCTTACAATTCCTGATATTGTAAAATATTTTGCTCCGACAGCCATCCGGGCATAATTCTTCTTTCGGAACATCATGTTGTAAAAATATTGAGGGATTCCTTTAATATTAAAACATATTTGCCAGTAAAATATCAGAATGATTTTGAGCCGGATTATTTAAAAGCTGTGGGGAAAAACACAAATTTACCGTTTTTCACTTCTGCCTGCCAGATATCCCCAATGTCATTCCAGGATGCATCAAAAATAATTTTTCCGGTGATCCCCTGGTATCCCTGGAAAGTTTTCATATCGGTTAATACATCCCTAATTAGGGCACGGTTTAAACCTGCTTTTTTTATAGCTTCAATGGTAATATTCATTCCATCGTATGCATGTGCTGCAAATACATCAGGTTCCTGGTTAAACCTTTTCCGGTAATTTTGTTGAAATGCCTTTAGCTCCGGAATATCCGCATCCGGATTATACTGACAGGTAGTAATAATCCCTTCAGCATTTTTCCCGGCAATCCTTAAAAATTCGGGAGATACTACACGGTCGCTTGCAAATGCAGGTTGGTTCATACCCATTTCACGCATCTGGTTTAAAATTAACGCTGATTCTGTGGCATTACCCCAAATCAATACCGCATCAGGGGATAAGGTTTTTATTCGTTCCAGTTGTGTTTTAAAATTCGTTTCACCATCATCAAATCGCACTTCCAGAATTGTGGGATGCCCTATACGTTCGGCGCCGTCTTTAAACTCGGCTGTGCCTACACGTCCGTACCTGTTATTAGCCCGGATTACGGCAACACGTTTATACCCTTTCTGTTCATAAACATAGTTTACCAGGGCATAACAACTCTGCCGGTCATCACTCATACACCGAATCATCCATGGGATACGGGTTTCAGTAAATGTAGGATCCGGATCACTTGTGTTTATCATAGGAATTTCAAGTTTCAAAGCGACCCTCAGAGCCACATGTGAATTGATATCATCAATAGTCCCTAAGAAAGCCCAGGCGCCTGCATCATTCATTTTTACCACTTCATTTGCAGCAGCGCCCCATAATCCCACATCATTATGCACTAATATTTCAAAAGGAATACCATGGTATCCGCCTTTTTTGTTTGCTTCTTCCAATGCCAGCATGGTACCCTGCAACATTTGTCTGCCCTGAGGTACTAAAGGGGAACCTTCAAAAGGTCCGAGAACTCCTATTTTTATCGTTTTTAAATTTGTGGGTGCAGGTTTTTCACGACCGGCGCCAGTAAATTCCTGCGGAGTATCAAAGAAATTTACATAGGCTTTTTGAAATCGTCCGAAAGGAACCATTTCATCAGGCGTTCTGCCATAGTTTTGTTTTTGATCCTGCCCGTAGGTTTCCGGGAAAAGTATAAGGACCAAGCTAAATGCCGATAATATAAACAACCTGGTTTTCATATTATTTATTGGATTGAATGAATAGCCTATTATTATTATTTTATTTTAGTTCCGTGAGATACTCCTTTTGATGTAGCTACCCATATATCATCACCTTTTACATCTACACCAATTACAAAATTAT
Organism: Bacteroidales bacterium; assembly: GCA_016934395.1. Classification (GTDB taxonomy): domain Bacteria; phylum Bacteroidota; class Bacteroidia; order Bacteroidales; family UBA10428; genus JAFGSZ01. The sequence continues at coordinate 36,151 of JAFGSZ010000079.1, forward strand.
GTGCAATAGCAGTCGGAGCGGTATTTTCAGTTATATCATCACCCTTACGATAAATAACTTTTCCTGATGTACCATTCTCATCTTTTTTATAGGTAACCCAGCTTTCACCATTAAAACTACTGAGCCCCTTGTCGGTGCATAAAAATACTACCGGGCCAATGGCTCTAAGGTTGTTTATAAAATTACTGGCCAGGCCGCTATCGTGATCAAAAAAACCTTTCCACCTCGTACCATCGTATCGGCTTAATCCAAAATAGGTTGCAACCCATAATATATCATCAGCATACGATACTGCTGTGGTAATATCATGCACCACACCATCATCGGGGAATAAGTCAATTTCCATTTCACCGTCCGGGTCCACGTGATCCCTGAATCGTTTGGTCTTTTTATCCTGTTCAATCACACCGCCACCCCAGGCAGCAATATATACTTTTTCTTCACTGGCACATACGCCATACGTCCATGGTTCGTGCATGGGTGCGTTTCTTTCTGTGTAAATTTCCCATTCTCTTGTATAGGTATCATAATGGCTCGCACCTCCACCGGTAGCAGCCCATATATCTTTACCATCGCACACAATGGAGTAAATTACATCGTTTGCCAAACCACTATTAAACTGCGTATAGGTTACAAATTTACCCGCGGAAAGCTGGCTGACACCTCCCATGGTCCCAATCCACAGGTCTCCGGAAAGTTCGCTTACATCAATAGAAATTACATGATTATGGGCGAGGCCGTCATCCACTGTATAGGTCTTCCATGTTCCATTTTCGAATAATGCAAGTCCGGCGCTGGTTCCAACCCATACCCTGTTTCCATCAATACGAACACAATAAGCCTTATCAGCCGGAAGTCCGTTCTTTTTCGAATAACTTTTCCAGTTTCCATAGGTTGGTACAGGGGCAGGTTTAAAGCTGCCCCCGGTGCCCTGGCAGAAGATTTCAAAATCCGCAGCCCAAAAGAAAACAAATACAAGCGCGGTAATTAACAGATGTTTCAGGTTAGTTGTTTTCATAATTCATTTAATGATAAGATAGTAAAGAATCTGAAGCAGTTTCGGGATTTTCCACATAATAATCTGCTTCTCGTATAGATTTTAAATATTCCACAAGATCATTTAGCTGGTCTTTTAACATATCGTTGGCAACACCATGTTTATCTTCAGGATTAAATTTTGTCCATATTTCCTCAAGAGTAGGAGCACTACCATCGTGTAAATAGGGTGAAGAAGCAAATATGTTATTTAACTGAGGAGTATCAAACAGCATGGAATCGTCTGTTGCAGCCAGTGTGCCAACATCTGCCATTTGTAAATTTGTGAAATAGGGCGGGGGATGGCAGGTATAACAACGGTTACTTGCCGGAATTTCATTACCAAAATTATCGTGTGTACGATAGAATATTGCTTTTCCCCTTTGCTGTGCAGGAGTCAGATTTTCATCCGGATTGTACATAAGGTTTGGAATATCTTTTATACCGGTTCTGATATAACAGACCAATGCATCCAGATCATCATAATTAAATGATTCCGTTCTTGTGAGGTATTTTGAAAAACGCATGCCATCCTGTTTGTGTATGCTCTGGTTTTTCCCGTTCCATTTAAAAGGCGGAGTGTCTCCAATATCTCTCAGGGTTTGCACATTGGTAATGTTGCGGCCAATCGCAGCCATATTGTATACCAGGCCGTCTTCATGAGCGTCGGGATGGCAGGTATAACATGAATACTGGTTTTCAAATGTTCGGCCGGCGTTATTAAACAGCCTGCGTCCGCGACGCGACATGGTAATTTTGGAAGGACCTTTAAGATCAATATGTCCCGAAACCTCTAAATTATCCGTATTAATGATAGCTATCCGGTCTTCAAGCCGTTCTGCAACATACAGCAGTTTTCCATCTGGTGAAAGTGAAAGACCTTTTGGATTAGCCCCTGTTGCAATTCGTGTAATCACATATTTTGAACTTATACCAAGATGGTTGGCATACATTTTCAGGCTATCTTCAGAAGTATTGGCTATAAAATCCCGTAAGGAATCAATATCTATTACGGAAATTACATTTACCCCGGCATTTGAAATAAAGGCTTTTTTTCCGTCCGGAGTAATAGCAATATCAAAGGGATCGGAATAATATGCATTCGGCTCATCAAGCAGAAATTGAAAAATTCTGCCGCCTTCTTTCCGTTCAATAATTCCAATGCCATGATTCATCATCCAGCCTTTTTCAACCTGTATTGAAGGAATTAAATTTTTAGGACGAATCAATGTGGCAATTGCCAGATCGCCTGAAGGAGTGAAGGCCACATTTTCCATTACATAGGCTTTTTCAAATATTATCCTGTCTGTAACATATTGCGAGTTAGTATTTAATACGGTTAACTCCGTCATTGGAGGTGTATTATAGGGCATTGGGAGCGTGCGTCTGCTGGTAACAAATACATTATTGCCATCGGGAGAGATTTTTGCACAAGTTGGATTATTTCCGGCAGCCAGTCGTTTCTTTTCTTTTTTTAAATTTAAATCAAGAACTGAGATATCAGATGAAAACGAATTTACCACATACAGGTAGTTATTATCATTACTTATGGCAAGACCGGCCGGGCCATTTCCGGTTTTTAGAGAATCTATTTCTTTTGAGGTTCCCAGATCAATAACTGAAATATAATCAGACCATTGGTTACTGACATAAGCAAGAGTGTTGTTGCTATTAAGCACCACACTGTGGGGATGTTCTCCGACTTTTATTTTATGGATTACTTTCCCTGAAGTCACATCCACCTCAAGTAAAACATTACCTTCCTGGCCCACCACGTACATTTTATTACCCTCTTTGGATAAGGTAAGGTTCAATGGTGAAATGTACTGCCTGTTTAAGATTTTATAAATCGGGCCTTCTTCTTTTTCATACAAATGGCAATTCAGACAATTTAGCGGATGATCATCCACTTCGGTAATATAATTTACATGTGCCCTGGCCCATTTTTTTGCAGGTTTTGAAATTAAATGACCCGCCAGATATAGGATTCCGATAATAGGAATTATTAAATAGTATTTTTTCATTTTATTCTACTATATGTTCTTCATCATCCAAAGTTTCTAAAGAAGGAATTAAAACCGGAGCCTTTTGGGCAGATAAGGTAAGCCTGTTATCAGGAGCTAATTCCGGATCCTGATGACAACCCACGCAACCCCGCCGTTCGTTCGGCCTGATCCATAGCCATGCAGAGGGCCCATTTACAATTTCCCCGGTATCATTAATGGTTTGAATGCGGAAAGGAGTATTGGCAATTACCTGAAGATGAAACGAGCCGTCGTTTTCAACAGTAGCTTTACCCAATGAGCCATGTATGCCTGTCAAACGGATTCTGTTTGTTTTTTTACTCTCATTATTTTTAGATGATGTGTTCGTTAAATTTATATCCTGGCAAAAATACAATCCGGTTTTTTTCGATTCATCCACTTCACTGGGGAGGTTTCTTGGCCGCTCTCGAGGGACTGCTACCACGGCTTCAACAATATGATAATCCGGGGTACTGTAAACTTTTTCCTTTATTTTTTTTGTTTCCGGATCAAATTCATATAGTCCATAGTTATCCTTTTCAGATGTTCGGTAAGAAACGAGGCATTGACCGGATGGCAAGGGAAAAATATAACGAAAACTTCCTTCAGTGTCCGGAGATAAATTCATCCTGGTAAACAATGGCCTGTTTTGATTTACGGCGATTATATTTCCTTTGTTTGCATCTCTTTCACAGGTTTCTGTAAAAAAAACCATTCCTTCCGGAGTTTCCCATGCCCGGCTAATAAATTTGCTGTTTTCAGGGAGGTCATAAAACAACTCTGCTTTTGTACCATCAGGACGCATGACCATTAATATAGGTTTCGCGGGTTCGGGGTATAATTGTGTGCTGACTGTAACAATTCGTCCGTCTTTTAACACAGTTGATGAAAGATCGGTATGCGGATGAAAAGTTATCTGTTGCATTCCGGATCCATCCAGGTTGCAGACATAAAGCGCCTTTTCATTTCCTGTTACTATATTTTCGGGCCGTTTACTAAATACACATTTACCTCCGGGCAAATAGGCCGGATTTGAACAATTTTCCTTGCCCGATGTAATTTGTTTATATTCAAGAGAAATAAGATCCATTTCCCATATCTGCCAAAGGTCTTCTTTATTTTTTTGTGCGCAAAAAAGCATTTTTCTCCCGTCGTATGAAATTTCCGGGGATTGGGCTCCATAAAAATCTGCAGTAAGCTCTTTAACCGGTTTATCGGATTTTGTTAAATTAAATGCCACGATGCGTGGCCGGGGAAAATTATCCATTACAATGTTGTCGGGAGAATCAGATGAAATTTCCGTCAGTATAACCAAACCTTCCGGTATTTTATTACCACAGGATATAGCCAGGAAGGAAAGAAAAATAAAAACTATACTATATTGTAATCTGGATATTTGTTTCATGCTGTTATTTTTGAGAAGATTCTTTCACGGTAAGTATCTGGTTGGCCTGAACATTTTCTAAATGTTGAATAATCCCCGAAGGCCAGATAATTTCGATTTTATCAGCCTTTTCTTTCGATCCAAGACCAAAATGCAATCGAGGATCATTCTGTGAAAGATAGCCGGTTGTACTTTTTTTCTGTGCTGCCTGAATTTTATCACCTACTGTTATTTTAATCCTGGCGCCAATACCGTCTTTGTTACTTTTATCACCTATAAGGTGCAACTCCAGCCAGTTATTTTCATTTCCTTTATTATTTCTCAGCAACACTCCTTTATCATTCAGGTTCATGATGTAGGCATCAATATCCCCGTCGTTATCGTAATCGCCGAAACATGCCCCGCGGCCAACAAGTTCTTTTTTAAAATATTCTCCGTGTTCAACAGAAACTTCTTTAAAGGTTTTCCCATCAATATTCTCAAACAGCTGGTCTTCGTGACCATATAAATGTTTCAGTTCACCGTTGGTTTTAAAAATATCCACATCACCATCGTTGTCAAAATCGATAAAAGATGATGACCAGCCCACATGTTGAGCGGCAGCGGAGGCAATTCCCGAAGGATTTGAAACTTCGCTGAATACTCCGTTACCCTCATTTCTATAAAGGGAACAATAACTATCATCTGAAACAAAAAGGTCCAGCAGGCCATCATTATTAAAATCGGCAAAATCCACCGACATACTTATGGTTGCCTCACCGCTCTGGTTAAAAGCCAGTCCGGACATTACTCCGTGATCGACAAATTTTTTACCACCTTCATTATGAAAAAGGTAATTTACCATGTGATCATTGGCAACAAATACATCCACAAATCCATCATCATCGTAATCTGCAGCGCCAACACCCATAGCTCTTCCATCCGGGTTGTAGATCCCCATGGGTTCGGAAACATCAGTAAATGTTTCATCTCCGTTATTGTGGTATAACACATCGGCCTGGGCGTCATAGGCCATGGGGCCGGGAAAACCATCAGGGGCATAGTAATAATCATATTCCGGATCAAAATACACATAATTGCCTACATAAATATCCAGGAAACCGTCGTTATCATAGTCAAACCAAACAGCTCCAACACTGCATGATTCGCCTCTTATTCCTGCTTTTTCAGAGATATCGGTAAAAGTACCATTACCATTGTTCCTGTAAAGTACGTTTGGCCCGTTATTACTAATATAAATATCAGGAAAACCATCGTTATTAAAATCGCCTATGGTTATTCCCATACCGTAACCGGTATGTCCAACGCCTGCTTTTTTAGTCACAGCTTCAAATGTGCCATCCTGCCGGTTCCTGTACAGATGATTCTCGTATGGCTTTTCCGGTTTTTCACCTTCACTGAACCCTTCAATATAGGCTCCGTTGCATACATACAGATCTATAAATCCATCCTGGTCATAATCCAAAAAGGCAGCCCCGCCTCCAACCGATTCAACAATATTGCTTAAATGATCATCACCGATGGAGTGGATAAAATTTATTCCCGAATAATCGGTAATTTCCTGAAAATAATCATCATTGGCTGCAGGAAGTGTTAATGATGCTTGTTTGTCTGTAGATTTTTTATCCGTTGAACAAGCAGATAACAGAATAATCAACGATAGTAAACAGAAATAATTCTTCATTTGTAGTGCAGGGTAAAAGATTTGGTAATCAAATATTGTAAAATATTGTCAATTCTCCAAAGATATTATACACAAAAATAAGTCTCAGTGAGTATTACAAGAACAATCAACCGAAGTTACTATTTTTTGGTTCAGGTTCATTTCTAATAATCTGTTTTTTCTCAGTCCGAAACATTCCGGGCAATCTGAAAATTTTTCTATATCCCAAATATCTGAAAAAACCCTGCCGGCATTAAGTTGAAGGCCGTATTCCATAACCTCTTCCAGAGACCGGATTTTGGGAGGTGAAAAAAAATTGTTTTGAGCCAAAATTTCCAAAGCGCCATTGCCTCCTCTTGTAGGAATTACTGTGCAACATTCAACTCCTGCCCTGAAAGCAAAATCGAGTGATTTTTTTGCCCAGTAAACACCTTCCTCATCTATCAGGAAAGGAGGGTTGAGCAAAATAAATGCCCTTGATAAAATGCCATTATTTTTAAGAAAATGTACTGCATGTAAAAACTCATTTTGTTCCATTCTCTTATTGAGTTTTAGAAGCACCTTAGGGTGTACCGTTTCAAGTCCCATAGCAATCTGCAAATCAGGTTTTAACATATCCCGAAAACGGAGACACTTTTCATTTATTAGTTTAGGGTGATTCTCAACAAGTACCGTCTTAAAATTTCTCACAACAGCAGCTATTGCTCCATAGTCCTGTTCAGGTATTGCCTGTGCATCAAAAAAATTACCACTGTTATACAATTTTAAATGTTTGGCCGGTGGCAGATTAGTTAATGCCCATTCTATTTGTTTTGGAATAGCGCCAACCGGCACCGGAGTATCCGTTGTGTTTTTCCAGAGATCACACATCAGGCAATGGAAAGGACATTCACTATTGGTTAAAAAAATGACCGCTGTATCTTCAACACTTCCCGTAACCGTATATTCCTTTTCAATCAGGAATGCATAGGGCTTATATGGATCAAGCTTATTTTTCTTTCCCCTGTGTGTTACAATCCATTGATCATCGACCCGGAAATCAGGAAATTCATTCATAAATGGCATGAAATACTTTCCGGTAATCGATCTCCTTTTCAGGAAAGTGCTTTTTGAAAGTTTCTGAAGCTGCTGCTCCGTGCTGGAAACGTCTTTTCGGGAAAACAGGCATATCCATACCTGTTATGGCTTTCACACCTTTAGAAACGATTTGTCCTTTCAGTTCATAAAGTTTTTCATGATCCCAATTCGTGATATCGATAAATGGAATTCCTTCGGCAATTTCGATGACATTGGGTAAGGTATACGGACTAAAAGTATCAAAACCAAGTTGATCTCCCGGGGCATACGTGCGCATGTATCCGCGGCTCAATCCCCCGGAATAGGTTAATGAATGTTTTATGGATTCCACACCCCAACCTTCATGATAGAGCATTAAGTTATTCAGTACACTGCGAATAGTTAATTCCGGGTTTTCTTCAATAGGATAATCTTTCAGGTTTTCATCGCCGCCATCCCCGTCAAGCATATATTTCCAGTCGGGATACAGGGATCGGATTCCCCTGAGCAACGAAAAATTCATTGTTGCCGATTCAATATCTAAGGGTTTATAATCTTCCACAATTTTAACAGTCTTTCTCCAGTCAAGGTCAGAGTATTTAATCTCAACAGGTTCCAGAAACAGATCAAGATTCAGCATTTCCAGGAATTTTCTTGCCTGTATAATATCTTCTCCACCGCCATCTATGCTTAATGTAAATGTCTTAAGCCGTGAGGGACTTTCGCCAAGTTCTTTTAAAGCATGGTAGGTGAGCAGAAATACAGATCCGCTATCTATTCCTGCAGAAAAAGTAACGCCAACAGGCCCTGTTGTTGCATGCAGTTTGATCCATTTTTTAATTTCTTCATATAAGGCGCCAATATACAGTTCACCTATCTGCTCCATCGTATGGTTTTTCAGCCGGTTGCGCTCCGGTTTAAAAAAGCGCTGATATACCGGGTTGGGATCGGGGCATCCGAGCAATTCGATTTTTGTAATATAATGAGCCGGAACCATGCGGGTATAGGAGGGGAAAAACTGATCATCAAGGCCTTCTTTTTTAAGGTATTCGAAAATTGTATCAATACGTTCACTGATAATCAGGTTGGGCCCTTCGGCTTTTTTTGCAATAAAATACCGCATTGGGCGGCCTAATGACCTTGCCATCCGAATAGTTTTGCCATCGACTGAAACCAGCGAAAACTGACCGTCAATTTTACGCACGGCATTCAGGTCGCCTGATTTTAAAATTTCAACAGCTTCATCGTGTGTCATGTTATAAATAATATTCTTTTTCGGATCTGTAAGATCAATTACCCGTTCTATGTATTGGTGGTTCATATTGAGTGGTTTTAGTTGATTATGTTTTTATAAGTGCTTAGAGTACTTAAAGTGTCTGAAGTGTCTAAAGTGTCTGAAGTGCCTAAAGTATTAAAAGTGCCAAAAGTGCCAAAAGTGCCAAAAGTTAAAAATTAATCAATACTTTATGAACTCCAAACTTTATGAACTCCAAACTTTATGAACTTTAAATACTTATTGTAAAATCCCTGTACCCTGTAAAACTTTTAAATACCGGTTAACCTGTATATTCTCAAAGCTTTCGTTAGTCCCGTCTGACCATAAAATTTCCATTTTATCTATGTTCTTATACTGCCCCAATCCGATATGTAAACGCGGATCGTGTGATGAAAGGTAGCTGGTTACTTTCTGATTAATCAGCACCTGTTTTTTACCCTCATATTCAACGGTTACTTTTGCCCCGATTGCAGCAGCCGGGCCATTTTTACCCACAAGAGTAAGCCCCAGCCAGTTATTTTTATTTCCCCCGTCGTTTCGAAGCAACACCGCAGTGGCTTCAAGATCAATGTGCGAAACAATAATATCCAGGTCTCCGTCATTGTCATAATCCCATATAGCAGCTGTTCTTCCCGATCGTTTCGAAGAAAAATAATCACATCGTTCTTTTCCCACGTCTTTAAAATGCCCTTTACCATCATTTTCCAGCAACAGTGGATGTTGCAATATCAGTTCTTCGGCAGTACCGTTTGCTGAAAAAATATCGAGATCACCATCGTTATCATAATCAAAAAGGGCAGCACCCCACTCACCCTTACCGGCGAATGGACCGGAAATCCCATGTTTTTCGGTAATATCCTGAAATAAGCCATTTCCAATATTTCGATACAGGGCACCGTATCTTAAATCGGTAACCAGCAGATCAATCAATCCGTCACCATCAATATCACCGATTGAGCCATGCATAGAACCGGTAGGAATACCCTGACTGTTTGCGGCAACTCCGCTGGCTACACCCACTTCTGTAAAACTGCCATTGTCGTTACGGAAAAGAAAGTTTAGCTGGTGGTCATTTCCCTGAAAAAGGTCAAGGTCACCATCGTCGTCATAATCAAATACGGTAAGGCCCATACATTTTGAATCGGGATAATAAAACCCCATCTTTTTAGAAACATCAGTGAAAGTTCCATCGGGTTGTTGTTCATAAAGCATCGAAGCCTGACCTTTGTATTCTGATGGATGCGGCATAAGATCCGGAGTGGCAGGTGATTTGTATGCCGGATCAAAGGCAAGAAAATTTCCCACCATAGCGTCTAATCGTCCATCCCGGTTATAATCCCAAAAGGCAACACCAACGCTCCATTTTGTAAAACCATTTAATTTCTCCGGACCCTGTAAGCCTAATTTATCAGTAATATCTGTAAACGTACCGTTCCCATTGTTTCTGTAAAATACATTAGGTCCGTAATTTAACAGGTACAAATCTTCGTCACCGTCATTATCGTAATCAATAGCTCCGGCAGCCATGCTCCAATGTTGGTCATCCACCCCGGCAATACCTGCAACTTCTGTAAAAGTACCATTGCCATTATTTTTATAGAGTTTGTTGGGTGTATTTTTAAAGATTTTTCCTTCCGGATCGGAAATACCTTCAATATATGTTCCGTTAAGCATGTACAGGTCATAAAGTCCATCGTTGTTGTAGTCAATAATTGTAATCCCCGACCCGCTGCTTTCAAGAATATTTTCATAGGTATAATCCCCAAAGGTGTATTTGAAATTTATACCGGCTTGCCGGGTTACATTGTTGAATATAACTTTTTTTTCCTGCGATGAAAGAATCAACGGGAAAAAAAAGGGAATAATGAAAAAATAAACTGCTTTTAAATTCATAATGTAATTAGAGTTTATGCTTTCATACGATTAGTATAAGTGATAAAAGAATTTATTGGCAAAACTATAAAAAAGGAATTATGGGATTAAATTAAGTTCAATTAATTTCAGGGCATCATTATTGATCGCGAACAAAAATGCATCTTTCCCGGAAGCTAACTTAATTTTCTCAATTACTTTAACCTCACCCCTTATAAATAATGAACTCTCAGCCGGAGGGATGGCTTTGATTTTGCCCTGATTATCTGTTTCCAAAACTAACCCGATACCGGCATCAATTCGGGGGGTTTCCACTTCCATTCCATATAAATTACCGGCAACAATATATGCGGGATTTTCATTTTTATATTTTATTTCAATCATATCATTAATAGATGATAGTTGTGTAAAATTGGGTAATTTATGTTTTTCAAATTTTTTATTTCCCTTATTCTCGATCCAGTAATGAGCAAATGTATTCATTTTATAATGCAGTGATGATTTGAGCATCTGTTCACCATAAATCTCTTCTAAAGTAGCACTGGCAAATTTTTCATGACCTTCAAAACGCAACCTAAGCACCGGTATTTGCCTGCTTGAAGCATCCAGTCCCCGTGCGGGATAATTTATTCCATTTTCATTGTGACTTAATACAATATCCAATTGACCATTTACATCAAAGTCATTTGAATAAATTTCAAAAGGTCCATTTTCACTGGAGTTGTACTTAAAGTTCAATCCCAGATTTCCAACCAGATAATCCAAATCGCCATCACTGTCAACATCGGCAGAATTAATACTATACCACCAGCCCACGGTTTCATTAAACCCTAGTTTCCCGGAAACATCTATAAAACCATTGGGGGAGTTTTCAAAAAAATGAATGTTCATCCATTCCCCGACAATAATGAGATCTTCATCACCATCGCTGTCAAAATCAGTCCAGATAGCATCTGTAACAAGTCCCAACTCATAAAAATCAGGAGCAATTTGCTGGGTTACATTTTCAAATTGTATTTCTTCACCAGATTTACCATTGTTTCTTAGTATATAGCTGTTTGCCGGAATGGGGTATTTACCGGGTACAATGCTACCACCGATAAATAAATCAAGATCGCCGTCATTATCATAATCGGCAGCTTTTACACATTTTCCACTTTGATTCAGATTGGCAGGAAGGCCATGCTCATATTTAACAAAACCTTTTGATGTATTCAGGTATAACCTGTCCTGATAATAATTTTCTTTTAGTCTTCTGTTATTCCCTCCGCTAACAACATATAAATCCAGTTTCCCGTCATTATCAGCATCAAACAAAAGAGCACCGGTATCCTCAAAAACCGAGTCATTTATCCAGGGGCCGGGCATTTCAACAAATGTGCTTTCTTTCGTTTGCAAATACATGACTGCTGGTGAATACGCAGCATTCCCTATAAAAAAGTCTTCCAAACCGTCACCATTTATATCTCCTACAGACAGACCAGGTCCCATTTCTGAATTTTTATGAGGCAGCATTATTTCATATTCGAAATCGTCATAATCGTCTTCCTTATGATTAAAAGTTATTCCGGCCTCACGGGTAATATCTTTAAATTCTGACTTTTGACTAACCTGTTTTTTTTCAGCAGGACCTGCATCTTTATAAAACAACTCCAGGGTTTGATTCACATCAATATTTTGCAATGTTTGCTGTTTCCCGTCCGGCCAGGTAATTGCTAATTCATTAATTATTTCATTTGTTCCTAAACCAAAATGTATTACTGGTGGAACGCTTGATTGATATCCCCGGGAAAGTGTAAGCTCCTGTTTCTGTATGTTTGTTCCGGATTGAATTGTGACAATACTGCCTAATCCAAACAGGTTTGTGGCAGGACCTTTAAGTTTAATTTTAATAAAATGATTATCTTTTTTTACTGCTTTATTTTCATAAATGCTTGAAATGGTATTTACGTTACTAATTACAATATCAAGATCTCCATCATTATCGAAATCACCAAATGACATCCCATTGGATAAATTTGGATCATCAAATCCCCAGGCGTTTGTCTTATTGCTAAAGGTCAGGTCTCCGTTATTTCTATATGCGTAATTTTTTACCGGAGTACTCGGGAAAAGTTCAGGACGGTATTCCTTCTTTTCGGCAAAATAGATATTATTTTTCGAATCATCGAGTATATCCCTGTTGTTTATATCTTTTAGAACACCATTAGTAACGAATAAGTCTTTATTGCCATCATTATCCATATCTAAAAACACACCTCCCCAACTCCAGTCTGTATAAGCAACCCCTGAGAATAGAGAAATATTACTGTATATGGGGATATTATTAAAAATACCATTATTGAGTTGTAATGAGTTTTGCATGTATTGATAATGAAAACCAAAATCAAGACTTAAATAAAATGTTTTTCGGCTCATTGGTATCACGTTTACCATCGCCCGGTAATGATCTTCCGGCGTCATATCAATCTGGAATAAGTCAATGAATCCATCGTTATTAATATCTGCTGCATCGAAGCCCATACCAAAAATTGATGTTTGAAAGGTTGATTCTTTTACAATTTCCCTGAAGGTGCCATCACCATTATTTAAATAGAAATAATCAGGTGGGTTAAAATCATTTGAAATATACAAATCTTTCCATCCGTCATTATTATAATCCATGGCAACCACACCAATAGACATTCCAAAGTTTTGCACTCCAGCCTCCTTTGTTACACAAGTAAAAGTACCATTGCCATTATTTTTGTACAGATGTCCGGATTCATAATAGTTATTTTCCTGCATTTTATTATAATAAAATGTAGCTCCCATACTTACAAGTACTATTGGATAATTGGCAACATATAAATCCAGTAATTCATCATTATTGTAATCAAAAAATGTAGCCTGGACCGAAGAACTCTGGTCATTTATTCCATAACTTTTTGCACTTTCAATAAAAGTATTGTCTTTGTTATTAATAAAAAGTAAATTGTCTGAAGGTTTATATTTAGCTGAAACACAAACATAAATATCCAACCAGCCGTCATTATTAATATCAACCATTGTTGATCCGGTAAACCATTGATGATCTCCTTCTATTCCGGCTTTTTCAGAAATATCTTCAAACTGCATATTCCCTTTATTTAAATAAAGCTTATTTGAAACCAGATTTCCTGTAAAAAATATATCCGGCAAATCATCATTATTAATGTCCCCGACAGATAACCCTCCGCCCATATACATGTAAGGAAATACGGTATAGTTCAGGGTGTCGTTTTCTATCAATTCATTCAAAAATTTAACTCCGGATTTTGCAGGTGAAACCTTTTTGAACGATTCTTTTGAAAATTTATCGCAGGAAATGATCACAATAAAAATGAATAGGATATAGAATTTAATTTTCATAATATGAAGTAATAGGAATGAAGTAAAAATAATTAGATTCCTAAGCAAATCAAAACTCTTTTACTTGTATCTAAAATCTCTAATAGAATGGTTTTAAAACGTAGGCATTAAACACATGTAAACAGATATTTAATAAAATTCACACAGAAATACCAGGCATAGATAATAAAGTTTTTGAAGATAAAAATTAAAAGGTAGAGAAAACAACTGATTTATTGCACAGACAATCTATGCTTTATTAAGCCTATACGTACCTTCTATTTCAACGAGCAATTCTGGCCGACAAATATCTGCAATGAGGTATAGCACATTTTTCATTTCTCCGAATCTGGATTTAAAAGCAGATTGCACTTTTTGTAAATCAGCAATTGTTTTAACATAAATTCTGAAAGAAACAGGTTCAATGACAGAAGCAGAAGAATAAGGTATATTATGATCAACAATATTTTTTTTATCGGTAAGTAGTCGGATGTTATCAAGGGTAATCAGTGTTTGCTCATATGCATCGTTTTGTGCAATGCTTTTCTGGCCTTTAATGGCAGCTGTTCCTGAGATGTATATCAGAATATTTTCATCCAGGTCAATGGCTTTGGCCCGCTCAAATTTTGGTGTACTTTTTGTAAACTTTTTAGAAAGTTTATTTTCAGCCAAAACCTCGGCAGAGTACCTATGGGCATCAACCTGTCCGGGATTTCTGACAGGCCAAACCTGATGATGACGCGCAGCCAAAAAATCAATGATCACACCACCGGTTTTCATGCCGATTCCTGTCGCCGCAGGATAACCGCAATTAAACTCCGATTCATTATAAAATAAGGATCTTACATCGTTAAAGATTTGATAGGGCTGACTATCTGAAACGGTATCAACAATCGATTCAATATAATTCCATTGCCTGTAAACATTACAGAAATTCATGTTTTCACCATAGAGTATTTCCTTCATTAACCTGAATGATTCCATGCTTTGTTTCAGGGGGTCATTTATGAATTTTCTCGTTTGAAGTCCGCCTGAAACGAGATATTTATTGTTGTTGTGGTAGAATACACAATATGGATATCCTTCAAATTGTTTATATTCCGGAATAACTGCTTTTGTACAATGATACACCTCTACATTGATCATTGTTCCATCTACCGGTGGCTGGGCAATAATACTGAAAGGTGCTCTAAATTTTGCATAATGGATTTTTTTTATCCGGTTAAAAAGATCATTATATTCTGCGGAGTTTTGAGCATTGACAAAATAAACAAGTAAAACAACATGTCTTTTTAAGCCGGCAATGTTTTGCTGCAATTGATCATGACAATCATCCAGTTGCTCTTCTATTGTATTGGATGGGTCCGGACTCAGGTGAAGTCCATTGCTCAATACCTCTGTTTTTTTCTCTCTGGTAATAATCATTGTAATAAAATGAAAAGTTATTAAATTATTTCCTTTGTCATATTTAAAAAAAGCACTATTATCAAATCATACAAGATACTAAAAATATTATTTGAAAAGGAAAATTTTGAACTAAAGATTCATGTGATTCGTTTAAATTCTGTGTATATATGACATTTATCATCATTTCTCAGTTTTTTTGAAGAAATCTCTTATTTGTATATTTTTTTTATGATTGAATTTTTCTTGTTTTTTATTGTTCCAGTTTAAACACCTGCATATTTTCATTGTTATTTCCGACAAGGATCAGTTTTTGTCCGTTACCAGTTTTAATCATCGATAAAGCTTTAACATTTCCAGGAACAAAAAAACCTGTATTCCATACAGGGACAAATTCAAAACTACCATCACCAGAACCTTTCAAAAATACTCCAACGCCTCCATCATTTCTTGGGGTTACTATTTCTACATCGTATAGATTTCCAGCAGCTAAAATATCCGGGTTTCCATCATTGTTAAAATCATCAATAATAATATCATTAATGGAAGATAACTGGGCTTCATTTGGTAATTTATGGATTTTAAATTTTCCATTTCCGGCATTTTCAAAATAACAACTGGCAAAAATTTCTGACTGAAGATGAAGTGACTTCTGTAATGCTTTTTTTGTATATATATCTGAAACCGTAGCTTTACCAAAAGATTCATAGGTGGGAAATTTTAAACTGATTCCGGGGTTTTGTTCAACAAAACACTCTCTGCCTCTTAGCGGGTATTGATTTTTTCCCTGATAATAGCTTAAAACAATATCTGATTTACCATCATTTTCGAAATCTGCCGCATATATATCAAAAGTTTTTTCAGTACTTGCCTGATATCTAAAATTTAATCCGAGATTGCCTGCAACCAGGTCAATATCACCATCTTTATCAAAATCGGCACCCTCAATGCTAAACCACCAACCCTTGGTTCCTTCAACAATCGTTTTTTCGAATTTGCCCTTATTATTTCTATAAAAACAAACAGGCATCCATTCACCAACAACTACCAAATCGGTCCACTGGTCATTATCTATATCTGCAGATAACACAGAGGTAACCATTCCTGCTTCCACCAAATCAGGGGCCACAGTTGAGGTAACATCTTTAAATTTTACGTATCCATTATTTGTGATATTTTCAAGAATATAGCTTTTAGCAGGAAAGGGATATTTTTTAGGGATTTGTCTACCTCCCACAAAAAGGTCTAAGTCCCCGTCATTATCAAAATCAATACTTGTAACACACGATCCGCTTGTGGTAATAACAGGCAAAGAATTTTCACTTTTGGAAAAATTACCTTTACCATCATTTATATACAAACGATCTTGATAATTTTTTGAATCTTCCGGAAATTCCGAACCACCAGATACAACATATAAGTCCAGGTCTCCGTCAAGATCTGCATCAAATAGCAAGGATCCGAGATCTTCATATAGATAATCTGTTTCCCATGGTCCTTTCAGTATATCAAACGCCCCATCAGATCGCTGTGTGAACATTCGACCAGCGCTGTTTGAAGCATTACCAAAGAAAAAATCTTCAAGTTTATCATTATTTACATCGCCTGAAGATATATCCGGTCCAAGATGAGACATCTTATGGGGAAGTAAAACCTGATACTTGTAATCATCATATACGTTTTCTTTGTGAATAAATTTGAATTCAACAATATCAGTAATTTCCTGAAATATCTTTGTATTTATATCAACTTGCTTAATTACAGGTTTAGCCTCAGCATATTTTAAAGTAAGTTTTTGATTTCCTTTTATATTTTTTAATTTCTGAACTTTTCCATCACTCCAGGTTACTTGAAGGGAATCAATCATTTCATTGCCAGACAAACCAAAATACAATATTGGTTCTACCGAAGATTGATAACCTCTTGACAGTGTAAGTTCGGCCATTTGTTGTTTGCCTTTATGCCATATATTCACAATAGAACCTATTCCCATTTTATTGGTGCTTGTTCCTTCAAAGTTTACTTTCAGGTAATTCCCGAACTTTTTTTCCCGGGCAAGATTCCTGTAAACTAATGCTTCTTCATCTATATTATTTACAATCAGTTCAAGATCGCCGTCATTATCAAGGTCGGCATAGGCAACTCCGTTAGAATAACTGGTTTCGTTGATATTCCATTGTTTATTAAACTGAGAAAATGTAAAATCGCCGTTATTTTTAAAAATATAATTAACTAAGGGTTTATAAGGCATATTTTTCACCCAATCCAGCATTTCAGATTTATCAAGACCTTTATCAAAGTAACCGGATTTCCCCATTTTATTAAAATAGTCAATATTGTTAATATCTCTGCGTGATCCGTTTGTAATATATAAATCCTTCCATCCATCCAGATCAAAATCAGCAAACAGCGCTGCCCAACTCCAATCAGTAGATGTAACTCCGGCTATCCAGGCAGCATTGCTAAAATACGGCAACTCGTTTTTTATAACACCCCTGTTTAAAAACAAGGTGCTGTAACGGTATTGATGATGTAATCCTTCTTTAATCATATCATCAAAATCTACACGGTCCATGCTAGCCATATTTTCTTTTGCCCGTTGGTTGTCTTCAGGCGCCATATCAATTTGCATAATATCAAGCAGTCCATCATTATTATAATCGGCAATATCAGCGCCCATGCCATAAAATGATGTTTGTCTTATAACTTCAGCTGTTCTGTCGGTAAATGTACCATCACCGTTATTAAAGTAAAAAAAATCAGGGCTGGTAAAATCATTGGAGATATAGATATCTTTAAATCCGTCTTGGTTTAAGTCGCCTACAGTTGCACTTAATGATAATCCAAAAGATAATAAACCTGACTCAACAGTAACGTTTGTGAAAGTCCCGTCACCATTGTTGCGATACAAATGATCAGAATCTTTCATTTTTACATGTCTCATCATTTGCTTATAAAAAAACGGGGGAGATTTAAAGCTGGTTATAGGATAATTTGCAACATACAGGTCCAGGTCACCATCATTATCGTAATCAAAGAACGTACTCTGGGTGCTAAGTCCAGGATCATTTATGCCATATTTCTCAGCTTCTTCAATAAATACAGGAATACCCTCTTTATTGATTCCCTGATTTACAAACAATAAATTTTCACGAATATTTAATAATCCGGATACACTTACATAAATGTCAAGTAATCCATCGTTATTTATATCGCAGATCGTTGATCCCAACATCCATCGGGTATCGCCACCGGTATTTGAAATTTCTGTCACATCTTCAAATTCAAGATTTCCTTTATTTAAATACAGTTTATTACTTATCATATTTCCAACTAAATATATATCCGTTAGTCCATCATTATTAAAATCACCTACTGATACCCCACCGCCCATATATATATATGAAAATAAGAAATAATTAAAAGTATCTGTTTCAGTAAGGGTGTTTTCGAATGTTATATTCGTTTTATCAGAGGAGAGTTTTTTGAAAAGTGAAAGGTCTTTACTTTTTTCTAATTGAGTACATGAAATTAATAGAAAAAAAAATAAAGATTTTATAATACCAAAAATTACTACTGTCTTAAATGGGAGTTTAGAAGATATATTCATATATAGAATTATAAAACTTATTTAGGTTTATTATAGATAGCAAAAAAAATGGTTCTTCACAGAACCATTTTTTTACTAAATGATTTAAGATTTTTAATATCCAGGATTCTGATCAGCATTTGTTAAACTCTCATTTGCATTAATTTCAGTCTGGGGTATTGGCCATAATACATGTGTGGTTGCATTAAAAACCAGATCTTCTTGCTCCTGTAAAGGAAGGTCATCATATACCTCAGTCATAAAAGCAGCTAATCGACCCCATCTTACTAGGTCGGGGAATCTGACTTGTTCACCGCATAATTCCACCTTACGTTCATGTTCAAGAGCAACCATAAACTCAGCCAAAGTACCAACAGGGTAAGTTGCATCCATAGCCAGAGTACCGTAATTAGGCATAGCTACATCTGCTCTGTTTCTTACCTGGTTCATATAACCAACTGCTGTAGCAAGGTTTCCGCCTGCTCTGTTGGCTTCAGCCTCAGCCATCATCAACAAAACATCGGCATATCGTATAATTTGCATATTTATACCAGATGCTTCTCCGGATACACTACCTTCACTCGGTTGTTTATAATAATTCTGGTATTTTCTCCAACCAGCTCTTGGGTAGAAAGAGCCGTCTGATTGTTCTAAATCAGTTATAGCAGCCGTAAGAGTACCATTATTATATGAATCACCATTCAAATAGAAACAATATCCAAACCTTGGATCACCAGCTTCAAATTCATTACGAAGGTTTACAGAAGGAAATACATTCCACCAGTTGAAGCAGCCATATTCCTGGCCCCTGAAACAAGATTCATTTAATCCCTGGTCACTCCTGTCGGAATCCCAACGATTCGCATTACCTGCTGCAATATTAAATTCTACAGCAAATATAGATTCATCACCATGTTCGGTTTCTTCCATAAAGTTATCAAAGTAAGCATCCTCAAGTGAGTACCCTGTAACATTATTAAAGGCATCCATTGCTCCCTGGTAATCTTCCTGGAACAAACGAACTTTACCTAATAATGCCCAGGCAGCACCCGATGTTACCCTACCAAGATCTTCTTCTGATTTATCAAGACACTGTGCTGCAGCATCTTCAAGGTCTGATTCAATTAGGTCATATATTACCGCTTTCGATGTTTTTGGCTGACCCTGTACCGGATCATTAGGATCAGGAACTTCCAACATTAAAGGTACATCGCCAAACCGATCAACCAGCATAAAATAATACAAGGCCCTTAAAAATTTAGCTTCACCGTCAAACTTTAATTTTCTTGCTGTTGCCATTTCCGATTCCAGTATTTCTCCGATTACATCAGCATTATTAATAACAAAATTTGCTTTATTAATACCCCTGTAGCAGCTTTCCCAGAAAGCTCCAATTGCTCCGTGTGACGGGTCAAATGAAAAATCCAGGTACTGACGTTTGTCAGATTCCAATTGAGGATTGCCAGAATTTTCGTGTCCCATATTATCATATCCAAACCAGATATGACGGTTATATAGACCCCTGGTTTGTAAACTGCCATATATAGCATTTACCGCAGATTGCACCTGTACCTCATTTTTAAAATAGGTTTCAGGTCGAAGTTCATTTGGATTTGACAGTTCTAATTTATCAGCATTACAGGAGTAATTTAGAACTAGTGCACCAAAAGTAATTGCTAGAAATATAAATTTAATTATTTTCATCATTCTATATTATTTGAATTAAAATGTAATTTGAATACCTGCTGTCAGCGCTTTTGGTATAGGATAAGCACCTACATCAATTCCATTAGCAAAGTTATTTAATGGCTGGCCATTACTGTTAGTTCTTGGTGCGCCAATGTTAGAAGCGTCATTTTGAACAACTGTGTTTGCTCCAATTTCAGGATCTAAACCAGAATAATCGGTAAGGGTTATCAGATTTTGTGCACTTACATAGATTCTCATTTTTGAAAATACGTTTCCAAAAATGCCGTCAGGTAATGTGTATCCCAGTGTAATATTCTTAACCCTGGTATATGAACCGTCTTCTACGAACCTGGAAGATGCTTGAATATTTGTTGCGGCACCACCAGCTCTTGGAACTGTATTTGAAGGATTAGTAGTAGTCCATCTGTCTAATACTGCTGTTCCAGAATTAAATAATCTTGGCATACCTTCCAAATCATAAATATTGGTATTGTATACGTCATTACCATATACTCCGGTAATAAATACATTAAGATCAAGCCCTTTATAATTTGCACTTAAATTTAATGCAGCTGTCAGTTTTGGGAATGGATTTCCAATTTTTGTTCTATCAGCATCGCTAATTACATTATCTCCATTGGTATCTGCAATGCGGAAGTCACCAGCCCTGGCGCTTTTTGTATTATATTGCGAGCCTCCCATATAGGCGAGCGCGTCTGCATCACTCTGGAAGATACCATCAAATTTCCAGCCATAAAAATAGAACAAGGGTTCACCTACATCTGCTCTTGAAATATTTTCATTTTCAAAACTGAATCCCTGAATGGGTTGTCCACCGAGCGATAACACTTCATTTTTAAAAGTACCCAGGTTCAAACTAGCAGACCATTGAAAATCACCTTCAAAATCATTATAACCCAATTGAAGTTCCAAACCTTTTGTTTCAACAGAACCTACATTTTGCGGTACTGATGCAGTAAATATACCAAAAGTAGGTATAGTTGGTACGGGTATTAACAAGTCATCAGATTTATTAATGTAATATTCAACAGCCATTGTAAACTGATTGTTTAATAATCCAAGGTCCAATCCAATGTTTGTCATACTTATTTCCTCCCATTTCAAATCGGGATTTTCCAAATTACCAATGGTTGTACCAACAGCAGCTATATCATTAATTACATAAAACATATTTGATGATGCTGTTGAAGAATATTTATAATCTCCGATTTTATCATTTCCGGTTTTACCCCAACTGGCCCTTAGTTTTAAGTTGCTGATCATATCTGCATTCATCATAAATGCTTCTTTATTAATTCTCCAACCTACAGCTACTGATGGGAAGATACCCCAACGGTTATTGGCACCAAACCGGGAAGAAGCATCTCTTCTAATTGAAGCTGCAAACAAATATTTCTGGTCATAGTTATAATTTAACCTGCCTAAATATCCGATCCTTTTATATTCAGTAAGTGTGG
Source organism: Bacteroidales bacterium (assembly GCA_016934395.1). Classification (GTDB taxonomy): domain Bacteria; phylum Bacteroidota; class Bacteroidia; order Bacteroidales; family UBA10428; genus JAFGSZ01. The sequence goes on from JAFGSZ010000079.1 coordinate 57,990, forward strand.
AAGTCATATTGGAACCTGTATTTACGAGTTGCTCCACATCGTCACTTATAGAATTCTGACTGGAGATGTTGGCAAGAGTGTTGTTGATATTACTTGCTTCAATCAGGGCTAATATCTCCACATTATGAACATCAGCAAATGTTTTTGTATAATTCAAACTATTGGTAAATATAAGCGACTGATAAGTTGCCCTGTTTTTCCTTATAATTGAACTGCTTCTAGCATGTGTGCCACTACCAAGGTTATCGTCGTTATACGAAGGTAAAAACTGGTCATCATTTAGCCTGATATCTTCCAACCCGGCTACTGATTTAAATTTCAACCCATCAATTATTTCAAGTTCACCATAGATATTCCCTATAATGCTGGTTGTTTTATTGGAAAAAGTATTTAATTGAAGAATTCTTAAAGGGTTTTCTGCATCCTGTCCGTCAATTGGTGAAGACGGCCCCTGATAACCACCTAAGTTATTTTCATTATAAACAGGCAAATATGGCGCCATTTTAATAGAATGCTCAAGAATTGAACGACCGCCTGCATCAGGTAAAGGATTCTGATCAGAAAAGGCCACAGCTAAATTTTCTCCTATTTTTAATTTTCCATACTTAAAATCACTATTAGCCCTGAAATTATACCGTTCGTAACCTGTGGTTTTTATGATCCCTTCCTGGCTAACGTATCCCCCTGAAATTCTGTAAGTACTGTTTTCACCTCCACCAGCTACTCCCAGATTATAATTTTGCATAAAACCCGTTTGAAATACTTCGTCCTGCCAGTTTGTTTCACCCTGAATTCTGCTTGCATATATAGGATTAGTTATTGCTTCAGGAGTTGTAGTCACATCAGGAGATGAAGCATATTGAATATATTGTTCGGTATTTAATACATCAAACCTGCTGTTGTTCCATTGTGTACCCCAGTAAGCATCAAAATCAACTTTTACTTTACCGGAAACACCTTGTTTTGTTGTAACTAAGATTACACCATTAGATCCCTGAGAACCATAAATGGCAGCTGTAGAGGCATCTTTCAACACCTGAATAGATTCAATATCGTTTGGATTTACATCTCCCAATCCGGCAGCAACAACACCATCAATAACAATTAGCGGGTCGTTGTTTCCAGCAGTACTTATACCCCTGATTCGAATTGTTGGGGCAACGCCAGGAGAACCATTATTTACAACAGTTACACCAGCAGCACGACCTTGTAATGCCTGATCAGCCGTAGTAACAGGAACTGCGGTAATTTCCTGAGCATCAACGGAAGAAATTGCTCCGGTAACTTCAAGTCTTCGCTGGGTGCCATAACCTACAACCACGATTTCTTCGAGGCTTCTAATATCAGGCATTAATGCAATGCTTAAGACGGTTTGTGCACCAACAGTAACTTCTTCATTTAAATATCCCACGTAGCTAAATACGAGCACATCACCTGCATTTGCCTGAATACTAAATTTTCCATCGAGGTCTGAAACAACACCACGTGTTGTACCTTTAACCAGCACATTGGCACCCGGCAGAGGTTCCTGGGTAGAACCATCTGTTATTGTACCCTCAATGCTCTGCTGCAGATTTTGTTTAAGAGTTAATACCACAAGGTCGTTATTAAATACCTTGTAAGTAATGTCAGAAGTTTCAAACAGTTTTTCCAGAATCTGTTCAACATTTTCATTCTTAACATTCAGATTTACAACATTATCAATGTAACTGAATTCATCGTTGTAAAAGAACCTGAATTTGCTTTGTTGTTCAAGGATCTGAAAAACTTCACGTACTGTCTTTCCGTTTAAATCCAGGTTAAACTTAGTATTCTGTGAATACACAGATGCTCCTAAGTTTAAAGATAAAACAAATGATAATAGTGTAGTTAGTTTCATAATCAGGATTAGTTTATTAAGCTTTCTTTTATATAGGAAAGCTAGATAATAAAAATAATTTTTCATAGATTTGAATTGTTTTTAAGATTAGACATTTTTATGCTGGAGAACATCGCGTTACATTCCGCATTATTGATGTTTGATCAGATTTTTAATGGGGAATGGATCTTTGCATCTGTTCCCTTTTTTTAATTTTTTTAATTATTTTGGCATAGGCGTTTTTTAATTTTTATGAAGTTAATAATTAATGTAGTATTATTCTAGTTTATTTTTTCTTCAGGTGATTACTGAATTTTCTCATCATATCTTCATTTTCATATATTTCAACATTCTTACCTTTTAAGGCATATTCAATAGGCGCAGAAAGTTTAATGACATCCAATACCTGAGTAAGTGTTTCGTCCTCAAGTGTTCCGGTAAAACGAAAATGCTTTAAGTTTTCTGATTCAAAATTAAATGTGACATTATATTTTCGTTCCAGTTTAATTAACAGGTTACTAAGTTCTTCTCCTTTTAAAATCAGCCTGTTATCTTTCCATGAAACAACTGGAGCAGGATCGACTTCAGCTGCAATATACATATTCCCTTTTTTCGGTTTTAGTATTTCGGGAATTGATTGCCTGATGGTGTTTATATCTTCAACCCTTAATTGTTGATATTCTTTTATATATACTGCCTTCTGATGAGGTTTTAGAAAGATAGTCTGAAGGGAATTGTTTTTCTGCTGATTATGCTGAATGGATACCCTGCCTTCGACCAAGGTAGTTTCTATTACACCTTCATCCTCATATGATTTTACATTAAATTCTGTACCTAATGCCACAATTTTTAATTCTCCGGTAATTACATTAAAAGGCAATTTTTTATTTTTAGCTACCTTAAAATAAGCTTCTCCTTCGAGAGATACGAATCTGTTTTTTTTGTTAAACATATCCAAATATCTGATCTTACTCCCTGCGTTTAGCCAGACTTTTGATCCGTCAGGAAGTATTACTTCAGATCGTGCACCAAGGGGGGCGCAGATTTCATTATATGAGAATACAGATCGTTCTTCGTGATTAAAAATATAATAGGACAGAACACCACCGGATGCAAATAATAATATGAAAATGGCAGCAATTTTCACTAACTTCATAATGCTCCAGTCTTTCCAGTTTGTGATTTGCATTTTGAATTTTTTCTCATGCTTGTTATGGTCAATGGCAGAAACAATTGAGTTATAAATCCTGTCAAAATTAACTGATTGATCTTCTGATTCGTTTGGTTTAAAATCAGATAACTCATCCAAAAGAATATCCTTTACGAGGTGTTCATTATTATCATCGGTTAAAGCTTCCCTTAACTTTTTTAAATCATCCTTTGTAGATTCATTTCTTCGGAACTTCTTCAAGTGTATTTTTAACTCAAAAATATTCATGTATACGTGAATGTTAAAATACTTATTTCGTATGTATTATCTATAATACAACTTAGTGATCTTAACTACTCATTCAAAATTGATTTTTTTTTGAAAATAAAGTTGCAGGTGAAAAGGTGGGCAAGTATTGTTGTGTATTAGAGAATTTTAATCAAATAGAGAATTTTAATCAATTAGAGAATATTCCTTGTTTAAATTTTCCCTGATATATCTTAAGGCCCTGTAAATTTGATTTTCTACTGAGCGCACAGATAGTCCTAAACGATTTGCAATTTCAATATGAGATAAACCTTCCTGCCGGCTTAATTTAAATATCATTTGTTGCCTTAAGGGGAGACCCTTTATTAGGTTATCCACAGCGCCTTTCAGGTCATTATAGGCAATAACGTTCTGTGAATGGTCATCCTCTTGTAATTCCTGATCCGAAACATGCTTGATGTATTTTTGATGAACAAGTTGATGTTTGAAGTAATTATATACCAGGTTGATGACAGATTTGTAAAGGAAATTTTTTAAAGAAAGCTTTTCATTTAGGGTTTTACGGTTTTCCCAAAGCGAAATAAATACGTTTTGAATTACTTCTTCAGTTTCGGCAGAGGAATGCAAATATCCTAGTGCAAAGAAGTATAATTTTTCTTTATACTTATTAAAGATCGCTTCAAATGCGGATTTATCACCATCCTTCAGCTTACGGACCAGATAGCAGTCACTATATGAACACTTTGAACTCAAAGTTCCAATAGTTAGATTTTAGTTAGATTCAGTAGTTAGATGTAATAATGCAAGCTAAGTGCATACAAATCTTACATTATTTCATATTAATTTAAAGCTAATATATAATTAACTTATTAATTAAACAAATATTCAGGTAAATTAACAATCGTTCAAAGTCTCATCAGGATTCTGTTTTTAAATTTTTTTGACATAAGTCTACCTGCTAAAAATATTTTTTATGTAACTAACTTCTTTTATATTATCCTTATGAATATGTTTATATTATTGTTTTATTTTTTTGTTCAGAATTGCTTAAAAATAATTTTTTGAAAAAACAGAATGAACTTGGATGATTACATTTACCCGAGTTGAAAATTATTCATCTAGGCTCAAGGAATTCATTATGTATATTGTTATAATATACATTGGCTTACATATTTTGTGTCTGAAAAGGTTCTTATAATATTGTTATTTGTTTGGGATAAAAACTTATTACTGTGATTATTTAGTAAAGGATGGTATTCATTAATTGAATAATTCATTAGGATTTACATAGGTTTTTCCATAAAAACCTTAAATTTAATTTTTATTAAATTTTGAACCTAAGTAGAGAAATTTAGAATAACAATTAACAATCATTGATGATGAAAAAGAAGTTTGTTTCTAATATTGTTTTTATGATTTTATGTCTAGGGACAAATTATTCATTCCTTGTGGCAAGTCCATCCGGGAAAACTCCAGACGATGGTTCAGGAGCATTTGTAACCGGCAATTTTCGTAATCTGTTTCTGGAAAATGGCCATACACAGGCTGAAATATCTACAAAACTGGGAAAAGCATTTCAACAGCTTTTTTATGGAGACAGCACACAAAGACTGTATTTTAAAGCAGGCAGTAATAATAACGGTAAACTGGCCTATTTCTGCGATATTAATAATCAGGATGTACGAAGTGAAGGTATGTCGTATGCCATGATGATTTGTTTGCAGTTAAATAAAAAAGAAGAGTTTGATGCCCTTTGGAACTGGTCCATGACCTACATGTACAACAGTTCCCCGGATCATCCATCGGTAGGTTATTTCTCCTGGTCAGTAAAGCCTGATGGAACACCAAATGCTGAAACGGCAGCTCCCGATGGTGAGGAATATTTTGTTATGGCTTTATATTTTGCAGCACATCGCTGGGGCAGTGGAAATGGAATTTATAATTATAAAGCTTTTGCCGATTCTATACTTACTGCAATGAGGCATCGTCCAATAAAAACAGGCCTTACTAAATTCGGCCCGCGCACTGTTGGGCCTATGGTAAACGAAGATGCCCGGATGATCTTATTTGTTCCTGATAAAGGATCAAATGATTTTACCGATCCTTCCTATCATCTGCCTGCATTTTATGAATTGTGGGCCAGGTGGGGCCCGGAGCAGGACCGGAACTTCTGGGCTGAAGCAGCAGATGCCAGCCGGAGGTTTTTTAATAATGCCTGTCATCCCATAACAGGCCTTTCATCAGACTATGCTAATTTTGACGGCACACCTCATTTTGTGCAGTGGAATCCAAACTCAGTTAACTTTGCTTATGATTCCTGGCGAACTGCCGGTAATTGGGCTGTTGACTGGTCGTGGTGGAAAAAAGATTCAAGCCAAATTGATCTGAGCAACCGGATTCAGAGCTTTTTTGCTTCCGGAGGTGTAAATACGTACGGTTCACTTTTTAAGTTATCCGGAGAGCTGATAAATGATCGTCATCGTATCGGGCTGATATCTACCAATGCGGTTGTAAGTCTGGCAGCCAGCCATGCACTGGCAAAAGATTTTGTTGAGGCACTATGGAATGCCCCGGTACCTCAGGAATTTGATACAAGATATTATGACGGTGTGCTGTATTTAATGAGTCTGTTGCACTGTAGCGGGGAATTTAAAATCTGGAAACCGGTTCTGTAAAAATTAAAGTATTTGGATTTAGATGCATCTCATCAGAATATCAATAGGTATATTAAATTGTTTTCTGAAATTTAATAAATGAACGTGATTCCAAGTGGATGTTTATATAAATAGTTATCCGATAAAATTGGCTCTTAACCAGTAACTGTCAAATAATTTTACAATCAATCTTGTATATTTTTGTAAGGTTTGATTGAATATTCTTTTTAGAATAACATTGAATTGCCTGAAACAAACACACCCGCAATACAGGCAGTCATCAGGCAGGCCAGTGTAGCCGCCAGGAGGCATTGGAAGCCAATTTGTGTGATCATTTTCATCCGGTCCGGAATTATAGCCGAAATACCCCCGATAAAAATAGCCATGGAGGCAAGGTGGGTAAATCCGCAAAGGGCATATGATGTAATAAGTATTGTTCGGGGTGATTGAATTATCCCGGTTCTGACAGCTGTTGCCAAGTCGGTATATGAAACCACTTCGGTAAGCACAATTTTTTCACCTATTATCTGTGATGCAGCCCAGGCCTCATTAACCGGGATTCCCAATATAAGAGTTATTGGATAAAAAATATACCCTAAAATAACTTTTAAGGAAAGCCCGGATTCAATACCCAATAATTTACTAAAACCAACCAGTAATAAATCGAATAAATAAACCAGACTAACCACAGCAATCAGCAAAGCCACAATACCTGCAATAAATTTTACGCCTGCATTGGCGCCGTTAATTATGGCTATAAAAATATTTTCTTCTTTTTCGTAAAAAGGTTGGACTTTAACACCCAGGGTGACGGGTTTTCCAAGTTCAGGGATCATAAGTTTGGACATGATTATAGCTGCAGGGACAGATAAAAAAGATGCTGAAATAAGATGACCTGCAATAGTCGGGAACTGGTCTCGAAGGCTGAAAACATATAAAGCAAGTATATTGGAAGCTACAGTCGACATCCCTACTGTTAGCAGCACGGCCAACTCTGACCGGGTTAGGGTTTTAAGATAGGGTTTAATGGTAAAAACAGATTCTATACCGAAAAAAATATTACTTACGGCAAATAAAGATTCAACACCAGAGATGCGCATCATTTTTGTAAACAGAAAGGCAAACCATTTTATTAAAAAGGGGATAAGCTTTATAAAATATAATATGGCGGTTAAAGCAGAAAAAAATATAATAGTGGGAAATCCCTGAAAGGCCAGAATAAACCCAAGGGAAGTTTCTCCGGATGCATTTTTTGTGCCGGGGGGAAGGGCCAGCCTTCCAAAAACAAATTTGGCACCCTCAGAGGCCGAGTCAAGAATTTTGATTACAACATCGTTTAAAAACAGGAACACTTTATATCCGGCAGGAACTTTAAAAATGAATAAAGCAAATAGAAATTGAAATCCAAGTCCCCATAAAATCACCCTCCAGTTAATATTTTTTTTATTGGGTGAAAATAACCATGCAATGGCCATTAAAATAAAAAGCCCTGAGAAACTGATAAGGTTGTAAGTCATGTTCCATATGATAAATGAAAAAAACTTAAAAACAATTCTCAAATTATAAAAATAATTTATTGAAGATTCCCGGAAATTTAAAATTTATTTCAGGGAATATAAAATATTCAACATATTAATTTACATTATGAAACAGCTTACAACCTTAAAAGACATACCTAAATTCTATATTTATTGCCCCTGAAATGCACTATACATCCAGACTTGTTTTTCCTGAGTATTCATTAATTCAGCCATTAAACCTACTGTGCCTTCATCCCCGGCAACTGATGCTTGTTCTAAAATGGCTTTTTCTTTTTGCATCAAGGTATGGTAACTTTTCAACACCAGTTTCACAGTTTCTTCTCCTGAAGAAATATCTCCTGTTTCAGCTATTTTTGAGAGTTTAAGATATTCCGAAAAGTTGTGTACAGGTTTTTCTTCAAGCATAAGGATCCGTTCGGCTATCTGGTCGGCAACTTCTGCTAACTGAAGATAGAGTTCTTCAAATTTTTCATGGAGCATAAAAAACTGTTGACCTTTTATTTTCCAGTGAAAACCGCGTACATTGGAATACAATATCTGAACATTTGCTAAAAGTTCGTTAAGTTCTTTTGATACTGTTTCAGCATAAGTTTTGTCTAAGCCAATTCGATTCTTTGTACTCATAATTTTTGTATTAGGTTTTTTTATAAATGGAGTTTCCCCTCAAAAGTCAATACAATGGAATTAATCATTAGCAATTTTTCCAGAAAGCCGTCTTTTACCCTTACCGGTTCCGCCTCCCTGTTTTCTTCGTTTTCCCAAACCTTTTCCCAGTTTGGATAATTTTTCTTCATGTGAATCATTGCATGATCCTAATTTCCTGCCTGTTTTCGGACCTTTACCTTGCGGCCCTGTTTGATTTAGATGTGGCATATCGTTTGTTTTTAATTATTTTTCTCGTGGGAAATGCCAGGCCATTATTCCGCCCTCCAGCACTTTAACATTTGTATATCCGTGGGCCATGAGCAGCACAGCGGCTTCATAACCCCGTAGAGAGATTTTACATAACGCAATGATTTCTTTATTTTTATCCTTTGGAAGCTCATCTAAACGCTGTCTTAATTTACCAAGTGGTATTAGTGTTTCTCCAATACCCAGGCGCATAACTTCGTATTCGTCCGGTCCACGCGCATCTAAAATAAACAAGTCTTCATTATTATCCACTTTCTGTTTTAGTTCAGTGGCCCGTATACCGTTAAACCTTCCTTTTATCTTGTTTTGCATAATATGCGCTGTGGCAATGCTATGGTCTATTGCCAGCGAAAAGGGCGGGGCATAAGGCAGGTCGGCATTGGTCATATCGTCCACCGTAAGATTTCCTTTTATGGCCATAGCCCAGATAGCAATTTGTTTGCTTACATCACCAGGACCTATACATTTTGCTCCCAGAATTCTACCTGTTGATTTTTGAGCGATTAATTTTGTAATTAGTAATTTTCCCTGCATAAATCCCGGTTTGTCGGGACTCGCATTAATTACTGAAATTACATCATTTCCCGCTGTCTTTGCCATATGTTCAGATAATCCAGTAGCACCTACATGGTAATCAAAAACTTTACATATACCGGTCTGTATGGTTCCCGGATAGATTACGGAATTCTCTGTTGCAGCATTTTCACCGGCAACACGACCCTGCAAATTAGCCAGATCACCATATGGGGCCAACACATTAGCATGTGAAATTATATTCTTTGTTTCTATGCAATCTCCGACAGCATAAATATCCGGATCGGATGTTTGCATAAAGTCGTTAACCAGTATACCTCCAAGTTCACCTGTTTGAATACCTGCTTCTTTGGCTAAACTGATATTTGGAGCAACTCCCATAGCCACTACAGCAAGTTCACAATGGATTTCAGTTCCGTTTTGTAATTTAACTGCTGTAAGTTTTCCGTTTTCGCCAATAAATTTGGCTACACCACTCCCTGTAATAATATTGGCTTTGGTTTTTATGTAATTCTCTACAAGTTTGGCCAGTTCATAATCAAGAAAATTTAATAATTGGGGCAGCATTTCGATGATTGTAATTTCTATCCCGGCAAGCTGCAAGGCTTCTGTTGTTTCAATACCAATCAATCCGCCACCGATGACCACAGCTTTTTTTATTTGTTTATCGTCGCGGATTTTTCTCAGATAGTCGGCATCACGCATAGATTGTAATGTAGTTATCCCTTCAAGATCTATTCCTTCAACGGGAGGTAATTTGGGTTTTGCCCCGGTAGCCAGGATCAGTTTGTCATAATCGATACGTCCTTTTTTACCAGTTTCAAGGTCTTTATAATCCACCCTCTTATTTTTCCTGTCGATAAAAGTGGCCAGCGTGTTTGTTTTTGCCTGAATACCTTTCGCATTCAGATAAAATTTCTGGTCTCTTACAACTCCTGTAGGTGTACTTAACAACATATTTCTGTCATCAAAAAATCCCCCGACATAATAAGGGAATCCACAAGATGCCATGGAGAGATCATTGTCTTTCTGTAATATAGTAATTTCTGCAAATTCATCCATGCGTCTTGCTTTTGATGCAGCTTTGGGACCGGCTGCAGAACCTCCAATTACAATAATTTTTTTATGTGTGTTCATCTATTTTGTAATATTTTTTGAATAATTAATTTTAAAGCCAAATGTAGTAAATAAAATTTAAATGAACATAAGTTCATTTAAATTTGTTTCATATTTATTTTAGGATGATATGTATTGAAATACTATTTTTACCATTTTATTCAAAATATAAATAATCAGATGCCAAACCGCAGGCGCCATCGACGTATTAAAATGCCACCTTTAATGGAAGGGTTTAAGCCCTTTGGAATTCCAATGCATAACCTGGAGCCTGTTGTTCTCCTTTACGAAGAATATGAAGCCATCCGCCTTGCAGATTATGAAAACTTAACTCAGGAAGAAGCTGCAATAAGGATGGATATTTCGAGACCTACATTTACGCGGCTTTATGATAAAGCCAGAAAAAATATTGCCAAAGCCTTTATAGAAGGTAAAGCTATCTTGATTCAGGGGGGGACATATATTACCGATGATTACTGGTTCAGGTGTTTCGATTGTAACGAGGTAATGATTACCATAAAACCAGTGAAACAATGCCGTAAGTGCTATTCAGAAAATATTAAACAATTAAACTCGCTGAACAATGAAGAGTAGATGTGCTGATAAACCCACCGAATATTGTATTTGTGTTAACTGTGATATTAAAATTAAACATCAGCTTGGTATTCCCTGCAGGGAAACCAAATGCCCGCAATGCGGAAAAACGATGATGAAAGAAGGTTCCTATCATCACCGGTTGTATCTTGAGAAAAGTGAAAAGAAAAACAAACCATAATAGTTACGCCATTAACTCTTCATTTTTTAGGCCATTTGCCGAATTATGGTATTATTGCTCTTTTTTAATTTCAAACAAATTGTTACTGTTATCCCAGATAAAATAGGTTTTCCCTGTTCTGCCTTCTTGGACAAATGTTTTGTATCCATAATGTAGTGCATTATAATATATTTCTTCCGGAATTTTGTAGTTAAAACAAATATGGGCATAACTTCTGAAATCCGGTTGATCGTCAATAAAAATTTCAAGTTTTGTTTTCTTCAGGATTAATTCCACTACTTCCGTGTTTTTTTGTATATCAAACAAGGTTTCAGACAATTCCTTATTTAACTGAAAATTGAATTCTACCCGGAACTGTAATACATTAATATAAAATCCGGTAATTTCCTTTTTATCTCTAACTGTAATACCAATATGATTAAACATAATTTCTGATTTTTTTTAACAACAAAAATAAAAGAACATATGTTCATATAGGATAAAATCAATAATTTTATATCTTTTAAAATTATTCATATGGAAATATCAGTATTAACAGATAATAACACAGGAAGAGGTTTTGTTGCTGAACATGGCTTGTCGTATTATATTACACATGAAAACACTAAAATCCTTTTTGATGCGGGTCAGAGTGATGTATTTGTAAAAAATGCATCCTTAATGAATGTTGATTTATCAGCTATAAATTTTATTGTGCTAAGTCACGGTCATTTTGATCATGGTAACGGATTGAACTATTTAAACGGTGGAAATCTAATTTGCCATCCGGATTGTTTTATAAAACGTTACAGGTATATCGACAAAACATATATTGGATTAAATCTCACCGGAAAGGAAATTAAAAATAAATTTAACCTTATAAAAAGTGCCGGACCGAAATGGTTAACCCAATCCATTGTTTTTCTGGGAGAAGTGCCAAGAAAAACAAGTTTTGAGTCTAAAAAAACGTCTTTTATTCTGGAGAACGGAGAAAAAGATTTTGTAACGGATGACAGCGCCCTTGTTATTATTCTGAAAAACGGGCTATTTATAATTACAGGGTGCGGTCATGCCGGTATAGTAAATACAATAGAGCATGCCATTGTTGTTACTGGTATTCCGCAAATTGCCGGTGTTATGGGTGGTTTTCATTTAAAAGAAATAAACCGGCAAACCAGGGAAACTATTAATTATTTAAAATTTCACAATGCAAAACATATTTTGCCGGCCCATTGTACCAGTTTGCCTGTAGTAAATGAATTTATATCCATTTTTAACGGGCAACAGGTTAAAACCGGAGAACGGTTTTGTTTCGAATAATCATTTTTAATTTCTACAAATAACTGTTGTTATTTCTTTGTTGGATAAGAAAATAATTCATACAAAACGAACATATGTTCATTTAATTTATTATTTTTACAAAGAATTTAAAATGTTAGAAATGAAAATTGCCATACCATCAAGCGATAAAAGTATTGAAGCAGAATTAGATGACCGGTTCGGGCGTTGTCCGTATTTCTGTTTTTATGATCAAAAAAAAGGAACAACTGAATTTAAAGAAAACAAGCTAAAGGATGGATCAGGAGGAATTGGCCCCCAGGTTGCAGAATTTCTGGGTGAACATAAAATCGATATTTTATATACCAGAGAAGTAGGGCCAAAGGCTGCTGATGTTTTGAATAAACTTGGGATAAAAATATCCAGTGTTAATACAAATTCAACTATAAAAGAAATTATTGAAACAATTCATTAAAAATTAAAATTATGCCAGGTGGAGACAAAACCGGACCCCAGGGACAAGGTTCCAGGACCGGAAAACAATTAGGGTATTGTTCAGGATATGACAGTCCGGGTTATACCAGAGGTTTTGGCGCAGCACAACGATCAGGAATTGGCCGTGGATTTGGAACAGGCAGAGGGGGCGGAAGACGAGGCGGCGGGATGGGACGTTCTGGTAGATTTTTTTACGGTTACACGCCGGAATTCGGAAATAATGAAGGCATATCCACAACGGAAGAAATTAATCTTTTGAGTTCACAAGCCATAAGATTAAAACATGAACAGGAAAATATTGAAAAGCGAATTGAAAAACTAAAAAAGGAGAAAAATTCATAATTCTGGTAGTCTATTCAGATTATACCAAATCATTTCTATTTATTAATTAATTAGAACTATTTTTTATGAAGCAAAAAATTGCGATTCCAACAAGCAATAATTCGCTTTGTGTCCATTTTGGACATTGCGAAAAATTTGCATTTTTTGATATTGAAAACGGGGAAGTTATAAACGAATCGTTTGTTATTCCTCCTCCACATCAACCCGGATTATTACCCGCATGGCTTTCAGAGCAGGGGATTTCTCATGTAATTGCCGGTGGAATGGGGCAGCGGGCAGTAAATCTGTTACAGGAGCAAAATATTACCTCTATGGTGGGTGCGCCTCAAAAACCCGCCCGCGATCTGGTACTGGATTATTTAACCAATAACCTGGTAACTGGTAATAATTCCTGTGATCATTAGAATAAGAAAATATGCACAAGGATTGTAGGGCATGTTTTAATATTCAGGCTGAAAAACTGATAAAAAAACATATTTATCGTTGGAATGATGCTAATACCATCCGATACAGGTTCGAGGATTTTTTAAATAAATCTGAAAGCAAAAATCTGTTGGCGCCGGAGATTGCACGGCAACTGAATAATTATGTAAAAGAGTACACTGACGCCGAAGATTTGTATGCGGATGAAAAAAAAGCATATAACCGTATGATTCTGGAAATGTATGAATCTATGCTGGATTCGGTAAAAAAATCCTCAGATCCGTTTAGAACTGCTTTATTTTACGCGCTTTCAGGGAATATTATCGATTTTGGACCTCCGCGCGATTTTAATGTATCGGAGGTTTTTAATAATGTTATTAAAATAAACCTGTCAATTGACCATTCGGAAATTCTAAAGGAAGAACTTAAAAAAGCTAATGTGGTATTATATCTTGGCGATAATGCCGGGGAAATTGTTACCGATCGCTTATTTATTAAAACCATCCGGCATTCGAATATGTATTATGCCGTTCGGGGAAATAATATTTTGAATGATGTAACTATAGAAGATGCCTATACTGTCAAGATGGACCGGGTAGCACGAGTAATCTCAAATGGATACGATGCACCCTCCACATTGCTGGATAAATGTTCTCCTGAATTTCTTGAGGTGTATCACAGCGCTGATGTGATTATTTCGAAAGGTCAGGGAAATCTTGAAGGATTGATCAATGTAAAAGATAAAAAGATTTTTTTCCTGTTAATGGTCAAATGCCACGTAATGGCTGAACTTACAGGGGCACAGGAAGGTGATATTATTGTATGGTATAACCGGTTTAATCATGAGTTTTAAAATTGCCGTTACCAGTGGGAAAGGAGGGACCGGCAAAACCACAATCAGTACAGGATTATTTTATTATCTAAATAAAATCCGCAATATTAAAGTGCAGTTGCTGGATTGTGATGTAGAAGAGCCTAATTGTAATATTTTTCTTGATTCTGTGTTATCTTCCACCGTTCCTGTAACGCTTCAGATACCTGAAGTAGACAAATCAAAATGCACCTACTGCGGAAAATGTAAAGATAGTTGTGCCTTTAATGCTATCGTGCTTCTGCCCTCCACTCAATTTATCGAAATCATTCCCGATATATGCCATGCCTGCGGTGCTTGTTCGTATGTATGTCCAGAGAAGGCAATTATCGAAAAGACAACAACAATAGGCGAGATATCAAAATATACTATATCAGATATTGAAAATTTTACTGAAGGACGCATTCATGTGGGAAGCTCATTACAAACCAGGGTGATTAAAGCAACTCTTCAGCATGCAGCCAACCAGGGTATTACAATATTCGATTCACCACCGGGCACATCCTGCCCTGTGGTAGCTACAGTTAGTACGGCAGATTATGTAATTATGGTTACTGAACCCACTCCTTACGGACTCCATGATTTAAAACTGATGACAGAGACTGTTAGAACATTAAATAAACCCTATGGAGTAGTAATTAATAAGGCAGGCCTGAAATTCGATAAACTTTATAATTTTCTTATGGAAGAAGATATTCCGTTATTGGCTGAAATTCCATTTGAAAAAAAATATGCTAAGGCCTATTCAGTAGGCAAAATTTTATTACATGAAGACCCCTTGCTGGAAGAATCTTTTAAATCGATGTTTGAGAAAATAGTAAATGGAAAACAAGCCGGTTGAAATAGTAATCCTTAGCGGTAAAGGAGGTACAGGAAAAACAAGTTTTACCGCATCCTTTGCATCGATAGCAAAAAATGCTGTTTTTGCCGATTGTGATGTTGATGCTGCTGATCTCCACCTGGTCCTTTCCCCGGATATTTACAAAGAAGAACTTTTTCCGAGTGGGGATAAAGCAGAAATTATTCAGGAAAATTGTTCGCTGTGCGGACTTTGTCAGCAGCTTTGCCGGTTTCAGGCAATAAATTATACCAATAACCACTTTAACATCGATGAATATTCCTGTGAAGGTTGTGGTTTGTGTGTTACTGCTTGTCCTGAACAGGCAATTCAAATCCTTAGAAATAATAATAATAAAGTGATTCATGCCCGTAGCCGTTTTGGTCCGCTAATATATGGAAACATGGCCATTGCTGAAGAAAATTCGGGTAAGCTGGTTTCAAAAATCAGGGAGTATGCCAGGGAAAAAGCCCGTGAAACAAACGCACGATATATTATAATCGATGGGCCTCCGGGTATTGGATGTCCCGCCATTTCATCAGTTACAGGTGCCGATATCGTTTTGGCAGTAACCGAACCCACATTATCCGGTTGGCACGATCTGCAACGCCTGATAAAAATGGTAAAACGTTTTCAAAATCAACTGGTAGTTATCCTTAATAAATACGACCTGAATGAGCAGATGGCTTCCAATATTGAAAATGAACTGAACCTGTTGCATATTCCGCTTATCGGAAAAATTCCATTTACAGAAAATGTAATTTTTGCATTGCTCGAAGGAAAATCAATTATTGAATATGCTCCGGAAGATCCGGTGTCGATTCAAATTATTTCTATTTGGAATGATTTAAAAAATACAATAAATGAAGCAAAATATATTTGAAAAAATTGAAATGCCACATGTGAAACATATTATTGTTGTGGCATCTGGCAAAGGAGGCGTAGGTAAATCGACTGTGGCGGCTAACCTTGCTGTTTCTCTTGCTATACAGGGGTATAATATTGCGTTGGTGGATGCCGATTTATACGGACCCTCTATTCCGATGATGTTTGGTGTAGGAGATAAAAAACCTGAAATACATAAAATAGGAGATCAAGACAAAATAATGCCCATAAAAAAATACGGTGTAAACCTTATTTCAATAGGATTTTTTATAAATCCCGAACAATCATTAATATGGAGAGGACCCATGGCAGCGAATGGTTTAACCCAGCTTTTCAGAGACACGGAGTGGGGTAATACAGACTATATGATTGTAGATTTTCCCCCGGGAACCGGGGATATCCAATTAACCACACTGCAAAAGTTAAATCTTTCCGGTGCCATCATAGTTACCACGCCTCAGCAGTTAGCTGTTTCAGATGCACGTAAAGCTACATCGATGTTTTTAAATCCCGATTTAAAAGTTCCTTTACTGGGAATTGTGGAAAATATGTCGTGGTTTACTCCCGTTCAACATGCGGATGAAAAATATTATATTTTTGGAACTGGTGGTGGAAAGCAGCTGGCAACTGAATTTAATACCGAACTCCTGGGCCAGATACCACTGATGCTTGAGGTTGGTGAAGCAGCAGATAAAGGTGTTGATATACTTTCCGGAGGAAGTAAGGATATGATAACAGTATTTGAACAATTGTCACAAAAAATAGTCAGTAATTTAAAAATAGAGAAATGATTGCATTTGGGCCCGTCCCTTCACGCAGATTGGGCAAAAGTTTAGGTATTAACAATTTATCCGGAGGCAAAAAGTGTTCGTATTCCTGTGTGTATTGCCAGGTAGGCAAAACCAATAATTACAGTATAAAAGGAGAAGAGTTTTATGCTCCTGAAACTTTATATATTGAGGTAGAAAAACATATAAAAAAACTCGATAAAGACCATTATCCTGATTATTTAACTTTTGTAGCTAACGGTGAACCTACGCTGGATATTAACCTGGGAAAACATATCCGGTTATTGAAAAAATTAAAAATCCCTGTGGCTGTTATCACCAACGCTTCCTTATTACATTACGACTGGGTATACGAAAATTTACTGGAAGCTGATTGGCTGTCATTAAAAGTGGATACGGCCAGCGAAAAAACATGGAAACAGATTAATAAACCGGCTAACTCCCTTCATTTCGAAGAATATCATACTAATTTATTCCGGTTGCGTTCAAATTTTAAGAGTATCCTTAACACAGAATCCATGTTGGTGGATACTTACAATGATTCAACCATTGAATTAGAAAAAACTGCAAAACTGGTATCCCAACTGCAACCTCAAAAGGCATATCTTTCCATTCCCACAAGGCCTCCTGCAGTATCAGGTATTAAATCCGCAAGTGAAGAAAAATTAAATGAGGCATATCAAATTTTTACTTCTTTAAATTTATCAACTGAATTACTAATTGGTTTTGAAGGCAAGGATTCTGGTTTCACTGGAAATGCCTATGACGACATACTAAATACAACCTCTGTTCACCCCTTGCGAGAAGATGCCATAATAGAAATTATAGAAAAAGATAAAGCAGAAAGAACTTTAATAAATTCTCTTATTAAGCAGGGACTTATCAGAGAGTCAATTTATAATGAGCATAAATATTATATTCGCCGGTATTTTGCATGAATTATTTTTTTGATCAAGAGGTATACAGAATAGTATTTTAAGTAAATCATTTTTGATTTAAATAGATGTTCCATCGTTGATATTAACCTTATGCTTTTCATTATTCATTTTTAATGAATGGAAAATGCCTCTTAAATTTAAAATTTTCCTGAAAATTTAAAACTTGTTTATAGGTAGTGCGTATATGCATTACCATTAAACACTGAGGATAACCCTTCAGATAAAGATTTAACTTTTCCCATTATTGGATGTAGTAATCATTTGTATGGAAATATTGCCATGCACATTTGGAAAACTAAAGTATAATGCGAAAAAGTAATTATCTGAATTCCATTTTTGAAGCTACCAGGATTGCCTACTTGCTGGTTGATATAGATAATAAAGCCATTGTTGAAGTAAACAGGGCTGCTGAAAAAATCCTGGGGAATACCCGAAAAAATTTGTTAGGGAAAAACTATTATAAGTATGTATGTTTTAACTGTGATGAAGATACGGTTTCTATTGATCAAAATATATTGAAAGATAATGAGATAATAAAAATTGATAATAATGGAAACTTATTTGTGATCACTCAGAATGTTCAGCGAACAACTATTGATAAGAAAGAATATTTAATAATTAATCTGGCTGAAGCCCCCTATACCCATGACCTGGATTTTTATTTTTTTAAGCAGGATAATACAAACCTGTATAATTCAGATAGAATCCTTTTAGCACATTTTATAATTCGGAATGATAAAATAATTGATTTTTATTCTAATGCTCCCGATTTGCTAAGTTATTCAGCAGATATTTTTAGAAATAAGTCCATATCCGAAATTATTTTATCTAAAAACATAGAGGATGTTAAAAATGTGTTTACTAATAAAAGCAAAGTATTAAAACAGGCAACCTTTCTCAAGAACGACCAAACAAGAATAGATATTGAATTCTTAACACGTGACATCTTATATAAAGGAGAAAAAACAATTATTTGTTCAGTAAAAGAAAACGGGAATAATAATTCAAAAATATCAGAAGGATTATATTCGACTGCAATATTATTTGAAGTAATAAATAATGCTCCTTTTGCAATGATTCTTATGGATGAAAATTTACGGATTCAATCTGTAAACCAATATGGAATAAAGTATCTTAACAAAGATTATAATGGAATTATGGGATTGCTGGGTGGCAAAGTGTTCGATTGTATTAACTCGTTTAATCCAAAGGGCTGCGGCCATTCTGTTAATTGTCAGCATTGTGTGATTCGAAATTCAGTACATAAAACCCTCAAAACAAAGTCTAATTTATTCAAGGTAGAAGGGGTTCTTGACCTTAAATTATCCGACAATTCGGTATCAAGAAGAAATATTATATTATCAACCTCCTATATAGAAATAGATAATAAGAAAAATGTATTGCTTACTATAGATGATATTACCGAACAAAAAACAGCTGAAAAGGCACTCCATACAAGTGACAGGAGATTTCACACTTTATTTGAATCATCTAATGATGCCTATTTCCTGCTCCATGGTCTTAACGTAATTGATTGTAATCAGGCTGCTGTAGATATTTTTGGCTACAATAAAAAAGACGAAATAATATCTTCAAGAATCACTAAATATTTACCAGAAATTCAATCAAATGGAGAAGTCTCTATCGATTTTGCTATAAACCATTTTAAAAAAGCTTTGATTAAAAAAATTCCGCCTTTTGAGATTGAACTTTTAAGAAAGAATACCACTTTATTCCAAGCTGAAATATTGCTAAGCCCTTTTGAAGTGGAGGGAGAAAGGACTATTTTAGGCGTTGTACGTGATATTACCAAACGAAAAATTGCTGAGAATAAGTTGCATGATAATGAAATGCGAATCCGTATTGCTTCTGAAATTGGAAATCTTGGAATGTGGGAATGGAATATTAAAACCGGTGAACGGATTCAGACTAAAAAATGGTCGGAAATTTTTGGATATCCCGAAAATGCTGAAAAAATAAATTATGAAAAATGGGAATCCCGAATCCACCCTGTTGATGTAATTAGAGTAAACCGGCATATCCAGGCAATAGTCACGGGTACAAATGAACCCGAGAATATACTTTTTAGATATAAGCATCCTGAAAAAGATTGGATTTGGATACAATCTTTTTGTAAAATTACAAAATACGGAAAGAACAATTTACCAAGCATGATCGTTGGAATTCATCATGATATTACTTCTCATAAAAATATTGAAAAAACACTTAAAATAAGTGAAAAACGTTTTCGAAGCCTGGTAAGCAATGTACCCGGGGCGGTATACCGCAGCATGGTTGATACACAAAGGACCATGATATATATAAGTCCTTATATTAAACAACTTACAGGTTATAAAGCTGAAGATTTTTTAAATAGTAATAAAAAATTTAGTTTTAATAGCATTATACATCCGGAGGACCGGCAAAAAGTTATATCCAAAATTACAGAGTCAATAAAATTACTATCTTCATATATAATCGAATACAGAATTATTAAAGCTGATGGTACAATAGGGTGGGTGAGTGAAAAAGGAAGAAAACTGCCCGGAACAGAAGATGGAAGACAGGTATTAAACGGATTAATTATTGATATCACTTCTCAGAAAAAATCTCTTAATGATCTGCAGCAGAGTGAAACGCATTTAAGAATGGCCGTTGAAAGCGGTAAACTCGGTACCTGGGAATGGGATCTTTCTAAAAATAAGCTCACAACAAATGATATATGGTATGAATTAACGGGTGTTCCCTATTCTGAGCCGGATAAATTCGCATATTGGATAAATAATATTCATCCTGACGATAAAAAAGAATTAGCAGGGAAAAAGAAAATTGAAATGATTTTTCCGGATCGTTATGAAAAAGAATTTCGATATAATCACCCTAAAAAAGGGTGGATATGGATTTATTCAACAGGTCAGGTAATTAAATATGACCTGGAGAATAAGCCATTGATTGTTGTTGGTTATCATCAGGACATAACCAACAGGAAGGAAATTGAACAAAACCTAAAAGAATCTCAGAATAAGCTTGTACTGGCTAAAGAAGAAGCTGAAGCCGCTAATAAATCCAAAAGTTTTTTTCTGGCAAATATGAGTCATGAACTTAGAACGCCTATGAATGCAATCATTGGTATATCTAAGATGCTGAATAAATATAATGCTGAAAACCTTTCAGCAAAACAAGCAGAAGGTTTAGATGTTATCTATCAGAGTGGGAAAAGACTATTGGCCCTTATTAATGATATTCTTGACTTGTCGAAAGTTGAAGTTGGAAAAATGCTGGTAAATAATAGTCCTGTTTCAATTGAAAAAATATTTTATAATATGTCTGTAATGGTGCAGCCCTTATTAAAAAATAAACAAGTTGTGTTTAATTCAGAAAGGTCTGATGAATTGCCGGATTTAATTATTACAGATGATCAAAAGCTTACACAAATATTAATAAATCTGCTGGGTAATGCTGCAAAATTTACAAATAATGGCTCAATAACATTAAGTGCTTATGTGAAAGGAGACCGCTTATTTTTTGAAGTAATTGATACCGGAATTGGCATTAAAAAGGATGATCTGAATAAGGTATTTGATGAATTTCACCAGGTGGATGCAACGGCGTCAAGAAAATATCATGGAACAGGTTTAGGGCTGACTTTATGCAAAAAGCTGATCAATCTGCTGAAAGGCGAAATTGAAATAGAGAGTAAATCTGGTGAGGGGACGACAGTAAGGATTTTTATACCCTTATTATTTCAGGACGAAATTTCAAATAAAGAAGGGAATTCAGATGTAATTAGAGTAAAATCAGAAACTGATGCCGCAAAAATATTGCTTCAGGCAGAAACTCCAGAACAAAAAACTAAAGTAGATGACATACCTGTTACTTTAAATAATATACAAACAAAGGATACTCAAAATCTTAGCAAGAAATTGCCAAATAATATTAAGAAAAAAATATTGATTGCTGAAGATGAGGAAGTCGGAATATTTACCGTGCAAATGATGTTAGAAAATCACTATGAATTGAAATTTGCAAAAAACGGTAAGGAGGCTGAAGAATTTTATTTTTCAGAGAATCCAGATTTGGTATTAATGGATATAATGATGCCTGAAGTTTCAGGCTTTGAAGCATTTGATAATATTATAAAAAAGAGAGAAAAATCGGATAAAACAAAAATTATTGCCCTTACAGCAAGAACCATGAAGGAAGAAGAAGCCAATATTTTAAACCATGGTTTTGACGATTTTATTCCCAAGCCAATAATTGAAGATTTATTATTAGAAAAAATTGAAGAGCTTATTAAATAAAAATTAACCACCCGAATTTATATTTATTACATTTTTAGTATAAAAATTATTACAAGAATCCAATTTTGCTAAAGTTTCATTTTAAGACAATCATGCAGCAACATGATTTAGACAGATGATATATATTCAGCCTTTGGCAGGCGTATCTTCAATACTTACCGGCTGAGTTTTTTTCTTCTTAACAGTATTTTCTTGTTATTTTTCTGATAATTGCAAAAAAGAATCATGAAATTTCATCTATTTGATTTTAGTTTGATTTTTTTTGTTTAATTTTTTCTTCTTTTGTATAAAATTGGTATTTTACGACAATGAATCTTTCCAGCGAAGAAATTATTCAGGAGCTGAAAAAGGGAAATCGGCTTATTTTCGAGCAGGTTTTTAGAAGGTATTATAAAATGCTTTGCCTCGAAGCCAAGGGATATATTTCTGCTGAATATCTGGTAGAAGAGATTGTTTGCGATGTTTTCACCAAAATTTGGCAAAATCGTGAAAGTCTTTATATTCAATCATCTTTAAAAAATTACCTTATAAAATCAGTACATAATAAATGTATAGATTATTATCGTTATCTGAAAACTCACAATAATGATGAACAAAGAATAAGTGAAATCCACGATCATTATACTTTGGCTGATTTAGACGAAGATCCACTGGATTATATAATTACCCAGGAATTGGAAGAAAAAATTAAGGGAGCTATTGAATCTTTACCTGAGCAATACAAGAAGGCCTTTAAACTAAGCCGTTTTAACAATTTATCGTATTCAGAGATTGCCGTAGAAATGAATATTTCTGTGAATAGTGTTAAAACCAACATTAAAAATGCACTCGTAAAACTGCGTGAAAAATTGAAAGATACATTATCCGGTTCATTTCATTTAGTTCTGATAATTGGCCTTTTTATTATTTAGATTTTAAAATTAATCTCACATATTTTATTTTTTTTACAACACCATTCACCCTAAAAATTATTTATTACGTCTTTAAAGTAGAGCTCAAAATATGAATACAGAAAAAAAATTAGAATATATTAACAGTTTAATTCTTAAGTTTCTTGATGGACAACTTACTTCTGAAGAAAAGAAGGAACTGGTTCAATGGTTAGCATCTTCCAAATCCAATAAAGATTATTTTAAACAATTATACCTGGTCTGGAAAGGGGCTTCGGTAAATGCTGATGTAAATGAGAACGAATTGAGTAAAGCTTTCCGGAGAGTACAATTGCACACATATAAGCAGAAGATAAGAACAATGCATTCTATGGAATCTTCTGCCACCTCAAATAATCGTTTTCTTGCCTTTAGAAAGTGGGTTGCTGTGATATTAATTTCTCTGGTATCAGGTGCAGTGCTATACTATATGGTTCAACAGTATTTACCCTCATTAACCGGGTTAGCCGATAGTGAGATTGTTGTTCCTTTTGGATCAAAGTCTAGAATTTCTCTTCCTGATGGAAGCACAGTGTGGCTAAATGCAGGAAGTAAACTTACCTATACCGTAAATTACGGGAAAAAATTACGCGAGGTAAATTTAACCGGAGAAGGATATTTTAAAGTAGCCCATCGTCCGGCAAAACCCTTTATTGTGCACGCATCAAAGGTCAGTATTAAAGCATTGGGTACTGAATTTAATGTAAAGGCATACCCCGACGAAGATGTAATAGAAACTATTCTTGTGAAAGGATCGGTTGAAATTGATAAATCTGAAACAGGCTCCAACAAAGAACAATTCTCTGGTGAACAGATAATGATTCTCAGACCAGGACAAAAAGCCAGGATTTATAAAAAACCGGAAATAAAATCCACCTTTGTTGCAATACCGGTTGCTGAAAAAACCAAAACAGATGTTAGAGAAATACAGCCGGAAAAGGAAGAAATGATTAAACTTCAAAGTTCCAATGCATTGATCGAAACATCATGGAAAGACGATCGGTGGATAATAAAAGGTAAAAACCTTGATGATCTTCTGGTGCTTCTCTCCAGAAGATTTAATGTCTCAATATCCCTGCTAAATAACGATCTTTCACAATATCAGTTTTCAGGGACTATTGAAAATGAAACCCCTGAACAGGTCTTCAAAATTATGAGCCTTACAATTCCCATGTCATATTCAATAGAAAAGGGTAAAGTAAATATTTCGCTTAACCGGGAGCTTGAAGAAAAATATAAAGCAGCCTATAAGAAAGTAAACTAACACACTATTAATCACTAATATTAACTGAAAACTAACCAATTCTGAACCATGAAAAAACCTACACACATCACCTAAAAAATCCCAATTCGGAAATATCCGGAATTGGGATTCATTCTAATCATTTATAGCTAATCCATTGGCCTGGAGTAGCTAATAACATTATTAAATAACCTTAATTATGGACAAATGTATGAAAAAATTTTGTAAAGGGTTAAATGTGCCCTACCTAAAACAACATTCTAAAATCATTCGTTTTATGAAAGTAACACTACTGCTAACTCTGATTACTACGCTTAATGTATCGGCAGTTCTGTATTCACAAAATACAAAGCTGAATTTATCGTTCAACGATGAATCACTGATCGATGTCATTAGGACGATTGAACAGAAAAGTAATTACCGCTTTTTCTTTAGCGACAATTACCAGGATCTAAGTAATCTTGTTTCTATTAATGTTAAGGAAGAGAATATCGATAATATTCTCACCGATCTTTTTAGAGACAAGGCGATTACTTATAAGGTGTTGGAAAATAACATAATAGTTATTACACCAACCAATTCACAAACTCAGCAGCAAAAGATTACCGGTACGGTTACTGATGCTATGACCGGAGAGGCTTTGCCTGGCGCCAATATTATTATTGAAGGCACTGCTATTGGAGTAACAACAGATCTTAATGGCAATTATTCCATTGATATTCCGGATCAAAATGCTGTACTGGTTTTTTCTTATGTTGGATACCTTTCAGAAAGATTTACTGTTGGGGGACAAACTGTAATTAATGTAGTTCTAACTCCCGATATTACTGCACTTAGTGAGGTTGTTGTAATTGGATACGGTACCCTGAGAAGAGAAGCTGTAACAGGTTCCGTTGCCACTATACGTGGAGATGAGATGCGCGAAGTGGCATCATCTAATGTTTCACAGGCTATGCAGGGACGTATAGCAGGGGTTGAAATGACGCAGACAAATTCTAAACCGGGCGCTGCAATGCAGATTCGTATTCGTGGTGCGCGTTCACTTACTGCCACCAACGACCCGCTGGTGGTACTTGACGGGATTCCCTTTGCCGGATCTCTCAACGACATCGATCCGAATAGTATTAAGAGTATCGATATTCTGAAAGATGCTTCAGCGACCGCTATTTACGGATCGAGGGGAGCCAACGGTGTCATATTGATCACCACAAACAGAGGACAAAAGGGACAACAGGCAAAAATATCATACAACGCTTATTATGGTGTGAAAAATGCTATTAAATACCCCATGATGGATGGTCCACAATTCCTTCAACTTCGAACTGAAGCGTTGAGAACTGTAACTGAACTGGGAAGGGGCGTTGCATTTGATGCCGCATCAGACGAACAAAATGATATAAATACCGACTGGCAGGATTTGCTTTACAGGCAGGGAAGTGTGAACAGTCACGATTTAAGTATTTCAAATGGTACCGAAACCGGTAATTATATCTTTAGTGTTGGTTACCTTAATGATGAAGCTGTATTACCGACACAGGGATACGACCGTTATTCAATACGTGCAGCTTTAGACCAGGAGGTGGGCAAGTACTTCCGCTTTGGGCTGACATCGAACAATAGCTATGGTGTATCCACAGGGAACCAGGTTGGCGTGGCAGATGCTCTTGGAGCTTCTCCGTTGGCAAGTCCATATGAAGATAATGGAGATTTAAAAAGAGCCACTTTTTCATCTACACAGGGAGACCCTTACAAAGTATGGACAAAAGAATCGGTTGAAGCTGTGAAAGACCAATGGCTGAGTGATTCCAAAGCTTTGGGAACATATAATAGTTTGTATGGAGAAGTTGAAGCACCGTGGGTGGAAGGTTTGAAATACCGTATTAACCTGGGTTTGAACTACAGATCAGTCAGTGGCGGCAATTACACAGGGATAGGAGTAACAAGCGCTACCAATCCGAATGAACCTTCTACTGCATCACTCAACCACGAGCTTACTACTAATTGGACTGTTGAGAACTTAATTACTTTCGACCGCACTTTTGCCGAAAAGCATCAGGTGAATATCGTTGGCTTATACTCTTCTGAGCAAACCACTTATAACCGTTCCGTTGTTAATGCAAGAGACCTTCCCGCAGGTGGATTTCAATACTTTAGGCCTGATTTAGCACAAGGGGAAATAACATTAAATTTATCTAATAATGATTTACAAAATGGCGCCAAGTATTATTGGACGAGCGGGTTGATTTCGTGGATGGGACGTGTTATGTACTCTTACGATAACCGCTATATGCTGTCAGCTACTTTACGTTCCGATGGGTCCTCAAGGCTGGCACCGGGACATAAATGGCATACTTATCCTGCTGTATCGGCCGGATGGAATATTGCTAAAGAATCTTTTATGCAGAATATCAGCCAGATAAACCTTATGAAGTTACGTGTGGGCTATGGACAAACCTCTAACCAGGCTATTGATCCGTATTCAACACTCGGACTCCTGGATACCAGATACTATAACTTTGGCGACAATGGCACGGATAGTTATACTACAGGTTATTTTATTTCCCAACTTCCCAATGTAAACCTGGGGTGGGAATATACCAAAACATGGAACTATGCCATCGACTTCGGGTTGTTTGCCGGGCGCCTGTCAGGTACCATTGAGTATTACACCCAGCACACCAACGACATTCTTTTAAGCGTTAATCTGCCCCCAACTACGGGTGTGAACAGCTACACAGCAAATATAGGTGAAACCGAAAACAAGGGTTTCGAATTTTCGCTTAACGGCATTATTATTAATAATCCTAACGGCCTTACATGGGAAGCCGGTATTAACCTGTATGCCAATAGAAACAAGCTTGTAGCACTTACTTCAGGAAGCGATGAGAATAGAGATAACTGGTGGTTTGTCGGACACCCCATTGATGTAATTTTTGATTACAAAAAACTTGGACTCTGGCAGGAAGGAGATCCGTACCTGGATATCTTGGAACCCGCCGGAAATGTTGGTATGATTAAGGTGGAATATACCGGAGAATACGATGAGACGACCGGTGAACCAACACGGGAAATAGGTGATGATGACAGACAACCCTTAGATATAGAACCCAATTTTCAAGGAGGTTTTAATACACGGTTGGCATATAAAGGCTTTGACTTAAGTATTGTTGGTACCTTCAAGAGTGGAGGAACAATTATCTCTACACTATATGGAACATCTGGTTTCCTTAATCTTATGACCGGGCGTCATAATAATGTAGACGTGGATTACTGGACACCGGAAAACACCGGCGCCGATTATCCAAGACCGGGAGGTGCTAATGTAAGCGACAATCCCAAGTACGCTAGTACCCTGGCATACTTTGATGCATCCTATCTGAAGATTAGGACCATTTCACTGGGATATAACTTTACCAAGGCTGCCTGGATGGGAAGAACAGGCATTAGTCAGTTGCGGTTATATGTTACGGCACAGAATCCGCTGGTACTGTTCTCACCCTTTCACAAGGAATCCGGCCTGGATCCCGAACCGAATTCTTTAGGTAATGAGAATCAGGCTATTAATACTACTTACCAGCGTCGTTTACCTGTCGTTGCAAATAATACACCTTCGACACGTAATTATTTGATTGGAATTAATATAACTTTCTAAATATGAGCAATTATGAAAATATTATATAAAATTTTAACAATTGCAGTCATTGCCGTTTTGTCCATTTTTATGGGATGCAATGATATTCTGGAAGAAACGGCCAGAGACCGGTTTGAACCCAGTTTCTTCCAAACTGAAGAAGGAGTCAGGGGCGGGTTGTCTGCTCTCTACGCAATGAATCGTAATATTTACGGTCAACCTTATTTTTTCAATGCCACAGAAACAGGGACCGACGAATATACTTATGGCACACAGGCTGATTTAAATTTTCAGGCAGCGGATTTAAGTGGCTTGGGGATACCTGATGCCTCCAATAGTCGTTTTGATGTACTGTGGAATCAAGCCTATACAATCATCAATTCGGCAAGCGGGATTATTGCTAATGGCGAAGCAGCCGAAATGCCCGCCGATCTGATTGCCGAAGCATATTTCTTTCGGGGCTGGCATTATTTTAATTTGGTACAAACCTTTGGCGGCGTACCGCTGGATCTGGGAGGTGGCATATTGGAGTTTAACACAACGCCCACGCTCCTTTCAGTTCGCAATACAGTACCCGAAGTTTATACAATGGCTGTATTTCAAGACCTGGTGCAGGCTGTGAATGATTTACCGGATGATCCCCGAGTGACAGGCGGAGTTACAAAAAATGCCGCAAGACTCGTTTTGGCAAAAGCCTACCTGACCTACGGATGGTGGCTGGAAAATCCGAATAATATTCCTACTTACCCGGAAGCTTCACGGACTGATCCCGACGGTCATAATGCCGCATGGTACTATCAGCAGGCATACGATGTGGCAACTACTGCCATTAATAATCCGGGACCGTTTGCTTTACAGCCAACATTTTATGATGTGCATCTGGCGACGAATGATCGTAACAATGAAATTATGTTATGGGCAGACCACACAGAAAACAGTGCACAATACAGCGAGAGCAATATTTCAGGGTGGAATGGTGCTCCTGGAGCGCAAGGTGCGGAAAACCAGGCTGTCTGGATGGTAACGTTTTATTTTCATACCCTTAAAGCCAGTTCTGATAATGCTACCTGGACTTCCGTTGATGCCATGTTCCGGACCGTACAGGCAGGTCAGTCCTATAGCCGCATGTGGATGCGTATGGCTCCAACCATCGGCGTATTTACAAATACATTTGCAGATAAAACAACTGATTCCCGCTTTAACGGAACATTTACTTCTGTTTATCGAGGCACCTGGTATCTGAACACTAATCGTCCTGAAGATGTACTTTACGGCGCTAACTTTCTGCCCATAGGCCCTAACGATAAGGTGCTTTCCTTTTTACCTACCGATCCGGGGGGTATAGATTATACCAATACTACATACAATAGCGGAACAACTGCAGGATATTTACCCGGCAGAGCTGATTATGTAGTACCGCTGGATAAAATCTCCCGAAGCATTTATCCGGGACTTTGGAAACTTGGGCCTCACCGCTATGGAACAGATTACAACGATGATAAAGTATCAAATACCCGTCCGTTTAATATCCTGAAATTTTCGGAACTTTACTTCGTTGCTGCCGAAGCGGCTGTAAAAGGGGCAACCACCAGTGCATTAACCAATTCAGATCCTATAGCATGCGATGGTACTGCCAGGGGGTTGATTAATGTTATTCGCTGGCGTGCTGGTCAATGGAGCTTTGATGTGGCTGAAAATGTTGAGAGAATAGAAGACAACGGAGCTGCTATGATTGCTGCTACTCCTGCAACAATCGACATAGACTACATCCTGGCTGAGCGCTCACGGGAGTTTTTCGGTGAAGGGTATCGCTGGTACGATTTAGCTCGTACACAAACATGGGACGATATTGCAGGTTCCTACCAGATTTGTGGTCAAGCCGGAGCTGCGACACCTACCACTGTAACACGTCAATTGGATGATTATCTCTATTTGCGTCCTGTTCCAATTGGACAACTGAATAGAATGAGTGGTGATGACGCATACAAAGAAGCCTATCAAAATCCGGGATATAATTAATATATGAATTGGTATAATAATTAGAAAAAATTACTGCATTTATTTAGAGATAACAACTTTATAAAGAAAACAGGTCAGAACCACGTTTGTGGTAGTTTCAGAAGAGGAATTGTAGTATAGGTTGGAATGTAGTAGTTTAGTAGCATTTAGGATTCCCGCGTTAAAAGATGAAACATGCTTTTAACGCGGGTTTTTTTATCTTATAGTAGCAAAACTTATTAATTATCTATATACAGATCGTTTATTAAGAAATATTCAGGATTAAATTCTGTAGCATGATAATTTAAGAGGTTTTTGGGAAATTAATCTGATTTTGTTATATTCTACTTTTAAGTTCGATTAAGCATATTTAATATTCAGCGTGGCTAAAACATTTGTCATCGGAGATATTCATGGAGCATATAAGGCCCTGATACAATGTCTGCAACGATCCGGTTTTGATTACAATGAAGATATCTTAATATGTTTGGGTGACGTTTGCGATGGCTGGCCTGAAGTAAATAAGTCCATCGATGAATTACTAAGGATTAAAAGTTTGACATACATATTGGGGAATCACGATGATTGGGCTTTAAATTGGTTTGAATCAGGAGAGCAACCCAGATTATGGTTATTACAAGGGGGCCAGGCTACCGTTGAAAGTTATGCTGAAGATATTCCACAGAGTCACATTCAATTTATAAAGAACGGTTTATTATATGAGAAATTGAATAATAAAGTTTTTGTTCACGGAGGTCTTGATATTGCTAAACCGATTGAAGAACAACATAAAGAAACTTGTCTTTGGGACCGCAGGCTTGTAAGAAATGCATTTGCCAGATACCTTTCCAAACAGGAATTGAACATTACAGGTTATGAAGAGGTTTATATAGGACATACGCCAACACTCAATTACGGAATTAATTATCCGGTAAAAATTTGTGAAATTTATATGATGGATACCGGTGCCGGCTGGCCAGGAGGTTATTTGTCAATAATGAATATTTTTACTCATGAATATTTTATGAGCGACCGGGTTGATACTTTGTATCCTGAATACAGGGGTAGGGGACATTAATATACTAATACATTTAAATATTTGGGCCATTGTTATAAAAATAAGAATGCCAAAACCAATGCAAAAACCTCAGCACTTACATATTTTATTCCAATCCATGATTTCCACCAATTATCCTTGCCGAATTCATTATTAGTAAAGTTGATCACTCCAATTTGATATTTTTCCCCAAATGCTCTTTTATAAGAAAGCCACGATCTTCGTGAATGAATATCCATAGTATAGATATTAATAGATTTTGTATAAGGATGATTATCCTGAAGATACTTCAATACATCGAGAGCATTTGTATACGTTTTAGATTTGTATTTATTATAAGACGTAAGAGACACCATAATACTATCGGGAACCCCAAAATCAATAAGTTTATTACATAACTCATCTGCAGGTGTTTTTTGAAATTTTCGTGATTTTATTTGATATGATGGCTGAACCAAATTATAAATCACGTTATTATTATATAGATGGATTTCTGTATTATCAACGAATAGTGAAGAAATATATAAATTCCGATCGTGAGATTTGTAAATAAAATCATTATCAAACAAAACAGATATTTCTTTAATTGGTTTTATTGTGCAACTAAAATAATAATCTGTTGGTCGATTTTTTGTAAAACCATCCCCAATTTGATAACCGTTAACCAGAATCTTGAAGTGTGCATTTGTACGCTTCACTGATGATCCAAACATATTTATTTTAATTTGATGCAGCGAATCATCTGAAAACTTTATTACCTGCTGTGATAAATCAAAAACCAGGTAACCATTTTCACTAAGTGTAAGTTCTTTTGTGTATGGATTTCCAATAATAATAATTTGATTATAATCTTTAGAATTGATTATATCCACAACATTGTTTAAGGCGTAATCAGGAATCCAACTTTCGATTACTAATATTTCAGAAGATAATTCCCGATTAAATCTTAAGAAGGATAAAATTCTGGCCGGAAAAAGAAAGGCAATACTGATAAAAATTATCAATATTGCCAATACACTTAGTATGAATTTATTTTTAGAGATAATATTTAAGAAGCTTTTCTTTTTGAATTAAAAATCCCCCCCAAAAACTTTGATCGGTCATCATGATAATATTTAGTATCATAACCATATTTATAAGCATCTCTTTTTACGTTTAAATCGTTAATAAGGATGGAAATATCGTCAAAGTTATTATTTTCTAAACTCCTCAATGCCATGAACATTGATTCTCGGATAGTTTTATCCATACGTACCACAAAAATATTAACATCAGTATGTTTCATTAAAAGGAATGTTTCGGATACCAATCCAACAGGAGCTGAATCAATAACAATATAATCGTACATTTCTTTTAAATTCTCAATAAGTTCATGGGTTTTTTCAAGCCCAAGGAGTTCAGCAGGATTTGGAGCAGCAGGACCAGCCGAAATAAGGTCAAGATTTTCAACTTCGGTTGGCATAATAATATCTTCCAATACAGCTTTATCAATTAAGTAAGAGGTAATTCCAATCATATTGCTTGAACCGAATTCCTGGTGAATTTTTGGTCTCCTCAAATCAAATTCAAGCAAGACTGTACGATGGCCATTGAGTGCCAAGGAGCTTGCAAAATTAATAGAACAGAAAGTCTTTCCTTCACCACTTGAAGATGACGTCATTAAAACCACCTGCTTTTTACCTCCATCGTTAAAAAACTGGAAATTAGTACGTATGGCTCTGAAAGATTCTGTAACACTGGAATTTGGATATTTAGCAGTAACCAGGGTGGTTTTCCTGAAATTATGGAATACCTTACCTAATATCGGTTTATTCACTTTTGCTTCAATTTCTTCTATATCTGATATTTTATTATTAAGTAAATCCTTTAGCAGTATAAAGCTTGCCGGTAAAAGAATACCTAAAAATAGTGCGATTAAATAATTTAATTTAGATTTTGGATATACCAGCCAGGCAGCGGGTAGTCTGGCAATATCGATTACTTCATAGTCTGGCATGCTGGAGGCTCTGGCAATCTGAGCTTCTGATCTTTTCTGTAATAAAAATGTATATATCACATCATTTAAAGTAAATTTACGCTGAATTCCTTTAAGTTGTAACTCTGTTTTGGGCATTTCCGAAACCTGATTGGAGAATTTTGACAATCTGTAATTAATTTCATTAATAGAAGCGTTAAGATTTGTTAAAGTATTGCTGACATTCTCGCGTAAAGAATTAATTAAATTGGAAATGCGCAAGTCAATATCTTCCAGATATAAATTTTGTTGATTTGTACTGTTTTTGAGCAAGCTCGCTCTTTCATTACTCAGTGCAAGCAGATTTGAAATTAGATTTGTTAAAATAGGATCTACAACCTGCATGGATGAAGGCGCAACAATATTTGAAATATCTTTATTATTGCTGAGATAATTATGTATATATAAATAATATCTCTTTTGCATTTCAAGATTGGCTTCCTCAGATTCAAGCTGATTTATTTGCTGAAAAATCTGTTGTCCCTGAAAGCTTAGGTCCATAACCTGATTTGAAGTTCTGAAATTCTTAAGATTTGTTTCAGCTACCAGTAATGAATCGGAAATATCAGAAATTTGAGAATCAATAAAATCAACAGTACTTAAAGCGATCCTGTTTTTTTTATCAAGGTTTCGTTCAAGATAGACAGAAGATAAACCATTCAAAAAATCAGTAATTTTTGCTTTATTGGTGCCTTTTAATGTTACCTTTATTAGGGTAGACATTTGTGAAGTAATTTCAACATCTAATAAGGATCTTTGAAGTAGTGTAAGACTATTCATATTATTAAAATAGAAATACAGGTTTTGATTTTCAGTAAAATTCTTGTCAAAATTCTGTGTTTTCAAAATCCTGAAATTGAAATACTTGGTTTTTATTTCATCTCCATATTTAAATCTTTTTTCATAAAAAATTTCATCTACGTAAGATACTATATCATCATCAATGTAATTATATTGATAAACGTCCTGACCTGATGTAATAATCTGAAATTCATCATCATTTACAAATATTACCCTGAAATTTAAATAAACAGCTTGTGGAAAGGAAGGGTCTATTATCACCTTAATAGGTGAATCTTTATACAATTCATTCTTTTTAACAAATGGCGTATTAAAAAGAGAATTAGCCAAACTTGAATTCTTAAATGACATATAGGTAACCTTTAAATCAAGATCATCCACAACATTTTTTATAACGCTGAAAGATTTTAATATCTCAAGTTCATTTTCAACATTTAATGTACCGCTAAACATATTCATCCCCATCATCATATCACTTTGGGATGATAAAAAGGGATTGCTTTCAGATTTACTTACAGATATGGTTGTAGAGTTTTTATATTTTGGAACACTTAGTTTATTGAGCATAAAAGCTGCTAAAAGAAAAACTATTAAAGAAAAATAGAACACTCTTTTATAACTGATAAATCGAAAAAGAACTTTCTTATAATTAATGTTGTTGTTAAATAAATCTTCCATCGTTTAAATCTTATTATTTTGTAATATTAATAATTACAGCCAGGGAACTAATTGCAGACATTATCAGATAAATGCCAGAATAATCACGCAAAGATCTGTATTTGGATTTTGTCGGTTCAACAATTAAAATATCATTTGGTAAAAGATAATAATACTCTGAGGTAACAATATTTTTATTTGTGAGATCAAGATAATGATAAGTGATTTTGTTATCGATCTCTCTAATCATAGTGACATTGGTTTTGTCTCCAAAATTAGCTATTCCACTGGCTAAACTTAATGCCTGAAAAACATTTAATTTTTCATCATAAAAGCTATGAGTTCCTGGATTATTAACATCACCCAGTATAGTGACACTATTTCCAACAAAACGAAGACGGACCGAAATATTATTTAAATATTTTGATAATGATTCTTCTAATTTATCCTTGGCTTGACTGATAGTCATGTTTTGAACAAAAATTTTACCAACAAAGGGAAAACTAATATACCCCTGATCATCTACCATGTAGCTTAGTAATTGAGTATCGTAAGTTGTATTTCTGTTATTGTTAAAAATATTATTAGTCCGTTCATCAAGGCTATAAATTTGAATATAAAGATAATCGTATGGTTGAATTGTTTTTACAGCCTTTTCGTTTATATAGGAATTAATGTGCGAATTTGGTAAATCTGTCCTAACATAGGTGAGTTTTTTTACCGGGACACATGATGATAATGCTATTATTAATAGTAATATAACATTAAGCCTAAATCGATATTTCATAAATAAAAGGATTATTTAGTTAATATGATGTTAAATATAATTCTAATGATGGATTTTTGATAAGATTTGAGTAAAAAAATCTTTTGGGATTTATTAATAACCTGTTCCCCAAAATATTGTCTTTATTGTTTTGAAAAATAATAATAAGTCTTTTTTAAGTGACCAGTTTTCTATATACTGAATATCTAGTTTCATCCATTTATCAAAAAGAACCTCGTTTCTGTTAGGAATTATCTGCCATGTACATGTAATTCCCGGTTTTACTGATAGTCTTCTTAATTGCCATCTTTCATATTTTTCAACTTCTGCAGGTATCGGTGGCCGAGGTCCGATTAATGACATTTCACCTTTCAACACATTAAATAACTGGGGTAATTCATCCAGACCTGTTTTTCTAATTATACGTCCAATTATCGTTATTCGGGGATCGTTTTTAATTTTAAAGGTTGGTCCAGAGCTTTCATTATGTTTTTCAAGCAATTTTTTTAATTCTTCTGCATTCTGAACCATTGTACGAAATTTATATATATAGAATTTTCTTCCCCGTAATCCGACTCTTTCCTGTTTAAAGATAATGGGGCCTTGGGAAGTGAATTTTATAATTAAAGCAATAAATAACATTAAGGGTGATAATAAAAACAATATTACAAATGATATCCAAAATTCACTAAATGACTTCCATGCCAGAGCTAGAGAATTTTTGGGAGTGTTCATAAAAGTAACGAATAATGTATTTTCAATATTAGTAAGGTGTGCATTTGTTGCCGACATAGGAGATAAATCAGATTGTAACCGGAATGTAACACCAATTTCTTCACACATATCGATTAAATTTCGGACTTTATCTTCTTCAAAAACACTCTTGCAATAAATAACTTCATCAATTATGTCAATATCAAGTATTCTTTTAAGATCAAATTTATCGGGAAGTGTACGTATATTTCCCGTATATTTTTTCTTTATTTCCTGTGAATCAGTAATAATCATTAATATTCTGAAACCCCATTCCTTATGATTAAGAATTGCCTCAATAAATTTCTCAGAATTCTTATCGGCATATACTATTACGTTATGAATATTATGCCCGGTAGCCCTGAAATATTTAAAAACGCGAAAAGTAACGATTCGGAAAGTATACAGCGATAATAAATTAATGACAGAGAATGAGATAATATAATAATGGCTGAATGCTGTTAATCCAAATAAATGTTTATATAAAAATAATAGTGCAAAACCAATGGAGTTAAAATTCAGAAAATTAAAAAATATATCCAGATTTGATCTTGTTCTGGGAATTTTAGTAAGGTTGGAAGTTTGTAATAATATGGCCCATGTGGGAATAATCAAAAATAACATAATAACATATTCACGCGTGAAGACGAAATATTCAGTATGAATTAGATTTGTTATAAAATAGGCAAAGAAATAAGAAAGGATAGTAATAATAATATCTATTACTGAGAATAAAGGATTATTATCCCTTTTCCTCTCCTGAATTATTAATTTACTTTTCTTACCGTTTGAAATAGGATTATGAATCATAATTAGTTTTATCAATTTTGTTCAAATTTAATATGTTAATACGGAACCTGATGAATTTATATAGAGCTATTTTGTTTGTTTTTGACAAACTGACGAATATCTTACATATAAGAGGCAAATCGCTTTATTTTGTGGCTTCCTTGCAGTAACATTTCATTAATAATAAGTTAAAATTGTGTTTTAAAAGCACTAAATTTTTTAAATATTTTGCAGATAAAAAGAAACAAATTAGTTCAATTATTTTAATAATAAACACGCTATTTTTTCAACATAAATAATGGAAAAATAAAATGATCTTTGAGTATTTTTAATTACAATATTTTAAACATCATTTATTGAATTATATTATAAATAATTTAAAGGGAGAAGTTTTCTATTTATTAACAAAATAGGGGGAAAAATGAAATCGTTAATTCAACTTGCAGGATAAAATTATTATAAATTAAAAATTATAAAATAAATCAAATTCAAAGGTTTAATATCATATTTCTTGATTAGTTACTTTCATTATAATGAGTTCTTAAAAGAAAATCACCATAAAATAGATTCAGTCTTCTAGAATAGAATAATACAACTTTGCCAGGTTAATGCAGCTTTTATCCCATGAATAGTTTTCTTTGGCGAAATTTTTAATAAAATCTTTATTTGGTGAACTATTATTATGCAAATCGTGGTTAAAATTTTCAATGGTTTTTATAAAACTTTCAGAATCTTCAGTTCGGAAGATATAGCCTGTTTTATTTGGGATTACATCGTAAGGGAATCCCCCGATATCAGGCACTAATACAGGCAGGCCATATGTGTATGACATAAATAATACTCCACTTTGACTTGCTTCCTTATAGGGTAGGGCTGTGATATCTGCAGCTTTAAAAAAGAGCTCAATCTCCTTATCTTCAATATGCCGTATAAATAGTTTGATATTATCTGAGTAATAAGTTTCCAATAATCTATTAAATTTATTTTTATATTCAGGCAATACTTTTCCAGCAAAAACAATTTGATAGTTGTTGGATTTTTCAAGGTGTTTAAAACATTGCAATAATAATTCAGGCCCTTTATACTCTGCAATAAATCCAAAAAATAATAAAATGGTTGCAGAAGGGGATAGATTTAGTTTTTGGCGAGCCAAAACGGATGTGATTTCAGGATTTTCTTTTCTTTGATAAACACCATGGTGTATGAGCTCTATTTTTTCGGAATTTATTCCAAATTCATTGATAATTCGATCTCCAATGTATTTAGTATGAACCACAATTTTAGTCTGTATCCGGTATATTAATCTGTAAATTAATCTGTAATAGAAGTTGTTTTTTGAGTGAGGTAAAACATCATGGGCTGTTATTACTGGTTTTTTGCCGATTATCAATATTAATGTTGAAAATAATACTCCTTCTATAAATTTTAATCTAAAATATTGAACATGGATTATTTTCGATTTAGATTTAAGTAAGTAAATAAAAAATCTAATATAATAGGATATATTCCGAAGAGATTTAGCTAAAATAGATACACTATTATCATGTTGTCCTCGTAAATTATATATAGTAATTCTTGAATCTATGTCTCTGTTTAAATGAATGGTGGAACCGATAAGATCAATTGTTTCAACTTTGCCGGCAAGATTATTTAATATATTCGTGATATAATCTTCCTGGAAACCATTAGCAACTATTGTGATATGCATTTTTAATCAATTAAAATTATTAGAATAAAGACAAGAATAATTTCCCAATATTAATCTGGAAATGGTAATTTCCATTTGCCATTTTTATGGTCAAAACGTATTATCGTTTTTCTGTTAAGTTTATCTTTCAAATAATCTGGGAGAAAAAACATCAGTTCAAATAGAATAACCGGAAATAATAGGATAAGCATTAAATAATTTTTACTGATAAATTTTCTTTTTTCAAGATTATAAGCATGTAAATTTTCGGATTTTTGTCCGATATGCCTTTTAAATCCTGCCAGAAAAGCTTCCATAATGTAGAGGTTATTCTTTTGAGCAAAAGAATACCATAAATAAAAGTCTCCCGCGAATTTTAGTTTAGAAAAATAATCAATATCAATTAACTGATTTAATTCAGATTTCCAAAATGTAGATTCCTGCTGAATATAAGGTAATATTCTACCATACAAACCAAGCTTTATGAATATTCTCTTGTACTTAAATGGTAACCGTACATTAACTATTTGAGAATTTTCATTGTAAATTACGCGTATTCCTGTTACCCATTTAATTTTCTCAAACTTTAATATTTCTAATAAAATTTCAAAAGCATAAGGTGAATAAATGTCACCAGCATTTATATAGGCACAATAATCACCAGATATTAACATAAGCCCTTTGGATAATGCATCATACATTCCATTATCTTTAGATGAAAGAATTTTAAATTCACAGTTTTTCTTTTCAACTAGAAGTTTTTGTGCAATTGCAACAGTATTATCTTTCGACCCTCCATCACAGATAATATATTCTAGATTACATTTATCATTTAAAACAGCAGACTGGTTAATCACAGAAAGCAGGGTGGCTTCGATAAATTTTTCCGCATTATAACAGGGTGTAATTATCGAGAATTTCTTCATATTTTAAGTTTCTGAATAGTTGTGAATTTTAAATTAGTATACTAAGCAATATGATTTTTAATAGAAAATAATGATAGTATATTTTTAACCTGTGAAAGTTAACAATTAATAAATAAAAATTATTTTAGTGAACATCTTTATTTTATCAACGTCTTGCCGATGGTTATAAAATCATTGTTTTAAAATATAACGGTGATTATTATGGAATTGATGGTTTCAACTTCTCAGGATTTGGGAAAAGTTTAAAACATTATTTACTTTTGAACAGAAACAAATATGGTAGAAATAACAAGTGTGTTTAAATTTTAATTGTTTGTAACCGATGGATAATAATAGTTCTATTCATGTGATGGGGTATAAAGTTTTCAAAGAAAAATTGCATGAGATAACATTTAGTAAAAAGCCATTTGTAATTAATACTATTAATGCATATTCATATATTATTGCCAAGCGTGATAGTCTGTTTAAAAAAACTTTAAAACAGTCTGATATTCTTGTAGCAGATGGATTTCCTGTAGTAATTGCAGCAAAATTCTTAAGGGGTACAAAGATTACTAAAATAGCCGGTGCTGATGTATTTGAATTTTTTTGTAAAAAATTGGATAACGAGAAAGGCAGATGTTTTTTTCTTGGATCTTCAGAAAATACGCTAAAGAAAATAGAAAAAAGGTTAAAATTAGAGTTTCCAAATATTTCATCGCGATTTTATTCCCCACCTTTTAAATCGAGTTTCTCTACTCAGGATAATTTAGTAATGGTTAAAGAGATAAATGACTTTTCACCAGATGTACTATTTGTTGGCATGACTGCTCCAAAACAAGAAAAATGGGTTTATCAGAATTTACATGTTTTGCATAGCGGAGTTATTTGTTCAATTGGAGCAGTTTTTG
The DNA here is from genome assembly GCA_016934395.1 of Bacteroidales bacterium. GTDB lineage: Bacteria > Bacteroidota > Bacteroidia > Bacteroidales > UBA10428 > JAFGSZ01. The sequence continues at coordinate 98,076 of JAFGSZ010000079.1, forward strand.
ATTTTTATGCAGGTACAATCAAAAGACCATCTGATTTTTGGGTGAAGCTTAATATGGAGTGGTTTATAAGATTGCTTAGGGAACCATTACGTTTATGGAAGAGGTATTTAATATATTCCCCCATGTTTTTTTATGACATGATTCTGTTCAAGTTAAGGATAATCCGATAATGCAGAATTTATCTGGTTAAAACATATTATATTTGCATTCTGTTTTTAATTTATTTATAATATGTTTTAAAGCAAAATAGTGCTATTAATAGCAGACTTAGTAAAACACATATTTTATAATAATTAATATAAAAAACAGTTTTAATTATTAAATATATTATTTAAATATTGGAAGTAGAAGTATATAATATTCAAAGACCTGGTAAATTATAAAAATACATCAAGGGTGATGAATATTAATAAATTATTAATCCAAAGCCCATATAAATTAATAACGTATTTATGTTTTACTTATTTAAATAAAGGTTTATTGTGTTTTTATTTGCAATTATCAAATAATTTTCAAACTTTGTCATCAAAACGACTGTAAAATAGCTAATTAAGTAAACCCTCAAATGAATTAATGTTGAAGTACGCAAAATATATTTTTATATTCTATCTCTTAATTGCTGAATGCTTGACTATTAATGCTACTAGTTATTATTTTTCCTCATTAAATGGTAATGATTCTAATAGTGGTACAAGTAATACTTCACCCTGGAAGAGTATGGAAAAGCTGCAGGAATTATTGCGTAATATTTCAGCAGGAGATGTGATACTATTTGAGCGGGGATCATCATGGGATAGGGTTAGGTTGAATATAGAAAACATTTCAGGAAATGAAGGGAGCCCAATTGTTTTTACTGCTTATGGTCAGGGATTAAAACCAAGATTTAAAGGGAGCAAAGTTGCCGGTACATTTATTAGAGAAGGGAATATTTGGAGATTAGAGGATAACGATCTTCCGGAATATGTTGTTGATGCCACAAGGCTTATCCCCTTTATTTATATTGATGAACGACATTACGAGGTTTCGAGATATCCCGATAACGATTATTTATATACCGGTAGTACCAATGTTGATTATTTTCTGGAGGATTATAGCCAAAATTGGGAAAATGATCAATGGGTTAACGGATTAGCAGTGGTAAGGGTTTTAAATTGGAAATGGTATTCACGTCGCATAAATAGTAATTCCAATACCAGATTAGATTTTGATAATTTTGGCAGCAGTTATGAAACATCCTCTACACCCTATCTGATACGAAATCATGTAAATGCATGTAACCTTGAGGGGGAATGGGCACAGCAAAATAATACCCTTTGGATAAATTATTCTTCCGATCTTAATACAAAGAAAGTCGAATATCCGGTTGTTGATATAATTTTTACAATAAAAAATTGTCATTATCTCAAATTTGAGAATTTACAGGTTGAACGATCAAATTTATTTAATTTTTATATTGAAACCTCAAATGTAGAAATCGTTGATTGTTTTATTTCGGATGCAGGAGGAGGGCTAATAAACAGTCAGGAACATTCCGATGTTATAATAAGCAGAAATTATTTTACACGTGGCAGGCGCGGTGGAATATTCCTTGAAAAATCGCATGGTGAGGTAAGCTATAATACTTTTAAAAAAATGGCTTTTGATGGCGCCGCAAATACTGAAAAACCTTATGGAGCATGCGTAATGAACTGGTATTGCGATGACATTACAAGTGTGGATCATAATGTAATGGATAGTGTAAATCTGGGATATCACGGCCACTGGTCGAATGCGGAAAATTATGTTACCAATAATTATATCACAAATTTTGGATTAACAGTGCGAGATTGCGGGGCCTTATATTTCGGTGCAGATTATACCGGACATTCCAAAATCGTTAATAAAAATATACTTATTAACGCACACAATAAGTTTGTGCATGGTTTGTATATAGATTATTCTTCAAATAACGTTAAAGCTGATAGCAATACAATTGCCAATACCAATATTGCTATTTTTATTCATGCTTCAAAAAATAATGAAATCAGAAATACCAATATTATTAATCCGGCATATAACATGGATCCTCCTGCATGGAATCAGGCTATTCGACTGGATGAATATTTATATAATCATAATGGCTCAGATGTATCACCTATTATATATAACAACATTCAAAATAATACAATTGTACTAGGGCGAACACAAAATGAAAAAGCTGTAATGTTTTTTAATGTGATCAACGATAAACATACTAATATTATAGATAATAATTTATACTTTAATCCATTTGGTACTCATACCGATATAATAACAAGCGGTGAAGATTATTCATCTTATGATTCATATGATTTTTACAATTGGAAAATTACATCCGGATTTGATTCACATTCAGAATTAAATCCAACACATTGGACTTTTCAATCTGTATCGGGTATAAGTGAGGATGACTTTGTAACTTTACTGTTTAATCCAACAGATAAGGATTCAATATTTGATTTAAGGAATTTAGATACTAAATTTATTGATACGCATGGGAATTTATATACTGATTATGTTACAGTTCCTGCTTTTTACTCAAAGATTTTGTTTTATGTTGGTGTTTATGAATTAGCGAACCATCAGCCGGTAATACAGAACCAACAATTTACTGTTAGGTATGAGATGGATATGTCAAATTATATCGGCAAAATACTTGGGCAAGATTATGATCAGGATCAAACTTTGACATATTCAATTATTTCCGGTAATACTAATAATATATTTACTTTAGATTCTCATTCAGGTAATCTTTATTTTAATAAAGAAATATCAAATACTAGTAGTAAAACATATACACTATCTGTTCAGGTAATTGATAACGGAACTCCAACTCTAAGTCAAACAGCCATTATTACAGTTTATTTTATACAAAACACAAGAATAATTTATATCGATCCTGAAAATACTGTCGATTTACAAAAGAATGGTTCCATCGACCATCCATTTAGTTCATGGAATGAAGTAAATTGGGTACAGGGACATACTTACTTACTAAAATCAGGAACTTCTACAAATATTGAATATTTTACAATTGGAGCAGATTCAATAACAATCGGTTCTTTTGGTGATGGAGAAAAACCAATTATTCAATTTTCAACATCCAATTATGCTATACGTCTTTTCGAAAGGAGGAACATTAAAATTAAAAATCTTAATATCATAGCAAGTAATGCACTAAGTTGCATTTATTCCTTAGGATCAAATTCAAATAATATAGTAATTGAAAATTGTGATTTAGAAAGCAATAATACAATTATAAATGCCAGTGGAGGAAACAATTTTGCATTTCGTTATAATATCTTTCGAAATTCATCCACAGGTATTTCAACATATGCAGAAAACAATAATATAGAATATAATTTATTTGTAAATAATCAGGAAGGTATTATTGTTAATAATAACACATCAAGTAACCATATATTAAACAATGTTTTTTATAATAATCTTGTAGGTGTAGTTACTGGGAACTCTAATTTAGTATTATTTAATAATATTTTTTATCTCACTAATTCAAATGATCAGGCCTTTATTAGAGGTAATGTAAATTTTACTGCAGATCATAATCTTTATTTTCCAGATCACCCGGGTTTTATTTCTATAGAGGGTAAAATTCTGAATAATTTAGATGAATATAAAAGAGAGTTGGATATTGAGAAAAACTCTGTAAACCAAGACCCTTTGTTTCAGGATACTTATATTAATAATTTTGCATTACAGCCGGGATCACCTGCAATTGATGCAGGAACATACACAGGAATATCTTTAGATTTTGTTGGAAATGCAGTTCCCTATGGCAATGCCCCGGATATGGGGATATATGAATTATCAGATGTACAGTCATCCGATCCGGATATTAAAGTTAGTAATGAAAGCTTTCCGTTTATTATCTATCCAAACCCAACCGCCGGACAATTTAATCTGTCAATAAAGAACAAGAAATTCACCCACGGATCGCTTATTTTAAGTTCCGTTGCAGGAGATTTAATTTGGCAACAGAATATTTATAATACAGGTGATTTAATATTTAATATTCCTGTTAATAAAGGCATATATTTAATACAATTATTAGATAATAAAAGCATAGTACTCCAAACCGATAAATTAATTATATACTAATTATCGTTATAAGGAATTATCAAGTATTAGATACACTAATAATATAAAAATTTCTCATTTTTGATTTTTGTCTGAAAGGCGGTATTTTTATATCATTCAACTTAATAAGGAAATAACTAAGATTTTACTAGGAGAACTTAATAGTTAAAAATTTAAAACTTAGATATGTCTTGACATTAAATTGATCTCATTTTTTTTAGAGTTCAATACAATTTTAAAGACAAATCATAAATGTGGAATAAATTTTATTTTTTTTTAGAATTCGTGTTTAAATGTTCCGAGTAAGTTAATAATCCTAAATGTGGATTAAGTGCAACTTGTAATGTTAATGCAATGTAACCTTCAATTATGGGAGTATATAATACCTCTCTCATGACAGGCATTTCTAAACCTTTCATATTAACAGAATTCCAGACAGTTATGTTTTGTATTATTAATGATTCTGGATATGAAGATTTCAATATGCAGTTGAAGTAGTTATTATAATTACTTCCAAAACAAATTTATATCCAATCTTTAATAATACTTTAATCAACGATATTCTCCCAAACAGGGGAAATATTTAATTTTAATTTCCATACCAAAATATGTTAAAATAAGGTCAATATATCAATCGAAAGTTTAGTAATTATTGTAATGATCTGTTATTAGTCCAGATTATGTTCTAACTATAATTATAAATACCTAAGTAAACTAATTATTGATAACATTAATCACCTTCCCTCAAATAACATTCGTCAAAAAAAAACGTATACTAGTCAAAATTAATTACACTTTCATCAAAAAAAATATTCGATAAATGGAAATAATTGTGGGATTAAAATGGGTAGAGAAAATGAAGAAAAGAATATTTCTCAGTGTTTTTCTTTTTAGTTTAGTTTATATCATAGCTAGTGGGAATATATACTATTTCTCATCAATACATGGTGATGATTCAAATGACGGAACAAGCATATCCGCACCATGGAAAAGCATGGATAAGTTGCAGCAATTAATAACAACGCTTTCAGCAGGTGATATTGTTCGGTTTGAAAAAGGCTCAGAATGGGATCTTGTTAAGCTGGATTTTGATAACCTGTCAGCTACGGAAAATAATCAAATATTATTTTCAACCTATGGTCAGGGTGCAAAACCCAGATTCAAAGGGAGTAAAATAACCGGTTCATTTATCAGAAACGGAAATATTTGGAGAATACAAGATCATGATCTTCCCGACTACGTAGTTGATGGTGCAAGACTTATCCCTTTTTTATATATAAATAACCAGGCATTTGAAGTTTCCAGGTATCCCGATACAGATTATTTATATACCAGTACTACTGATGTTGATTATTACCTTGAGGATTCCGGAGAATCATGGAAAACAAACCAATGGGTAAATGGATTGGTTGCAGCAAGGGTTTTGAACTGGAAATGGTACACAAGACGTATTAACAGTAATACATCTACACGATTAGATTTTGATAATTTTGGAAGTGATTATGAATCATCATCAACAGCATATTTAATCCGAAATCATATTGATGCATGTAATTTGGAAGGGGAATGGGCTCAACAAAATGATACCCTCTGGGTATATTACTCTGCGGATTTAAATTCAAAAAAGGTGGAGATACCTGTCATTGACATCATTTTTTCAATAAAGAATAGTCGATATATTAAGTTTGAAGGTCTACAGGTTGAGCGATCGAATTTATTTAATATTTATGTTGAAGGCTCTGATATTGAAATAGTAGATTGTATAATATCCGATGCTGGAGGTGGGCTAATAAGTACAAAAGAAAACTCCGGTGTAAAAATAAATGGGAATAATTTTTCACGTGGCCGACGTGGAGGTATTTTCTTAGAAAAATCTCATGGGGAAGTAAATCATAATACCTTTAAAAATATGGCTTTTTCTGGAGCCGCAAATACTGAAAAGCCATTTGGGGCATGTGTAATGAACTGGTATTGTGACGATGTAACGAGCATTGACCATAATGTTATGGACAGTATAAATCTGGGATATCATGGACACTGGTCAAATGCTGAAAATTTTATTTCAAATAACTATATTACAAATTTTGGTATTACTACAAGAGATTGCGCAGCAATCTATTTGGGTTCTGATTGGACTGCATTTACAAAAAATATAAATAATAATATTCTTATAAATGCCCTGAATAAGTTTGTGCATGGTATTTATATAGACTATTCGTCTAATAATATAAAGGCAGATAGTAATACTATTGCTAATACTAATATTGCCATTTTTATTCATGCCTCAAAAAATAATGAAATTACAAACACTAATATTGTAAATCCGGCAAAAGAGATGAGTTCTCCCGGCTGGAATCAGACTATTAGGCTTGATGAGCATATTTTTAATCATGGAGCTACCGATGTGTCTCCTGTTACTTCTAATGTTATAAGGTTTAATAATATTGTACTTGGACAAACACCGGATGAAACTGCAATTATGTATTTTAATGTAATAAATGACAAGCATTCCAATTATATAGACAATAATAGATATTTTAATCCATTTGGATCGCATACAGATATTATGATTAGTGGTGAAGATTATTCCTCTTATAGCACATATGATTTTAATGATTGGAAAAATACTTCCGGATTTGATTCGCAATCGGAATTAAATCCAACAAACTGGACATTCCAGTCTGTGTCGGGTATAAATGAAGATGACTTTGTTACATTACTTTTTAATCCGACGGACAAAGATTCAATTTTTGATTTAAGAAATTATGAAGCTGAATTTATTGATATTTATGGAAATTTACTCAACGAATCTGTTTTGGTTCCTCCATATTATTCTTCAATTTTATTTTATAAACAAAAATATGAAACAACAAATGCTCCACCTATAATAAATGATCAGACTTTCCAGATTGCTGACACTGTTTCAGAAGGATTTCAGGTAGGAAGAATAATTGCTAATGATATTAATACATTTCAAACACTTAGTTATCAACTTACCAATGGGAATAATAATGAAGCATTTATATTGCAGGATCAGAATCTATTAGTTGTAAATAATGCAAATCCGATAAATGCAGATAGTAACTTTCAGTTAACGGTTACTGTAACCGATAATGCAAGCACACCTTTAACCGCTAGCGCCATAATTACGGTTAATGTTAATCATATCGACCAAAACACAAATGATCCTGTGGAAGTGATTAATAATGCCCCGGTTGTAACAGATCAGGAATTTATTATTTATGAGTCTCATGAAGTTCAAAATAGTATTGGTGTATTTACAGCCTGGGATCAGGATTTAAATCAAAAACTTACATATTCAATAGTCGCTGGGAATGCTGAAGAATTATTTATAATTGATTCCTATTCAGGTGAAATAATGATTGCCAATACAAATACTTTGAATTTTGAAGATTCAAAAGATCATTATCTGACTATTATGGTTAAAGACGATGCTATTGATAGTAAATATGCCTTTGGAACAGCACATATTAAATTGATTTCTGAAAACAATACTTTCTATATCGATCCTACAATTAGTAACAATGTATATGAAGATGGCACAATCGAATATCCTTTTAATTCATGGAATGACGTTACATGGAAAGAAGGAGGGTATTACTTTCAGAAAAGCGGCACAAAAGCCATAGAAGATAATATTACTTTTGCTGCAAATAATGTAACGATAGGAGCATATGGGAATGGTTTATTACCGGTTATACAAAGTAATACCAATCTATATGTATTAAAAGGATTTGATAAAAGCAACATAACCATAAAGAATTTGCATATTTCAGCCACTGAAGCTCAGAGTTGTATATATTTTCTTGGTGATTTATGCGAGAACATTAAAATTGAAAATTGCATTTTCGATGGTGCTGAAAATGGCGTTCGGGTTGCAAGTGGTAAAAAAATCACTTTTAAATATAATACATTCCGGGTGGAGAATGAAGGGATTTATTCGTCAGCATTGGAAAATGAAATTTATTATAACATCTTTAAAGGAATTCAGGTTGCTGTTAACATTTTAGGTAATACATCAAAGGCGAAAATTGCAAATAATATTTTCTATAATAATAGGAAAGGTGTATTTACATCTTATGCGGAACTTGAACTTTATAATAACATATTTTATTTTGCAAATACAGGGGATCAGGCCTTAATCAATAATTCATCCAATGTTATCACTGACCATAATATTTACTATCCGGAACAAGAGGGGTTTGTTGAGATTGCTCAAAAGAAATATAATAATCTTAGTGATTTACAGCAGGATCACAAATTGGATGTTAATTCTTTTGTTGCCGATCCGCAGTTTGTAGATATATATAACGATAACTTTAACGTAAGAACATCCTCACCGGCAATTGATGCCGGGATTAATGTCGGAATTATTAAAGATTATTATGGCTTCCAGGTTCCTTTTGGAGATGCTCCGGACATTGGGATTTCAGAAATAATATCAGAAAGGGATCCGTATAACATTTCTGGTATTGCAGAGCAAATTATTCATGATTTGGAATTGTTTCCTAATCCAAGTGCCGGTATAGTGAATATAATATTTGATAAACCCGGACATGAATTTGCGCAGCCGTTTCTAAAAGTAATAAACATGGTTGGCCAGGTAGTTATTTCTGAAAGAGTTACAAATTTCGATGAAAATAGTCTCGATTATAGTATTGATTTATCAGATCATCCAAATGGGTTTTATCATATTATTTTGCAAATCGGAAATAAAGTATTCACAGAACCTATTATAATAAATCATTAAGAATTATTTTGATTACAAAATAGCACGATTATTTAATTATTATTAGATATAATAAGGAAGGTTTGGAAGTTACAGGTTTCTGTTTTTCATGAAATTCAAGTTATTTATTTCTTGTTTTCTATAAACAATACTATTAAGACGTTGAAAATTATGAATAAGAAATAATTACTTCTGAATCTTCTTCTTATAATTTCATGAAATCAGTAATTGGATTCTTATTTAGATTATTTCCTTAAATAATTTTATTAATTTTTCTGTAGATGATGACCAATTTAAATTGGTTGAATACTCATTAAAGGTGGATAAAGCTAGATTTGAATATAGCTTAGCGGAGTTGAAAATATTCCCGATATAATTCACATATAAATCCGTACTATCATTATAATTAAATTTGATCCCGTTAATGTTATCTTTTATAATCGTTGGTATACCACCAACATTTGTTGTAATAACTGGAAGACCAAATGAATTTGCTTCACAAAAAACAATTGGTGTACAATCAGCCATTGATGGTAATATTAAAAAATGAGAAGATTCAAATAATTTATTGAGCTTATGAATTCCATCTTCTGTTTTTTTGCTCACAAAACCATGAACCTTTAAAAATTCAGGATATGGTTTATTTAAAGGTGGTATACATCCTACAACATGCAATTCAGTTTGAATACCCCTATCATTTAATTTTTTTGAAACATAATATGCAATATCACCGCCTTTTCTTTTCCAATCAATTCCTAACCATAAAAGCACACATTTATTTTGATTTTTATTTTGAATGATATTTTTTATATCAATAGTAATTCGATCAGTTTCAATATTAGCTCCAAATGGGATTACTTTAATCTTACTCTCTGGTACTTTGTAATGCTCAAGTACCGATTTTGCTGCCCATTCCGAGGAATATATCGCTCTGGTGCATCTGTCTAAAGCCGCTTGTTCCATTAATTTACCGTTTTTCAAAGTTTCATTATAGAAGGTGCTGTAATCAGGATAAAAACCGATCATGGCATCGAAGGTGGCATCTGTCCAGTATACAATAGGTATATCCATATCCAATAGCGCAACAGGCTGGCTGCTTGGACTAAATATGATGTCAATTTTTTCGTGGAGTAATTGTTTTTTTATTTGTTCAGAATAATGCTTAATAACTGATGGTTGACGTTCAGGCTCAAACTTAAATCCCTTAATTTTAAGGAATCTTTCTTTTATTTTTAAGGGTATTTTATTCTTTATCTTGAGTTCATCGATGTATTTTATTTTTACACCATGCTTTTCAAGATTTGACGCCATATAAAACGGTGTTCCCGACCAATTATGAACATTCCTAACACTATATGCTGAAACTAAAGCTATATTCATAAAAATTTCAGTTTACAATAATTTCCTTCTTTAATGGAATAAAAATAGTCTTACTTTTTTAAATCAATAAATTCCTTTAACTGTGAATAGGTTATATCTTCCCTGAATGGATGAAATACCCTTCTACCATTTATCTTCTTAAGTTCTTTTTTTATTATTTTAACTTTAATGTCTTTATTATTTGCATTAAAGAATTTGGCTTCCCGTTTTGAAAACCATTTTTTAAAAAATCCGGTATCTACAAGATTAAATCCAAAACTTTGAGCTAACAAAGGTAATTTAATTTCATCTATACATATTTCAGGGATTGAAATATCCATTATTTTCTCCCAAAAAAGCTTCGGGAAGGATGCTCCGGGACCAATTATTCCAAAAGGTTTTTGATTATAATTTAAAGTTGTTTTAAAATACTCCATTAAGGTATACCAGTCTTTTTTTTGCCCTTCATCTGACGTCCAAAACCATTTATCTATTATTTTTTCCAAAGGAATTAATCCTGATACTGCAACACTATCCTGGGGCACATGGCTGTATAAATTGTCTAATGAATCTAATAATAATAAATCCCATTCGATGGAATGCATATAATCGAATTTTACTTTATGCCCAACATCTCTATACCATAATTGATAAACAAGATCACTGTATCTCCACTTCCATTCATTATCCTTTTTATCAACGTAATAATTATGAGTGAGAACCTTATTTAATTGTTCCTTTGATTGATTATACAATTCTTCTGTTCCTCCAAAAACTCCATAAATTTCAATATCAGGGTTGAGTTGTTTTAACAGTTGTAAAAAGTTAAAGTTTCGTTCTATATTATTATGATATCTGAATGTAATTATTCTTTTCATGATATATAACATTGAATTTCAATCAATAATATAGTTGTTAAAAATTCCAAATTCTAAGTTTACACAATTTAAATTTACCAATACTATATAGTTTTCTTTGAAATCCCAACCAGGTTTAAAATTTTCCATTTAAAAAATCCACCAAACAATTTAAAATATTTAATGAATAGGATAGAATATGCACGTGGTGATTTAGCAAATCTTCGATAAAAAACAATATCCTTCTTTATATTTGTATAAGACTTAACATCGATCAATGATTTCAGTAATAGCCTAAAGCTTCCACTATGAAGTATTCCGGTATTGCTGGTATCATTATATATGCAGAGATTTTGAAATACTTTTATTGAATATCCGTTATTTTTTGCACGAAGTGTAAAATCACTATCGCCATGGTATTGTGGAAAATTTTTCTGATCCCAATAGCCAATATTTTTAATAACGTTGGCTGGAATCAAGGTTCCCATTCCTGGAAGCCAGTCTACCTCAAGTACATTATTAAAGTTCAACGATATTTCCCGACCGTAACCAATCTGGATTATTTTTCCGGTTGTTGGATTAAAGGTTCCTCCCAAAGACCATATTTCACCGTCTTGAGTTAAAATTTTTGAGCCAATAATTAAGTTTTTATCAGTTGAGCTGTCTAATATCTTTGTTATCACATTATAATAATTCAATTCAGCTATTATATCATTATTCCAAAGTAATAGATAATCTATATTTAATTCGTTAATGGCATATTCTGCTCCAATATTTACACTACCACTCCACCATTGATTTCCATCTCCTTTAAGTAAAATTACTCCGGGATAATTTTTTTGTATATAATCACTGCTCCCATCTGAAGATCCATCATCAATTATTATAATAATAAATTTAAAATTAGGATTGTAACCTTGCTTTTCAATTTCATATAAATTATCTAAGCATTTCTTTGTATAATCTAAACCATTGAATATGGGGATAAGAACAGCAATTTTTTTCATGAATATATCTAAAAAAACAGAAAATATTATTTTAATGCAAATTTTAGTAAAATACCTTAATTATTCTATATTCTATTGACTAAACCCCAATAGTTATTGATTGAAATCAAAAACAGATGATTATTAAAATCCCAAATTATAATACTGGAAAAATCTACAGTGAATATTTGTTGATATTTCTAGATTTGGCACTATAGCAGATAACCTATCAAAAGAAATCATAGACATTCGGTAATATAAGAGTTTTTAATTTAAATATAAAAAGAGAAACAAAGCGATATCAAATAGTAAATTATACTTAAATATTGAAAATTTTAAATTCAACAAATTTTTATTCATAGTTTAATTTGAATTAATTTGTGTGATTCATTGTTCTTTTGAAGATTTTTATAACATTAATAATTCTGAAGATTTTATCATAATAGCAATTCTTATTGAAAATTGATCGAGATAAATACATTAGTGTAAAATATTTAAATTTTAAACAAAAGAATAAAATTATAAACATTTATATTGATACTTTTGGCTGTTTCAATTCAGATTGACATTAAGGAAGAGTCATATAGATAGAATAACAAAAAATTAGTAATTATTTAATATTTTAAAATGAGCAGTGCTTTTTTATACATTAGTCAAAAGCTTAATAAAAAATTATATAACGAGTTTATAAAATTATCAGATTCAGTTAAAACATGGGGAGATGCATGTGTTTTATATGATGAATCGAGAGAAAAATTCCCCGATAAATATAATATTGATCATTTTGACTTTACTTTTAATGGTTTAAGAGCATTACAACTTCCTATGGAGGGAACTTCACTTGTTCCAGGATATACACATTTCCCGTTAATAGCATATTATAAAGAAAATCCGAATCATGATTATTATTGGTACATTGAAAATGATATCAGATTTTCAGGTGAATGGAAAGACTTTTTTTCTTTTTTTCAGAAATTTGACTACGATTTTATATCTACTCATCTGCGAGATTTTGATGAAGAACCAGATTGGAAATGGTGGAAAATTATGCATCATCCGGGAAAAAACATACCTGATAATTCCTGGGTTCGTTCTTTTAATACTATTTACCGGTTATCCAACAAAGCCATTGAATTTCTTGAAAAAGAGTTAAAAAGTGGATGGATTGGACATGATGAAGGATTAATAGTTACACTTTTAAAAATAAATGGTTTTAGTATCCTTGATTTTGGTGGTAATGGTAGATATGTGTTGGATGAATGCATAAATAAATATTATACTGGAAATATTGAATTAAATGCAGGTACGATGCGCTATCGTCCGCCTTTTCTAAATTTTGGAAAAGAAAAAAACAAATTGTACCACCCTATTAAAGGATTCCGGTTGTTTATTAAATACTATTATAATTATTATACTGATAAATTTATGAAGATCATAAATAAGTAATTATCAGGATTAATCTTATTTATGAATATGTCTATAGCACATATTCGAATTTTCGTAAAAAATTTTATTAACATTTCTTTCGCTTTGCGTATTATTAGAAAAATTTAAGCATTTCATGTATTTGTTTTATAAATGGCTTTATTTTTTTAGTAAACCTGGATAATCATTTTTTAGTAAAATTAGTATTTGTTTTGGTTTTAAATACATATTCGAAATTATTGGAATACTCCATATAATATAGGATAAAGGTTATTAATATATGTCAAATATTTTTTCAGAATCTCTAATGTATGTCTGCCAGGAATTTTAAAATAGCATATCTTACATCAGTAAATCCAAAGAATGTTAAACTCTTTTCAGGAGTATATTATTATCAGGGTAATGCTTTGAGTAAATACTTTGGTCAGGTTGAATATGTTTGGATAAATAATCCGGTAATTATAAGCTTAACACAAAAATTTTATAACCTGTATAATCGTATCTTTAAAAAGAAATTTTGCAGCTCACACAGTATTCTTATTTCTAAACTATATGGGTGGATTTTTTCAAGAAAGTTAAAAAATAAATATTACGACTTAATTTTTGCAGATAAAGCCTCCCAGGAATTGGCATATTTAAAAACCAGTATTCCAATAGTATATTCAACAGATGCATTTTTTGCCGCTATTTATAATTATTATCCTTCTTTTTCAGAGCTTCATCCTTTGTCAATAAAGGCCGGCAATAAAGTTGAACGTAAAGCAATTGAAAAATCAAAAATTATTATTTGCACATCAAAATGGGCTGCGAATTCAGCTATAAATTCTTACGCTACTCCGGTCGAAAAAATTAATATTGTATCACGAGCTGCGAATATTGAAAATGTGGTGGATAAACAAATAATACTAGAAAAAAGAAAATCAGATACACTTAAACTTGTTTTCATTGGAGTAGAATGGCAGCGAAAGGGAGGCGCTATTGCGTATAATACCTATAAATTATTAAAACGTAAAATAAACACAACTCTAACCATTATCGGTTGTAATCCAAATCTTGATAAATCTGATAAAAACCTTATTATAATTCCATATTTAAATAAATCAAAATCAGAAGATATGGAAAGATATAATACCATTATGTTGAATTCAGATTTTCTGCTATTACCGACAAGAGCCGAATGTTTTGGTATTGTTTTCAGCGAAGCAAGCTCATTTGGATTACCATGTATTTCAAGTGATACTGGTGGGGTGAGTTCAGCAATAAAACAAGGTAAGAATGGATATATATTACCCCTTTCTGCAGATGAAAATAGTTATGCGCAGAAAATTCTGGGCATTTATAATGATGATCAGGAGTATTATAATTTAATTCGATCTACAAGAGAGGAATATGATACCCGACTAAACTGGAATTCGTGGGGATTTGAAATTCAAAAGATTCTCAATAATGCCATGGCAGGGTAACCTAATAGGATAAATTATATTTTCTTTTTGGACTTATTGATATTTCTCCACTGTGCATTTTTTATCTCAGCTACAACTCGATAAAAATATTTTCTATTGGTAAGCTTAGTTTTAAGTAAATAGTGCATTCTGTAGAAATGTAAAATATGTTTATCCCCTTCTTTTTTTATTAATATTCCATATAAAAAGGGAGGAAACATTTTTACGAGTGTGTAAAGAGTATAAAAAATGTTTAATAAATAGTTCTGATAAATAATTCTTTTAGCGGGTTTGGTTGATGCTAATTCACTGGTGTATATTTCGGTTACCAGGGAAGCTTTCCCAAACGCTTTATATAGATTAATTAGGTACTTCCAGTTAAGTCTGGATTTTGGCATAATATGTTTAAAATGTAAAGAAGGTTCATACCAAAGTTTATAACCGATAAGCTGCATTGCTAAGGCCAATTCCATGTCTTCACCAGAACTTAAAGAAACGCCAGTTCTGCCCAGAAGTTGAAACGAAAATCCATTACAAGTTAATTCATTCCATGTACTTTTACGTATAGCACATCCCGCGCCATAAAGATAATTTCTGTTGCTGGCTAAATAACCAATTTGTTTATTTTGGGGACCGACTGCAAAAGCATTTTGAAATTTTTCAAACCAGATCGGAAGCTCTGTCTCTGATAATGGATGACCCAGACCTCCACATATGCCGATGTCATTATGTGAACTCATAATTTTATATGTTAATGATATCCAATTTTCACAAACCAGATTGTCATCATCTATAAAACTAATATATTCATAATTAGCAGCATTAAGCCCGGCAATTCTGGCATTACTTAAACCTGGTTTTGATTCATAAACAATATGAATAGGTACCTCTTTTAATTTCCAACAGTTTAATGCAGTTTCTGCAGTGTTATCGGTTGATGCGTTGTCAATTACAACTACTTCCCATAAAATTCCCGTAGTATTTTGTTGTATCGATAAATTCTCTAATACTGCAGGTATTCTTTTTTCACTATTATAACAACAAATTACTATGCTTACTCCTTCTTTCATGTTTCAATAAATAATCAGGTGATTTTCTATAATATCTTTAGTGCTGTAATCTCTTGTCCAGAGACATGGTTTGTAAATATTCCAAATTCGATTTATCTAATAAATAAAGAAGAATAGAAATAATGGCAATCGTTTCAGATTCTGCAAAGCCGGTGGCAATTGGAAGCATAATTAACAGAAAAAAGAAAAAGAAAACTTTTACATACTGTAAATCAGGACTGATTTTTATAAATAAAGCTTTTATATTAATCCAGAATACACTAATAACAAATAAAACCCCATATGAGATGTAATTTCCAATTATACCAATATCACCTAAATAATATCCGTGTTTTAGAGATAAGAGTTTAGTCATTTGCCCTAAAGGTGATCGTTCGTTTGGCTCTCCAATACCTGTAAAGTACGATAATTTATTAGGTAAAAACTTAGTTAGGAAAAATTTTGCACCCAAAACACGAACATTACTAGCTCCCTCAGATTTTGTCTGATTCATAACTGATTCCAGGCTTGAAAAAATATCCTGGAAAAAATAGAAAAAAGATATTATAGCGACTACTACAGTTAAATATGTTATAGCCTTGGATTTGATTCTTTTACTGAGGATTAATTGAACTGCTACTCCCATAACTACTAAAAATATTCCTGATCGGGCTCCGAACAATATAACTGTACTAAAACATATTAATGTAATTAATACATACCTGATTTTTAATGTATGGTAGTAAATTTGTAAACACAAAAAAATTGCCAATACTGCATATCCCGAACCCTTTAAATATATCCTGGTAGTGCCTCTTTCAACCCTCATTGTTACATCAAAAATCTCTGAAGGAAAAACAATCATTTGTGCAACATAGGCAAGAAAATAAACTATACCGAGATAAATAACAATCTTCTGCAAGTCTTTTTTATCAATATTTAAAATGTGAAGTACAAAATACATTGAATAGAAATAGATATCCCTTTGTTCATATAAAGAAATTGCAAAAGATTGATTAAAGGCATAGTATGCCATAAATGTACTTAAGATAAAAGCTAAAAAAATTAGTAAAATTGGAGCTCTAAAGTGTTGTTTATTAGTTGTTTGTTTGCCATATACAAGATGAAACACTAAGATAAGGAACATTATTCCTACAGCAATAAGTTCAAGTAATTTACTGTATCTGCCAATAATCTTTAAGTTATACAGCGATAAAGAGCCAAGGATTATAAATATTACTAATATTTTCTTTATCATACTTTTATTAGTTTTTAAACTTATTTAATACAGTTTCTAACCTGTATTTCATATCCTTTGTACCATAAACATAAAGATCCCTGAAATAAGTAAACAGGTTCCAATTTACTAATTTGAAGGATAAATATACGGAGTACCAGTTATTAATTAGCATGGAAGAAAATAATGGTACCAGTACCAGACCAAAAAGTCCAAATTTATTTGAAACAAGGATTCCTGCAACACTTATTATTATACCGGTCAAGGTTGCCGGAATCAGGAATGGAAAATGATTCGTAGATAAGTAGATATCTGCGTGAAATGAGGAATGGAATTCTAAAATCATGGTTAGTGATAAAATTATAAATATAGGAAGTTCTACCAACCGAGTATCAGTAAATAAACCCAAAAGATAATTACCTGTAAGCGCTAATCCTATAATTCCGGCAAATAATACTACCATACAATAAAATATATAAGTTGCTGCCTTTTGCCGTAATAATTTAAAATCCTTAGTTGCACCAACACTATATATTCGCTGAACATTGGCATAAAAGGGTGCATTACTAAAACCTTTAATAAAAGCAAAAATTCTTTTAGTTATAAAAAAACTATTAATTGATTTAGTGTCCCTGAATTGCCCGACAATTAAAGTATCTACATAACTTATCAAATATATTGCAACAAAGGTAAGACCACTTTTCCATGTAGTTCTCCAAATGGAATGAAATATTTCTTTATCGAAATAATATTTGTTTTTGATTTTAGAAGAATTTTCACGAAACCAGGTGAGCACAAACTTTCTGAAATAGAAAAACTTAAAAAGGGAATCAAGTAATAAGTAAACAACTAGTGATATTATTCCCTGATGAAAAAATAAAAGGATTGTAAAAACTAATACTTTTATTAATGCCATCACAGTATTTAAACGGGATTCAAATGCAACATAATCCAAGCCACGAATGGCTGATGTCCATCTTACATTCATAATGGCAATGGTGCAGTATATAGAGAATATTCCAAAAGCAATCCATAAATCAGGTCTGTTTCCTGCCTGTTTCATCAAATTATATATTAACGCTGTTCCTGCAGTGGAAAGGAAAAGAATCACTCCCAGACCTATAAAAAGATAGATATTATTTGAAGTAGTAAGCAAGTCATTTAATTTCTCATAGTTGGGATGTGCAGAAGTGACAATTTTTGAATTCTCAAATTCTTCTTTTGTTCGGGGAATTTTTTCTGCTCCAGACCGGAAATAAGAGAATGCGCGCACCATAGTTGGCCCAAAACCAGAATCGGCAAGCATAGCTATTCCCATAATGAAAGTTAGAAAAAACCAAATATTCTGATCTTCTGTTGAGAAACGATTTAATACTAATGGCAAAATAAAAACAGCGTTTCCAAATTGGACAAACGAAGCTGCCCACCACATAAATGTGGCATTATTTATAAATTTTTTAAACATCGATTACTTTTGTATCAAATATTAGTTATTAGGAAACACTATTCAACTTTTATTTTTTTCTGAAACAATACTTTTTTCTATTGTATACTATTCACTGAAATTCTTTTAAAAGAGTGAAATGAAATATATTTCCAGATCAGTTTTTTAATAAAAATGCTATTTAAAATCAAGTTTTTAATCCGGTGTTGTTTTAATCTAAAATCTCCTTTATAAATATAGCTATAGAAATTAATTAAATCATCTATTGATTTTTCCATGCATATTTTAGAGATAAAGCTTTTTCTTTTTGAATTCGCAAATATCATTCTCTTGTATTCGACGGTTTTAGAAATCATATTTTCAATTTGTTTGTATGTTTCCTGTAATGGTGACATTCGATAAAATGACAATTTCTCGTCGGATAAAAGGATGTTTGAATCTTTATTAATCTTATACCAAAGATCCAAATCGGATAGCGGATGAAACTTTTCCTGGAAACCTCCTAATCTTTTCCCAATTTCCCGTTTAAAAGCAATACCGGGAAAAGGGCTGAGGTTTTGGTATTTGAAAAAATCATCCTTAAGAAGTTTTATTTCATCTGTAAATTGTATTGTTTTAAAGAAATCTTTATATTCGTCAGATACATAGTAAGATGCAGCAAAAGCGCCGAAATCATTCTTGTAGTGGTCATGTATATATTTAAAATATTCCACAAATTGTGGATGGAGCATATCATCATCATGTAATATTGATATCCACGGTGTTTTAGTCAATTGTATGCATTTATTCAGATTAGGTAACATACCGATATTATGGTCATTACGGATATATTTAACATGAGGGAGATTTATATCAAGAATTTTGTTTTTAAATTTATCATGAGATGATGCATTATCTATAATTATTATAGAGCATTTCATTGTTTGTTCCACTGCACTTGAAATAGCTTTTTCGAAATACTGATACCGTTCATAAACCGGGATGGCTATTGTAATTAATTCTGTAAAAGCCATTGTGGTTAATTA
>JAFGSZ010000008.1 GCA_016934395.1 Bacteroidales bacterium
CTGGGATATAATCCAATCGAAGCCATAACATTCGATAGATGGCTTCGCCGCACAGACCTCTGCTATTCCCATAGCTCGCCATGACGAAATAAGACGGAATGACAGAAAGGTAGCATGTAAATGCGATAACCAGACTACACCAGCATTTTCTGATACCCCACCACATCCAGAATCTTACCAAATTTTTCACCTACCTGCTTAAAATGGGCACATTTTTCGTACCCGGATTTTTCGAATACTCTTATACTGGATAGGTTATCCCCGCTAATAATCGCAATTAATACCTTTATTTTATAATTTCCCGCTATCTTTTCAATATGCTGTATCGCATGTGTTCCAATTCCCTTACCTGAAAATTCAGGCAAAAGGTACACGGATAATTCAGCTGTCCGATCGTAAGCCGGCCGGTTCTTATAAGGGCCATAATAACAATATCCGCAATTCCTGTTATCAGATTTTATGATATACGATTTGTATTTTGGATGATTCAAAAGGATCATGCTTTTTAATTCATCCAGGGAAATTTCAGACATATGAAAAGTTGCTGTGGAATTTAGTATATAATAATCATAAACCTCCTTAATGAATGTATAGTCCTTTTCCTGAATTTCAACAAAGCGTATTTTTTTACTCACGGCTATATCGTATATCTGTATTATGTCTTCTACTTAATTTTCAAAACTATCTCGATAAACCAACTGATTATCCGCATTAAACAGTTGAATATTGTCCACCGCACCACATCCGTGAAATAAAAAATGCAGGCCATGGAGTTTTCCCATATTACTTGTAAAACTGGTACTAAAAATTTCCTTACCGTTAATAAAAACCTTCACGTTTTTTTCTTTTACCTCAAGTGTAATATCCTGCCATCCCGAGAGATCACAACCAAAAGCCGACAGATCATTATCCCGTCCGGAAACATAGTTTTCACCAATCGATACATTGAGCAAAGATGTACATCCCGGATCAGAAAACGGAATCAAAATCCGGCCTTTATCAAACTTTACAACCATCTCGCTATACTGACAGGTTTTACCGCCTTCAAGAATGTTATTTTTTATACTTGCTTTTAATATAAAATTATCAGCATACACCTCACCAAAATCGCGTACATTATAATAACTTATAAAATAATCAGTATTCAGGTTTACCGCATATTTCCGAAGCATATCCGTGGAAACATATAAATTACCGCTGATTTTTAAATTCTCGTCTTTAAGATATACCGGCATTGTATTTCCATACCGCTCGAAACGAACCAGTCCCAGCCAATCGTTCGTTGTGACAAAAATATTCTGTTGCCTCACCAACCTGTCATTAAGAATTAATTTAGCTTCAAAAAAACCAGGATAAAAATACTGGCTGGTTAAATAACGGTTTTCTTTTAGCACAGGCATCCGGCGCCTGTAATCCCAGTCCTGCTGAATAAATGCACTGTCAAAAACAGCCTGGCTTATATCGTAATAAAAAACTACTGTATTGGGTAAATCTGACGGAACATTCTGTTTATAATTAAAAACAATGCCGGTATCATTCTCAGAAAATCTTTGCGGTTGTACCAATTTCAAATTGCGTACCCATATTGCCGGCACAGAAAGTAAAAAAACAATTCCAACAATCAGTAAAAATCGCAGAAATATCCGTGCCCATTTATTTGTAACTCCGTTTTTCGTTTTAATACCATTACCTGAGCGGATATTCGTTTCTCCATTTTGAATATGCTGAATATTTTTTATTCTAAAGTCGCCCCAGTTGTCATAATCTAAATATCGGGCAAGTGCATCAAGCGTTGAATGATGCGGGGCATGTTGCGAAGCATTTTTCCAAAGCCGTTTCAACGTTGAGATGCTAAGGTTAATTTTTGTTTTTTCAAAAATGCTTTTTGAAAGGTAATCAAAATCCCGCTGCGTCCATTCAGATGAAGACCCGCAATGAATGACCTCTTCAATATTTTTCTTACAGAATTCGATTAGGCTTTTATGGTCTGAAGTCATGGCATGTTGTAAAAACAAAAAACAAGATATAAAAGAATACCTTATGAACTTAATGAAATAACAGATTTTTTTCTATGCCCGAATTCTAATGAAAAACAAAATTACAGGAAGCTATTCATTAAAATGACTGGCATTTGATCAAAAAATGACCGGCCATTCATACGGGGTATTCTCAGATTCTTTGTTTTTTTGCTAATGAAATTCAGCTAAAACAATAAATTATGAAATTGAACCGTAGAAAATTTGTACGCAATGGAATTTCCCTGGGACTATTATTTTCATTACCTGGGTCTATTTCAGCAAAAAGTTCCGGAATATCTGATAACCCGGACAATATATTTGAAATAATTAAATCGCGCCGTTCGGTAAGGAAATTTAAATCCGATCCGATTCCCAAAGAAGATTTGAATTCGATCCTGGAAGCTGCCAATAATGCTCCCTCCCCGCGCAACAGGCAAGACTGGAAATTCCTGGTGGTTAACTGGCGGGAGATTCTGGATCAGATAAAAGAAGAATGTATTAAAAGATCGGGTGAAAACAGCAGGGAATATTTTACGGATTACCTCTCCGCACCGCTGTACATTATCATTCTTGCCAATACCAACACACGCAATCCCGATAATGATATTATTGCGGGTGCACTGGCTGCGGAAAATTTATTCCTGGCCGCACGGGCGCTGGGATATGGAACCGTATTTTGTGCCAATTCAATTCCCGAAGAAGTAACACGGCAGGCACTAAATATTCCTGAGAATTATAAACGCCTGTGTATTACACCTGTGGGCGTACCTTCGGAATGGCCCGCTTGTCCGGAAAAGAAAAGTTTACAGGAAGTGGTATATTACAATTCAATAATTTAACATAAACAGAACCAATAAAAAATATTATCATGAACAGAAGACAAATCATAAAAAGAAGCTCATCAATGATAGCCGGTGTTTTGGTTTCCGGAAACCTGTTGGCCGGCTGTAAAAGCAATAAATTGAATAATCAGGAGGAAATGTCTGTTTGGGATATTTTCGAAAACCGAAGATCAGTGCGCCATTTTAAACCGGACCCGGTTCCCGAAGAACATCTGAAAAAAATAATAAATGCCGCGCGGTTTGCCCCAACATCAGGAAATCAGCAACCCTGGAAATTTATAGTCGTTCAGGATGCAGGCAAAATTCAGGAATTAAAAGAAACATATCTTGCCCGCAATATGGAAAGGATAAAAAATGCTGCAACGGAAAATTCAAAAATTAATTTGGAAGAAAGGCAGCAGAAGCTTAACCAGTATGCTGAAAAGTTTTTTAGTGCACCTGCCTATATTGTTGTACTAACCGATAACGAATCAAGATATTCAGGCTATAATAAACACGATGGGCCTCTTGCCGCAGGATACCTGATGCTGGCAGCACGTGCGTTAGGATACGGCACGGTATATGCCACCGATTCTGTAAGTGAAGAAATTACCAGAGAAGTTTTTAATATTCCGGAACGATATACAAGGATTTGTTTTACACCGTTGGGTGTGCCCGCAGAATGGCCCGATACGCCGCCAAAAAAAGATCTGGAAGAATTTATTATTAATGATACTTTCTAAGGTTTTAGTACTCTTTAATCAGGTATTTATATGAAAAAATTATGCCTGATTTAAAATTCCAAATTACCTTACAGTCTTCTGATTATTGTATAATAAACTTTCTTCGATTTTTTCATTCACCTCGCTTTTCACATAATCAATCGAAGGAATGTAAGGTTTTATATCAAGTACCGGCGTACCGTTAAAAGCATCCACACCACGAACATATAATGTAGTGTTTTCAATACGTTCGAGTTTTACTATACAATAACCTATTGGATTTGGACGCCGGGGACTGCGTGTGGCAAACAAACCATACGAACGTGTACTTCCCGGAGGAGTTGGTTTTGGATTCCAGCCTTCCGAAAGGTTTAAATGGTAAAATACAAGGATATACTCATAAGCTTCAAGGTCACTGAGGCACTCCCGGTATTCTTCTTTAATTTCAATGGTTGCCGAATTTTCCGGATCGAGCCTGCCCTGACGGGGAACTTCGTTGCCCGGTTGTAAACTGGTATTAAAAATCCCGATAGGAGAATAGGTTACAGGTTCTAATTTTAACATGATCATGTATTTATTTGTAAAGTATAAAACACAAGCAGCGACACAAAGTTGAGAAATAATCTAAAAAAGTGCTTTACAAACACCCGGTTAATTCTGCATCTGTTTTCGACAGCAAGGAAGTAATTTAAACAATTAATCCGGCTGAACCCGCTGTTCACCTAAAATGTATTTTCTTCCCTGTATATCTGTTTTAATATTGTATGGTAAATTAAAACACAACAACCATGAAAATTAAAAATAAATTATTAGGTGTTGGCATCGAAAAAATGCCAGCCCTGGCCTTCAGGTGTATGACCTTAACCTATCGTATCATGGATTTTTTTTATTTTGATAAAAACTACCTGAAATCAATAGGGATACAACCCGGACAAACCATCATAGATTATGGTTGCGGGCCCGGACGATATACCGGAATGGCATCAGCGCTTGTTGGAGAAAAAGGTACGGTGTATGCCGTGGATATTCATGAAGTGGCGATTCAAACTGTGGAAAGGAAAGTTAAAAAGTTTAACCTTCGGAATGTAAAAACTGTGCTTGCAGAGGGTTATCATGTTAATCTTCCTGATAAAACAGCCGATATGGTATATGCTTTTGATATGTTTCATATGATTGCCGATACGGATAGTTTTTTAAAGGAGCTTCACCGGCTGGTAAAAACCAACGGTCAGTTGATTATTGAAGACGGGCATCAGCCCAGGGTATCCTCCCGTTATAAAATACTGAAATCCGGAAAATGGGAGATCATCGAGGATACAAAGGATTTTATGCGGTGTGTTCCAAATTAAAAATTAATTGGCGATAAACTATAATAATACATTTAAAATTCAGTTTTTAAAGTAGATAAACCGTGTTGCCTATGCCATTTTTTACCTATTGTTGATGTAAAACCTAAAATTTGAATTTATGAGGAATATAATAGTAGTACTAGTAATTACAGGGCTGTGGTCAGCATCCTGTGAAAAAATGGCGACATCTGAAGCAGATTCCGATTTTAACGATTATGTTGCTCTGAATGTGGGCAATTATTGGGTTTATGAAACCTTCGACTGTAATGTTTCGGGCACTAACTGTAACTTACATGGAACAGACAGTGTTTATATTTCCCGGGATACCGTAATAAATGGAAATACATATTATAAACTAGAAGGTACGCGTTATGGATTACCATTTACCCAGTATCTGAGAGATTCTTCTGATTACCTGGTTGATGAAGCAGGATTAAAGTATTTTGCATTAAATGATTTTACCAGCATTATTCAAAAAGACGAAGTGATCGATTCATTGGGCAACCTTCTCTATAGTACAGATTTTAAAATGGTGGAAGAAAGTTTACCCATAAATACCAGAGTCGGTAATTTTGAAGCTTTAAATTACCAGGGTATTATTTTAAGACAAAATGATAATGTCTCAACTACCAGGAATACGAACAGGTATTATGTAAAAGGAATTGGAAATGTGCTGGAAACTGCTATTTATGAAGGCGATTTACATGTGTTAAAACGTGAACTGGTGCGGTATAGGATACGTCAGTAACAAACAGTCAGGATATTTTTAAAGGCCTTATCCTGTAAAAAAAATTATATTGTAAATGATATTTAAAGAGTCGGAATGCTGTGGAAAGATGGTCAGCCTGAATTAAAAATCAAATGTCACTACAGTAATCCCTGCTCCTCCTTGCTCCACATGCTCATCTTTATATGTTTTAATTACATCCAGGGTATGGAGGTAATCGCGGATTACCTGTCTTAATATACCATTACCTTTACCATGAAGAATCCTGACTTCGCCGGAGTTGACCATAATGGCTTCGTCAATAAAAGTTCTAATAAGTTCGATGGCCTCATCTGCCCGTTTTCCCCGTATATCAATAGCCGGTTTAAAACTCATCTTTCGTTCGCTTATCGAATATACAGATTCCGGCCTAGATTTGGCCTGTTTTGTTAATCGTTTAGATTCGGTGTCGCCAAGTCGTTCCACTTTTGAAGTTTTTACCGTAGTAACCATATTGCCTAATCCAAGGGTAATATTGTTTCCATGAATTTCCAGTACTTCACCGGTGGTCTCCCGTCCGATAAGCTTCACATGGTCCCCTATACGGATTTCCCTGCTTTCAGGTGCAGGTTTTTTCCCCGGATCCGCTTCAGGTTTTTCTTTTCTTTTCACCCGAAGCCGCCCCTCCTGATCTTTTAGCTTATTCATTTTCCGGGTTATTTTATCATCTTCAGAAACCGGGGCATCCAGCGTTGTTTCCCTAAAACGGTTAAATGCTTCTCTTGCCTGTTTTGTCTTTTCTTTATCAGCCTGGCTTTCCCGTATTTCGCGTATAGTTTTTTCAAATTCCTTATTGGCATCTTCAAGAATTTTCCGCGCTTCTATCCGGGCATCTTCAAGTATTTCTTTCCTAAGCTGTTTTACACTTTCCAGTTCACCGGCATAACTATCAAGCACTTCATCCAGTCGTTTTTCCGTATGCCTTATTTTGCCGCGTTTTTCTTCCCAGTAGCGTTTATCACGCAAAATTTCACGTAAATGTTTATCAAACTTCACATAATCTTTACCTGCCTTTTCGGATGCCACCTGAAGAATATCTTCAGGTAATCCGATTTTACGGGCAATATCTATGGCAAATGAACTTCCCGGTTTGCCCATTTCCAGCTTAAACAGGGGTTGTATTTTATGGGTATCGAACAGCATGGCGCCGTTAACAATTCCATCTGCAGATGCAGCAAAGTGTTTTAAATTGGTGTAATGCGTGGTAAGCACCCCAAAGGTTCCGTTCTTGTTAAGTTTATCGAGTATGGCTTCGGCTATTGCCCCGCCGATTACCGGCTCGGTACCTGTACCAAATTCATCGATCAGCACCATGGTTTTTTCTGTGGCATGTCTGGCAAAAAATTTCATGCTGATAAGATGCGAACTATAGGTACTTAAATCATTTTCCAGGGATTGCTCATCGCCAATATCAATAAAAATATTTTCGAACATTCCGGTTTCCGAATTTTCACTCATGGGTACCAGCATGCCACATTGAAGCATATATTGCACGAGGCCTACGGTTTTCAGGCATACTGACTTACCTCCGGCATTGGGTCCTGAAATCAGAAGTATCCGGGCCTCCTTATTTAATTGAATATCCAGGGGGACGATTTCCTTATTTTCTTCTTTATGTGTAAGGTATAACAGGGGATGCTGTGCTTTTATCCATCGAAAAGAAGTGGAAGGAAACAGTTTGGGCCTGATGGCCTCAATAGAAACGGCAAACTGGGCTTTTGCCCGCATAAAATCGATAGTGCCCAAAAAACCATACGAAGTTATAAGTTCATCGGAATAGGGACGAATATCATCTGCCAGGCGGATTAGAATTTTTATAATTTCACGGCGTTCGGCATATTCCAGTTCCCGAATTTCATTGTTCAGTTCCACAATCTCAGCAGGTTCTATAAACGAAGTTTTTCCGCTCGCCGATTCATCATGAATTATTCCTTTTATTTTCCTTTTATCTGACGAAGAAACCGGTATCACCGGTCGGCCATCACGCAAGGTGACTTCAGCATCCTGGTCAACCAATCCGGAATCCCGGGCATGTTTTAAAATTTGCTGTATTTTTTTTGAAACGCTGGCATGCTTTTGCTGAATATCTTTACGGATTTTATTCAATTCAGGTGAAGCGTTATCCTTTATTTTCCCGAATTTATTAATTACAGAATCTATTTTCTCGGCAACCATGGGAAAATATTTCACCTCCTGGGCTTCCTTTTTAATTACAGGATATTTTTCCTCTTCAAGGTTTTTAATATATCGGATAATATTCTTAATGGTTTCCAATGACCGCTTCAGGTTAAACACTTCCGCTTCGGAAAGAAATGTGCCTTCGAGCCGGATTTTTTTAAAATACGGAATGCAGTTATAATAAAAGTCGTCAGGAAAAGATTCTTCAAACAGGTGTATCTGCCTGAATTCTTCTGTAAGCGATACCTGGTGGTCTACAGCAGCAAAATCGGTAAGAAAAGACATTTGGCGAACCTTTTCAGCACCCAGCTCACTATTGCAATACTCACTGAGCTTGTCCCTTATCTTATCAAATTCAATTTTACTTTCGAAGTTTACCGGATAGATCAATTTGCTGGTGTTTGAGTTTACTGCACAAAAATAATATTTTAACCCGATCTGAAGCTGATATTCCATATTTTTAAAACCATGAAAATATGAGCGTATTTGTTGCCACTCTCAAACAAATCGCACATTACATTTGTTAGAAGAAGACTTTTTATTACTGCATGAATTGAAAATTAACTATGAAAGCAAAAGATATTGCAAAAAAGAACCAGGTTGGAAAAAACAGCATTCTAAAAGAAAAATCAATTGTATCTTTAGATTCACTGTCATTAACCATGGATACCGTATATAAAATTCATTCTGTACGAAATCTGACGGACACTACATACATTCTCCGTTTCGACCGGAATAATATGCAGTTTGAGGCAGGCCAGCATATTACATTGGGTGTGCAGGGAGATAACCAGACCCGTGAATATTCCATTTACAGTACTGAAAAAGATCCTTTTCTTGAAGTTCTTATAAAGGAAGTAGATCATGGCATGGTTTCTAAACGGCTGAAAAAACTTAGCAAAGGCGATGTTCTGAATGTTGACGGCCCTTTTGGATTTTTTACTATAGGATCTTTTCCTGCTCCCGGAAAAAAATACCTGTTTATTGCCACCGGTACCGGTATTGCACCCTTTCACAGCATTGCCGGTTCTCACAACAGCCTCGATTACCGGATCCTTCACGGAGTTCGATATAGTGAGGAAGCATATGAAAAAGAATTTTTCCCGAATAACAGGTATATCTTATGCACATCCCGCGACAGTACAGGTGATTTCACAGGCCGCGTGACTGATTATGTAAGAAAAAATCCTGTGGATTCTGATACTTTAGTGTATCTTTGCGGCAATTGCGATATGATCTATGAAGTATATGATGTTCTTATTTCACAGGGTTTAAGGTCTGATAAAATCAGGACGGAAGTGTATTTTTGATTGTAGATTGTAGATTGTAGATTGTAGATTGTAGATTGTAGATTGTAGATTGTAGATTGTAGATTTAATTAAAATATTCGTGATTCTTAAATCATAAAGCATTAATCAATTTATTGTGAACAGTGATGATTTAAAAACAAGAACACAAAAATTTGCACTAGACATAATTAAAATGTGTTCTTCATTACCTGATAAACAGGAATATAAAATAATTAAAAATCAATTAATACGTTGTTCATCATCAGTAGGTGCTAATTACCGGGCAGTTTGCAGGGCAAAATCAATTGCTGATTTTATTAATAAATTAAAAATTGTTGAAGAAGAAGCGGACGAATCAGTTTATTGGCTTGAGTTGTTAAAAGAACTTGGTATAAAAAATTTAAATGAAATTATGAATGAAGCTAATGAAATAATTTCGATTATTGTTGCATCTATTAAAACCGCTAAAAAGAGAAATTAAATTTTGATAGTAAATCGTAAATCGTAAATCGTAAATCGTAAATCGTAAATCGTAAATCGTAAATCGTAAATCAATATCATGAATTATCACATAGTAACATTGGGATGCCAGATGAATAAATCTGACAGTGAGCGTGTGGCCAATGTCATTGAAGAAATGGGATTTACCTGGACCGATAATGAAGAAGAAGCCAACCTGCTCGGAGTGCTGGCGTGTTCGGTTCGTCAGAAATCCATAGATAAGGTATATTCAAAAATCAACAAGTGGAACAAGCTTAAAAACAGGCAACACCTGATTACTTTTGTTTCAGGTTGTGTGCTGCCCGCCGATAAAGATAATTTTTTGAAATCATTCGACCTGGTTTTCCAGATGAGCGACCTGCCCGAATTTCCGGATATGATCAGGCAATATGGAGTAGTTTCGCCTTTTTCACAGCAGATTCAAAATACGAAACAGAATGTAATACCTGTTCAAAAGAAAAAATTTCACCCGAAACCCGAAATCGATCTCAGCCAGATTAAACTTAACCCTATAGGAATATCGAGACAGGTAACTATGGTTTCACGGCCCGAAGAAAAAATCAAAGATTTCTGGCATGTGCAACCCGCTTACCAGTCGAAATTTGAGGCTTTTGTTCCCATACAAAACGGATGCGATAAATTCTGCACATTTTGCGCAGTACCGTATACCCGGGGCAGGGAGATTTCAAGGCCTTCGGAAGAAATTCTGGACGAAATAAAGACGCTCATTAACAAAGACTACAAATCGATTACACTACTCGGGCAAAATGTTAATTCGTACGGCCTTGATAAAAAAGGGAATGAAATCCGGTTCCCTGAATTATTAAAACAGATCGGTGAATTCGGTAAAGCTTCCGGGAAAGATTTCTGGGTGTATTTTACTTCTCCTCATCCGCGGGATATGTCGGATGATGTACTTAAGGTCATTTCGCAATACGATTGCCTGGCTAAACAAATTCACCTGCCCATACAATCGGGTGACGATAAGGTGCTGATTAAGATGAACCGGAAACATACGCTTGAGGATTACCGGAAAATAATCCATTCCATCAGGAAAATTTTACCTTCAGCAACGATATTCACAGATATAATTGTTGGCTTTACCGGCGAAAGCGATGAACAATTTGAAAATACCAGGAAAGCCATGGAAGAGTTTAAATTTAACATGGCTTACATTGCAAAGTATTCCCCGCGTCCCGGAGCTGCAAGTTCTCGGTGGACCGATGAAATACCGAATCCGATAAAAACCGAAAGGCTGCATATTTTAACCGGTGAACTGGTTAAACATACCCTGGTGTATAACCAAAACCTGGTGGACAAAACGCTAAAGGTACTGGTAACCGGGCAAGACCGGAAAGAAGGATATCTTTCGGCAATATCAGAAGGCCGGATTGTATTAAGGTTTGAAAGTGAAAATACGGATTTAATCGGTAAATTTGTCCGGGTAAAAATCCATTCAGCCACTCATTATTCACTTGAAGGAGCATTAGCAAAAGAGAAAGTTGTTGAAAACGTGGAATCATGAAAAAGAAAGTGGCATTTAAAACCTTAGGTTGCAGGCTTAACCAGTTTGAAACCGACGCGCTGGTTACCGATTTTTATAAAGGGGGTTATGAAATTGTGGATTTCGCCGAAACTGCCGATATATATGTGATTAATACCTGCACGGTAACCAACCAGAGCGACCATAAATCAAAAAACACCATTAACCAGTCCGTTAAAAAGAACAGCGATTCTCTTGTTGTTGTAACCGGCTGTATGGCGAACAACCAGAAAGAATATCTGGAAAACCGCGAGGATATTACCTATGTGATAGAAAACACAAAAAAAAGTTCCATCTATTCCCTGGTAGATGCCCATTTGAACGGCGAAATATTACATCCCGCTGATCTTTCGCAAAACCTGTTTAACTTTTCAGTGGTTGAAAAAGGATTTCATACCCGGAGTATGATTAAGATACAGGATGGCTGTGATAATTTTTGTACCTTTTGTATTGTGCCAAAAGTCCGTGGCAGGGCAACCAGCCGGCCAGTAAATGATATTCTGGAAAATATAAGGAAAGTTATCGATTTGGGATATAAAGAAATTGTGCTTACCGGGGTAAATATCAGCCGGTATACTTTTGATAACCTGAACTTTGAAAACCTGGTTGAAAAAATCCTGGATTTGCCGGGAGATTTCAGGGTGCGGATTTCATCCATTGAGCCCGAAGGTTTTGGCGAAAAACTTATCAGCCTGTTTGAACACCCGAAACTCACACCCCATTTACATTTATGCCTCCAAAGCGGATCGGATAAAATATTGCTCCAAATGCGCAGGATGTATAATTTGCAAACCTACATGGAGATTATCAAAAAAATTAAATTAAAATACCCTTTGTTTAACTTTACTACCGATATTATTGTGGGATTTCCCGGTGAAACCGAAGAAGATTTTTTACAGACAGTATCCGTTGCAAAACAGATCGGGTTCAGCCATATCCATACCTTTAAATATTCCGTTCGTAACGGTACACGCGCAGCCAGAATGCCCGAACAGGTCCCGGCAAAGATCAAATCAGAACGCAGTGAAATCATCAGAACACTAGCCGAAGAAAACAAACTGGCTTACCGGGAATCCCTGATTGGGAAAACCCAGCGTGTACTTGTAGAGAAAGTAACATCAAAAGGTATGGCAAAAGGATATGGTGAACATTATGTTCCGGTGGAATTTAAAGGATCTTCAGATTTTAAAAATACTTTTAACAATATTCTGCTCACAGATATCAGATCAGGGAAAGAGCCTGTTCTTACCGGAAAAATATTATAACAAATCTACTTCATAAAATGCAGTTTGATAGTTTCGGAAAACCTTCCGGCCTGTAATCTGCATATGTAAACTCCGGCCGGATGGTTATTAATTGACCATTGAACCGTATGTTCACCTTTAGAAAAATAGCCGTCGGCCAGTGTTTCAATTTCACGACCAAACATATCAAAAATTTTTAATGTAATATTTCCGGCCTCGGGAAGAAAATATCGAACAGTAGTAGATGTACTGAACGGATTTGGATAATTCCTGAAAAGCAATATTTTATCAGGTGCTGTTTCCCGGAATCCTTTAGGCGATGAACTTATAATTTCATTTGCCCCGTTACCCACAAGTTCTATATTTCCGAGAATATTGGTGCCTAAACCCTTTTGCCGGGCAAGCATCAGGTAATTGTCGCATTGTTCACCGTTAGGTAACCAGAAGGTCGAAGACTCAGGATTATTTCCCATCTGCTTGGAAGCTATACTATCCAGCGCCACAGGATCTTTACCAGCCATCAGCCAATTGTAGGTTGCAGGCTGGAAGGTCGGGTTCCATGGTCCTTCTCCCCCAATAGCATTTTTAATACCATCGATAATGCCTAAATGAATGGGACGCGCCATATTCAAATCGCATATGGACCGGGGAAGGTGAGTTCTTATATTTCCACCATCATAATGGAGAGCAGCACGCATACCCCGATTTTCCGGCAGGGTATAATAATGCATCGGCACAAGACCTACCAGGTTTTTCATGCTATGCGTAACACCGGCATCATAATGTTGCTTCATTTTTGGAATAGACACAAATACATCTGCCTCTGAAAGTATCCGGTTAAACTTAAATGAAGAATAATAGAAGTGGTTCTCACCTGTTTCTTTATCGATAAAATCTGCATAAGGATATGCAGAATTTAAGTTAATAAGTTGCGCACCGAGACTTTGCTGCACTTCTTCATACCCATAATTTGTATATGATTGCTGGTCCCACAGCGCTTCTACAATATATAAATCGCTGGCATTCACACCGCAATCAAGGATCAGTTCACCCACGGCACGCAAAACTTCAGGGTGCGTCCACACACTTTCGCGTACATCAACTCCTCCGGGCACAGATATTGCACCCATACCTCCGGTAAGGTTTATTTTAATGGCTACTTTTTCCCCGGGTTTCATAATATCTGTTATGCCACCCAGACTGTCGAAAAGGTGCAAAATTTTTTGTCTTACACTGCTGCGATTATAATTGTAAGCCCTTGTAACTGCAACTTGTGATGTGTTTTCCATGGTGCTGAAAAACGGGGCAGCATTTAGATCTCCGGCTCTTGAAAAAGGATGAATTAAAAAATCTGCCACCAGGGCGCTTGTTGCTGTTAGAAAACTTCTTCTTGATACACCCTTTTTTAGAAATGAAAGCGGATTGTTTTTTTTCATAGCGAAGAATTTTTCTGTTTTGTTCAAATTTTCAAAAGGTTACTCCGGCTCAACATTCTGATTCCAACTATCCCGATATTTCTTACACGCTATTCTTCCTTAATTTTTTATAATTTTATCATTAAATAGACAGTTCAGCAAAAGGATACCCTATTTGAGAGTTTGATGTGCTGATGTGCTGATGTGCTGATTGGTTGATGGGTTGATGGATTGATGTGCTGATGGATTGATGTGCTGATGTGCTGATTGGTTGATGGGTTGATGGATTGATGTGCTGATGTGCTGATGGATTGATGTGCTGATTGGTTGATGGGTTGATGGATTGATGTGCTGATGTGCTAATTGGTTGATGGGTTGATGGATTGATGTGCTGATGTGCTAATTGGTTGATGGGTTGATGGGTTGATGGGTTGATGTGCTGATGTGCTAATTGGTTGATGGGTTAAGGTAATTTTGGATTTTAGAATATAGTTTGTAGAATATATAATAAATCATAAATCCTAAATCATAAATCCTAAATCCTAAATCCTAAATCGTATACATTTATTCAATAATTATGGACTATAAAAAACATTATATAAAAATATTCATCGCATTGGGAATATTTTCCATGGCAATGGCTTACCTGGAAAGTGCTGTGGTAGTTTATCTTCGTGCGCTGATGTATCCCGGAGGTTTTAATTTTCCGTTTGCACCAATGGACCCGGATATTGCGGTAACCGAAATTATACGTGAGGCGGCCACGCTTGTGATGCTTTTAGGAGCCGCCTTTATTGCCGGAAAAAAACCTACTGAGCGGTTTGCCTGGTTCTTGTATTGTTTTGCTATCTGGGATATTTTTTATTACGTGTTTTTAAAATTGCTGCTCGATTGGCCCGAATCATTAATGACTGACGATATACTTTTTCTTATCCCGGCAACATGGGTAGGTCCGGTAATTACACCAATTATTCTTTCCCTTATTATGATTGGATTTACCGTTCTTATTATTTCATTTTACCAAAAAGGAATTCATGTACGCATCAACTGGCAATCATGGTCACTCCTGGTAATTGGCTCTCTTATAGATATTCTGGCATTTATTTGGGACTACTCAAAATTTATGCTTAGGTTTTATTCCTTTTCGGAAATTTTAAGGATGAAGGATAAAACTCCTCTGTATAATCTTGCTCAAAAATATATCCCCGGGCCGTTTAACTGGTTGTTATTTATAACCGGAACCCTAATAATTATAGGTGGTATTATAATCTTTTTTGTTCAGCACAGCAAAAAAAACGTATCCAGCTAATACCGGGAATTATTTCCGTTTTACAATTTTCAAAATTACCATTGCAATTAAAAACAGCGCACATATATAACAAAACACATTCCCGATTTTTGAATAAAGAGCAGGTCTCGATTTCACAGGTATATCTGCATATAGTATCCGGGAGCTGGTATTATAGGTTTCAAAGCGGGCGATAACATTTCCCAGGTAATCATATGCAGCAGACAGACCTTTCCCGTTTGGACGAAGAAGTGAGAATCCGTTTTGTATAGCTTCAAAAGCTGCCATCTGTGGGTGCAATGGAGTAATTTCAGCCCAATCGTAAGCAGGAACCAGCATAATATCCACAGCATGCCGGCCAGCCTGTTTTATAAATTCAGGAAAATCCATATCATAACATATTACATTGCCAAGCCTGCCATATTCCGTATCAATGTAAGGAATTATAAAATCACCGCTATTAATTACAGGGGCTTCAGCCTTGGGATGCAGTGCGGATTTTAAATAATCCCATCCTTCGGTTCCATCTGGTTTAAATAAAACGCTTTTATTATTAAAGGGTTTTGATTTAGCAGTAGTATTTTCTTCCATAAAGGCCATCAGTATATAAATTTTATAATAAGCAGCAATTTTTTTTATGGAATCGCACACAATTCCAACTTGTTGTTTATTGAGTATTAAAGAAATTTCATTCCAGACTATAATTTTCGCACCCTCTCTGGCTGCTGATATAGTATGCTCTATTTGCCGGTCAATAATTTCCTTACTTGTAAACATCTCTTCAGGAATATCAAGTTTACTGTCTTCTGAAAGTGATTTCATAGCTTTATATTCATCTTCAACTATTTTATGGATATCTATTTCGCCTGAAATTCCGGCAGTCCGTACCGTATTTGAATCCGGATTAAGAAAGGTTATTCGAATTTCACCATAAATAAAAAAAGCTAAAAAAACGAAAATGTAAATAAGTATACCTTTGGTGATTCTTTTTCGGCTGAAATCATTTTCCACCATCCAAATAGTTACAGATCCAAACCAGCATACCAGGAAAGAAAGGCCGAATAAGCCGGTAACGGATACCATCTGAATCAGCGGAGATAAAACATATTGCGTATGCGCCACTGTACCCCAGGTACCGATAAGCAGGGAATTCAGATATTCAATAAGTACAACTGAAGCCGGGAAAATTAATGTAGTATAAAACCCTTTGTTCTTTTTATACAACAGGCGAT
Organism: Bacteroidales bacterium; assembly: GCA_016934395.1. GTDB lineage: Bacteria > Bacteroidota > Bacteroidia > Bacteroidales > UBA10428 > JAFGSZ01. The sequence continues at coordinate 16,367 of JAFGSZ010000008.1, forward strand.
CGATAAGGTAGGGAATGCTGAATGTGATACCAAATAACAAGCCGTTTGACAAATGGACAATAAAAAGATCGACTAAAGCAAAACAGGTTCTTGAGATAATACCGGCAATTATCGAAACCAGAAAAAAAAGTACAAATCCACCTGCTTTTGAATTCCTGATAAACAATAATAAAAATACCGGGGTTAACCAGGCTGCCAGGGCCATATGCCAGTTTAATCCAAAACCTGTCATACCAATAAATCCAAGTATTAACAGTAATGTTTTTGCGGAAAAGTTTTTTGTGTTCATAATTGTTTAATCTAATGGGTGATAAATTAAAATTTATGGAATATTGCTCATTAAATTCTATTTTAAAACATTATTTTATAATCAATTAACTGGTAAATTGGAGAATTTTATATAAAGAAATGTTTTCGTATACCCATACGCTTTTATGCCGGCATTTAACCGAAATTTAAAATTTATTTGTATGAATAACAAATAATCAGGAGGTTCGCAGCCGGAGAGTGTGGAGCGTGACGGTTAAATTTAAAATGGTATCAGATTTATAGCAAATAGAAGGCACTTGTGGACAATTGCGCTAAATAATGGAACAAAGCATCCTTGTTACCAACGAGGACAAGAATAAGAGTAAATAAAATAAATTATCCTATGAAGAATTGCTGCATCCTGCTATCTTTATAATTATTAGATTTAATTTATAAAATTTAATCTTATGAACAGACGAAATTTTTTAAACGGACTTTCCCTTTCTGGTCTTGGCCTGGCTGGTTTTCCATTACTCAGCCATGCACAGCAATCTAAAATAATTCAAACAGACTTACCTAAAGACCTGACCGTCCTTTTTCAGGGCGACTCGATAACCGATGCTCACCGCGACCGTGCGAGATACTATGCCAGCGATGACGGCGGATTTGGCAGCGGTTATGTATACCAGATTTGTGCCCGCCTGTTGGGTAAAAACCCAACCAGCGAATTAAAACTATATAACCGCGGTATTAGCGGAAATAAGGTGTTTCAACTGGCCGATCGCTGGGAAGAAGATTGTATCCAGCTACAGCCTGATATACTGAGTATATTAATCGGGGTAAATGATTTCTGGCATTATCTCGAAGGCCGGTACAACGGGACTCCGGAAATTTATAAAAATGATTTTCGGACCCTCCTGGACAGGACGATAAAACATTTTCCGGAAATAAAATTAATTATCTGCGAACCTTTTGCTGTAAGCGGTGGATTTGCAGTTAAGGATGAAAAATGGACCGCCGAGTTTCCTGAATACAGGAGAATAGCTGCTTCTATAGCCACAGACTATAAAGCTGCCTTTATACCCTACCAGCAGGTTTTTGATAAAGCCCTAGAAGTGGCCCCGGCCGCTTATTGGTGTCCCGATGGCGTGCACCCTTCCGTAGCCGGCGCTTATTTAATGGCAGAGGAATGGTTGAAAACTTTCTTCAATGTTCTGAGTTGAACTTTTTAAACTAACCCGTAGCCTTTTGATCCCGATTCGCGATGAAATAAAACCCCGGCACTTTCCATGGATTAACTGGATATTGATTCTGGCAAATGTGGCCGCGTTTATTTACGAAATCCGGCTTCCACAGGAATCTGCCGAAACTTTTTTCAGAACCTATGGTATGATTCCTGCAAATTTTACCTTGCAGGAAAGTATAGATCAGGCTTTGCAGGGTAACTGGAAGTATTTTTTACCTTTTTTCTCAAACATGTTCCTTCACGGGGGCTGGGGTCATCTTATCGGAAACATATGGACCCTGCATATTTTTGGCGACAATGTTGAAAACGCCATGGGAAAAATCCGCTATCTGCTGTTCTATTTACTTTGCGGAATACTGGCCACTTCTACCCATTACTTTTTAAACCGGCACTCCATAGTACCCGTTATTGGTGCATCAGGGGCCATTTCAGGAGTTATGGCCGCGTATTTATTTCTATACCCAAGAGGAAAAATTTTATTCCTGATTCCCATCTTTTATATTTTACCTTTATTCATTCCCCTTCCTGCATTTATATACCTTATCTTCTGGTTTATCGGACAATTGTACGGGGCAACTGCCAGCTTAATGCTGAGCCATGATGTTTCTGAAATTGCCTTTTGGGCACATGTAGGGGGATTTATTGGAGGGATAATAATCTATGGTTTTTTTGTAAGCAAAAAACGTCTGAAACATACAAGTGGTTTACAGTTTCCATAAAGGTACTATCGTGGAAATTATAATCTTCCTGGAATTCTTTTTATTATTGGCAACGAACAGGAGATTACTCTCCCGATAGCAAAGCGCATCGGGAATCGAAATAACACAACAAAACCTTTATTCTGATTAAGATCGGAATCGAATGAAGCGAAGCGAATTTAGATATCTCAAACTCAAATGAGAATTCTTTTCTCAAATTATCACCTAACTAATCACACTCCAATCAACCGGTGATTTCACCGATTTCTTAAGATGATTTAGAAGCAAAAAATTATCCGGTAGTTTCAAATCCGGATCATTTTCCAGGATTTTTTCAGCGATATTGCGTACATACATCAATAGCTGCCCATCCTGCCCGAGGTTGGCAATCTTCAGATCAAAAGGAATACCACTTTGCTGGGTGCCTTCGATATCCCCCGGCCCGCGAAGTTTTAAATCCACCTCGGCAATTTCAAATCCATCGTTTGTTCTTACCATAGTATCTATTCGTTTGCGGGCTTCGGTGGTTAATTTATGCGAGGTCATTAAAATGCAATACGACTGGTCAGCCCCTCTCCCAACCCGGCCCCTCAACTGGTGTAATTGCGATAACCCAAAACGTTCGGCGCTCTCAATTACCATAACGCTTGCATTTGGGATATCCACACCCACTTCTATCACCGTGGTAGCAACCATTATCTGGCTTTGTCCATTTATAAAATATTGCATGGCAATATCCTTTTCAGTTGTTTTCATTTTTCCATGTACACAGCTTACGGCATATCTGGGCGGAGGAAATGCCCTTGAAATTCCTTCGTATCCATCCTCAAGATCTTTATAATCCATTTTCTCCGATTCCTTAATTAAAGGATACACCACAAAAACCTGCCGTCCCTGCTCGATTTGTTTTTTTAAAAATCCAAACATTACCAAACGTTTGGTATCGTAATAATGAATAGTTTGTACGGGTTTTCGGCCCGGGGGCAATTCATCGATAACCGATACATCCAAATCACCATAAAGTGTCATGGCCAGGGTACGGGGAATTGGGGTAGCTGTCATTACCAGCACATGCGGTGGATTATCGTTTTTTTTCCAGAGCCTGGCACGCTGGGCAACGCCAAAGCGGTGTTGTTCATCGATTATCACCAGTCCAAGGTTATTAAATATTACTGGATCTTCCAGTAAAGCATGTGTACCGATAAGAAAATGAAGTTCTCCGCTTTTAAGTGTTTCAAAAATTTTTTCTCGTTCTGCTTTTTTGGTTGAACCGGTTAATAAATCTACGTTAACATTGAGCTCTGATAAAAAAGAAGTTACTGTCTGTAAATGCTGGTTGGCGAGGATTTCTGTCGGAGCCATCATGCAGGCCTGAAAACCATTATCGAGGGCAATTAAAACGGCCATAAGCGCTACCAGGGTTTTGCCACTGCCAACGTCGCCCTGCAGTAAGCGGTTCATTTGTTTTCCTGACCCCAGATCACGCCTTATCTCCTTAATTACCCTTTTCTGGGCATTGGTGAGTTCAAACTGCAGGTGCTTTTTATAAAAATTATTCAGATAATCGCCCACTTTAGAAAAAACAAATCCTTTAAAGTACTGCTGCCGGTTTGTTTTTTGTTTTAATATACCCAGTTGAATAAAAAAGAGCTCTTCAAATTTCAGCCGGTAAATGGCTTTTTTAAGTTGTTGGTTATCGCGGGGGAAATGAACGGCAAAAATCGCGGTTTTTAAATCCGATAGTTTATGTGATTTGAGCAAATATTCCGGCAGCGTTTCCTGAATTTGTTGCCCTATAATTGATAAAAGAGTCCCGATTAATTTATGGATGGTTTTTGAGGTAATATAATTATTCTTTAATTTTTCGGTAGTGCTGTATTGTGGCTGCAGGCTTGCATTAAACTCACTATCCTGATCGCCTGCTTTTTCAATCTCAGGGTGGACAACATTAAATTTCCCGTTAAATATTGAAGGTTTTCCAAAAATTGCATACTCAGTATTGATCGTATAAGAATTCTGAACCCATTTATGACCCTGGAACCATAATAATTCAATGGTACCGGTCCCGTCCGAAAACTCTGCCACCAGTCTTTTTTTTCTTGGCGGCCCCTCGAATCTGAAAAGTGTAATTTTACCAGTTAACTGAATATAAGCCAGGGAAGAATTAATCTCGGAAATTTTAAACATTTTTGTCCTGTCGATATACTTGTAAGGAAAAATATACAGCAGGTCGCGACAGGTAAAAATATTTAGTTCATTTTTAAGCAATTCAGCCCTTTTGGGCCCAACACCTTTCAGATATTTTATGTCTTCTTGTAAGAGGTCAGCCATGAATTTAAACCTGAGATTGTAAATATCGCAAATGTTTGTTCAAAATTAAAAAGTAAATTTGCACAAATCCGATCAATAAGGACTAAATGGACCGAATTCGAAATGCCTTTCTGTATATCAGGTATAAATTTATTTCTTACGGCAAAAAAGGTCATGGAATCCATTCCCCGTTTGTTTATTCTTTTATAAAACACGTGTTGTGCGATAAAAAAGAGTATACTGAATATGGCGTGGTGGAAAGCATCAGAAAAAAACTGTTGGAAAACAACACAAGACTTCAGATAGAAGATATAGGCGCCGGTTCATTCACTTTTAGTCATACAAATAGAAAAATAAAAGACCTGGTAAAAATCTCTTCCGTATCAAAAAAATACGGACGCCTCTTATTTCGAATAGTGCAGTATTTTGCGCCGGATACTATTATAGAATTAGGAACCTCAATCGGCATGAGCACCCTGTATTTAGCATCGGGAACCAGAGCTGAATTGATCAGTATTGAAAAAAGCAAAGCACTTCAAAATATTGCAATACAAAATATAGAGAAAGCAGGCTTGCCAAACGTGCGTATTATAAGTAACTCCTTCGCAATTGCCCTTCCGGAAATAATTAAAACACTGTCTGGTAATTTTCTTGTTTTTATCGATGGAAACCACCGTTACCTGCCAACATTGGAATACTTTAATCAATTTGCCAGTTTAGCCAATGAAAAATGTATAATTATAATCGATGATATTAACTGGTCGGGTGAAATGAGAAAAGTCTGGAAAGACATTAAAAACAACCCGCGTGTAAGTGTAACCATAGACCTCTTTTTTATGGGAATTGTGTTTTTTAATAAAGGAATTACGAAGCAAAATTTTCTCATAAATTTTTAGTTAGTATATTGCATTTAAATTCAGCAATCATTAACCGTTTTCAGAACATGGATGATATAATAAAAATTCAGGATATTGTAAAAAACTATAAGGTAGGCACACAGATAGTCAGGGCATTGCGTTCCATCTCCCTTAATATTGAAAGAAACGAATATGTAGCCATCATGGGCCCTTCCGGCTCGGGAAAATCGACGCTAATGAATATTCTGGGTTGTCTGGATACCCCTACTTCCGGAAATTATTTTTTAAATCATAAAGATGTTAGTAAGCTTGAAGATAACCAGCTTGCAGAAATTCGAAATACAGAAATCGGTTTTATCTTTCAGACTTTTAATTTACTTCCCCGTTATACAGCGCTGGAAAACGTGACCCTGCCTTTGGTTTATGCAGGCATACCAAAACAAACCCGTGTTGAAAGGGCTACCAAAGTGCTGGATAGTGTTGGTCTTGCAGACCGGATAACACACAAGCCCAACGAGTTGTCGGGCGGGCAGCGGCAGCGGGTTGCTGTAGCGCGTGCCCTGGCAAACAATCCGTCTATTATTCTTGCCGATGAACCTACCGGAAACCTGGATTCACAGACATCAATTGATATCATGAAACTGTTTGACCTCATCCATGGTTTAGGAAATACGATAATTCTGGTAACACACGAAGAAGATATCGCTAAAAATGCTCACAGGATTATACGGCTTAGGGATGGTATGATTGAATCGGATACCTTAAATAAACATCGGATGGTTGAAAAAATGTAAAAACATTTTTTCCCGTTTGATGTTAAATAACATCAACTATTCTGTAATATGTTATGAAAATTTATACCCGGGGCGGAGATAAAGGTAAAACCTCTTTAATAGGCGGGAAAAGAGTTCCCAAAAACCATAAAAGAATTGAAGCATATGGAACCCTCGACGAACTTATTTCGTATGTGGGTTTATTAAGGGATCAGGATATCGGAAATAAGACTAAAGATTTTCTTATTACGATACAGCATGAGCTGATGATTTGTGCATCCTTGCTGGCAACAGACAAAAAAGAAAATATGAATGCACTGCCAAAAATACCGGAAACAGCAATTGAAGAATTAGAAAATGAAATAGACCGCATGGAAGAAACACTTCCCACCTTAAATTCATTTATTCTTCCCGGAGGGCATACCTTGTCATCTTATTGCCAGATCACCCGGTGTATATGTCGCAGGGCTGAGCGACAGGTAATCGGATTATCAAAAAAGTATAGGGTACCGGAAATAATTGTTCGATACTTAAACCGTTTATCCGATTATTTTTTTGTGTTAGCACGTAAGATAAACCACGATTACAAAGGAGTTGAAATTATCTGGAAACCTTAATGAAATTGTATTTGTATATCGAATAAATTTTTATATATATTTGCAATTTTTTAGAAGAAGTTACATTAAAATTGAATTGATATGTATTGGACACTTGAACTAGCGTCTAAATTAGAGGATGCACCCTGGCCGGCAACAAAAGATGAATTAATTGATTTTGCAATTCGTTCCGGGGCACCGTTAGAAGTGATTGAAAACTTACAGGAGATTGAGGACGAGGGCGAAATATATGAGAGCATTGAAGACATTTGGCCGGATTACCCAAGCAAAGATGATTTCTTTTTTAACGAAGATGAATATTAAAAAAGGGATACAAAAAGTATCCCTTTTTAATTTTGTTCCTGCCATACAAATACATCATTCTTATTTTTAGGCCTGTTTTTTTCCAACCATATAAATCCTTTTAAGAACAGCACATTTTCAGGCGCCATATCTAATGGATAAAGTGTTGCATCAGGGTTCTTGTAAAAATATATTTTATCAACCTTCCCGTCATTCATATAAATGTTAAGGTCTGTACTTCTTGCAATATTCACACCAATAACACCTTCTTCATCCACGGGATAATATACCGTTTCACCATTTCCTACCACTTCAACCTTATACATTTGTCCGTCCCGAACATAGCAGGTCATTGTTTTTCCTTTTATCTGATTGTATTTTGAGGTATCGTATTGATTAACAATAAATGCCGAATTTTGAAGATATAGTTGTTCAACTTCATTATCCCGTGTTTTAACTTCGATATACTCGGCCGTTAGCTGGTGATTCTCCGACCATAAAACCGGCAGATGAAATAACCTGATTACAGAATCCTGAAACGAATAAGCCATGGAATCACATTTTCCCTGCATATCCGATTTGAATAATTTTACCTTATAATACGCCCTGATTAATTTATTACCGGCAGTATCCAATTCAGACCTGAGTGTATCCGAATGCACAAAAATTGAATCTCCGCCGTTTATCTGAATGAACAGGGCATTTCCGGTTAAAATCGATTCTTCGGTTTCTTCATATGTTTCTGCATATTGTCCTGTAAGAATAATATCTTCTTCGCTATCGATTATTTTTACATTGTTTGTGGCTCGCCCAAAACCAGTGTTTCGCTCATAATAAAGGATATCTCCAAATACTTCCTGCCCGGAATTTTTTATATATGCATTTTTTTTCAATTCGGAAATATCCGTATCCGTATTATACCAGCCACTTTCACAATATATATAGTTGCTGTCGCTTATTATTTCTGTAGGGCCGAAAAAATAAGCAATATTGGTTTCTGTATTGAATTTTAAAGTATCCGAATAAATTTTATAATCCGGATTGGTAACGATTACATCGTCTTTAAAAAAGAAAATATCTGTTTTGGTATAATAATATCCCTTTTCGCTGGTAAGATGATTATCTTCGTTTGTAATATTCGCTTTATGGGTATAATACCCGATATTTTCCCTGAGATCAAAATCCAGTGTATCGGTTAATAAGGTAGTCTCCTTGTTTATAAGCTTCACATTCCGCTTCATTTTAGCAAGGCGGGTATTCCCGTTATAATTCAGAAAATCGCCATACAGGTGCAAAGTATCCCCCTGGTTAATATATACATTACTGAAAGCATCCAGAGTGTTAATTTCGGAATAAAAATAGGCGCTGTCGCAATACATTTTAGCCCCTTCGTGTTCAAATACAACATTATCAAGAAGACGCTTTGCCCCATTTCCAAGACTTTTATCAACCTCCATGGTGCTTGAGGTGAAATTTACTTTTTTAGGTTCCTGGCCATTGCCATAACCGCTGGTAAACAGTAAAAATATCAGAATTACGAACACCCTGTATTCTGATGAAAATAGTTGACAATTGATATTTTTTATCTGCACAGGCATATTTAAATTACTTAACCCAACCAGGTATTTTAAATGAACAATTCCTGTACTCAGGATTTATCCTTACGTATGTGGAATTTAATTTATCCTGTATCCATGTATTAACTACCTCCGTTTGTTTAATGTTGCGGGTCATTGATTTTAATAAGTTAAAATCATCCTGCAGGTTGGCAACATGTGGCTCGGTTCGATTTGTTAGTTTAATAACTTTAAAAACGGTTTTGCCTTTTTCATCGGTATATTCATAGGGCTCTGATATTTCCCCAACCTTAAGGTTTTGTATTATTAAATATTCTTTGGTTTCAAACTGATCGAGTTCAAATCGTTGATTGCCGGAATACGGATTTACAACCCGGCCTCCGTTAATACGGGTATTTTCATCCTGAGAAAAAAGCATGGCTGCTTTTTCAAAAGTAAGGCTGTCTAACCGAATATAGCGAACAATACTGTCGAGGCTTGCGGTAGCTTTTACTTTAGCTTCGGCAGAAATTTTTGGTTTCATAAGTATATGCCTGGTATGCACGCGTTCGTCTGTGCGATCGATAAGCTCAATTAAGTGAAAACCAAACGAAGATTCCACAATTTTAGATACCTGTCCTTTTTTTAGTCCAAATGCCACTTTTGCATATTCCGGGTCAAGATCGGCTTTGTTTGCCCATCCAATATCTCCCTGTCTCGGAGCAGATGGTCCTTCAGAGTATAAAACTGCAAGGGTTCCGAAATTTTCTCCGTTGACAATACGTTCACGAAGGCCCAATAGACGCTCTTTGACTTCAAAAACGGCTTCCTCGGTAGAAGTAGGATAGACCAGAATCTGGCTTACCTCTACTTCGGCATTTATATAAGGGATACTGTCTTTAGGAAGATTTTTATAAAAATTTTTTACATCGGAAGGAGTTACTTTAATATTTCCCGTAATTTCAGATCTCATTTTTTCGGTTACCATCTGTTCTTTAATAGAAGTTCTGAGGTCTTCTTTAATTTCCAGGATGGATTTATTAAAATATTCAATAAGCTTTTCTTCTGAGCCAATCTGGTCCACAAAATACCGCATGCGCTGGTCGAGTTGCATTTCAATCTGCGGTTCCGTAACCTCAACACTATCAATTTCGGCCTGATTAACAAGCAGTTTTTGAGATAACAGGCTTTCAAGCACTTCGCATCGCAACTCATTTGAAGGCGATGCCCCCTGGGCTATCATCTGGTAATATTGGTTTTCTAATTCCGATTGGGATACTTTTTTATCGCCAACCACGGCAATAACCTGATCAAGGATTTTAGCCTGTGCCAGTATTTCGTTAAAAGGAATCAGTAATAAAAGAAAAATAGAAAACTTTAATATGATATGTTTCATCCGTAAATAATTTTTAAAGTGAGGTTGAAAAAATCGTAAAAAGCTCAACGAACCTAAACTCATTTTAATAAATATTAAAATATCCCCTGTTAAGGGCATCGTTATAAACATTAGATTCGACTTGCTTAATCAGTTGAATTTTACGTTTGTTTAAAATTATACTTTTAATATCAGACTTTACAAAGCTTAAAGGCGCGGGCATGCTGGTTAATTGATATTCTTTTATTTTCAGGAAATAATAATACAAAGAATCCTGGCTTTCAAAATACTTCCTGTATTGTAATTGGTTCTGGGGATTATAAATTTTATTTGGAAGTGCCTTTTCAATTTCTGAAAAATACACCCAGTTATCATTAAAATAATCATATTTGGTTGCATATTGATAACAATAGGCTTCCATGCGTGCAAGATTCGTTTCGTCATCTGATTTGTACCACGACCGAAGACGATAAATTTCAGGAGCTTCTCTGGGAACCTGAATAAAAAGGGCCTTAACAAGATTATCGTTTAATACAAAATTCCGCGTATTGCTGTTGTAATACTTTTCTATTTCCTGGTCACTTACTACCGTATCAAGTTTTTGACTTATCAGGCTTTGTTCATATTTAAATATGAGCAATGAGGTCCTGTAATCTTCAATTTGCGAGTCTACATTTTTCTGGTCATCAGATAAATTCATCTCAGCTTTGTTTAACAATAGCTGCCGATGAACCCATTTTTCAATAAAATCCCTGACTACTGTCTCACTATCTGCCGGAGCCATATTATCGGATAGTACTTTCCTAAGGTCAGAAGGATAAAGATATTTATTCTGTACCCGTGCCACCGGTTTTTCTTTTGGTATAGATTCAGAATTTCTACACGCAAAAACCACAAAAAACATCAGGATACCAGCAAATTTTAAAATTGTTTTAATTTTCACCACAGTATATTATTTAATTGTATTAAGCAAGTCTTTATTCACTGTAATGGTATATTTTGCCCGCAAATTCTTTATCCATTCTTCATCCAGATAATTTTGATAATCGGCAGTTATTATTCCCAGGGCTTCATTTAATTCTTTTGGCCGGGGAGAAACTAATTTATTTATAACAACCACAATTATTTTGCCACTATCTTTAAATTCTTTAATAGTTCCTTTTTTCCATTCTGTTGAATCAATCCACTGGTTTTCTTTTCCTTCAAAAATATCATCTCTGATTTCCAAACAGGGAACAGAATCTATTGGACAAATCAAATTTAAAAATTCTTCGGAAGCATATTTCTTTTTCGCTCTTTTTTTAGCATATTTTAACAGAGTTCCCAAAATTTCGGGATTTTCGGTAGTATATATCGAAGCATCCACCCTTTCGTCCCACATGTAATTGTTTTTATGCTGACTATAAAATTTCCGCAACCCTACAGTGTCGGTAACTGCTTTATTCCAAACAACATCTTTTGTAAGATTAAATAACAAAATCCCGTCGTGATATTCCTGCATCAGGTATTTAAATTCAGGATATTTTTCCTCCAGCTGATTTTCCTCAAAAGCAATAATTTCTTTTTTTCGGAACTCAAGATACGCATTATTAATAAAAGTTTGCAGGTTTGTTTGTTTTCCGGGGGGTTGCAGCCGGGATAAATACAACGCAAAATTTTGCTGAGAGTAGTCATTGTTTCCCAGGCTAAACAATGGGTCGTTCATTTCAGTGATAGCAATATAATCCCAGTTTCCCTGGTATATACTACTATCTGCCACTTCATAAAAAGCATTAAGATTATCCGGGTATTCTTTAAACCCGTTTTCTTTTTTAATCTTTTCAATGGCTTTTTCTTCTGTCATTTTCCCCCGTTCATCACGAACAATCTTACTTTCCAGTTCAGAACGTAATTCTTCGAATGGTCCAATGGGTTTTTTATCAATAAGTTTAATGATATGCCAGCCAAAATCGGTTAATACAGGTTCGGATATGTCACCGGGATTTTTCAGCAAAAATGCCGCATCCTCAAATGCCGGGGGCAACATGCCGCTTTTAATCCAGCGCAATTCACCCCCGTTTTGGGCGGAGTTAAAATCTTCAGAATATTTCTGAGCCAACTCTGCAAAATCTTTTCCCTGTTTTATTTGGTCATAATATTCTTTGCTTTTATTATAAGCGTCCTGAATATTTTTATTTGATGAACCGTTGGCAACCCTGATCATGATATGAGCTACTTTAATTTCGCCCCGTGAAGGCCGCTTATCATTTACTTTTATAATGTGATATCCGAATCGGGTACGCACAGGCATTGAAATTTCTCCTACAGAAGTTTGATATGCAGCATTTTCAAAAGGATAAATCATTTTGAATGCTGAAAACCAGCCCAGATTTCCACTGTTTTGTTTTGCTGAAGGATCGTCTGATGTAGCCCTGGCTACTTCTTCAAACGGCTCACCTTTAAGCACCCTGCTCCGGATTTCCATTATTTTATTCCAGGCGTATAATGTATCTGCCGGCGATAATCCGGGATTTATCCTTATAAGAATATGGCTGGCATTAACTTCGAGTTTAGTACGCTCATATGCCTCTTTCAACAGAGAATCTTTAATACTCTTATCTTCGAGATAAGGTTTTGCCAATTGATTCTTATAACCTGCCAATTCATCTATAAACGATTTTATCGTATCGTATCCCAAATCAACTGCTTCAAAAACTTTTAGCTTATAATTTATAAACAGATCAAGGTATTCATCAACAGACTTATTTGAGGTATCAGAAAAAGATCTGTTTTTCTGATACATTCGTTCAAACTCATCTTTTGTAACCTTTTTGTCATTCAAGGTGATTAGAACGTTATTTTCCTGAGAATTAGCGGAAAAAATTCCGGTAAAAGCAATACAAAATAACAGGATAAAAAATTTTCTCATAATTTAACTTCTGGTTTATTATGAAACGAATTCTGGTCAATGTTATTATTATCTGCTATAATTAGGCGCTTCGCGCGTTATAGTAACATCATGAGGATGACTTTCGTGCATACCTGAATTGGTAATACGCACGAATTTTGCATTCATAAGTTTTTCAATACTGGGAGCGCCACAATATCCCATACCTGCCCTGAGGCCGCCAATTAACTGATAAATAACCTCAGATAACGTTCCTTTATAAGGTACGCGGGCCACAATTCCTTCTGGCACCAGTTTACTAATCTCTTCATCAGGGTCCTGGAAATACCGGTCTCTTGATCCTTGCTGCATCGCCTCAATGGAACCCATTCCCCGGTACGATTTATATTTTCTTCCGTTATAAATAATGGTCTCACCTGGAGATTCTTCAACACCGGCAAATAGAGACCCGGCCATAATAGAATTGGCGCCGGCAGCAATGGCTTTCACGATATCTCCCGAATATCGTATGCCGCCATCGGCTATTATCGGAACACCTTTTCCTTTTATCCCGTCGTACACGTCAAAAATTGCAGATAATTGCGGAACGCCAACACCGGCAATTACGCGGGTTGTGCATATAGATCCGGGACCAATACCCACCTTAACTCCATCTGCCCCGGCTTTCACCAGTTCAATAGCTGCTTCTTTGGTAGCAATATTTCCCACAACGACGTCCTTATCGGGATATTTTTGCTTTATTTCTTTAAGAAGACGAATTACGGCCCTGCTATGGCCATGCGCCGTATCAATAATCAAAGCATCCGCATCGGCATGAATAAGCGCCTCAACCCGGTCCATACTGTCGGGAGTAACACCAATTCCCGCAGCTACGCGCAACCGGCCTTTGAAATCTTTGCATGAATTAGGCCGGTCTTTAGCCTTGGTAATATCTTTATAAGTAATCAGACCGATTAGTTTGTGATTTTCATCCACCACCGGTAGTTTCTCGATCTTATATTTCTGTAAAATGTCAGCAGCTTTTTCAAGATTGGTTTCAGTAGAAGTAGTAATGATATTTTCATGGGTCATAACCTCGCTTATGGGCCTGTAAATGTTTTGCTCAAAACGCAAATCCCGGTTGGTTACTATTCCAATAAGTGTATGATGGTTGCCTACTACCGGTATTCCACCAATTTTAAATTCTTTCATTAAATTCAGGGCATCGCCAACAGTAGCCTCCTTTTCAATGGTAATCGGATCATAAATCATTCCGTTCTCGGCACGCTTTACTGTTTTTATTTGTTTGGCCTGATCTTCTATACTCATATTTTTATGAAGCACTCCCATACCCCCTTCACGGGCAATGGCAATAGCAAGCTGGGCTTCTGTAACGGTATCCATTGCAGCGGATACAATGGGTGTATTTAATATTATATTTCTTGAAAATTTTGTGGAAATATCAACTTCCTTTGGCAACACTTCGGAATATCCTGGAACCAACAGCACATCGTCAAAAGTAAGGCCTTCTGATATTATTTTTTCGGAGATTGATGCCATCTTAAGTATTTTATTTAATTTTAAATTGTGCGAAATTACAAAATTTTTAAGTGAATTTAGGTTTCATATTGATTATATCTGAAAATTATCTTGCCTGTGACACATGTCCGGGCCGTTTTTTAGTAATTTTTCCGAATCAGCTGACAAATGGATATCTACCACGAGATACTTCTTAAATATTGGGGATATAAAAAATTCAGGCCGTTACAGCACGAAATTATCAAATCTGTTGCTAATGGCACTGACACGCTGGCGTTAATGCCCACAGGTGGCGGCAAATCGATAACTTTTCAGGTTCCTGCCATAGCCATGGAAGGATTATGCCTTGTGGTTACTCCATTAATCGCACTGATGAAAGACCAGGTTGAAAACCTGAATAAACTGGGTATAAGCGCACTGGCTATCCATTCCGGGATGTCACGGGATGAAATTGATATTACACTGGAAAATGCCATTTACGGGAACTATAAATTCCTGTATGTATCCCCTGAGCGCCTTGGAACGGAAATTTTCAGGGTACGGGCAGAAAACATGAAGATAAATCTGATTACCGTTGATGAAGCTCATTGTATATCTCAATGGGGTTATGATTTCAGGCCATCGTACTTAAAAATAGCCGAACTTCGTTCAATTTTACCCGAAGCCACAATTTTAGCCCTTACGGCCACAGCAGCCCCTGAAGTAGCAGAAGATATACAGGATAAACTCGAATTCAAAAACAAAAACCTGCTTAAGGTTAGTTTCGCACGGGAAAACCTTGTTTACCATGTTCAGTATTCAGAAAATAAAACTGCTGATATCTTAAAAGTGGCCAAAAACATTAAAGGCTGTGGAATTATTTATGTGAGAAGCCGGAAAAAAGCCAAAGAAATTGCTTTAAATTTAGTGAAAAACAAAATCTCTGCCGACTATTATCATGCCGGATTGCCGCATGAAATCAGAAACCAGAAGCAGTTATCATGGACTAAGGGAGAAACCAGGATAATTGTTGCCACAAATGCTTTTGGGATGGGTATAGATAAACCTGACGTGCGGTTTGTACTGCATGTTGACCTGCCCGATTCACTCGAGGCTTATTACCAGGAAGCAGGCCGTGCCGGAAGGGACAGACAAAAATCATTTGCCATTTTATTATGCAACAATTCAGATAAGGCCGTTGCCGGACAACGTATGGCGGTTTCATTTCCTCCTGCGGATACCATAAAAAAAGTCTACCAGGCCCTGGGAAATTTTTTAAAAGTGCCTTATGGAAGCGGTAAAGATCTGGCATACGATTTTCACCTGGCAGATTTTGCATCTACATATAACCTAAACCTGCTTACGGCATACAACAGCCTTAAAATTCTTGAACGTGAGGGTTATCTTGAGCTTACCGACGAACTGAATAATCCTTCAAGAATTCTGTTTCTTGTGTCGCGCGAAGAATTGTATAAATTCCAGGTAGCCAATGCCGGTTTTGATGCTTTTATAAAACTTGTGCTTCGCTCCTATACAGGCGTATTTACAAATTTTACAGGCATTGACGAAATATCACTGGCGCAAAAAGCCGGGGTGCAGGTTGATGTGGTTTATAAGTACCTTGGTAAACTTAATACCCTGGGTATAATAAAATATATACCCCAGAAAAAAACCCCGTTAATTATATATACCTCAGAACGTCTGGATGAAAAATCCCTGATTATCTCAAAAGAAAACTATAAAGTACGAAAAGAAAAATACATCTTTCGAATGGAAAGTGTTCTTCATTATGCCTTTAGCAACAATACCTGCAGGAGTCAGATTCTTCTGAAATATTTTGGTGAAACCGACTCAAATCCATGCGATGTGTGCGATGTGTGCAAACGGAATATTGAACGTGAAATTAACGAGAGTGAGTTTAATCTTGTGGTTGACGAAATTAAAGCCCGCCTGACACTTGGAAGCCTCAGTATTAAAGAACTGGCAGACCAGGTACCCTTTAAAGATGAAAAGGTACTTGAAATTATCCGATGGCTGATTGATAATGATAAAATTTCATATTCCGGGGGTGAAAATCTGGTTTGGAAAGAATAGAAACAACTTTCAGGTAAATTCCGGTTTATTGTATTAACTTCATATGTTTTACTATTAATTTTTGATTTTAGGTATTACCTTTGTCGTATTGAAAAATAATTTATCAATGGACAAGACCGGGGATTTGGTATATTCAAAAAATGTAATTGAATTTGTTGCCGTTGCCAACGAATACTGTGCATTTATTGATAATGTTGAAAAATTAAAACTTAAACAGTTTGTCGATAAAATACATAAAATTTTACCTTTATTGTATTTAAAAGCTACCTTACTGCCAACCATTGAAACGCAATTTGATGAAGCCAATGAAAAATTTGTTTCGGAATACGAATACAATCAGATACAAAACAAACTGCTGAATAAATTAGGACAGTACGATACCTATCAAAAGGAACTGGACCCTACCGCACTTGAAACCGATGAACCTTTGGGTGGAAGCCTTTCCGAAGACCTGTCTGACATTTACCAGGATATGAAAGACTTTTTAATGCTTTACAGAATCAGCACCAACGAAATAATGAACGATGCTATCTGGGAGTGCAAATACAACTTTGAAGAATATTGGGGACAATCCCTTGTAAATGCCCTAAGGGTGTTTCACGTTCTCCGGTATGGAGGTATGGAACTTGAAGATCAATTGGTCAGAAACGTCCAAAACAAAAAAGATGCCGACGATGACAATGGTGACGGCGATTTTGAGGATATAGATACAAGTTCGTGGATTATTAATAAAAGATTTGAGGATTTTCAGACTAATGAAGAGTAAGTTTCCATTTCAACAAAAAATATCAAAAGATGAAATTTATGATTTACCCATAAACCAGTTTTCAGGTAAAATTCATATAATTGACACTCCGGAGAAATCAAGGGATGCCTGTGCAATTTTAAAAAATCAATCTGTACTTGGATTTGATACTGAGACAAAACCGGCATTTAAAAAAGGAGTTATTAATCCTGTTGCGCTTGTTCAGCTGGCTACCGAAGATGAAGCCTTTTTATTCCGGTTAAACCGGATAACATTTAGCAACGGACTTATAGATATCCTTAAAAATAAAAACATCATTAAAATTGGCGTAGCCATTAAAGATGACCTGAAAACACTTAAAAAATTACATCATTTTACACCCGCTAATTTTATTGACCTACAATCCTTTGTTAAAGATTTTGGAATTGAAGACAACGGATTAAAAAAACTGGTGGCCAACATATTAAATTTCAGAATATCAAAACAGCAGCAAACCTCCAACTGGGAAAGCCCTGAACTTACTCAGGCACAAATAGAATATGCTGCCACAGATGCCTGGGTTTGCCTTGAAATTTTTAATAAACTGAATGAAGTGAAGGAAGATGATGAGCAGGGTGAAAATAACGCTTAAGTCGGGAAAAGAACAATCCATAAAAAGATATCATCCCTGGATTTTTTCAGGAGCCATAAAACATATCGACGGGAAACCTGCTGAAGGTGACATAGTGGATGTGTATTCCAATAAAAATGAATTTCTCGCCACCGGGCATTACCAGATCGGGTCAATAGCCATTCGTATTGTATCTTTTACGCAGACTGCAGCAGATTATGAGTTCTGGAAGTTCAAAATACAATCGGCTTTCCTTCTTCGTAAAGAGTTAAAACTTACAAACAACCCGGAAACAAATGCCTACAGGCTGGTTCATGGCGAAGGGGACAATATGCCCGGATTAATAATCGATTTTTACAATGGTACAGCTGTAATGCAGATGCATTCTATCGGCATGTATTTACTCCGGCACACTTTTGTTGATATTTTACGTGAAATTTATGGTAAGGACCTGCATGCGGTGTTCGATAAAAGCGAATCGACCCTGCCCTTTAAAGCAGGGATAAACGCAAAAAATGAATATCTGTATGGAGCTAAATCTTCCACTGAAATTTTAGAATATGGTAACCGTTTTCTGGTTGATTGGGAGAATGGTCAAAAAACCGGATTTTTTCTTGACCAGCGCGAAAACCGAAAACTCCTTTCCAAATATTCAAAAAACCGGGATATCCTGAACATGTTTTGTTTTACAGGCGGATTTTCTGTTTATGGGCTTCATGGTGAAGCAAACCTGGTACATTCCGTTGACAGTTCTGAAAAAGCAATGGATCAAACCGAAAAAAATATTGCCCTGAACTTTAAAGATTTAAGCAGGCATAAAAGTATTACAGCCAATGCTTTTCAATTTTTAAATTCTATTCACAACCAGTACGACCTGATTATTCTTGACCCGCCGGCTTTTGCAAAACACCATAATGTACTAAACCAGGCCCTTATGGGGTATAAAAACTTAAATGCAAAAGCTTTTGAGCATATCAGACCGGGAGGAATAGTTTTTACATTTTCCTGTTCGCAGGTAGTTTCTAAAGAAGATTTCAAAAAAAGTATTTTTGTTGCTGCTGCCAACAGTGGCCGTGATATTAAAATAATACACCAACTCACTCAGCCTGCAGATCACCCGGTAAACATTTACCATCCCGAAGGGGAATACCTGAAAGGACTTGTATTGTATGTTCATTAAAAACCCTGCAAATTAAGCATAAAAAATGCCGGGTCTAAAAAAGAACCCGGCATGCACAATTTAAAACTTCAGGGATTTTTATTTTTTCGAGTCCAGAATTTTTTCTATTTCATCCATAATCCTGTTCATAGCAGCCATGGCTTTTTCAAAGGGTTCGGAGGTGGTCATATCCACACCTGCGGTTTTAAGCACATTGATCGGATAATCAGAACCGCCGGCGGAAAGAAACGCCATATATTTTTCTTTTGCTCCTTTTTCCTTATTCAACACTTTTTCAGCCAAAGCAGTGGAAGCTGTAAATGAGGTGGAATACTGGTATACATAATAATTGTAATAAAAATGAGGGATATAGGCCCATTCATAAACCACCAGATTGTCGATTAAACAAACACCCTCATCAGCGCCGTAATATTTCTTTAAAATTTCACCGTAAAGTTCTGTAAGCAGATCTCCGGTAAGCGGAATTCCCTGCTCAGCCTTTTCGTGGATCAGCAATTCATATTCGGCAAACTGGGTTTGACGAAATAAAGTGCCTTTAAAATTATCCAGGTAGCTCATTAAAAGTGAAAGCCTTGTATCATTATCTTTTATTTTTTTCAGCATCATATCATTTAATAAAGCTTCATTAAACGTAGAGGCTACCTCTGCGACAAAAATTGAATAATCTGCTTTGGGGAAAGGCTGTGTTTTATTGGAAAAATAACTGTGCATGGTGTGTCCCATCTCGTGAGCCAGGGTGCTAACATCATCATACTGATCATTATAATTCAGCAGAATGTAAGGGTGCACATCATATGCATTACCACTGGAATAGGCTCCTGACCGTTTACCTGGAGTAGGATATACATCAATCCATCGTTCATTCAGCGCTTTCGAAACCACATTTACATACTCATCACCCAGGGGTTTAACAGCTTCCAGCAAAAGTGCTTTGGCCTCATCATAATTGTATTTCAGATCAACACCTTTTACGGCAGGAGCATATAAATCCGAATATTTTAAAGTATCCAGACCCATCATCCGCTTTTTAAGTTTCAGGTAACGGTGAAAAGTTCCAAGATTTTTATTTACATTATCAATTAAAGAATGATATACATCCACAGGAATATTATTGGCATCCAGGGCACGTTCGAGCGATGAATTATATCCACGGGCCTTGGCATAAAAAATATCACTTTTTACGTTTCCATAAAGTTGTTCTCCATAAGAACCTTTAAATTTTTCAAATGCCGACCAGAACTCATGAAATACCAGTTCACGATCGCTCCGGTTGGGTACTGCCCTGTATTTGCTGTAGCCTGATTTATCGAGTGTAACTGTAGATCCGTCGCTTAATGTTACTGTTGGATAGGGCATTTCTGCATTACTGAATAAATTGTAAATATTCGCTGCATTTCCTGATATTAAACCAGCCTGGGCTAATATTTTTTCTTCCGGTTCAGATAGAGTATGTGCTTTTCTTCTAAACAGGTTGCCTAATGACATGCTGTATACCTGCAGCTTTGGTTCTTCCTTCATAAAATTTTCAATAACAGACCAGTCAACCGAAAGAATTTCCGGCTCAATATAAGCAGCTTTGGCTGAATAATCCGTAAACATTTGTTCAAGTTCCTGCTGCATAGATAAATTTTTTGAAATGCGGGTGTCCTCATCCGATTTCATTGAAGCATAACTGAATAATTTGTATGCTTCTTTCATAAGCTCACTGGTAAAGTCGAGACATGCCAGTAAATTTTCGGATGAACTGGTTAAGGTTCCTTTAAATTCCAGGATTTTATCAAATTGTGCGGCAACCTCTTCTTTAGCCTGGTTCCAGGCTTCATCGTTTGCATAAATATCCTGAAGGTTCCATTTGTATTTTTCAGAAATATCAGCCCTGTTTTTCTGGGCAAATACCGGTGATACCAGAAATAATGCCAGTCCCAGAACAACAAAAAGTCTTGAAATCCGGTTAATTGATGTCTTTTTCATAATGAATAGATTTCTATTTTGTATAAAGATTGTGAATATAAATTTCCGTAAAAAATAATAGATAATAAATCAAACAGCAAGTAAACAAAACATTTTTATTAGAAATTTGACAAATATCAGGTTTTAGGAAAATGCCATTTATTTATTCCTGCGAATTAATAATTTCTTCATATTTATTATAAATCATTAATTCCTCTCTCCGCAACCGGGTGCTTAGTAATGTAAATAAATTTCCAAAATCTTTTTTAAGTTCGGAATGATCAAGGTTTTCAGCGTATTTGTTAAAAAAGTTTTCTGTAAACTCCTTAATTTTATCAATATCAGTAGCAAACTCGCCGAGCATATTTTTCAGCAAAAAGTCAGATTCTGCCGCTTTAAACAATACGGGGTATAATATTTCCGCTTCCTTTTTAAGGTGGGTTTTAAAATGTTCACGTGCATGAATCAATAAATTAAACCCTTCTTCTGAATCAGGACCTAATTTTTTTATCTCATTTAATAATTGGGCACATTTGGTGTGCTCTTCTTTTAATTCGAGGATTAGCTTATTCATAGTCATGCTTTTAATTATTAAAGAAATAATCTTTTTACTCTAATATTCTATTATCCGAATTTTATACTGCAATCTTTAATCTTCTTTAAAACCTCAAATAATTATTAATTATCTATTATCTGGTAAACACCCATTCATTTTTTGTAGAAAGGTTTTCCTGATAAAAATACCCTTCTTCTTCAAACATTTTTAATTGTTGCGGATCGTTAATCCGGTTTTTAAGGATATATCGTGTCAAAAGTCCCCGGGCTTTTTTAGCATATATTGTTATCACATTGTATTGATCATCTTTTAGCTCTTTAAAAACAGGAGTAATTACTCTTTGTTTAAAATTATTTAATAACGCTGCTTTTGCATATTCATTTGACGCCAGATTAATAATTATTTTTTCTTTATGAGACGCCAGGAGATTGAAAAGATGTTTATGAATTTTTTTATCCCAGAATTCATACAGATTATTTTTTCTTCCAATCTTTATTTTAGTGCTCATTTCAAGCCGGTATGGCCGGATCAGATCCAGAGGCCTGAGAATTCCATGAAGTCCCGATAATATCCGTAAATGATCCTGGGCAAAATCCAGGTCGGCAGCAGTAAGGGTGTACGCCTTTAATCCGTTGTACACTTCACCGTTAAAAGCAAGTACTGCCTGTTTAGCCTCCGGTAGTGTTAAATCCGGTTGCCATTGCTGAAAACGGCTGTAATTTAAGTCAGCAATTTTACTGCTTACATTCATTAAGGCTGCAATATTCTTAGGCGATAAAGTTTTCAGTCTCTTTATGATTTTTTCTGATTCTTCTAAAAAAACCGGTATAGTATATTTATCCGTAACATTCTGAGCATTAAAATTTAAATTTTTAGCAGGAGAAATAATGGTAATCATGATTTTATTTTTTTTGAAAATAACAAGAAAAATACAAAAAAGTTAAAAACATTCGATTTACTATTACACTATATGTGATTTGTTAATCATCAATGTCAAAGTCTGCTTGCCGACTTCCGATTGCCGGTTACTAATCTCTACAAACTGCTTACTGCCTAATGCCTACTACTTATTGCCTACTGCCTACTGCCTACTACCTACTACAAACTGCAAAACTGCCCACTGCAAAAGACTTTTAACTTTTTACGTACATTTTACCGATCTCAAGTTACCTGCCAGCAAAAAAACCTCAAAAAAATCCTCCTAATTTTTTACCTTTGCGCCCGTCGCAATATTCAGAATTATTGCTTTCAAACAACAAGTACAACTACTACTCAACTGATTATGAAAGAAAACTATGCTGAAATAATTTCAAAAGCTTTATTAATCACCCCTCAACAGGTAAACAATACCATAGCCCTTTTTGAAACGGGGGCTACTGTTCCCTTTATCAGCCGCTACAGGAAAGAGATGACCGGCAGTCTTGATGAAGTTCAGGTTGCGGAAATTAAGACCCAGCTGGCAAAATTAATCGAACTTGATAAGCGCCGGGACAGCATATTAAAATCCATTGAAGAACAGGATAAATTAACTCCGGAACTCAAAGACAAAATTCTGAAGGCTGACTCCCTTACTGAACTTGAAGACCTATACCTCCCCTATAAACCAAAAAGAAAAACAAAGGCCTCGATTGCCAGGGAAAAGGGCCTGGAGCCGCTGGCAAAGATTGTAATGAAACAAAAGGAAATTATGATCTTTGAGAAAGCTGAAGAATTTGTTACCGACCAAGTTCCCAATGCCGAAGAGGCTTTACAGGGGGCCCGGGATATTATAGCAGAATGGATTAATGAAAACAAAAAAGCACGGGATTCGGTTCGTTTTCTTTTTGGAAAACAGGCTATGGTTTCTTCCACCCTTGTAAAAGGAAAAGAAGAGGAAGGAATAAAATACAAAGACTATTTCGAGTTTTCCGAGCCTCTTTCAAAATGCCCGTCGCACCGCATGCTGGCGCTCAGACGTGGTGAAGAAGAAGGTTTTTTAAAGGTAACCATTTCACCGGATATTGAGGCAGCAACAGAAATCCTGGAAAATCTTTTTGTAGATGGATATTACGACGTTTCGGAACAGGTAAGAATGGCTGTGGCTGATGCTTATAAGAGACTGCTTGAGCCTTCGATTGAAAATGAGTTCAGGGCCAGTTCAAAAGAGAAAGCCGATAAAGAAGCCATCCGTGTATTTGCTGATAATCTTCGTCAGTTGCTAATGGCCTCCCCATTGGGTGAAAAACGCGTATTAGCCCTGGATCCGGGGTACCGCACCGGTTGTAAGTTGGTATGCCTGGATGCCCAGGGTAATTTGTTGCATAATGAAACCATATACCCTCATCCTCCGCAGAGTGAAACCAAACAAGCCGGTAAAAAAATGGTCTCTCTGGTTAATGCATTTAAGATCGAAGCCATAGCCATTGGTAATGGTACTGCCGGCAGGGAAACCGAGCATTTTGTTAAAAAAGTGAAATTTGACCGCGATTTACAGGTGTTTGTTGTGAATGAAGCCGGCGCATCCATCTATTCCGCCTCCAAAGTGGCCCGGGATGAGTTTCCTCAATACGATGTTACTGTGCGGGGAGCCGTTTCCATTGGCCGCAGATTATTGGATCCATTAGCGGAACTTGTTAAGATAGACCCTAAATCTATTGGCGTTGGTCAGTACCAACACGATGTGGATCAGAATAACCTCAAAGAAAGCCTCGACCAGATAGTGCAAAGCTGTGTGAATGCAGTTGGAGTGGATTTAAATACATCAAGTAAACATTTGCTAACCTATATATCTGGTCTGGGACCTCAGCTGGCTCAAAATATTGTAGACTATCGTAAAGAAAACGGAGCATTTACATCAAGGGAAGAATTGAAAAAAGTTACCCGGATGGGAGATAAAGCTTTTGAACAGGCTGCCGGTTTTCTCAGGATCCGGAATTCAAAACAACCCCTGGATAACAGCGCTGTGCATCCTGAGAGTTATTTTATTGTTGAGAAAATGGCAAAAGACCAGGGGGTGGATATTGAAGTGTTATTAAAAGACGAAGAAAAAAGAAGCCGGATCGATCCAAATAAATATGTAAAAGGGAATATCGGCTTACCTACCTTACGTGACATTCTGCAGGAACTGGCCAAACCCGGACGCGACCCTCGATCAAAAATTAAAGTTTTTGAATTCGCCGATGGTATATACAAAATTGATGATGTGAAACCCGGGATGGTGCTGCCCGGAATTGTAACCAATATTACAAATTTTGGAGCTTT
The DNA here is from genome assembly GCA_016934395.1 of Bacteroidales bacterium. Classification (GTDB taxonomy): domain Bacteria; phylum Bacteroidota; class Bacteroidia; order Bacteroidales; family UBA10428; genus JAFGSZ01. The sequence goes on from JAFGSZ010000008.1 coordinate 41,089, forward strand.
TGTGGATATTGGGGTAAAACAGGACGGCCTGGTACATATTTCACAATTGGCCGACCGATTTATAAGTAATCCATCCGAGGTGGTTACCCTGAACCAGCATGTAAAAGTAAAAGTGCTGGAAGTGGATGCTGCAAGAAAAAGGATTCAATTATCATTGAAAGACATTTGAGAATAATTTTTTTAGAAAAAATTCAATTTTCCGGCAAAACAAACCGTTCGGAAAATAATTCTTTTAATTTTTTGTGAATTGGTGGTATCAATCTAATCTTTTAATTATTTTTATTACACAAAATAAACTCCGCCAGATTATGAAAACATATTGTAAACTTTTATCCTGCCTTCTTGTTGTCGGGATAAGCATGTTATATTCCTGTAAAAGAAGTGAAATTATGGAACCACCTGTTGCACAGAAAATCGCGAAAGAGCTTACCATTCATGATCATACCAGGATTGATAATTATTTCTGGCTTAACCAGCGTGAAAACCCTGAAGTAATTAAATATCTCGAAGACGAAAATGCGTATACAAAATCGGTAATGGGAGATACAGAAGAGCTTCAGGAAAAACTGTACAATGAAATTGTTGGGCGGATAAAACAAACAGATATGTCTGTCCCCTACCTGGAAAACGGATATTATTATTATACCCGCTACGAAGAGGGAAAAGAATACCCGATATATTGCAGAAAAAAGGAAACCCTGGATGCCGAAGAAGAAATTATGCTCAATGTAAATGAAATGGCTGAAGGATATAGTTATTACCAGGTTGTTGGCCTTTCCGTAAGTCCCGATAACCAGATTTTATCTTATGGTGTGGATACCCTGAGCCGTCGTAAGTACACCCTCAACTTCAAAAACCTGAATACGGGAGAACTTTATGAAGATAAGATTTATAATACTTCAGGCAGCGCTTCGTGGGCAAACGATAATAAGACCCTGTTTTACACTATTAAAGATGATCAAACCCTGCGGCCCTATAAAATATTTAAACATAAACTTGGCGCCGATTCAGAAAATGATGTGGCGATTTACGAAGAAAAGGATGATACCTATAACGCCTATGTTTATAAATCAAAATCCAAAAAATATATTATCATTTCATCTTCAAGCACCTTATCGAATGAATACCGTATTTTAAATGCAGATACTCCCGATCAGGAATTCAAACTTTTTAACCCCCGCCAGAGGGAACATGAATACTGGATATCACATTTTGAAGACCGGTTTTATATTCTTACCAATCTCGATGCACTGAACTTTAGATTAATGGTTACACCGGAAAATGCCACCGACGTTTCTAACTGGAAGGAAGTGATCCCACACAGAAAAGAGGTATACCTTCAGAATTTTGAGATGTTCAGCAATTATATGGTACTCGAAGAAAGAATAAAAGGATTGACCAACCTTAGGGTAATTGATATGCACTCTAAAGATGAATACTATATTAATTTCCCGGAGCAGGTTTATGAAACCTGGATATCCACCAACCCGGAATTCGAAACCAATATTCTTCGCTTTGGTTATTCATCGCTTACCACGCCCAATTCTACTTACGATTACAATATGGAATCCAAAGAGCGCGAACTAAAAAAACAACAGGAAGTTCTGGGTGAATTTAATGCAGACGATTATTTTGCCGAACGTCTTTTTGCCAAGGCTGATGATGGAACGGAAATCCCGATTTCATTAGTTTATAAAAAAGGATTAAAAAAAGACGGGGAAAATCCGCTGCTTTTATATGGCTATGGTTCTTATGGGCATACAATCGATCCGTATTTTAGTTCCATTCGGTTAAGCCTGCTCGATCGCGGATTTGTTTATGCCATTGCGCACGTTCGTGGCGGCCAGATAATGGGACGGCAATGGTATGAAGATGGCAAATTGCTAAAAAAGAACAATACGTTCACAGATTTTAACGACTGTGCCGAATTCCTTATTAAAGAAAAATTCACGAGTACGGATAAACTTTTTGCCATGGGAGGCAGTGCCGGCGGATTATTAATGGGAGTGATCATAAATCTTCAGCCCGAATTGTATAAAGGGGTAATAGCGGCAGTACCCTTTGTGGATGTTATCACCACCATGCTGGATGAAAGTATTCCCTTAACCACGGGTGAATATGATGAATGGGGAAATCCGAATGAGAAGGAATATTATGATTATATGCTTTCTTATTCGCCTTACGATAATGTGGAAGCAAAAGATTATCCGAATATGCTGGTTACGGCCGGACTGCATGATTCCCAGGTTCAGTATTGGGAACCTGCCAAATGGGTAGCCAAGCTCAGGGAATTAAAAACAGACAAACACTTGTTGCTGCTGCATACCAATATGGACTATGGGCATAGCGGTGCTTCGGGAAGATTTCAGCGCTACAGGGAAACGGCCCTTGAATATGCGTTTATGTTTAAATTATTAAATATCAAAGAATAAATTTCTTTTATAAACTTCAAGAGGCTGTCCAAAAAGTCAGAATACAAGGAATTCTCGCAAAGCTGCTAAGTCGCAAAGGTTTGTTTATCAACAACTAACCTCTTAGCGTCTTGGCGAGAAATAACTTCTTTTTAGACACCCTCTTTTTTTTGATTTTTGAGAAGGTCTGCAAAAAAAAATAAATATATTTTCATAAATTCAGGTAAATCAGGTAAAAAGAAATTACCCATGTTTCAAACAATTTGTTTCAGGTATTTGTTAATCATTAATTAATGTCACATAATGAATTTATCGGTATGAAAAAGTTTTTATAAATTTTTAACAAAATATTATAAAACTTACATGTATTGATTACGTAAATTTGAATTGTTGATGTTCCCTTAATGTTCAGAAAACTCGCACATATTATCCTTTCATTGTTCCTGCTGACTACTACAACAGGAATAACACTTTCTAAACATTATTGCGGCGGTAAGCTGGTATCCACCAGCCTAAATCACCATGTAAAATCATGTTGTGACATGGATGGCTGTTGCCATGATGAGACCATAAGCATTCAGGTAAAAAATGATTTTGTATCTCCTTCCATTACAGAGAATACAGAAATTGCTGAATTTAGTATATTCTTTCCATTAGTTCTCGGCTTTTCTACAGAACCATTAAACAATAATGAATCTTTACATCCCTTAACTTCAGATTCTTCACCTCCGGGATCTCCCGATCATACTAAACTTTCTTTCCTGCAGACATATTTGTGTTAGACAATCTGTTAATTGAACTTATAGGTTGATTTATAATTATTGAGTTAACCTGTAATTCAATTTTAATTTTGTAAATTATTAATTCACAGAATGTTTATCAAAATATTTATATATGCTAAACAGGATCATTAAATTCTTTTTAGATAACAAGATGTTGACCATATTATTATTGGTTGTTTTCATCTTGCTTGGTACCGTTTATGCCCCTTTTAACTGGCATACCGGTCTGTTGCCGCGTAATCCTGTCCCGGTAGATGCTATTCCTGACATTGGTGACAACCAGCAGATAGTTGCAACCGAATGGATGGGGCGATCACCGAAAGATATAGAAGACCAGATTACGTATCCGTTAACCACTTCGTTACTCGGAATTCCGGGGGTAAAAACCATCAGAAGTACTTCCATGTTTGGAATGTCCTTTATATATATCATTTTCGAAGATAATATAGAATTTTACTGGAGCCGTTCACGTATCCTGGAAAAACTAAACTCGCTTCCTGCCGGAACATTGCCTGCCGGTGTGCAACCTGCACTGGGACCAGACGCTACTGCACTCGGTCAAATATTCTGGTATACACTCGAAGGCCGTGATCCTAAAACCGGAAAGCCAACCGGCGGATGGGATCCGCAGGAATTGCGCACCGTACAGGATTATTATGTTAAATATACCTTGTCCGCTTCGAAAGGCGTTTCGGAAGTAGCTACCATTGGCGGTTTTGTTAAGGAATATCAGGTAGACATAGACCCCAATGCCATGAAAGCCTATGGCGTTTCCGTAATGGACATAATGAAAGCCGTTAAAAACAGTAACCTGGATATTGGTGCAGAAACCATCGAATTGAATAAAGTGGAATATGTAATCCGGGGTTTAGGTTATATTAAAAGTCTTGATGATTTAAAGGACGCTGTGGTCTCTGTTAAGAACAATGTCCCGGTGCGTGTGAGTGATGTGGCAAATGTTACTTTTGGCCCGGCTACACGACGTGGAGGACTTGACAAAGACGGTGTAGAGGCTGTCGGCGCAGCCGTTATCGCCCGCTATGGCTCCAATCCAATGGAGGTCATTAATAATGTAAAGAAGAAAATTGAAGAAATTGCACCGGGTTTGCCTCAAAAAACACTGGAAGATGGTACGGTTTCGAAAGTAACTGTTATACCGTTTTATGATCGCACGGGATTAATAAAAGAGACCATTGGTACACTTGAATCAGCGCTTTCTCATGAAATTTTGATTGCAATTATCGTCATCATATTTTTGGTGCTGAATCTGAGGGCATCCATTTTAATCTCATCGCTTCTCCCGGTGGCAGTACTCATGACTTTTATCGTTATGAAATGGGCAGGTGTTGAAGCCAACATTGTGGCGCTCTCGGGTATTGCCATTGCCATTGGTGTAATGGTGGATGTAGGAATTGTTTTTGTTGAGAACATCCTCAGGCACCTGGAAATGCCTGAAAACACCGATGCGAAGGGGAAACACCTTGTTTCAGTTATTTATTGTGCAACAGTAGAAGTATCCTCAGCAATTACAACGGCTTTGGGAACAACCATTGTTAGTTTCCTGCCGGTATTTGCCATGCAGGCCGCTGAAGGTAAACTTTTTCGTCCCCTGGCATTTACCAAAACATTTGCCCTGCTGGCCTCATTTTTACTCGGTATTATTGTGTTACCCACCCTGGCCAACATTATATTCTCTGTTAAATTTGATAAAAAAAGAATACACCGGATATTCAATAGTATATTAATAGCAGCCGGAATCCTGTTTGCAATAGGCTGGGGACAAATACCAGCGCTGGCGCTGGTACTCATCGGGTTGAACAATCTTTTTGAATCGAGGTGGCCCGAAAGCCGCAAGGCCATGACCAATTATATTAACATTGGGATTACATTATTGGTAGCAGTGTGGTACCTGAGCATCGAATGGTTGCCACTTGGCGCCGGAAACAGCAATATAACCAATTATTTATTTGTTGCGATTTTAATTGCCTTAGTACTTACGGTTCTTTTACTAATAGTTCATTTTTATGTTCCTATTCTGCGCTGGGCATTACAGCATAAATGGAAATTTATGGCAATACCCATTTTTACCATTGTTTTTGGAGCGTTGGCCTGGCAGGGAACTGATCGAATATTTGGGTTTCTGCCGATAACCGTAAAAGAATCGTCTGCGTGGCAATCCATAAATCGCACATTCCCGGGAATTGGAAAAGAATTTATGCCGGCTCTTGACGAAGGATCATTTTTATTGATGCCCACCAGCATGCCTCATAGTGGAATCGAAAAAAACCGGGAGTATGTTGAGATACTCGATAAACGGCTGTCCACAATTCCTGAAGTAGAACTTGCTGTCGGGAAATGGGGGCGCATTAATTCAGCCCTGGATCCGGCTCCTGTGCAAATGTTTGAAAACACTATCAATTATGTATCTGAATATATTTTGGATGAAGATGGCCAAAGAATGGGGTTTAAAGTAGACAAAGACGGGAGTTTTATTTTAACAGACGGGACTACCTATAATCCGAAACGGGACGGATTCAGAAAAATTAAACAGGAACAACTTATTCCGGATAAAAACGGGGATAATTTGCGGCAATGGCGTCCCGAAATTAAAACGCCGGATGACATTTGGAACGAAATTGTCAAAGTGACCAATATCCCGGGGCTAACCTCAGCCCCAAAACTTCAACCCATTCAAACACGGCTCGTTATGTTGTCTACCGGAATGCGGGCTCCTATGGGATTGAAAGTTTTTGGTCCTGATCTGGAAAGTATTGAAGAAGCAGGTATTCAGCTTGAAACGATACTTAAAGAAGTTCCATCTGTAATGTCATCTTCAGTATTTTACGACCGTGCAGTTGGGGCTCCGTATATTGAAATTAAACTCAACCGAAAAGCCCTGGCACGTTACGGATTGACCATTAATGAAGTTCAGGAAATACTTCAGGTAGCAGTTGGTGGCATGGCGCTAACCACCACAGTGGAAGGCCGTGAACGATTCCCGGTAAGGGTAAGATATGCCCGTGAATTGAGGAGCACACCCGAAGAAATAAAAAAGATCCTGGTTCCAACAAAAACCGGGACTCAAGTTCCCTTAGGTGAATTGACAGATATTTCCTATACCCGTGGCCCGCAAATGATCCGCAGCGAAAATACCTTTTTAAATGGGTATGTAATTTTCGATAAAGTAGCCAGAAAAGCTGAAGTGGATGTTGTTGAAGATGCTCAGAATTTTCTGAAAGATAAAATCGATTCCGGGGAACTGGTTCTTCCCGCAGGTGTTAGTTATGCTTTTGCTGGCAACTACGAGCAGCAAATACGTGCTACAAAAAGGTTGGCTATTATAATTCCTATAAGTTTGATGCTGGTATTTTTACTTCTGTACTTTCAGTTTAAAACTTTTACGGCTTCATCCATACACTTTTCAGGAGTTTTTGTAGCCTTTGCAGGAGGTTTTATCATGTTGTGGTTGTATAGCCAACCCTGGTTTTTAAACTTTTCAGTAGCCGGGGTCGATATGAGGCATCTGTTCCAGATCCATACTATCAATCTTAGTGTTGCGGTCTGGGTAGGATTTATTGCCTTGTTTGGCATTGCAACAGACGATGGCGTGATCATGGGAACATACATCCACCAGGTATTTGAAGAACGTAAACCAACTACTGTCAATGAAGTTCGTGAAGCAGTAGTAATTGCCGGTAAAAAGCGGGTGCGCCCCGCGATGATGACAGCTGCTGTTGCAATAATAGCGCTTTTACCTGTCCTCTCATCTACCGGGAAAGGAGCAGATATTATGGTACCTATGGCTATCCCGACCTTTGGTGGAATGATCATTCAGATTATGACCATGTTTGTTGTACCCATACTGCAATGTTTCTGGCGCGAAGGCGAAGTAAAAAAGCCGGAAAAAGAGGCATTAACTATTGAAAATTAAAAATATGAAAAACATCAGAATATTTATAATTGTTATCATCCTGTTTGCAGTTATTAAATCCGGTTTGGGACAGGAATCCGATAGTCAGTCGTTGGATAATTATCTGGAAATAGCAGCAAAAAATAACCCGGAGGTAAAAGCAGCCTTTAATCAATATCTGGCGGCATTGGAAAAAGTTCCCCAGGTGGGCTCACTCCCTGATCCACAGGCAAGCTTTGGATTTTTTATCAAACCGATGGAACTTTTAGGAGGAACCCAGAGAGGTAATATCCAGATAATGCAGATGTTCCCGTGGTTTGGTACACTAAAATCGGCTAAAGATGAAGCATCTATGATGGCATTGGCCAAATATGAGGTTTTTAATGCCACAAAGTCAGAATTGTTTTATCAGGTTAAATCAGCCTGGTATTCATTAATGAAGTTCGACAGGGAAACAAAACTTGTAAACGAAAATATAGAGTTACTGGAATCGCTCGAAAAGCTGGCATTGGTGAAGTTTGAATCCCCTGAAACAGCAATTTTTTCCTCAACCATGCAGGGAACCTCTAATACGGGCAATTCAGGAAATACTATGAATTCTTCAGGTAAATCCATGAGCGGCATGAACAATGCAGGTGTTTTAAATGCACAAACATCCGGAAATACATCCGCTTCGGCCATGTCTGAGGGTATGAACAACCAACAGGGTGGATTGCAGGATGTACTCAGGGTGAAAATGGAAATACTTGAACTAAAGAACAGGCTGGCCCTGCTAAATGATCAAAGGCAGACAGAACAGGTTAATTTAAATTCCTTACTGAACCGCGACTTGGAAACAAATGTACTCATTTCTGATTCGTTGATCATTCATCCATTACCGGTTAACAGGATGACTATTCCCGATAGCATATTAAGCAATAATCCCATGTTGGCTATGCTTAAAAACGAAGCGAACTCTTATTCCTTAATGGAAGAAAAAGAAAAAAAAATGGGATTGCCGATGGTAGGTATCGGTTTGAATTATATGCTCATTCAGGAACGGGAAGGAAACACAGCTGTGATGAATGGCAAAGATATGCTCATGCCAATGGTCTCAGTTTCCATTCCAGTTTACAGGAAGAAATACCATGCTAAACAAAAGGAGGCGCGTTTAATGCAGGAAGCAACCAACGAACAATCTGCAAATCTTAAAAACAACCTGATGGTTCAATACAGGTTATTCATTCAAAGTCTGGAAGATGCCGAAAGACGAATTACATTATATGAAGAACAGGAAAAACTGGCAAAGAAAACAACAGATATATTAATATCGGGATTTACTACATCCGGTAAAAATTATGAAGAGGTGTTGCGCATGCAGCAAAAAGTACTCGATTACAGCTTTAAACATATCGAGGCTATTGCAGATTATAATACTTCTGTGGCAATGGCAGAGAAATTAATGAATTCGCAAAATTTTTAATACATAAAATCATGAAAACGTTCAATATCCTTTCTAATAAATATATAAAAAGCAGCTTATTTGTGGCAGCAGGCCTGTTGATTGGCTGGTTATTATTCTACCATTCCTCAAATGTAACTGTAGAAGGAGCACATCAGGAAACATTACATGAACATATCGGAACAGAAAAAACTATATGGACATGTGCCATGCACCCACAGATAAGAATGAACAAACCCGGCAAGTGCCCTATTTGCGGTATGGAATTAATCCCTTTACAAAAATCAGATGCCGAAATTGATGACAATGCCATTGAAATGAGTGAGTCGGCTATAAAATTGGCAGAAGTTCAAACCTCAATTGCCGGTATAGGAAATGCGACAAAAGAAGTACAGTTATATGGTAAAATACAGCCAGATGAACGATTGTTGCAGTCCCAGACTGCCCATGTTCCGGGTAGAATTGAGAAACTATACATTAATGTAACAGGAGAGACTGTGAAAAAAGGACAATTGATTGCCCAAATTTATTCTCCGGAGTTGATCACAGCGCAACAAGAGCTCCTGGAGGCCAAATCCCTGGGTGAAAAATATCCCAATGTTCTGGATGCAGCCCGTGAAAAACTGAGGAACTGGAAATTGTCGGATAAACAAATTCAGGATATTGAGAAATCCGGCGAGGTAAATGTTTTGTTCGATATTTATTCCAATACTTCAGGAATTATAACTAACCGGAACGTAAATGAAGGGGACTATGTGACCAGAGGCGCAGTATTATTCGATGTAGCCGATTTATCGAAAGTATGGGCTGTTTTTGATGCTTATGAATCAGACCTGCCCTGGATACAAATGAGACAGACCGTAAAATTCACCTCACAGGCCATACCCGGAAAAACCTTTGATGGTAAAATTTCTTTTATTGATCCTGTGATAGACCCGGCAACCCGCATTGCCAGAGTGAGGGTGGAAATAGCGAATCCCGGTTTAGAATTGAAACCGGAGTTATTTGTTAATGGAGTTATAAATGCGGGTCAAAATAACACAGATCAACAAATCATTATTCCACAGTCAGCTGTTCTGTGGACAGGAACCCGTTCTATAGTTTATGTGAAAATTCCGGGTACTGAAAATCCTTCATTTAAAATGCGGGAAATTACACTAGGAGCCTCAATGAAGGATTCATACGTTGTGCTGGATGGTTTACATAGCGGCGAAGAAATTGTAACAAATGGAGCATTTAGTGTGGATGCCGCAGCTCAATTAGCAGGTAAGCCCAGCATGATGAACTCATCTTCCGCTAAAGCTTCGGATGTTGAACCAAATAATCCTAGTCTTCCAAATAAACATATTCCTGATCAAATGAATATGAAAAACAAGACTGTAGCAAAAACAGAGCATAAAATGACTAAAGTACCTGATATAAAAACAAACCCTGAACATGCGATTTTCAACGTATCAGGAAATTGCGACATGTGCAAAGACCGTATAGAGACGGCCGCAAAATCAGTGGAAGGTGTACTTAACGCCGATTGGGATAAGGAAACTAAAATGATACATCTGTCTTTCAATACATCCAAAACCAGTCTTATAGCAATACACAAAGCCATTGCAAAAGCAGGTCACGACACGGATTTGGAAAAAGCACCTGATGATGTTTATAATAAGTTACCAGGATGTTGTCTTTATACTCGCAAATAAACAATTAAAATTAAATTATGTACCAATGATCATGAAAACAAAAGTAAAAATTATCGTAAGCGCTTTATTAATTGGAACCGGTGTAATGATCACTGGTTGTAAAAGCACATCAACAAAAGAAAACACTAAGCTGGAACAGCAGGTCGAAAAAACCCTATACACTTGCCCAATGCATGCCGAAGTTATTCAGGACGAACCGGGTAATTGTCCCAAGTGTGGAATGGTACTCATAGAAAAAAGTACTGAAATGAAAGATACACTGGACACTCATGAACATATGAACATGAATTAGCCAATATTTTTTATTGTTGTTTTTGTTGTAGTGATTATGTGGTAGTATCCGGATAAACCAACAGCTGGTTGATACATAAAAACAATAGACCTTTGTTTATCCTGTTTTTATAATATACCTGATAATATAATGCGAAATAAAAATGTATTATTTAACAATCCCGGCAAATCCCATAAAGGCCATTGCCAGTAATCCGGCAATAATAAAGGCTATCGGAACACCTTTCATACTCTTGGGGATATCGGCCAGGTCAAGCTGTTCGCGAATTCCGGAAAAAGTAATCAGAGCCAAACCAAATCCTAAAGCATTTGAAATGGCAAAAACAACGCTTTCGATCAGGTTAAAGTCTTTTTGTACAGCCAGTATGGCCACACCAAGAATGGTACAGTTTGTTGTTATAAGCGGTAAAAAAATACCCAGGGCCTGGTATAGTGCCGGGCTTACTTTTTTAAGTATAATCTCAACCAGTTGAACCAGGGCAGCAATTACCAGGATAAAAGTAACAGTCTGCATAAAAGGTATGCCCAAAGGAAGCAGTACATAATGCTGTAAAATATAAGTTACCATGGTGGCAATTACCATTACAAAAGTAACTGCTCCAGCCATGCCAAATGCCGTATCTACTTTATTGGAAACGCCAATAAACGGGCAGATCCCCAGGAACTGTGTGAGAACAATATTGTTTACAAATACAGCCGATATAATGATCAGTACATATTCCATAATACTTTATACTATTTTTTGTTTCCACTTATTCATTAACATAATCAGAAATCCCAGGGCAAGAAATGCGCCCGGAGGGCTCACAAACATCAGGATGCCGTCACCCTGAATAAACTTGAAACCAAAAACGGAACCGCTTCCCAGTATTTCTCTTACGGAACCCAGTAATGTAAGCGCAAACGCAAATCCTAATCCCATTCCCAAACCATCAAGCAAGGATGAAAATACACTATTTTTTGAAGCAAAAGCTTCTGCCCTGCCCAACACAATGCAGTTAACCACAATAAGAGGAATAAAAATCCCCAGCTGATCGTAAAGGCTGGGCTCACCATTTGGCCCCGGAGTATTGGTATAGGCGCTCATTAATAAATCCACAATAGTTACAAATGAGGCAATAATTACGATAAACGAAGGTATTCTGACCTTATCGGGAATAACACTGGCCACCAATGAAATTACCAGGTTCGACATGGCAAGCACAAAGGTAGTGGCAAGACCCATTCCCAATCCGTTGAGTGCCGAGCTGGTGGTCCCCAATGTGGGACACAATCCCAGGAAAAGAACAAATACAGGATTTTCTTTAACAAATCCCTTGGCGAAATTTTTTAAATTGCTCATTGAATACCTCCTTCCTTAAATACAGTATACGCCCGCTGCACAGCATCGCAAAATGCACGGGATGAAATAGTGGAAGCTGTTATAGCATCTACATCGCCACCGTCTTTTTTAACACTCAATTTGAAATTATCAGGATTTTTTCCTTCAAACTGTAGACTGAAATTTGATTTTGATTTTTGCATTTTATCTCCCAGCCCCGGAGTCTCCTTATGTTCAAGTACCGCAATATCATTTATAGTTCCGTCTGGTAAAAACCCGACCATAAGCCGAATTGGACCGCCAAATCCTTTGTTGGTAAAGGTTTCTACGGCAACACCTACCAGCTGATCCCCGTTTTTGGCAGGATACAGATACAAGGTATCGTTATCTGCAACAACTTTTTTAACTTCCTCTCCGGGAAGGTTTGTAAACTCGGGTACGACTTTATGAATTGCCATATTCTTTTTTGCTGATTTGGCAATAGCAATAGGACCTTTTGTAAATTCATAAATATACCCCAGCGCTGCTGAAGATGCCAGTGTTACCAATAACAGCGTAACCAGCATATTTAGAAATGTAGATTCTTTCTTAGCCATGTTTCACCTCCTCTCCAAACCGTTTGGGTTTGATATAACGGTTAATAAGCGGAACAAATCCGTTCATAATTAAAATTGCAAAAGAAACTCCTTCGGGGTACGAACCAAAAACCCGGATAATTACTGTAATGGCCCCTATCCCAATGCTGTAAATAATCATTCCTTTGGGTGTCATTGGAGAGGTAACATAATCGGTGGCCATAAATATAGCGCCCAGCAGCACACCTCCTGTTAATACATGAAACAAAGGATCTGCATTTTTATCAGGATTTATAAGCCATAAAATCCCGGTAAACAGTGCGATGGTTCCGACCATTGTAACCGGAATGTGCCATGTAATAATTTTCCGGAACAGCATAAATAAAAATCCAAGTATCAATGCGGCAGCAGCAATTTCACCAAGCGATCCGCCCATTTTCCCGATAAATAAATCCAGATAACCGGGTACTTCCTTCATAAGATCAGAAATACTTAACCCGCTTTTTAACCCTTCTTTTATTATTCCCAGTGGCGTGGCTCCGGTAACAGCATCCACATAACCCGTGTTTAATCCCCCTGGAACCGGATAGCTGGTCATCTGCACCGGGAAGGATATTAACAGGAATACCCTGCCAACCAGTGCCGGGTTAAACGGATTATTCCCCAATCCCCCAAATGTCATTTTGCCTACACCAATTGCAATAAGCGCTCCTATCATTATAATCCACCAGGGAAGATTTGATGGTACATTAAAAGCCAGTAACAGGCCGGTAACCATTGCTGATCCATCACTAATCCGAACTTCGGTTTTCAAAATAAATTTCTGTATCAGAAATTCGAACAACACACAAAAGCCAATGGATAAAAGGGTGACAATAATTGCACCCATCCCATAAAAAAATACAGATACCAGTAAGGCCGGTACCAATGCTAGGATCACACCATACATTAACCTGCCAACCGACTGGCTGCCAAACACATGAGGTGAAGGTGAAATAGTAATTAGTTTACTCATTATTTTCTTGATCTTATTATTTTACCGACATTAACTTTTCCTAACCGGATATAATCCAGTAAAGGCCTGTTAGAGGGGCATGTATAACTACAGGATCCGCATTCGATACAATCCATTACCTTTTCGTTTTCGAGACGTTCAAACAGATTTTTCTGTGAAAGCGACATGAGCAGATAAGGCTCAAGTCCCATCGGGCAAACATTTATACAACGGGAACAACGGATACACGGATCAATTTTTTTTCGTTTTGCTTCCGGTTCAGGAAGAATTAAAATTCCCGAACTCCCCTTGGTCACCGGAACGCTTAAATCATTTATCGCCTTACCCATCATCGGCCCGCCACTGATAATTTTACCCGTATCTTCCGGCAATCCGCCGGCAGCTTCAATAACATCCGAAATGGGCGTGCCGATTTTTACCCGGAAGTTTGAAGGTTTTGAAATTGATTTACCCGTAACCGTCAACACGCGTTCAATAAGAGGTTTATTTTTTTGCACTGCTTCATAAACAGCAAAAGCTGTACCTACATTATGCACAACGGTACCCACATCGATTGGTAATCCGCCGGAAGGAACTTCCCGGTTTATCAGGGCTTTAATAAGTTGTTTTTCTCCTCCCTGGGGATATTTTTCCTGTAAAGGATAGACTTCAATTCCGGGATATTTTTCTGATAAACGGGTTAAATGTTCAATAGCATCAGGTTTGTTTCTTTCAATCCCAATAAGCGCTTTATCCACATCAAGCACTTTTTTAAGTATCATTGTGCCCACCAGAATTTCTTCCCCTTTTTGCATCATCAGAGCATGGTCGGCAGTAAGATAGGGTTCACACTCTACTCCGTTTATGATCAGGTAATTTGCTTTTTTCCCGCGCGGAATGGTAAGTTTAACATGTGATGGGAATGTTGCTCCACCCATACCTACAATACCGGCCTCAAGTATCTTTTTTAATATTTCTTCCCGTGAATAATCGAAAGTATTAATCAAATCTCCATTCCGGTCAACAGTTTCAATCCATTCATCGCCCTCCACTTCAATTACAATGGCATTTTTTTTATATCCGCTGGTATCGGGAACTTTATCGATTTTTACCACTTTCCCGGAAACCGGGGAATGGATATTACTGGAAACAAAACCTTCGCTCTTTGCTATTAACTGGCCGGCTTTTACTGCATCCCCCTTATCGACTACCGGTACTGCCGGAACACCGAGGTGCTGGGATAAAGGTATAGACACCGTTTTTGGGACAGGTAAATCCAGGATAGTGACATGAGCAGATAATTTATTTTCCGGGGGATGAATCCCTCCTTTTGCAAATGTCTTAAGCACGTTATTCCTCCTTATTATTTATTGATTCTTTTGATTCTTTCATTATGGTTTCAGCAGGACCGGTTTTTCCGTCAGTTGCCTCAACATCTGCCGGTTCTTTAATTTTTGGTGGTGGAAATCCTATTTCGATTATAGCGTTTGTTGGGCATTCAGGCACACATTTCCTGCATAACTTACATTTGTCAGCATCGATAAATGCCAGGTTATTATTCATAGTAATCGCTTCGTACGGACAAACCTTAAAACATTTGGTACACCCCGTACATGCTACCTCACAATTTTTCCTGGCAATTCCACCCTTATCTTCGTTCCTGCAGGCTACATAAATTTTCCGGTCTTTTTTGGCGCGTTTGCGCAATTCAAAAAGGTCTTTCGGACAGGCATCCACACAAGCCCCGCAAGCAGTGCAATTGGTGTCGTTTACCACAGGTAAACCGGTAACCGGATCCATGTGCAAGGCATCGAAATTACAAACATCCACACAATCCCCTAAACCAAGACACCCATATTGACAACCGGTATCGCCACCGTATAATGCGGATTCAATAGCACATGAAGAAGCGCCATCATACTGGTTTGTTTTTGGCCTGAAATCACAAGCACCGTTGCATCGTAATACAGCAACTTTTGGATCCTGAGCCACAGCCTCTCTTCCAAGAATCTGCGCCACTTTTTCCATGGTTTCATTTCCTCCAACAGGACAATAAAGCCCATCAAAACTTTCTGATTTTACAAGCGCTTCGGCAAAATTCCGGCATCCGGCAAATCCACATCCACCGCAATTAGCAGCGGGAAGATTTTCTTCAACCTGATCAATTCGCGGATCTTCAAAAACCTTAAATTTTTGCGCCACAAAAAACAAAATTATCGCCGATAAAACTCCCAGTACACTTAATGATACTATTGTAAAAAGGACAACAGAACTCATTTTATTCTATTTTTCGTAATGTAAATGTAAATGATTTCTTTATTTTATTTCGAAATATATATAAAGCTACATAATACGGTATCAGTAATGATAAAGATACAAGTCCGGCAAATAATTCACTGGCATGCAAAATACTAAGTACAATTAAAACAACCAATACCACCAAAAAGGGCATAATGTATCCAAGAAACAAGGCTTTTATCCCGAGAGATTTTTTTAAAATAACATTAACCTTTTCACCTACTTTAAAGTTGGCTGAAGATTGGAATATCTGAATGGATTTTTTTTGTATGTCGAAAAAACCACATGCCCCTTTTGCGTGACAATCTGCACACAGGGATGTGTTTTTAACATTCACTGTAATCAACCCCTCATTAATGTCTTCAATTAATCCTTGTTGTTCGTAACAATCTGAAGCATTCATTAATTTACCCTTGAAATCGAAATGTACAAATATAAGGATGTTTAGATAAGTAAAAATTGCTTTTGGTTAGTTTTTAGAAAAACCATTTAATTTAGGATGATTTTAAATATCACAAAATTGCCTTGCAATAAATTTATTCTGTATTGATCAACTCTGATTTTCGGTATGTATAAAATAATTTATACCCTACTAATCCTTAACCTTTGCTGTTAATGGAAATTTTAAACCCGAATATGATTTTAATCTTACCTGAACAGAACCTACTAATATTGGAGATTCAAGATACACCGGTATTCTGTTTTTATCATTTGTAACCCACACCATCATATCCTCTCCGCCTTTAAATAATGTTCCTTCAACCAGCAATACAGAGAATTTAATACAATTGTATACTTCATGGCGTTTTAATTTTATCTGTTCGGTACCAAGGTATCTGAAGTATAAATGGTAAACCTCACGATCGAGAAAAACCGTAACAGGAATGGTATCATTTATTTTAAACTTTGAAAAATTGATATTCCGTGCATAATACAACGTGGTTAATACATCAAATGCAGAGGGTTCCGATTTTATGGTATCATATTCAATTTTTTTATCATTTCTTACATAGGTGCTATATACCGTTGTATCCTTATGATTAAAAATATAATGTAACCTGAAACTGTAATTTCCCTCCTGTATATCACGATCAAAAATATAGGGCTGAAGGGTTACCGGATCCACAAAACTTTCATATTTATCACGTACCTTATAAAACCAGTCCCAGCTTTTGTAGGTAGCGCCATATCCTGTAATATGATACACCGGTTTTCCCAGGAGTTCTTTATTTTTAACCTCAAAATGAACTTCTCCTACTTCTGTCCATAGAATAAACCAGTTGTATGAAACCACATATGTAATTTGTTCTCCGGGTTGAAATACTTTATTATTTCCCTGCATATTAATTTTTTCCTGAGCATTTACCGGATCGAAAAGCATTACAGCTATAACAACCAAAGAATATGTGTATGTTTTGATTGTATTCATTTATATGGAATTTTATTTTAAGTTACAAGGTATCAGATAAATTACGATTACTAACAGTTGCGTTTAAATAATTTTCTTAACCATTAAATTATGAATCAATACTATTAACAACGGTTTTTACATCGGTTGATTGTAAGTTTAAATTTTACTTATAAAAAAAATCCGAATAAAATACCTGGGGCTTTAAGCAAATTTAATTCAGGAATTAATTAAACTGTAAAATTCATGTAAAATTTATTGATTTAAAAATTCGGCGCCGGGAACAAGGGGGATTTTGTTTTCCGGCTCAGGGAAAAAAAGCAGAGACTATTCGGTTTCGATAAAATTGAATTTTGTTTCGAGAATGGATTCATAATATTCACCACGTTCCATGATATCATCATCTCCTTCTTCGTAATACCAGTTAATTGTAATTTTATGACCTTTTTTTGACACGTCAACCAATGCTCTTAATATGTGAAGTATTGCTTTAGAAGATCCGCTGTTAAAATATTCCAGCTCAATATCAACTGTGGTTGTGTCGCTTGGATTTAGGCAGTAATGGTAGACCCACTCATACAGGTCATCATAAAATTTGGTGGCATCTTCAGGTATAGATCTCCCACTAATCTTGATCCGTCCATCAGTACTGAAAAATACTTCAGGAGTCTTCTTGGTGCTTTCAATTAGCAGATCATCCATACTATTTGAAATAATTTTAAATATACTATAATTTATCTAATATTAAAATACGCATCTTTTGCTAAACGTGCAGTATTATACGTCGATACCTTATTATAAGATTCAAATTTTAAACATTAAAAAAATACAAAAATCAGGATATAAAATATTCTGGTTTTAAAAAAAACACTTATTTTTTTCCATAAAAATAAATTACAAATAATGCAAATTAAATAAGTAAAACTAATTATCCCAAGAAAAGTTTCTAACAATATTTACACTTTTACTTAATTAAATAACAGACTTTAATTATAAAGTGTATACTGATAGAAGGCTATTTTGTTACCCTGAGAAATTTTAAAACCTAAATTTAAGTTTATATTTCAGGAAACCTGATCGTTAATTAAGGCCTGTATCTAGCAAAAGGTGTCACTGACTGATCAGTAAAAAGCTCCTGAATATATTTATAATAACCCGTTATAGAGATCATTGCAGCATTATCGGTGGAGAATTGAAATTCGGGTATATGTACTTCCCATTTGTGGTGAACAGATTCTTCAAGAATCCGGTTGCGTAATCCGGTATTCGCCGATACCCCTCCGGCAATAGCAATTTCTTTTATGCCTGTTTGTTTTGAGGCGGATATTAATTTATCAACTAAAATATCTACAATCGAATGTTGAATAGAGGCACAAATGTCATATTTGTTTTCCTCAATAAAATTAGCGTCATTTTTAAGGTGATCTCTCAGAAAGTACAAAAAGGCTGTTTTAACGCCACTAAAGCTAAAATCCAATCCATTAATCTGAGGTTTTGGAAAACTAAACGCATCAGGATTTCCGGAGGCAGCATATTTATCAATTAATGGTCCGCCGGGATAGGGTAATCCCATAACTTTTGCACATTTGTCAAAAGCTTCGCCCGAGGCATCGTCAATAGTCTGCCCGATAATTTCCATAATAAGATAATCCTTTACAATTACCAGTTGTGTATGCCCACCGGATACGAGCAGGCATAAAAAAGGAAATTCAGGCTTTTTTTTAGTATCTCCGGGTTTTCGCAAAAAAAGTGAAAGTATGTGTGCCTGTAAATGATTCACCTCAATTAAGGGTTTCTTTAATGCCAGGGCAAAACTTTTCGCAAAAGAAGATCCCACGAGCAAAGCGCCCATTAACCCGGGTCCGCGGGTGAACGCCACACCATCGATATCGGTTTTTGCAATTCCCGCTTCACGAATAGCCCTGTCGACCACCGGAATAATATTTTGTTGGTGCGCCCTTGAAGCCAGCTCGGGAACTACTCCCCCAAAAGATTTATGCACTTCCTGGTTGGCAATTTTATTTGATAAAATAAACCCGTCACGAAAAACTGCTGCTCCTGTATCATCACAGGATGATTCTATCCCTAAAATTGTTATACTCATTTATTTTCAAGAAAATCCGAATGTTTGAACTTTTTTTGTTTTTTTTGCATTATAATTATAAAAGCCACAAAATTATCAAAAAAATAGGTAAAATAAGTCTGATTTTATTTCTGACGCTTATTCTGCTGCTCGGAAGTTCTTACGGTTTGCTGCAAAGTAAACGCGTACAGACTTTTGTTACCCAGATTATTCTCAATTTCTTAGAAAAAAACCTGAATAATAAATTTTCCATTGAAACGATAAATATCACTTTTTTCAATAAGGCCAGCATTTCAAAATTCTATGTTGAAGATCTGAATAAGGACACTTTAATTTATGCTGATCGCATCAATGTGCAATCGACTAATATATTAAGATCTGTAATTACAGGCAAAAATAAATTGCGCGTAAAACGTATTGAACTTGACCATGCTTATATAAATCTTTATTCAGACTCTGATGATATTCCCAATATAGCGTTTATAATTGAACATCTGAAAAAAAACAAAGACACTACAAAAACCAAAAAACCGATTATAATAAAAAGTTTATCCCTTGCCGATAGCAAAATAAAAATCAGAAAGTTTAATGGGAATGAATCCAAAGGGGGAATTGATTTTTCAAATATTTCTATGCAGCAGGTTAATGCAGTATTTTCTAATCTGAAACCTTCAGGTGATACCCTGGCTTTTTCGATCGACAAACTGAATTTTATAGAAAAATCGGGGTTTATTATGAACGATATGTCGTCGGAAATGATGATCTGTAATTCCCGGATCATGTTTTCCAATGCGTCTGTTAATACGGGGTATTCATCATTTCTAAGTGATTATATCAGTCTTTCGTTTGAGAATTTTAAAGCTTTTAAAAACGACCGGCTTTATAATGATGTAAAACTCAATATTAAAATCAATTCTTCGCATCTGCATTTTTACGACCTTGCCTATGTTGCCCCTACATTTGCAAATACCACCCAGGTTATTAATTTTTCGGGTATACTTTCGGGAAGAATAAATAATCTTAAGGGGGATGGAGTTAATATTCATTTTGGAAAATCCTCAGATTTATTGTGCAATTTCAGTTTTTCAGGTTTGCCGGATGTTAAGGAAACTTTTATGATTTTCGATGTAAATAGCTTTACCACCAGCCCCTTTGATATTGCGCAATTTCATCTGCCCGGAAATAAAACAATCAACCTTCCCGATAACTTTAATTATACTGGTCGTTTGGTATACAAAGGAAATTTTACAGGTTTTATAGATGATTTTGTAACCTACGGGACATTATCCACTGATATAGGTAATATATCCTCGGACATTCTTTTCAAACCAGCTTCAGGAAACCGCTTTTCCTTTAAGGGTAATTTAAAGATGGATAATTTTAATATCGGCCAGGTAATTTCTGCAGATAAAATAGGAAAAATATCAATGAACGTTTCTGTTGACGGGTCAAGCGGTTCGAATGCTGCCATTGATGCAATAATGCAGGGGAAAATCGAAAATTTTGAAGTAAACAATTATAATTACAGGAATATTGATATTTCAGGTAACCTTACAAATAAAACCTTCGATGGGAAAATTGGTATCCAGGATCCGAATATTAACCTTGCATTTAATGGAAATATTGATTTCTCAAATAAAATTGCGAAATATGATTTTACTGCTGATGTGCAAAATGCCAATTTATATTCGCTAAACTTCGATAAAACCGAACCTACCCATAATGTTTCTTTCTATATCACCGCAAATGCCATTGGCAATTCAATTGAAACACTCGATGGGGAAATCTCTTTACTAAATTCAAACTTTTCTAAAAAAGACAGGCAAATACAAATCAATGATTTTAAATTAATAGCTGATAATACGCCGGGATCGAATAAGATTAGTGTGCGGTCTGATTTTATTGATGCTGATTTCTGGGGATCTTACAGGATTGAAAAAATACAGGAATCTTTGCGCAAATTCGTGAATATATATTTTCCTACAATAATTGATTCGAGTACATTTAGTGTTACGAAATTTGAAAACGATTTTGAGTTGACTGCGAAATTTAAAAATACAAACCCGTTTTTTGAATATTTTCTGCCTGAATTCTTTGTTGCCCCCAATACCTTAATTGAGAGTGGTTATACCGCTCAAGACAATCATTTTTATTTATTTCTTCAATCGCCTTTAATTAAATACAACAATCACAGCTGGAAAAACATGTACATTAATGCAGAATCTTCTGACAGTATATTAAATTTAATTTCGGGAAGTAAGGAGCTTTTGCTGGCCGACAGAATTTCACTTCAGAATTTTTCTATTTATTCCAAAGCCTTACTTGATTCGTTCGATGTATCCGTGCGATGGAATAATTGGGACTCAGTGGCATATTCTGGTAATATAGCAACAAAAGGGTTTTGTTTCAAGGAACCCGGGCATACAACACCTGGCTTTATGGTGAATATATTAGATTCGAAAGTAGTAACAAAGGATACTTTATGGAATATTGCAAACTCAAGAATCCGTATTGACTCATCAGGAATTGTTGTTGAGAATTTTAATTTTAATCATCAAGATCAATATTTTATGGCATATGGCAGCTTATCTAAATCTGCCGATGACAGCCTTACCTTAACTTTTAACCAGTTTAACCTAGCCCACCTGAATGCATTTACATTACCTGCCGGATTTTTTATTCAGGGAATTCTGGATGGAAACGCAACAGTAAGCAACATCTTTAATAGTCCGCTATTCCGTACAAAACTGCATGTGACTGACCTGACTGTAAACAACGAATTATTGGGCAATACTATTTTGAATTCTATTTGGGACAATCAATCTAAATCGATAAATATTGAAGCAAATACTACACGGGACACACTCAAGGTAATAGACGTTAAGGGCGATTATTTCCCTGAAAGGGATAAAGGACTGGCTTTCAGCATTACCTTAAATAAATTAAAACTAGAAATTATAGATCAGTATGTAAATAAGTTGCTGGGTAATATAAATGGCCTGGTTACGGGAAAACTTGCCCTTTCCGGAACCCTTTCAAAGCCGATTCTTAACGGGAATATCGACCTTCAGAATACGATTTTTACGATGAACTACCTGAATACCCGATATAGTTTTTCTGATAAATTTGATGTAATCAATAATAATTTCTTTATAAACAACCTGCAGGTTTATGATTCTGACGGGAACACTGCCCTGGCCAATGGAATTATACGAACAGAATATTTAAGAAACGTGAATTTTGATATGACCCTGAATGCCCGTGACTTTCTTTTTCTTGATACCAGGGCCATAAATAATCCTCAATATTATGGCACCGCCTATGCAACCGGTCAGGTAAAATTAAAAGGCACACCAAAAGATGTAACAATAGATGTAAAGGCAAGAACGGAAAGAAATACCCGGTTTTTTATCCCTCTTAATCAGGCTGAAATAATTTCGGAATACAATTTTATTACCCTGTATGGTGCTGACTCCACTGCGCGTGAAAATACGTCAAACAGTTATAACGTTAATCTTTCCGGAGTACAGTTAAATTTTGATCTGGAGATTACACCCGATGCGGAAGTGCAGATAATTTTTGATCCTACTGTAGGTGATATTATAAAAGGTCGCGGATATGGAGAAATTAACATGGCCATAAGTACTCTTGGTAAATTTAACATGATGGGGGAATTTGATATTGTGGAAGGTGATTATTTATTTACCCTGCAGGATGTAATTAACAAAAAGTTAAAAGTGGAATCGGGGAGTAAGGTCACATGGCGGGGAGATCCTCTGGATGCTATACTTGATGTAAATGCTTATTACAGGACAAAAGCTTCTCTCTATGATCTTTTTGGTGATAATGTTGAAAATTATAAAACCCGGACCACTATAGATTGTAAATTAAATATGACGGGCAATTTAAGCAAACCCAAAATTACATATGATATCTACCTGCCCTTTGCGGAGGAAGATACCCGCAGACAGGTTTCAAATGCTATAACATCCGAAGAGGAACTTAGTAAACAATTTCTCGCCCTTATGGTATTAAACCGTTTTTTACCTAATAACAGCCTTCTTGCTAATAATCCTTCCTACCTGGCTTCCGGATCGGGATCTAATGTGGCGGGTGTAAATGCCAGTGAGTTGCTATCAAACCAGTTGAGCAACTGGCTTTCACAAATAAGTAACGATTTTGATGTGGGGATCAATTACCGGCCGGGAGATAAAATTACAAGTAATGAAGTAGAGTTTGCCCTTTCTACGCAGTTGTTGAATGACCGGCTGAGTATAAACGGGAATATTGATGTAACCACCAATGCAACTGCCAACTCAACAAACAATATTGTGGGTGATTTTGACGTGGATTATAAACTTAATAAAAATGGTAAACTCAGGGTAAAGGCCTTTAACCGTGCAAATGATGATCTGATTAGCGAAATATCGCCCTATACCCAGGGTGTGGGTTTATTCTACAAGGAAGAATTTAATACCCTTGGTGAATTACTCAGGCGATACTGGAGATCTCTTACCGGAAAGAATAACAAGAACAAGAATGATGATAAATTGTCTCAAAAATAATCTCAATAATAACTTGTGAAAAGAAATATTCTTTCTAATTTTTCGTTTTTATAATTTTAGATTAAAAGTATTTATAATAAATCGTCCATTTGAAATATTGACAGATTTTTTGCAGAAGAAATGAAATTCAAATTTTATCATATGTTGTATAAGACCATTGTATTAATTTAAATATTTTACTGTGAAATTACTATTTTTTATCCTTCAGGTTGCTTCGGCACAAAATGCTTCGGAAATGATGCAGGAAGAAGCAGGTCAGTTAAAACTTTCATTTTTCGAACTCGCCATGAAAGGCGGTTGGGTTATGATCCCCATTTTACTACTTTCAATTGTGGCCGTATATATTTTTTTCGAACGGTATTTTGCAATCAAAAATGCAGCTAAAGTGGATATCAATTTTATGAACAGGATAAAAGACTATATACACGACGGAAAGCTCGATTCAGGACTGGCCTTGTGCGAATCAACTGAAAATCCTGTAGCCCGGATGATTGAAAAAGGAATTAACCGCATCGGAAAACCATTAAATGATGTAAGCGCTGCCATTGAAAATGTGGGAAAACTGGAAATTTATAAGCTGGAGAAAGGATTACCCCTCTTGGCCACTACTGCCGGGGGGGCACCTATGATCGGGTTTCTTGGTACAGTTATGGGAATGATCCGTGCGTTTTATGATATGTCAAGCGCCGGGAACAACATTGATGTGGCACAGTTATCAAATGGTATATATACTGCCCTTGTCACTACGGTGGCAGGTCTGATTGTGGGTATTATGGCTTATTTCGCCTATAACGTTCTTGTTGCAAGGGTTGAAAAAGTAGTATTTATTCTTGAGGCAAGTTCCACAGAATTTATGGACCTATTGAATGAACCTGTAAAATCGTGAACCATCTGAAATTAAAATTTTTATAATTATGGCTATTAGTTCACGAAATAAAGTAAGCGTGCAGTTTAGTATGTCGAGCATGACGGATATAGTTTTTTTATTGCTTATCTTTTTTATGCTTACTTCTACCCTCATCGCTCCTAATGCTTTAAAACTCTTATTGCCGCAAAGCAATAACCAGACTGCTGCAAAACCCATAACTACAGTTTCCATCACCAAAGATCTGCTGTTCTATGTAGAAACTACAAGAGTAGATATTTCTGAACTCAACCGCATTCTCCAGGAAAGGCTTAAAAATGTTGAAGAGCCTACTATTTCTCTGCATGCTGACCGGAGTGTACCTCTCGAACAGGTAGTGAAGGTGATGAATATTGCCAAAGACAATAATTATAAATTAATTCTGGCTACCACTCCCAACTAAAACATTGTGGTTAAACGGGAACTTATGGATTTTAGTAAAAGAGGCATATTAGGCACATTAATAATACATACCATTGTTCTGGCTTTGTTTGTATTCCTGGGATTTATTACTCCACTTCCCCTGCCGTCTGAAGAAGGAATTCTTATTAACTTCGGAGATCAGCCTGCTGGAAGCGGTACAACAGAACCCCGATTTTCAGAACCTCCGAGCAGCATGGAAACTGTTCAACCTGTACCACAACCTGTTGAAACAAAAACTGAAATTAAAGAAGACGTAATTACCCAGAATTTTGAAGATGCTCCGGTAATTGAAAAAAAGGAGGTTAAAAAGGAAACAAAAAAACCGGAAGTCACCACACCTGTAAAAAAAGAAGTTACAGAAATAAAACAACCTGAAGAAAAGCCTAAGGAGGTAAATACAAGGGCCCTCTACAGCGGTAAGAACCGGAATACTGACAACGAATCATCTGAAGGTACAACACAAGGGACCGGCAACCAGGGAAATCCATTTGGTTCGGAAAATTCAGACAATCATTCTCTTGGTTTAAGTCAGGGATCTGGCGGCCCGAGAATTAGCCTTGATGGCAGAAACCCCTTACATTTGCCTGCACCCAATTTAAATTTTCAGCGGGAAGGAAAAGTTGTGGTAGTAATTACTGTAGACAGGGATGGAAATGTTCAAAGCGCCACCCCTGGGGCCAAAGGATCAACCACGCTGGATGAGAATCTTCTTGAAGCGGCAAGAAAAGCTGCATTGGCTTCAAAGTTTGATATCCGAAGCGATGCCCCAGTATCTCAGAAAGGAACCATTACCTACTACTTCAAATTAAAATAACATAGCTCAGAATACACCCAACAGTTTCACCGAAGATATCAGAATTGCCAGCAATAAAATCACACGTACAAACTTCGGGCCCCAGCTTACTGCTACTTTTGAACCGATAAAAGCGCCAATCATATTTCCAACGGCCAAAATCAGTCCAATTTGAATATTAACCTGTCCATTCCATAAAAAAATCAACAGGGCAATTGGGGTATACAGGAGGATTATAAATACTTTTAACGCATTAGCTTTCACAAGGTCTGCACCGGCTCCAAGAACCAGACCTGCCAAAAGAAAAAATCCAACACCTGCCTGAATAAATCCGCCATAAATGCCAATCACAAAAAATATAACAATATTCAGGATAGTAGAATTCGAAGTTATTTTGTGCTCCTGCCCTTTAAGCCATACGCTGGGTTTTAAAAGGATAAGAAAGAACATAAAAATAAGTAATCCGCCAATGGCTTTTTCAATAAATACATCATTCAGGCTTATGGCAATCTGAGCCCCGGCAATAGCGCCAAATGCAGCAGGCAGGCCCAATATAAGTCCCTGCCTGAAATTTAATACTTTTTGATACCTGAAACTTGATACGCCCACTACGTTTTGAAGTAAAATTGCAATGCGGTTTGTTCCATTAGCCACGTTGGCAGGTAATCCCAGAAACATAAGTAAGGGTAAGGTAAGCAATGACCCGCTGCCGGCCAGCGTGTTAATAAAACCGGCAACAATACCCACAGCAATTACAGCAAGGTAGATATACCATTCAAAAGAAAGCATCGGATTGAAATCAGAAAACATAACTAATAGGCAAACAATGGAAGATCTTTCATCAGCGCATTTACTTTTTCCCTCACACCGGCAATCACACGTTCATTGTCGATATTTATAATTACCTCATCAATTAAATTTACTGTGGTAACAATTAAATCTTCTTTTGCACCCCTGGTGGTAATAGCCGGTGTACCCACCCTGATACCCGAGGTCTGGAATGGCGACCTGCTGTCGAAAGGAACCATATTTTTATTTACGGTTATGTCTGCTTTAACCAGGGTATTCTCCACCACCTTGCCAGATATTTCGGGTACTTTTGTACGTAAATCAATAAGCATGGAATGATTATCTGTACCTCCGGAAACTACTTTGTACCCTTTTTCAATAAAGGTTTCAGCCATAACATGGGCATTTTTAATAACCTGGGCGATGTATTCCTTATAGCTATCCGAAAGCGCTTCACCAAAAGCCACCGCTTTGGCTGCAATTACATGTTCCAGCGGACCACCCTGAATTCCTGGAAATACTGCGGAATCGAGTAATTGGGTAATGGTCTTTAATTCACCTTTAGGTGAAGTGATGCCCCATGGATTTTCAAAATTTTCGGCAACCAAAATTAATCCGCCTCTCGGTCCTCTTAAAGTTTTGTGTGTGGTAGTGGTTACTATATGACAATGCGGAAATGGATTGTTTAAAAATTTTGTGGCGATTAATCCGGCAGGATGCGAAACATCCGCCATTAGCAAAGCTCCCACGCTATCGGCTATACTTCTCATTCTTTTGTAGTCCCAGTCGCGTGAATATGCTGAAGCGCCGGCAATAATCAATTTTGGTTTTTCCTTTTGTGCCAGCTTCTCCATGTTATCGTAATCAATGCGTCCTGTTTCTTCATTTAAGCCATAGGCAACAGGACGGTACAAAATACCTGAATAATTTACATGAGAACCATGAGTAAGGTGGCCA
The DNA here is from genome assembly GCA_016934395.1 of Bacteroidales bacterium. Lineage (GTDB taxonomy): Bacteria > Bacteroidota > Bacteroidia > Bacteroidales > UBA10428 > JAFGSZ01. The sequence goes on from JAFGSZ010000008.1 coordinate 68,731, forward strand.
CCATGTGACAGATTAAGTCCCAGGAACGTATCGCCCGGTTGCAAAACTGCCAGCATTACCGCAGCATTAGCCTGTGCCCCTGAATGTGGCTGCACATTCGCCCAGGTTGCCCCAAAAAGTTCTTTTGCACGATCAATGGCCAGTTGTTCTACTTCATCAACTACCTGGCAACCGCCATAGTACCTTTTTCCCGGTAATCCTTCTGCATATTTATTTGTTAAACAGGTACCCATTGCCTCCAGTACCTGATCGCTTACAAAATTTTCTGAAGCTATTAATTCAATACCGAACAGTTGTCTTTTTTTCTCTTTATTGATGAGAGTAAATATGGTTTCGTCTCTTTTCATTATATTTTTTTTAAAAATCCAAAATTACAGTTTTCAAACATCCGAAAAAATTTTTAATCCATTTTATTATTAATCTTTTACTCACAATTCATCTGCTTATATTTAAATCTGCCTAATCTGCCCTGTACAGAGAACCGGGCGGATATCGAAAACAATATATTTCTAAAGCCATTAATAGTTATTTTAAGAACCCGGGTATTTGTTCATATTTTGTTAAAGTACAGCGATTTTTAATTTTTTTTTATATTTTTATATGAATTACCTTAAAAGCTTAGCTATGGAAACCCAATCAACCGAAGTCGAAAAAAGGCCCGCTTTTCTGACCGTGTTATGTATTTTGAGTTTTATAGGCCTTGGATATGTAATTTTAACCAACCTTTTATTTTTACCCTTAACACCGTTTTTTTCTCATCTTATACCTGATTTTAAAGAATTAATTCAGGATAATTTTTATTCCGGCCCATTTGAAAATTTTGTATACGATGCTATTAACGTAGCTGAAAAGGCTATGGAATTTGCCTGGGCAATTTCGCTGTCTAAAATGTTGCTGGCGGCTTTGGCGTTGTGGGGAGTTATTCTGATGTGGCAATTAAAGAAAAACGGATTTTATTTATATGCACTCGCCAAAATTGTAATTATCACACTTCCAATCATATTTTTAGGATATAATTTTATTGCAGCAATAGGTGTGATAAGCGGTGGATTTTTTGCACTTATTTTTATTGTTCTTTATGCTTTGAACCTTAAATCAATGAAATAATTATTAAAAACTATTACTATGACAGATCAAGCATCACAACCAAAACAACAGTTACCCAATGCAACCGCAACACTGGTTTTAGGAATTCTATCCCTGGTTTTCGGCTGCATACTTGCCGGCCTCATCCTTGGGATTGTTGGACTAGCAATATCTAAAAGAGGCAAAGTACTCCATGAACAAGAACCTGACAAGTATTTGGGCTGGGGGTCTTTAAATGCAGGAAGGATAATGTCTATTATCGGAATTGTGCTCGGAGGATTAACCCTGCTTTATTATATTGTTGTTGTGGCAATACTTGGCGCTGCGGCATTTTCATTTTGGGATTATTTTGGATAATCGAAAGACTATTGAACATATACAGGAGACCGGTTATTATAGCTGGTCTCCTTTTTTTATAAAATTTAAATAAAAAAAGATTTATTTATTCATCTTGAAAATTTAGAATGTTAAAAATAACCGACTGGCTGGAACACCATCTTTTACCTTGTGCCTACAAGCAAATATTTGGCTTTGATTGCCCGGCATGTGGATTTCAGCGTGCACTTATCGAACTTTTAAAGGGGAATATCAAAGACAGCCTGCTGGAATACCCGGGGTTAATTCCCACAGTTGTGCTTGTTGGTGTTTTTATATTTCATTTATTTCGGAAAACCGGTAAATCCAGAAAGGTACTGCTAATAATAGCTAAAACAGATCTGGTAATTATTATTGTTAGTTATATAATCAGATTGGTTTTCTATTAACTAATGCCGGTATTAACAAACTTCTCAGATTCTTATTCCTCTGAAATATCCATAAGCCATTTTCTGTAAACCGAGAATAATTTGGATTTGGATAAAAATCCAACATATTTCCCGTTATCGATTACAGGAAGATTCCACACATTGTATTCCTCAAATTTACCCATAACAGATTCCATCGATTCATTGGAAGAAACATACGCCGGAGGCAATATCATCAGATCTCTGACAAAAGTTGTGCTGTACATTTCGGTATTAAAAATTATATGACGAATAGTATCCAGTAGTATAATTCCCACCAGCATACCATCCTTATTCAATACAGGGAATATATTTCTTTTGGATTTTGCTATAGCTTTCACCAATTTACCAAGTGTATCTTCAGGAGATAATTCAATAAAATCTTTTTCTATTACTTTTCCAACTTTCAGTAAGGTAAGTATTGCTTTATCTTTATGATGTGTAATCAGCTCTCCTCTTTTTGCCAAACGAGATGTATAAAGTGAATGAGGTTCAAAATACCGAATGGTCATAAATGAAATGGTGCTGGAAATAATAAGTGGTATTAACAAAGCATAGCCGCCGGTAATTTCAGCAATCAGAAATATTGCAGTGAGCGGCGCATGCATAACACCTGCCATCAAACCAGCCATACCGATCAGTGCAAAATTACGCTCCGAAACATTAATAAAGTTAAACAGATTTAAAATCTTAGCCACAATAAAACCTAAAATACCCCCCATAAACAAGGTGGGTGCAAATATACCTCCTACTCCGCCGCTTCCGTTGGTGGAAGCCATTGCAACAACCTTAAAAAAGAGAACAAGAATTAGAAATACAATTATCCATAGCAGGCTTTCACGGTACTGATAAAACAAACTTCCATTGGTAAGTTCGGATAAATCTCCATGAAGCAGGGTATTTAGTGTATCGTAACCTTCACCATATAACGGAGGAAGCAAAAAGATAAGTATGCCCAGGATTGTACCCCCGATTAAAAGTTTTTGATACACGTTGGTAATTTTACCAAACTGAGATTCAAGAAACAATGTTCCGCGGGTAAAATACAGAGAAACAAAACCGGAAACCACACCTAAAATAACATAATAAGGTATGTTATGTAAAATAAAAGGATTTTCAAGCTGAAAACTAAAAATTACACCCCTGCCAAGAAAAAAATAGGATACTGTTGCTCCCGTAACCGCTGAAATTAATAAGGGAATCATTGACCACATGGTAAGGTCGAGCATAAGTACTTCCAAACCAAAAATAACCGCAGCTATTGGCGCCTTAAAAATACCTGCAATAGCGCCTGCTGCACCACAGCCGATTAAAATTATGCGGGTTTTATAATTTAACCTGAAAAGATTGCCAAGTGTAGATCCGATGGAAGAACCCGTGAGTACTATAGGGGCTTCAAGACCAACCGAACCGCCAAAACCAACAGTAAGTGTACTGGCTATTAGTGATGTGTAATTATTGTGTCTTTTTATAATACCGTTTTTTTTGGATATTGCAAAAAGTATCCGGGTAATTCCATGACTGATATTGTCTTTCACAAAAATATTTACAAAGAGCACCGTGAGAAAAATTCCGATTAACGGATATGCCAGGTAAAGCAGGTTAAAACTTTCGTATGAAAGCCTGTGGTTTAAAAACATATGTGTATAATGCACTGCATTTTTTAACAACACAGCTGCCAAACTACTTAAAATTCCAATTATAAAACTTAACAGATAAACGAATTGTCTGTGAGGTAAATGTTTCTCTCTCCAAAGAATAAATCGCGCAAAAAACTTATTAACATTCATTTTTATATATTTCGAATCTGATTTATAATTATGCTAATGTTCCGATATTTCTTCCAGCAACTTTCTGTAAGATGAAAACAATGTTGCCCTGGATAAAAATCCCACATATTTACCATGATCAAGAACAGCAATATTATATCTTTCGCTATCCTTAAACTTACGGGCAATATCCTCCATGGTATCATCCGGATTAATAACATATTCGGGCATAAACATCAGGTCTCTAACAAATACTTTATCATACATTTCGTGATTAAACATAATATGTCTTATATCGTCCATTTTTACAATACCCCGAAAAGTGCCGTTTCGCTCAACCACAGGAAAAATATTCCGGTGTGCCCTGGTAATAATTTTAACCAGCTCCCCCAAAGTATTATTAGGCCGTACTATATTAAAATCCGTTTCAATCATTTCATTTACATTCAACCGCATCAATACTGCCTTATCTTTATGATGTGTGATTAATTCACCTCTTTGTGCCAGCTGAATTGTATACACAGAATTCGGCACAAAAAAACGAATTGTAGCATAAGAAATTGTTGCAGAAATCATCAAAGGTAAAAACAATTCGTACCCACCGGTTATTTCAGCAATAAGAAACATTGCCGTTAAGGGAGCATGCAATACTCCAGCAATTAATCCGGCCATCCCCACCAAGGCAAAATTACTTTCAGATAATGATAATCCGAAATGATTAAGAATTTTTGAAAATACCAATCCTGCATTGGCGCCCACAAATAAGGTTGGAGCAAACACACCGCCTATACCACCACTGCCAAAAGTTATCGATGCAGCTACAACTTTTGTTAACAGCACAAGGATTAGAAAAATAATTATTGCGATATTATTACCTGCTAATCCCGAATAAAATGTATTGTCAAATAAATAGTTTAAGTTTCCGCGTAAGCAACTGTTAATAGCCTGATAACCCTCACCATAAAGGGACGGGACAAGAAAAATTAAAACCCCAAGCAAAATTCCTCCAATTACTACCCGGTCAAAAGGCTTTTGAATTTTTTCAAAGAATTCGGTTATCCAAATATAGGTTTTGGTAAAATAAAAAGAAATAAACCCAGTAAAAATTCCGAGTATAATAAAATACGGAATCTGGTTAAGAGTGAAATCCTCCTGAATATTAAAAGGATACAACACATTCTGTCCCTGAAATAAATAAGAGGTAACCACAGCTGTAGCTGAGGATATTAATAAGGGTACCACTGATACCATGGTAAGGTCAAACATAATCACCTCAAGTACAAAAACAATTGCAGTAATAGGAGCTTTAAAAATTGCCGACATTGCTCCAGCACTGGCACATCCAAGTAAAAGAATCAATTGTTTGTTATTTAGTCGTAACAACCTTCCCAAATTAGAGCCCATGGCTGCCCCTGTGGCCACTGTAGGTCCTTCAAGTCCAACGGAACCCCCGAAACCTACTGTAAGTGCACTTGTAATGACAGAAGAATACAGGTTATGGCTACGTATATAACCGTTTGTTTTTGAAATAGCATATAAAACACTAGGAATACCATGCCTTACAGGACGCTTATTAATATATTTTACAAAAAGCACAACGAGCAGGATGCCCAAAAACGGGTAAAAGATATAAAGATAAAATCCACGAAAAACAGCCACTTCGCTAAGGTGCTCCTGTATAAAATGCACAAGGTTTTTAATAATAACTGCAGCGAAACCCACCGCAAGACCTATTAAAACACTAAGGATTAGAATAAACTGCTGGTCACTAATATGATCTGTTCTCCATGCCAGAAACCTTACCAGTAGTGATTTTTTCTCCATAACCCGCAAATTTACAACATCAAACGGTTAATAAAAATAGAATGATTCTGAATTATATCGCTCATGTTCATGTAATTTTGTTATTGAAATTTAAATTACAATAAATCTGTTGACCATGAATAAAATTTGTGAACTTTTCAATATCCGCTATCCTATTGTTCAGGGAGGAATGGTATGGTGCAGCGGCTGGAAGCTTGCTGCAGCTGTTAGTAATGCAGGAGGGTTGGGATTAATTGGTGCAGGGTCTATGGATGCAGATTTATTACAAATCCATATTCAAAAAGCAAAACAGGCTACATCCATGCCTTTTGGAGTAAATGTGCCCTTGTTGAAAAAAGATGCAGCAGAACTTATGCAGGTAATACTTGATGAAAATGTAAGCATAGTTTTTACCTCTGCAGGTAATCCTTCCATCTGGACCCCAATATTAAAAAGCAAAGGTGTATGTGTGGTTCATGTGGTATCCAGCCTCAAATTTGCAGAAAAAGCCCAGGATGCCGGAGTTGATGCAATTGTTGCCGAAGGTTTTGAAGCCGGCGGACATAATGGCCGGGAAGAAACTACCACTTTTACTTTAATCCCTAATCTGCAAAATCGCTTGCAGGTGCCCCTTATGGCAGCAGGAGGAATAGCCTCAGGTAAAGCTATGGCCGCAGCCATGATATTGGGAGCTGATGGTGTTCAGATCGGCTCAAGGTTTGCAGTTTCGGAAGAATCATCGGCACATATTAATTTTAAAAAGGCAGTAATTAGACTAAATGAAGGAGAAACACGTTTAACCTTAAAACAATTGGCCCCGGTACGTATGATTATGAATGAATTTTATAACAGTATCGTGTTGGCTGAGAATAAAGGTTCATCTGTTGAAGAGTTAACAAGCCTTTTAGGTAACGGGCGTGAAAAATCAGGGATTTTTGAAGGCGACCTGGTAAACGGGGCACTTGAAATAGGACAGGCAGCGGCCCTGATAAAGGATATTCAGCCTGTTAAAAATATTATAAATGAAATTATAAGTGAATTTTTTAATAGTATTCATAGTCTGAAAAAAGATAATAAGTTTAATTTTGGCTAAAGTTTGTATTTCTATGAATTCCGTATTAAAGTACTTACTGCCCAGTATTTTTTTTATAAATGTTTTGCTACCGGCGCTTTACAGTCAGGTTCCGGGAGGGCCTGAACCTCCGGATCTTAAACGCGTAACGGTTGATCCCGAAACCGGTTATGCCATTTTACACTGGACCCACAGCCCGTCATCCAACGTGGCATTTTATGCAATTGAAATAATAATAATTCAGGGGCTCGAAGGCCCTACAGGTATTACCATAGATCAGGTGCCGGCCACAGATACCTTTTATGTGTATGAGGCTGCAAAATCTAATTTTCAATCAGACGGGTATTCGGTTTACAGTATTGGAAATGATGGGAAAAACGGCACCTCCACCCAGGTTGACAGCACTATATATACTACTGCAATTTTCGATTCCTGTTCCGCATCCATTCAGTTAAAGTGGAATGATTACAATAGCTGGAGGGGAGAAATTGCACGCTATCGCATATACAGTCAGATAAACAATTCACCCCCGGTTATTGAGGCCATTGTATCCGAAGGAACCAATGTGTATTCATTTCAGAATTTCCAGGTAAATTCAGATTATGGCTTTTTTATTGAAGCAGAACATAACGACGGCAGAAAATCACGTTCAAATAAGGCTGAAGTCAATACAAATATGGCAAAGAATCCCGATTACATAAATGCCGATTTTGCCACTAAATCCAATGATAATACAGTGAATCTTTCGTTTACTATTGATCCCGGCAATGAATTAAAAGATTTTGTGTTGCTCCGATCGGTGAACCCAAACGGCCCATGGGATACTATTTCTTACATTTATTTAATGGGGAACAATATTTCGTACAACGATCTGGTAAATTTCAATAAGGGTCCTTATTATTACCGGTTAGGTGCCTTAAATTATTGCAACCAGGTAGCTGCAAGTTCTAATATTGCAGGAACAATATTACTTTCCGGATCTTCTGAAGGCCTGTCAAACGAGCTTTCCTGGAATCCTTATGTTGACTGGAACGGAGATTTGAAGGAATACCAGGTTTACAGAAGATTCGGCGATAATTTCTTTCAGCAAATACATACTACCCTGGCCACCCAATATTTAGATACCGAAATTGAAAATTTGCAGTTTACGAATCTTCCCGATCATGTATGTTATGAAATAAAAGCGTTAGAGGCCGGAAATAATCCGTACGGAATTACCGGTAGCAGTACAAGTAATGAAATCTGCTTTACCCTAAAAGCCCAGGTACAAATTCCAAATGCTTTTACACCCAATGGCGATGGTATAAACGATACCTTTGGCCCCATGTTCAGTTATATTCCGTCGAATTATATCTTTCAGATATTTAACCGGTGGGGAATTAAAGTTTTTGAAACGCGCGATCCATTTGAAAAATGGGACGGCCTGGTATCCGGCAAACCCGGTCCCGAATCTGTGTATATCTATATAATTGAAAGCCAGAATGCCGGAAAACGTAATTTCAGGTATAACGGACATGTAACCGTAGTATATCCCTAAATTTAAAATTAGCCGAACAATATTACAGGAAATTCGCTAAATTTGCAGAGAAACTCGTAATAAAATCTTTACCAGAGACAGGGAATTCATGAGTATTGTTCATACTGCAGAAGATATTGATGTTCAGCGGGAGTTTAATGAACTTCTTAATAATTGCCAGCGATGTGATAAGCGGGGTGACAAGGCAATTATCCGTAAGGCTTTTAAAGTAGCCTCTGATGCTCACCGTGGCATCAGAAGAAAATCGGGAGAGCCTTATATCATGCATCCAATTGCTGTAGCAAAGATTGTAAATCATGAAATGGGATTGGGTGTAAAATCTATTGTATGCGCCCTGCTTCATGATGTTGTAGAAGATACGGATTATACTATTGAATACATTGAAAATCATTTTGGCCAAAAAATCGCTTCCATTATAGACGGCCTTACGAAAATCTCCGGAGTTTTTGATAATAAATCTTCCTTTCAGGCTGAAAATTTCAGAAAAATGTTGCTTACCCTTTCTGATGATGTGAGGGTAATTCTTATTAAGCTGGCCGACCGGCTGCATAATATGAGGACATTGGAAAGTATGCCGGCACAAAAACGCATGAAAATCGCAAGTGAGACTATTTATTTATATGCTCCCCTTGCCCATCGCCTAGGATTTTATTCCATAAAAACAGAACTCGAAGATTTAAGCTTAAAACACAGATATCCTGAAATTTATGCTGAGCTCTCTGAAAAAATAAAACAAAAAGAAAAAACCTACCAGAGTTTTATTGAAGAATTTTCAGCTCCCATTAAAGAACAATTAAATAAGAATAGAATCAATTTTAATATAGACGGACGATATAAATCAATTTATTCCATCTGGCACAAAATGCAGACTAAAAATGTGCCCTTTGAAGAAATTTATGATTTAATGGCCATCCGGATTGTTTTTGAAGCAACGGCAGATATTCCTGAAAAGACCCAGTGCTGGAATATCTATTCCATGATTACGGACATTTATATGCCTAAACCTGAGCGAATCCGCGACTGGGTAAGTACACCGAAAGCAAATGGATATGAATCACTTCATGCTACCGTTATGGGACCAAAGGGACATTGGGTTGAAATTCAGATCCGCTCCATGCGTATGGATGAAATTGCAGAACGCGGATTTGCTGCTCACTGGAAATATAAACAAAATAATAACCAGGAAAGTGAACTTGATAAATGGATTAAGCGGATCAGGGAATTACTCCAAAGCCCGCAATCTGACGCTCTTGAATTTCTCGACGATTTTAAACTTAATCTTTTCTCTTCAGAAATATTTATTTTCACGCCTAAAGGAGAAATCAAAACCATGCCAGTGGGTGTTACTGCCCTGGATTTTGCATATGAAATTCACTCTGAGATCGGTCATAAGGCAATTGCTGCAAAAATCAATCATAAATTATTACCCTTAAACCATCTGCTCAAAAGTGGCGATCAGGTGGAGATAATTACTTCAGATAAATATCAGCCGCGCCATGAATGGTTAAATAAAATTAAAACGGCAAAAGCAAAAACAAGCATTAAGACCTATATAAAAGCTGAAACAAAAAACAGAATTGAAAAAGGAAGGAAAATTCTCGAAGAAAAACTTAATGAACTAAAATTAAAACCCAGTTCGAGAATATTTAAAAAATTAATCCCCTATTTCGAACTTACCAATAAAGAAGAATTATACAGTAAAATTGCCACCGGTATAATTCAGCTGGATAACCTGAAAAAAATCCTTAAGAAAAATACAAAAAACAAACTAATCCGATACTGGGGATTACAGTTTTCAAAATCTTCTTCAAAAAAATCAGAAGAAGAAGAAGAAGAAGAACCAAAAATACCAGTAGAACTGAGCAATACATCCACAATACTGTTAAAAGAGAATATCGATCCGGAAGATTCAGAATACACCATTGCCAAGTGCTGCAACCCTATTCCCGGCGACGATGTTATTGGTCACAAAAACGCTTCGGATGAGATTATTATTCATAAAATAAACTGCCCAAATACACTCAAACTTATGTCCAGCCAGAACGAGTTTATTGTTCAGGCTAAATGGACAACGCACAAATTTCTTTCTTTCCTGGTTCGTGTGGCTATCCGCGGTACCGACCGGTTTGGCGTTTATAATGAAATTACAACCGTTATTTCTAAACAGCTAAACGTGAACATCCGCACTATTAACCTGGCCAGTCATGATGGAATTTGGGAAGGTTCCATCGACCTTTATGTTCACAATACTAAAGATCTGAATAATCTTATTTTGAATATCAGTAAAATTAAAGGTGTAGACTCCATTTCGCGTGTTGAAAATACCGGTTAAGTTATTTTTAAAATAATTCTAAATAGCAACTTTAATTTTTAAAAATTTAGTATATTAGCACGCTATTTTTAATTAGTCTAAGTTATGGTCTCAAACGAAACAAAAGAAACAGTAAAGAAAATATTTACAGACTATTTGGAAAAAAAAGGTCACCGTAAAACACCCGAAAGATATGCCATTTTAGATGAAATTTATTCAAGAGACGGGCATTTTGATATTGAAACGTTGTATATTTTTATGAAGAATAAAAATTACAGGGTAAGCCGGGCGACCTTATATAACACAATAGAACTTTTATTGGATTGCAATCTTGTAATCAAACATCAGTTTGGAAAAAATATCGCTCAGTTTGAGAAAGCGTATCAATGTATGCAGCACGATCATCTAATTGATATAAATTCAGGAAAGGTTATTGAATTTTGTGATCCCCGTATGCAGGAAATTATACAAACGGCTTGTGAATTAAACGGCTTTACACTTTCACACCATTCTCTGTATATTTATGGTATAAAGAAAGACACAGCGAACAAAATCAAGTAGAGAACCTCCTGGCTTTTTAAAATATCAACCAATCATACACATTCGTGAATTATCAGGTACAATTTGAAAAAATAATTTGTACCTTGTGTTGCATTTTTTATGATAAATAATACAGTTTTAAAATGAAAGTTGACGTACTGCTCGGTCTCCAGTGGGGAGATGAAGGAAAAGGTAAAATTGTTGATGTATTAACTCCAAAATACGATGTAATAGCCCGCTTTCAGGGTGGCCCAAATGCCGGACATTCATTGGAATTTGGAGAAATTAAACATGTTTTGCACACCATTCCTTCAGGAATTTTTCACGATGATCAGGTAAATATAATTGGCAACGGAGTAGTAATCGATCCCATAATATTTAAGACTGAAATTGATGAAATAAAAAAACTGGGCGTTGACCTTCATGAAAAACTTTTAATTTCAAAAAAAGCACATCTTATTCTACCCACGCACAGAATGCTCGATGCCGCATCAGAAGCAGCAAAAGGCACCACAAAAATCGGATCTACATTAAAAGGTATTGGCCCCACCTACATGGATAAAACCGGGCGAAACGGGTTACGGGTTGGAGATATTATTGAACCCGGATTTAGAAAAAAATTCGAGTTCCTGAAAGCAAAACATAAAGATATTCTGGATCAATATGATTTTGATTATACCATTGATCAGTATGAAGAAGAGTGGTGGAAAGGCATCGAAGTTCTAAAAAGCTATAAACTTGTAGAATCTGAATACGTTCTGAATTCATTTCTTAGTGAGAATAAATCAATTCTGGCTGAGGGCGCTCAGGGAACAATGTTAGATATTGATTTTGGGTCTTACCCTTATGTTACCTCATCCAATACGATTTGTGCCGGCGCCTGTACCGGACTAGGTATAGCTCCTGGTAAAATAGGCGAGGTTTTTGGAATATTTAAAGCGTATTGCACACGGGTTGGCAGTGGGCCTTTCCCAACTGAACTCTCAGATAAAACAGGCGAAACCTTAAGAGAGCAGGGACGGGAATACGGAGCCACTACCGGCAGACCACGAAGATGCGGATGGCTAGATCTTACTGCGCTTAAATATTCAATCATGATCAACGGGGTTACCCAGTTAATTATGACCAAGGCCGATGTGTTATCAGGATTTGAAAAAATTAAAGTATGCACCTCGTATAAGACTAGTGAAGGAACTCTTGACATGATGCCGTTTACAATTAACGAAACCCTGGAACCGATATATACTGAACTTCCCGCATGGTCTGAGGATATATCCGAAATTTCAGATAAAAAAGACCTGCCAAAAGAATTACTGGATTACATAAGATTTATTGAAGATTCGGTGAAAATACGCATTAAAATAGTTTCGGTCGGGCCAAAAAGAAAAGCTACAATTTACTTTTAAAACAATTTTGTTTTATTTTCAAAAGAAATTCCCTAACAAATTAAAACAAGATGAGGTTAAATAGTGCCTTTTTCCAGGCCATGCGCCTTGGGTCCTGTTTCTATTTTCCTTAACCACAAAGCAAACACCAGGCCTAAAATTCCAAAGAAACTTAAAACCCACATCATGGGAACATAACCTCCCGGATTTACGGCAGATGCTCCTTCAAATGTGTTCAGGCGACCTATCAGTTCATTCATTCCGGCAACACCTGCCTGTTGCAATAACGTCATTAAAGCATAGGCCTTGCCTAGTTTTTTTTCCTCAATTACAAAAGCCACCGCAGGCCACATTATCGCGGGTATCAGTGAAAAAGCTACTCCTAATAATGATATAGAAATATGTAAATTTAACGACGAATAGGTCATTAATAAAAAAACGGGCATAATCATTATGGCGCCAAGAGACATTAATGAAGCTCTTTTGCCAATTACATCAACTAGTAAACCTATTAATGGAGTGGCAAACATAGCCGCTATGGGAAGAAAACTAAGAAGGTTACCGGCAGCGCTTCTTTCCAGATGGTGAAAATCCTGAAAATATATAATTGCAAACGATCTGAAGGGAAACACCGTTGAGTAAAAAGTAAAACACAACGCAACAATCAACCAGTAAGACTTATTATATGTAATCAGTCCTTTAAAACTTAACTTGTCTGTTTCTCCGGCTTTACTCAGTTCATATTTTTTCTTCCCGTATTTTTCCTGAAAATAATATACAACGCTTGCCAAAAAACATAAGATACCAATAATTGCAGCAATCTTTAAAGGCTGTTGCCAATCAACAAAGAAGTTTTTTAGAATTGAAGGTGAACGATCTGCAAAAAAAGAACCTGCGCGTGCAATGAAGAGATTTATCCCCATTGCAAAAGCAATTTCCTTTCCCTTAAACCATTTGGCAATAGCAACTGTTATAGCGACAATCAATGGTTCCGCCCCTATACCCAAAAGAGTGCGCCCCACAATCATAACACGAATATCAGGAGAAATCATCGTCATCACCCCGGCCAAACTGCATATTGTTCCAAACAAGATAATCGAAATACTTGTGCCAAACCGGTCAATAAATATTCCCCCGAATATTAATGCTACAATAGCGGCATAGCTGTAAAACGAATACAATTGCCCGATATTTTTTGCAGAAAATCCAAGTTGAGAGGTAAGTAAATCAGCCACCGGGGCAATGCTGTCGTACAAATAATAATTTCCGAACATTGCCAGGCTAACAACAAACAAAACAAGCCATCGGAATATTAAGGAGGGTTTTTTCATGAATAAATGGAATCGAAGAATATTATAATTTTAAAACAGAGGTCAAAAATAGAATAATTTTTTATGCCACAGAAAAATGATTGAATTATAGGGTTAAAGATAAATTATTTCTATTCAATATAAATTATTTGCAATTAGATTATTTTTTATTTTCCATGGTATGATAAAATTCATTTTTTGAAAATATATTATCATCTTTGCAGCCTGAAATAAATCATTTCCCTGATTACGAAATAAATCTAAGTTAAATATATATACGTTTATTTATTATGAAAGAAGCTGTAGCAATTTTATGTGCAGGTGGTCCGGCTCCCGGTATAAATACGGTAATAGGATCGGTAACGAAAGTATTTGTTCAGGCAGGATTTAATGTTCTAGGTCTTCATGAAGGTTATAAAACATTATTTACGGATGAACCCCATTTTGAATATCTCGATTTTGAATTTGCTGATAAAATATACAGCCGGGGCGGATCTGCTTTAAAAATGAGCAGGTATAAGCCAAAGAATGAAGAGTTTAATGAAAAATTCTTTGTGAAAAATAATGTGAAGCTTTTAGTAACAATCGGTGGAGACGATACAGCATCTACAGCCAACCGCATTGCTAAATTCCTGATCTCAAAAAAATTAAATGTTTCAAACATACATGTTCCAAAAACTATAGATAATGATCTTCCCTTACCTGAAGGAAGTCCGACTTTCGGATATCATTCTGCAAAAGAAGAAGGTGTAAGGTTGGGGAATACTATTTACGAAGATGCCCGGACCAGCGGCACCTGGTTTGTTGTTTCAGCAATGGGACGTGAAGCCGGCCACCTGGCATTTGGTATTGGCACCGCATGCCATTATCCTATGATTATTATTCCTGAAATGTTTAATAAAACCAAAGCCACTTTCGATAAGATCACCAAAATGATCATCTCATCGATGATAAAAAGAAAAATTCTCGGTATTAGTTATGGCGTAGCTGTAGTAAGTGAAGGGGTTTTTCATTTTATGAGCGATGAAGAAATTGAAGGAACAGGAATAAATTTCACCTATGATGACCATGGACATCCTGAACTTGGAAATGTAAGTAAGTCGCATATTTTTAATATGTTAGTACAACGAAAATTAAAAAAACTGGGGCTGGATATTAAAAGCCGGCCTAATGAACTCGGATATGAATTACGTTGTTGCCGCCCTATAGCATACGATCTTGCATATGCCACCTTACTGGGAACGGGAGTGTACAAACTATATAAAGATGGCGTTACAGGTTGTATGGTAACCGCAGATCCGGCCGGTAATATTTCTCCATTGTTTTTAAAAGATGTTGAGGATGAAAAAGGAAAGGTTAAACCACGGTTGGTGAATATAGACTCGGAAAGGGTGCAACTGGTCTACAGGAATAACCTGCATTATATCACTAAAAACGATTATAAAGCTGTTAAAAACTTTATGGAAAACCCGGAAGATTATGATTTTTTCAAACTTCTGAACTGGTAACATACAGAAGGATCAGGATAGTTCACATCCTGATCCTTTTTAATTTCTGCATATTCAATCCTTTTTATTCACATATTTTATTTCTTACCTTCGCTTTTGTACTTCCTAATTATTACTTTTATAATATGATCAGCAGGATCAATTGTAAAAAATTAATATATTTATAGGCACGATACACAGTGATAATATAAAAACAACATAAACCATGGTCAATATAAAAAGAAAAAAGGGTACAATTGCAATATTAACAGGTGGTGGCGACGTCCCCGGCCTGAATCCTGCAATTAGGGCTATTACCATTCGTGCGATCAGGGAAGGTTACCAGGTAATTGGTCTTCGCAGGGGTTGGGCCGGAATATTAGAATTTATACGGGATAAAAAAGCTGATAACAGCGATAAGTATATGGTGCTTACCGAAGATATTGTAAATAAAGCCGGCCGGACCGGGGGTACATTTTTACACACATCAAGAACCAGACCCAGTCATGTTCCTAAAATTAATGTACCAAATCAATATAAAGATAAATATACAGACGAAATAAACGATCTGACACCTGAAATTATTAAAAACCTTGAATACCTGGGAATTGACTATTTAATTCCAATCGGTGGTGACGATACATTAAGTTACGGCGTTCGGCTATATGCTGAAGGCGTAAAAGTGGTGGCCATACCAAAGACCATGGATAATGATGTGCCCGGCACAGACTATTGTATCGGGTTCAGCACCTGTGTTACCCGTACCATTCATATGTGCAATACACTTAGAACCTCGGCGGGTTCTCATGAAAGAATATTGGTGTTGGAAGTGTTCGGAAGATACGCCGGATTTACAGCTATGTTGCCTACCATGGCCGGTGCAGCAAACCGGTGTGTTATACCTGAATATAAATTTGATGTGGAAAAACTTACCAAATTGCTGGTAGATGACAGAAATAAAAACCCCAGCAAGTATTCTGTGGTATTGGTGTCTGAAGGAGCTATGTTTTCAGGCGCTAAAGAAATGATTTTCCTGTCTAATGAAAAAGATGCCTACGGGCATAAAAAATTAGGTGGAATTGGTGATGCAGTTTCTATTAAAATACGGGAACTCTCTCCGAAATTTAATGAAGGACGAAGGGTAAATGTTATTACCCAGCAGCTGGGCTATCTTGTTCGTGGCGGTGATCCGGATGCCATTGATTCAATTGTTCCGATGGCATATGGAAACCTTGCTCTTGATCTGATTTTAAAAGGCATACACGGAAGACTGGTGGTTTTAAGAAACGGCAGATATGACAATGCTCCGATTGACGTGGTAACCAGTACCAACAAACAGGTTGATGTAAAACGTCATTACAATGCAGACCGTTTACGTCCGCACTATAAAAGTTTTGAATTCCAGCCATTATTTATAATGACCGGCAATAACTAAATTTTAATATAAAATAGAATTATAAAAGATAGAAGTTTCGATTTCTATCTTTTTTTTATGTGTACCCAGGCACCCGGTGTTACTGCTGATCTGAAATTTGGGATATCATCCAATCCTCCCTGTAAGGTGCTGTAGGTTTGTGCTGAAACTCTATAGTATCCGATATCAGAAGGAATTACACGGGCCGCATAACCCATATTCTCCAGTTTTTTAACATATTTTTCAGCGTTGGTTTGATACTGAAAACTGCCAACGATCATAAAATACCTGCCATCAGGAGATACAATGGGTTTAACAACCTTGGGTTCTTCAAATATATCATTTACATTTTCAGTAACTGCGGCAAAAGTAATAGTATCATTTGCTATTTCTGCGACGGCTGTATCTGAATTCACAAGAGTATCCAGATTTTTCGAAAACATCTTTTGTTTTTTCAAATATTTACAGCCGCCCGAAAAGATGCTCAGAATAACTATTAACAGAATTATTGGTCTCATAGTATTTGTTTTAGGCATTAAGATAATTCATTCATACGATTAATAAAATAATTATGTTGTTGAAAATGATAATTAATTCATCTGTTAGCCTTAACAATTACAATAAGTGTTCTGTTGAAAAAATATTTCAGCTTTTATATTTAGTAATAAGAATGTTAACATGAATACTTAAATTCAGACGTTGTAGATAAAAAGCAACGTATATTTACTTTAACAGAATACTCTCATTAGTAATTGGTAATTAAACGAATAGTGTATTTTAAACATTTTCCGGAAACGAAGAAGCATGAAAAATTTATATAAAAAATTGAATTTTTCAGAATATACAGACTACTATCTAACAGCATATTAAAAGGGTTTAAATTTGAAAATATCATTATGGTAAAAAATAACAAATCATTTTTTAGAGTCATTAGTAAACCTATATTGAAAAAAATTGTTATTCTCGGTAAACCAAGCTAATAAACATGATCGATCTAAGCACGTCATTTGCAGGAATAAAATTAAAAAACCCAATAATTATTGGAAGTTCAGGCCTTACAGATTCTCTTGAGAACATTATAGAACTTGAAAATAAGGGGGCCGCAGCCGTAGTAATAAAATCACTTTTTGAAGAAGAGATACTGCGTGAAATGAAGGCCAATATTAATTCGATGAATTCGGAAATTTCTATTTATCCCGAAGCATTGGATTTTTATGAAGATACCATCTACAAAAAAGAAAGCACAACAGATTTTTTAAACCTTATTGAAAAATCCAGAAATTCAGCTAACATACCCATAATTGCCAATATAAATTGTATAAGTGCAAAACAATGGACCTATTTTCCGAAACTAATAGAATCGGCCGGGGCGCATGCCCTTGAACTCAATATTTTTATACTTCCAAGCGATATAAAACGGTCAGCCCAGGATAATGAAAAAATCTATTTTGAGATTATCGAAGAAGTAAGAAGCCAGATTAAACTTCCGTTAATCATTAAGCTTAGTCCCTATTTCTCAAACTTAGCTTCATTTTTAAATAAACTATCACAAAGCGGAATTGCAGGCCTTGTATTGTTTAACCGTTTTTACAATCCCGATTTTGATCTCGATTCGCTTGAAATTACCTCAGGAGGTGTATTGAGCAGTCCTTCTGATTTTTATCTCTCACTACGCTGGATCGCCATTATGGCTGAACGTGTGGAATGCAGTCTTGCTGCATCAACAGGGGTGCATGACGGGAGCGCGTTAACCAAACAATTACTGGCAGGGGCAAATGCCGTGGAAATTGCTTCAACAATTTATAAAAAGGGGCCGGGACAGATTACCCGTATGCTCGACGAACTTGAGGAATGGATGGGTAAAAAAGGTTTTAAAACCATCGAGGATTTCAGAGGAAAATTAAGTCAGAAAAAAAGCAAAGATCCCGCAGCTTATGAGCGTGTTCAGTTTATGAAATATTTTCGCGGATTCCCTGTTTAATAATACCATTTTAATGAATCCTCTGTTACCGGATTTTAAAGGAAAAAAATTCCTGTAAATTGGATTATCAGATCAAGTCGCAGGCATCAGCAGGCATCCAGTGGGCATCTTTACCATCCCACTTTACATTACAACCGATAGGATTGGTAACCGGATTACTAATATCTTTTCCATTAGTAATTTCTAACAGGGCTTTATCAAGATCATTTTTTGTCATTTTTGAAGGGTCTTTTGGATTATCTATACCTCTGCCGGTATATACAAGTTTCCGGTTTTCATCAAAAACATAAAAATGAGGTGTGCGCAGCGCTCCGTATTTTAATGCTATTTCCTGCGATTCGTCCCAAAGGTATACCCAGGGGAATTTATGTTCTTCCATTCTTTTTACCATATACGGAAAGTCATCCGATTCATAGGTTTTGGCGCTGTTAGAATTTATTGCTACAAATTTTACACCCTTCAGGGCATATTTTTCCGCAGTCTGCCGGGTGATCTCATCCGAGCCGATCACATAGGGACAATGATTACAGGTAAAAAACACCACCAAATATTTAAAATTATCAAAGTCAGATAAAGAATATCTTTCACCATCCGTTGCCGGTAAATTAAAATCCGGGGCTTGTTTTCCAATTTCTAAAGTAAATGACATAACTCAATTATTTTTTTTTCAGTAACAACGAAAATAATAGTATAGTTCAAAATTATAAAAAGATTGAAGAAGGAGAAATAGAAATCAGACAGTTTGGTCGAAAAGATTACTATATTTTTTTTACAGAAGACGGGAACTTTCCAGACAACTTTTTATTTTTTTAAAAGATCTTTCAATATCATTATCTAAACCCACAGAAAATCGGATCAGCCCTTCTGAAAGGCCCATTTCTTTTTGCACGTCGAGTGGGATTTCTGAAGAGGTACTTCTGCCCGAATTGCTGAATAAAGTTTTAAAATACCCCAGACTTACTGCAAGATAGCCAACCTGTTCCTGCTGCATCTTTTGCATCAGTTCACTGGCCTTTTCTGCTGATCCTACATCTATGGCCATCATACCACCGAAACCGTATTCACGGTTCATAATCTTTTTTAATAACTCGTGTTGCGGATGACTTTTTAACCCGGGATATATTACCCGTACTCCAAGTTCAGTAAGATGTTCGGCCAGAAATTGAGCATTTTTGCTATGCTGTTTCATCCGAATATGCAAGGTATGCAGGTTTTTTAATATCGACGATGAGCGCAAAGGATCAAGAACCGGACCTAGTAACATGGCTGTACCACTATTCACATTCGACAAATCATCAACAAATTGTTGTTTTCCGCAAATAGCCCCGGCCACACAATCGTTTTTACCATTAATAAATTTTGTCATACTGTACACAACGATATCAGCGCCAAGTTCAGCCGGACTTATTATCATTGGAGAAAAAGTATTATCTACCATTAAGTGAATATTATGTGCCTGTGAAATCTTTGCCAGTTCCGGAATATCTGAAACCTGCAATAAGGGATTCGTAATTGATTCGGTATATATTAATTTTGTGTTCGGCTGAATGGCCGATCGAACGCTATCCAGATCATTAATATTTACAAAACTCACATCGATATTAAATTTGGGTAAATAATTCTTAAGGAATGCATACGTTCCCCCATAGGTTGTAACACTGGTAATCAGGTGGTCGCCGGTATTACAAAGTTGCAGTATGGCACAGGTAATAGCAGCCATTCCGGAAGCTGTAATCCATGAACTTTCAGTATTCTCCATTGCCGAAATTGCATCAGCCAGGTATTTATTGCTGGGGTTCCAATGCCTTGAATATAAAAAACAGCCGGAGGATTTTCCATGAAACGTTTCTATCATCTCATTGGCCTCAAGAAAGGTGTAGGTAGACGAATCGGTAATTGAAGGATTCACATCACCAAATTCGCCAAACTGCAACAAATCCTGGATTCTGGTATACGCATCAGATCTCATAATTTAATTTTTTAGTGTCTGTAAACCAGATTTAAAATATTAATTTTTAGGTTCTTATTCAATGTGTTTTGTCATATTTAAGCGTTCTGTTTAAATGCGAAATAAATACTGTATTATATAAGCCTGCAGGATTCATTTTAATCACAAACAACAACACTTTTATGTAAAAGTATTTGTTCTTTCGTCAATGTTAACCATCATTTTTAAATTCAGCCCGTATATAACAGTAAATTAAATTCAGGTATTTAAAAACACCTACATTACTAATTATTATATGAATTCGATGATATACGATTGGAAAAAATATACAACCCTGCTGGTTGAAGACGATGAAATAAGTTACAAATACATGGAACTTGTTTTGAAACGAAGAACCGGTATTAAGGTAATCTGGGCCAAAACAGGCCAGGAAGCTATCGATTATTGCACTAACAATGATGAAATCGATATCGTTTTAATGGATCTTCAATTGCCCGATGTTGATGGTTACCAGGCTACAACTACTATAAAGTCTTTTCGACCGTATCTGCCCATTGTTATCCAAACAGCCAATTCGTGGAACGATGAGAAAGAGAAATGTTTTGAGGCAGGATGCGACGGATATGTAACAAAACCAATAAATTTAAATCTTTTGTTTACTCAAATGGAAACATTTCTTCGTCAGTATACCTCTATTAAAAAGAAAAAAATCACCACGTAAACAGCAATATTCCGGATAAAATACCTCATTCTGCTTTTAGTTAAGGATCAATTTTTTTTGTGAATCAGTCAATAAAATTGAAATTTTATATATATTGGCTTCCTTAACCCAATGCTTCCAGAATGAAAACAATCAATGAACTTTTCTTAGCCAGCGTAGATCGTTACGCTGACAATCCGTTCCTACTAGAGAAACCCAATAACCATTATGTTGGCACAAGTTACAAAGAAGTAAAAGATTCCGTATTCAGATGTGCCGCTGGTTTAATGAGTTTAGGTATTAATAAGGGCGATCGTCTGGCTTTACTTGCTGCCGGTTGTAATAACTGGGTAATCAGTGAGCTGGGTATACTTTTCGCGGGTGCAATTAATGTTCCTCTTTCTGTAAAACTGGGAGAACCCAACGAGATTAAATTCCGGCTTAAACACTCAGGGACAAAAATGGTAATTGTTTCTAAAACCCAGGCCGAAAAAGTAGAAAGTATAAAAAAAGATTTACCGGAACTTAAAAAAATAATACTGCTTGATGCTAAAGAAAGCTATAAAAAAGATGAAATATTTTTTAATGATATTTTACTTCTGGGAGATGAGTATTTAAAAAACAACCGGGAAAAATTTGAACTAAGATATAAATCCATAGCACCTGATGATTATGCCAATATATGTTATACTTCAGGCACAACGGCAGATCCAAAAGGTATTATTCTTTCACACCGCAACTATACGGCAAATGTGGAGCAATCCTTAACCCTTTTTACAATGCCGCCCCATTGGAAAACTTTGCTTATTCTGCCCTGGGACCATGCATTTGCCCATACCTGCGGCATATATGCATTAATGTCATGCGGCGCCAGTCTGGCGTCCATTAAATTAGGCTCTACTCCTATGGAGACTCTTAAAAACATACCGGGAAATATAAAAGAAATCCAGCCTCATTTTCTGTTAAGTGTTCCATCCCTGGCCAAAAATTTCAAAAAAAACATTGAAAAAGCCATTCAGGAAAAAGGACCTAAGGTTGAAAAGTTATTTCAAAAAGCTCTGAATCTTGCCTATTCATATAATGGAAACGGATTTAATAAAGGTAAAGGACTGAAAATTTTCAAAAAGCCGATGTACATGCTTTATGATAAATTAATCTTCAGTAAAATCCGGGCGAATTTTGGAGGAAACCTGGAATTTTTTATTGGCGGTGGCGCATTGCTTGATATTGAACTGCAACGATTTTTTTATGCCATAGGTATGCCAATGTACCAGGGTTATGGACTTTCGGAAGCCTCTCCGGTGATATCCTCCAATAATCCCACCATTCACAAAATGGGCTCATCAGGTAAAATTGCCGATTTTATGGAATGTAAAATTTGTGACGATGATGGAAATGAAGTACCTGTTGGAGAAAAAGGGGAAATTGTGATTCAGGGAGAAAATGTGATGAAAGGCTACTGGCAAAATGAAGAGGCCACCAGTGAAACCATAAAAGGAGAATGGCTTTATACAGGCGACCTGGGCTATATGGACGGCGACGGTTTTCTTTATGTGCTGGGCAGGTTTAAAAGCCTTTTGATTGCCGATGATGGGGAAAAATACAGTCCCGAAGGGATTGAAGAAGCATTAACGGAACAATCACCCTATCTTGATCAGTGTATACTTTATAATAATCAGAAACCCTACACAGTGATTCTTGTGTATCCAAATAAGGAAGCATTAAAAAGATGGGCCAATGAAAACGGAATAAATATCACTTCCCCGGAAGGAAAACTAAAAACACTTGATTTTATTGAGACGGAAATAAATGCCTACCGCACAGGTAATAAATTCGACCATATGTTTCCGCAGCGCTGGTTACCGGCATCTATAGGAATTCTTAAAGAAGGATTTACCGAAGAAAATCAATTGATGAACAGCACCCTGAAAATGGTCCGAGGAAAAATTACCGAACGCTACCAGGATTTAATTGATTATTTATATACTCCGGAATCCAAAGATGTAAAAAACCAGCGTAATATAGAGGCGATATCAAAACTGTTGGGATAATTTATGTTAAAATACTTTTTTATCTCTAAATTTGTTTAAAATTCAAATTCCTCAATTCCGGGAGCGTTTTTGAATTATTAAGAAGGGTGGAGAGATTAGGCTCTGTGAAACCCTAGCAACCTGCGCAAACCTGAGTTGTAAGGTGCTAAAACCTACCCGGCTGGCGGGAGATAATAATAAAACGCAACAATCAGGATAATCCCTTGTTGTATTGTTGAAAATTAAAGAAGACGAATAAATTTATACAAAAAGATATTGTATATGGCATTGAATAAATCAGATATTAAAAAGGAACTGGAAAACAGAATTTTAATCCTGGACGGGGCCATGGGGAGTATGATCCAGGAATATAAGCTCGAAGAAGAAGACTACCGGGGAGACCGGTTTGCAGATTTTCCATACGATCAGAAAGGCAATAACGACCTGCTTTCCATAACAAAACCCGATATCATTAAAAAGATACATACTAAATATTTTGAAGCCGGTGCGGATATCATCGAAACCAATACTTTTAATTCAACACGTATTTCACTGGCCGATTATCATCTGGAAGACCTGGCCTACGAATTAAATCTGGTCTCAGCACAACTTGCCCGTGAGGTTGCTGATCAATTTACACAGCAAAACCCGGACAAACCCCGGTTTGTTGCCGGTTCTCTGGGCCCAACCAATAAAACAACTTCCCTCTCTCCCGATGTGAACGATCCCGGATATCGTGCAGTTACTTTCGATGATCTTGTACTTGCATACGGTGAACAGGTAAACGGGTTAATGGATGGCGATGTGGACCTGCTGCTGATCGAAACCGTATTCGATACCCTCAATGCAAAAGCAGCGCTTTTTGCCATCGAAGAAGTTTTTAAAAGTAAAAATAAAAAAGTGCCCATAATGATCTCGGGCACCATAACCGATCAAAGCGGGAGAACATTATCAGGGCAGACTATAGAGGCCTTTCTGAATTCAGTGAGCCATCTCGATTTATTAAGCGTAGGCGTAAATTGTGCGCTGGGAGCAAAAGATATGTTGCCTTATGTGGAAGAATTAAGCAAACGGTCACCCTATTTTGTGAGCGCACATCCTAATGCCGGACTGCCTAACCAGTTTGGCGGATATGATGATACGCCCGAATTTATGGCTTCCCAGATTAAAGAATATCTCGATAAAAATACGGTAAACATTATTGGGGGGTGCTGTGGTACCACACCCGGTCACATCCATAAATTTGCCGAAATGGCAAAAGAATACAACAGGAGAAATATTCCTGAAATTCCAAAACAAACCCGGTTGAGCGGACTTGAACCACTTACTATCAGCAAAGAAAGTAATTTTATCAATATTGGTGAACGTACCAATGTGGCAGGTTCAAAAATGTTTGCCCGTTTAATACGGGAAGAAAAATACGATGAAGCCTTGTCTGTGGCTAAAAATCAGGTGGAAGGCGGAGCCCAGGTGATTGATATATGTATGGACGATGCCATGCTTGATGCAGAAAAAGCCATGGTGAAATTTCTAAACCTGGTGGCAGCAGAGCCCGATATCTCCCGTGTGCCGATAATGATCGATTCCTCTAAATGGTCGGTGCTTGAAGCCGGTCTGAAATGTACCCAGGGAAAATCCATTGTAAATTCCATAAGTCTGAAAGAAGGGGAAGAAGTTTTTAAGAACCATGCGCGAAAAGTCCGCCAGTATGGAGCTGCAGTTGTGGTTATGGCCTTTGATGAAAAAGGACAAGCCGATAGTTTTGAACGAAAAACCACCATCTGCAAACGATGTTATGACATTCTGGTGAATGAAATTAATTTTCCACCCGAGAATATTATTTTTGATCCTAATATTCTGGCAATCGCCACCGGTATAGAAGAACATAACAATTATGCAGTAGATTTTTTAGAGGCTACAAAATGGATTAAAAAAAACCTTCCCTATGCAAAGGTTAGCGGAGGAGTGAGTAATTTATCCTTTTCATTCAGGGGCAATAATTTGGTTCGTGAAGCTATGCATTCCGCCTTTTTGTTTCATGCCACGAAAGCCGGAATGGATATGGGCATTGTAAATCCTGCCATGCTCGAAGTATATGACGATATTCCTAAAGACCTGCTGGAACTGGTGGAAGATGTTATATTAAATCGCCGAAAGGATGCAACGGAACGTTTAATATCCTATGCTGAAACTGCAAAACAATCGGATAAAAAAGAGGAGGTGAAGGATGAATGGCGCCATACTTCTGTACAGGAGCGATTAAAACACGCCCTGGTACGAGGAATTGTTGATTTTATTGAAGACGATACGCTGGAGGCACGTAAAGAGTATCCCCGTGCGTTGAATGTTATTGAAGGGCCCTTAATGGACGGTATGAATATTGTCGGGGACCTATTCGGATCTGGAAAAATGTTTTTACCACAGGTAGTAAAAAGCGCCCGGGTAATGAAAAAAGCCGTTGCTGTATTACTTCCCTATATTGAACAGGAAAAACTTACTGACGGGGATACCACAAGCAGCTCTGCCGGAAAAATATTAATGGCCACGGTAAAAGGCGATGTGCATGATATTGGGAAAAATATTGTGGGTGTGGTACTGGGTTGCAACAATTACGAAATTATCGATCTGGGAGTAATGGTACCTACGGAAAAAATTCTTGATATTGCAGTAAAAGAAAAGGTTGATATTATCGGACTTAGCGGACTAATTACCCCCTCGCTGGAAATTATGGCCGATGCTGCAAAAGAAATGGAGAAACGGAATTTGAATATTCCATTGTTGATTGGAGGAGCCACGACCTCGAAAATCCATACGGCAGTAAAAATTGTGCCGAATTATCATGCCCCTGTTATTCATGTTAAAGATGCCTCAAAAAGTGTAGGTGTAGTGGGCAGCCTCTTTAAAAGCGACACCAAAAAAGCTTATGTTGAAAGCATTAAAAAGGAGTATGAAGAATTGTTAAAAACCTATTCCGGGGCACAATCTAAAGTGGACTTTATCTCGCTGGAAGAAGCCCGGAAAAATGCCTTAAAAATCAACTGGAAACCGGAGGACATTTACAAGCCGTCATTCCTGGGCACTAAGGTTTTTGAAGATTTTCCTATTGAAGAAATCCGTCCGTATATAAGCTGGGTGTTTTTCTTTGTGGTGTGGCAGCTTCGGGGAAAATTCCCTGATATTCTGGATGATCCAAAACAAGGTGAAGAAGCCCGGAAATTATTCGACGATGCCAACAAACTGCTGGACCGGATTATTGAAGAAAAACTGCTAAAGGCAAAAGCTGTGATCGGCTTCTTCCCTGCCAGCTCGGTAGGCGACGATATTGAAGTGTATGCTGATGAAAAGCGGAATAAGGTTATCTCACGTTTTGTGAATTTAAGAAACCAGACAAAAAAAGAAGACGGGCTTCCGAATTTATGCCTTTCTGATTTTATTGCCCCCAGAGAAAGCGGACTGAATGATTATATCGGCGCTTTTGCTGTAACCACCGGATTGGGAATTGAAGATATCCTTAAAGAATTTGAAAAAGACCTCGATGATTATCAGGGGATCATGATTAAAGCGCTTGCCGACAGGCTTGCCGAAGCGCTGACCGAAGTTATCCACCTGAAAATACGGAAAGAATACTGGGGTATTAATCCTAACGAAAACCTTGACCTCAATGCCCTGCTCCTGGAAAAATACCAGGGAATCCGGCCGGCCCATGGTTATCCTGCCTGTCCCGACCATTCGGAAAAAGAAACATTGTTTAACCTGCTAGATGCTACCAATAAAACCGGAATAAGCTTAACATCAAGTTATTCTATGTTTCCGGCGGCTTCTGTTAGCGGACTGGTTTTTGCACACCCGAAATCGAAATATTTCTTTGTAGGAAAAATCGGCCGCGACCAGGTTGAAGATTACGCCAAAAGAAAACAGGTTTCGCCGGACCAGGTTGAACGATGGCTGGCTTCTAATTTGAATTATTAAAATAATAAAGGATACAACCGAAAATACTTTCCGACAAAGAAAATCAGTAACCCTGCGAGAATCAGAATAAAAACCCTTCGAGGGTTTGAAACCCTCGAAGGGTTCAATAAAAAAGGTACGTGTTTGAAAACGCGCGCCAGTGTTGGGAATTTTAATTTATCGTTTAGTAAATTATAGTTCTGATATTCATGTTTTTTGCAATATTGAGTCTAATGATTTTGTATTTTTTTTGTTTAATCTAAATTTACCGCGTAGCGGTTCAATTGTTATTGGAAAATTAAATGAATTAAAAATTCCCCGCAGGGGATGTCTTTTCAATAATTAAGAAAAAATGAGCCCGGGAAAATCTGTTATACCCGTACAATTTTTTTGATGATTCAGTTTAACCCCTACCGGGTATTTATTTTATCCTGGATTATTTGAATACAATGTTAAATGCCCTACGGGCAAATCCTGAAAATTATTTATAAAATAAAAAATTAAAAAACGAATATTACCCTGCATGAGGCTGAA